>NZ_NHTN01000019.1 GCF_002167005.1 Indiicoccus explosivorum
GCCGAAGCAATTTTGCTTCGGCGGCTGCTTTTTTGTATTAACTCCACCCCATTCCCACAACTTGAAAATCAAAAAGATTAATTTCTGTTAAAATTTGAAACTAGAGGTTGAATTTCATTACTTCCGGGGAAAGTAAAGATGAGGTGAGAAAAATGAGAAAAGGAAAATATAAAGTGGAAAAACTCGATGGAGACACCGCTGTTCTTCAATCATTAAAAGCCGAGCATGAAAGATTCACATTTCCGGTGGCCCAGTTTCTCCATGATCCTGCCGAAGGAGATGTAGTCGAAATATGGGAAGAGGATGGGGAATATAAGACAAGGTATATGGAAGAAGAAACAAAGTCAGTGGGCAGTCACATCAAAGACTTTATCTCCCGTATATCTAATGAACATTGATCGTCAGCAAAGTAAGCATTCTAATTGATAAAATGTATAGGTCGCGCTATAATTAAGTCAAATATAGTCAAAGTCAAAAAATGACTGCGGCATGTCTCAGTGAGGTGAGGCCTATGCGGAATATTTCAGATATAATTGAAGGATATTTAAAGCAAAGAATTGAACGTAGTGAAAGAGAGCACGTAGAAATTAAACGAAGTGAAATCGCGGAGAAGTTCCAATGCGTTCCTTCTCAAATTAACTACGTCATTAAAACCCGTTTCACCGCTGACCGCGGTTATATAGTCGAAAGTAAGCGGGGTGGTGGTGGGTATATCCGAATTAAAAGAGTTCGCCTTCACGAAAAGTCAGAATTAATCGAAGGAATTCTTGAACGCCTTCGAGAGGGAGCAGCTCAGAATATTGCTAAAGACATCATTTTTAGGCTTCTGGAGGAAGATATTATTTCAGAACGTGAGGCGAAACTCATGATGAGCGCAGTGGACCGTCAAGCGTTACTTCTGCCCTTACCGAAACGTGACGAAATTCGCGCGCGTATTTTGACAGCTATGCTTTTTACTGTTTTGTATAGAGACTGATTGTTAAGGGGGTACGGGAATGGTTTGTGAGCAGTGCCATGAGCGTCCTGCAACTGTGACAGTGACACAGAACCAGCAGGGAGAAGTGACAGAACGTCACTTATGTCACGTATGCGCAGCGGAAAATCACCATATCTTTAGCCTGTTCGATCAAAGTCCGTTTGGGATAAATGACTTTCTATCGAACTGGCTGCCGGTTCAGCATCATCCGGCGATGAGTCCGAGAAAAAGCGAGACAGTCACCTGTCCGGCATGCGGCTTTTCTTTTGCAAAATTCATGAAACTGGGTAAGTTCGGCTGCGCAGAATGCTATGAGACATTTTCTCCTCAACTCGATGATATGTTCCGACGGCTTCATAATGGCCATGCAGAACATAAGGGAAAGGTTCCGCTTTCCTTCGGAAGAACAATAAAAATCCGTAAAGAAATAGACGAGCTTCGGCGGCAGATGCAAGAAGCCATAGCTGATGAACAATTCGAAGAAGCGGCAAGCCTTCGGGATCGGATCAAGGGATTAAATGCGCAGCTCGACGCAGGGGGTGAAGCAGATGGCAATTGACCATTTCCTGAGAAACAGTGCGACAAGCTGGATGTCCAATGAAGGGGAACATTCAGACATTGTGATGAGTACGCGAGTGCGCTTGGCAAGAAACTTAGCGGAATTCAGATTTCCATATGCATTCACGGATGAAGAAGCGAAAAAAGTGGATGAGAGGGTATCTGCCATACTTAAAGAAGACAGAGAACCTCCGGAAGATTTCACTCATATCGATATTCAGGAAACTCCCGACCTAAAACGTCAGATTTTAGTTGAAAAACATCTGATCAGCCCATTACTGGCAAAAGGGGAGCATTCCGGTTCAGTGCTGCTCTCAACCAATGAAGAGTTGAGCGTCATGATCAACGAAGAAGATCATTTGCGGATTCAGAGCCTGCAACCCGGTTTCCGGCTACAGGAAGCTTATGAAAAAGCAGATTCATTGGATACATTTCTTGAAAAAAAGCTTGCGTATGCTTTCCATGAAACATATGGATTTTTAACAAGCTGTCCGACAAACACGGGAACCGGTATGCGGGCATCAGTGATGGTTCACTTGCCCGCTCTCACTATGACCCGGCAAATCGACCGTATCATTCCTGCTATTTCCCGCCTTGGTATGGTAGCCCGTGGCAGTTACGGAGAGGGCAGCGAAGCTCTCGGGAACGTTTACCAGATATCGAACCAGACAACGCTTGGTATGTCAGAACACGAGATTCTGCAGGAGCTAGAAAATATAACATTACAATTGATTGAACAAGAACGGCGTGCACGCCGAGCCATACTGGAGCAGTCGCCTTCCGCACTGGAAGACCGGATATACCGTTCCCTCGGCATACTGACACATGCCCGTCTCCTTTCGACTGAAGAGGCGGCAAAGTGCCTATCGGATGTCCGTCTTGGAATCGATCTGGATTTGATAAATGATATGGACATGTCCGTATTGAATGAATTGATGATTTTTATGCAGCCGGCTTTTCTGCAGCATTATGCAGAGCGTCCGCTGCAGCCGAACGAACGTGACCGGGCACGGGCGAAATTATTCCGTGAACGGCTTGTGAATGACCATGATAAACAAGAGGGAGAGGATTCAGCATGATGTTCAACCGTTTTACACAGCGAGCGCAAAAAGTTCTTCAGCTGGCCCAGGAAGAAGCTATCCGCTTGAAGCATGATGCGATCGGCACCGAGCATATCCTGCTTGGATTGATCCGTGAGGGCGGAGGCATCGCAGCCAAAGCACTGGAAGCCATTGGGGTGAACCCGCAACTGATTGAAGACGGCATTAAAGAATTGATCGGTGTTGGTGAAGAGGAAGTAGGCCCGATCGTACATTATACACCGCGGGCAAAGAAAGTGATTGAACTGTCGGTCGATGAGTCACGGAAACTCGGCCATTCTTATATTGGTACGGAACACTTGCTGCTGGCGCTGATTCGTGAAGGAGAGGGCATTGCAGCTCGCGTACTGGCGAATGCGGATGTCAGCTTGAATAAAGCCCGTCAGCAGGTTCTGCAGCTGTTGGGAAGCAACGAACAATCACCGTCAACGGGCGGCAGCAATCCGAATGCTTCTGCAAACACGCCGACCCTTGATGGTCTGGCACGGGACTTGACGCAGATTGCGCGGGAAGGAAGCCTTGATCCGGTGATCGGCCGCAGCAAGGAAATTACACGTGTTATTGAAGTGCTGAGCCGAAGAACGAAGAACAATCCGGTTCTGATCGGGGAACCTGGAGTCGGGAAAACAGCCATCGCAGAAGGTCTTGCCCAGCAGATTGTCAGCAATGAAATTCCAGAGACGCTGCGGGATAAACGGGTCATGGTATTGGATATGGGGACAGTCGTGGCTGGAACCAAATATCGAGGCGAATTTGAGGATCGACTGAAAAAGGTGATGGATGAAATCCGTCAGGCAGGAAACATCATCCTTTTCATCGATGAACTCCATACCTTAATCGGTGCAGGCGGCGCAGAAGGTGCAATCGATGCTTCCAATATCCTCAAACCATCACTTGCCCGGGGAGAATTGCAGTGTATCGGTGCAACAACACTTGATGAGTATCGAAAATATATCGAGAAAGATGCAGCGCTTGAACGTCGTTTCCAACCGATACAAGTGGATGAGCCTACGGTGGAAGAATCCATCCAGATCATCAAAGGGCTGCGTGACCGCTATGAGGCACATCACCGCGTGAAAATCACGGATGAAGCGATTGAAGCGGCAGCAAAGATGTCCGACCGCTATATTTCAGATCGTTTTCTTCCGGATAAAGCGATTGATCTGATTGATGAAGCAGGCTCTAAAGTACGTCTTCGTTCGTATACGGCCCCACCGAATCTAAAGGAGCTTGAACAGCGTCTGGAAGCAGTACGCTCCGAAAAGAATGCTGCAGTCCAGAGCCAGGCATTCGAAAAAGCCGCTTCTTTACGTGATTCAGAACAGAAACTGAAAGACGAATTGGAACAGACGAAAAAGCAGTGGAAAGAGAAGCAAGGAAAAGAAGAATCAGAAGTGACAGTGGAAGATGTAGCGAAAGTCGTGGCTATGTGGACCGGTATCCCGGTTTCACGTCTTGCTCAGACAGAATCTGATAAACTTCTTAATATGGAAGGCATCCTCCACGAGCGTGTCATTGGCCAGGAAGAAGCGATCAAAGCGATTGCCAAAGCGGTCCGCCGGGCCCGTGCCGGTCTGAAAGATCCGAAACGGCCAATCGGTTCATTCATTTTTCTCGGTCCCACTGGTGTCGGTAAAACAGAACTCGCACGTGCACTGGCGGAATCGATGTTCGGCGATGAAGACGCTATGATTCGGATTGATATGTCCGAGTATATGGAAAAACACTCGACTTCACGGCTTGTCGGTTCACCTCCAGGATATGTAGGGTATGAAGAAGGCGGTCAACTGACGGAAAAAGTCCGCAGAAAGCCTTATTCAGTCATCCTGTTGGATGAGATCGAGAAAGCACATCCTGATGTTTTCAATCTGCTGCTGCAGGTGCTTGAAGATGGCTGGCTTACAGATTCAAAAGGCCGCCGCGTCGATTTCCGCAATACCGTCGTCATTATGACATCCAATGTCGGGGCGCAGGCAATCAAATTCGATAAACATGTCGGTTTTAATCTCGGCGATACAAAGTCTGAGTACCGCGATATGAAGAATCGGATGATGGAAGAGCTGAAGAAAGCGTTCCGTCCGGAATTCCTGAACCGGATCGATGAAACCATCGTCTTTCATCCGCTTGAAAAAGAGCACCTTACGGACATCGTCACACTTATGTCCGAACAGCTGACAAAACGGCTGCAGGAACAGCACATTGACCTCGAACTGACAGATGCAGCAAAACAGAAAATTGCTGAGGAAGGCTACGATCCTGATTATGGTGCTCGTCCACTCCGCCGGGCTCTCCAGAAGCATGTGGAGGATCGGCTGTCTGAGGAACTTCTTAAAGGCGAAGTCCTTACCGGTCATCGTGTTGTATTCGATGTGGAAAACGATGAATTTATTATCCGCACGAAAGAAGCTGTTACTAGCAATAAAAAATAAAACGGATTATCCGCCAGAGAACATTCCCTGGCGGATTTTTTGATTGAGCTCCGACTTCTGGTGTGATGAGTAGCGGCAGGCAGATTAAATTCCAGAAGGTAGAGAACTTCTGTTCGGTTTGATACAATGAAAGATAGAGAAATTGCAAGGAGGATCCTATGGCAAAGAAAAAAACAAAGTTCATGTGCCAGACGTGCGGATACGAGTCCCCGAAATGGATGGGGCGCTGTCCGGGATGCGGAAGTTGGAATACGATGGTTGAAGAGGTGGAAGTGACCCAGACGAAGGGACCACGGGGAGCTTTTCAGCATACAGTGACGTCACAGAAAGCGACACCGATTACGGCGGTGGAGACGAAAGAAGCGCCGCGCGTGACCACTGAACTTGGGGAGCTGAACCGGGTTCTGGGCGGCGGAATTGTGCCCGGCTCACTTGTACTGATCGGCGGGGACCCTGGAATCGGAAAGTCGACGCTGCTGCTCCAAGTCTCGGCTTTACTGGCAAATAGAGGAGAACGGGTTCTTTACATTTCCGGGGAGGAATCCATCCGGCAGACGAAGCTGAGGGCAGAACGGCTTGGGGTCACGTCGCCAGATCTGTTCATTCTTGCAGAGACAAATCTGGAGATGCTGCACAACACTATCGAAGAAATGAATCCGAAATTTGTTATCGTCGATTCGATCCAGACGGTTCACCATCCGGAAGTAACTTCTGCACCTGGAAGCGTGTCACAAGTGCGGGAATGTACAGCCGAGTTAATGCGGATCGCCAAAACGAAAAACATCGCCATTTTTCTTGTTGGTCATGTAACGAAAGAAGGGCAGATTGCAGGACCGCGTCTCTTAGAACATATGGTGGATACCGTCCTTTACTTTGAAGGGGAACGGCATCATACATTCCGTATTCTCCGGAGCGTAAAGAACCGGTTTGGATCGACAAATGAAATTGCGATTTTCGAGATGCTGCAGAGCGGGTTGAAAGAAGTATTGAATCCTTCAGAGCTTTTCCTCCAAGAGCGGGCGGATGGAGCATCCGGGTCTGTCGTCGTCGCTTCAATGGAAGGGACACGTCCGATTCTTGTTGAAATCCAGGCGCTTGTTACGGAGTCGAGTTTTAATTATCCAAAACGCATGGCGACGGGACTTGAACAAAACCGGGTCTCACTTCTTATGGCGGTTCTTGAAAAGCGGGCCGGTATGCTGCTTCAGACACATGACGCTTACATTAAAGTAGCTGGAGGAGTGAAGCTTGACGAGCCTGCGATTGACTTGGCGGTTCTTGCCAGCATTGTTTCGAGTTTCCGCGACAAGCCTTCCAAGGTTGATGATTGTATTATCGGAGAAGTGGGGCTGACCGGGGAAATCCGCAGGGTTTCCCGAATTGAACAGCGTGTCCAGGAAGCGGCGAAGCTCGGCTTCCGCAGGGCGATCGTTCCGGCTTCCAATTTAGGTGGATGGGATTATCCGGAAGGGATCGACGTGGTCGGTGTCGAAAATGTGGGAGAAGCGCTGCGGGAGATCTTTTCTTGAAGAAGGAGGCGACAGCCTCCTTTTTAAGTTCAGATAGACACTGTAAGCCTTTCATTCCCAAAACGTGTATAATCGAGAAAAAGGAGGTGGAACTATGCTGAAACGGATTATTCAAGTAGTGTTTCTGTTGATTGGAGCGGCTGTCGGAATTTTATTTCTTCCTTATGCTTTTGAACTCATTACTGTTCTCGATAACCCTTGGATCAACAACCCGTATGTTGCCGCTGTAATCGGCGCAGCTGTATTTTTGCTGCTGTCGCTTCTTCTTGTCGATTACCTCGTCAATTTTATGAAGTGGATGGAAGATTGGCTCCTGCGGACACCAACCGGTGATTTGCTGTTCGGGACAGTCGGGCTGATCATCGGGCTTACTGTCGCCTTCCTGATCGGCTTTGCGCTCAGCGCAATTGACGTCCCGATAATTGAGACAGCGGCTCCGATTGTCCTGTCTGTTGTACTCGGTTATCTCGGTTTTCAGGTAGGATTCAAGAAGAAAGAGGAAATTGTAGGTGCTTTTACATCGGCAAAAGTAGCTGCAGTAAAAAAGAAGGAAACTGAAGAACCGGAATCCGCTCCGTTATATAAGTTGCTCGATACGAGTGTGATCATCGATGGACGTATCGCTGATATTTCGGCAACCGGGTTCATGGAAGGCATTCTTGTCATTCCGCAATTTGTGCTGGCGGAACTTCAGCACATCGCCGATTCTTCCGATACCTTGAAACGGACGCGCGGACGCCGGGGGCTCGATGTGCTGAAGCGCCTGCAGGATGAACGGGCAGAGAAAATCACCATTACCGATCTTGACTTCGAAGACGTGCAAGAAGTTGATATGAAATTGATGCGTGCTGCGCAAAAGATGGGCGGGCAGGTTGTGACGAATGATTTTAATTTAAATAAAGTCTGCGAGCTCCATGGAGTCCCGGTTCTGAACATCAATGACTTGGCAAACGCCGTCAAACCGGTTGTCATTCCGGGCGAAGATTTGTATACCTCGGTTATCAAGGATGGTAAAGAGCCGAATCAAGGTGTAGGTTATCTTGATGACGGAACGATGATCGTAATTGAAGACGGCAAGGGATATATCGGACAAGCGATTCATGTAACGGTGACGAGCGTCCTCCAAACATCTGCAGGCCGCATGATTTTTGCAAAACCGCGTGAAGGACAGCGGAAAACAGCCAATGGATGAAAGGTGCAGGTTAAATGAACTATACAGCCATATTGCCCGCTGCAGGAAGCGGACGACGGATGAAAGCAGGAAAAAACAAACTGCTTCTTGAACTTTCAGGCAAACCGGTGTTTATTCACACCCTAGAAGTGTTTGAACAAGACCCGGCATGCGAAGCCGTGTGGCTTGCTGTTAAACAGGAAGAACGGGACGTAATCGAATCAGAGATCCGGCGGCTTGGCTTAAAAAAGGTAGCGGGGTTTGCAGATGGCGGGACGGAGCGGCAGGACAGCGTAAGAGCTTGTCTGGAAGTGATTCCGGAATGTGAAGTCGTTCTTGTGCATGATGCGGCGCGTCCATTCGTCAGCCAGGAAGTCATTACTCGGCTCGCGGAAGCAGCCCAGGAGCAAGGCGCGGCGATTGCAGGAGTCCGAGTGAAAGACACTATCAAGAAAGAGAAAGAAGGCTTCGTCTCTGAAACTATTGATCGGGAGAGCCTGTGGATGATCCAGACGCCGCAGGCTTTCCGTTATGGCTTGCTGCTGGAAGCAGTGAAATCGGCAGCAGAGCAGGGGTTTTTGGGGACCGATGAAGCCATGCTTGCAGAAAGGATCGGTCAGCGCGTTCAGATCGTGGAAAGCAGCTATGAAAATATCAAAATCACAACGCCGGATGATCTGATCCATGGAAAAGCGATTCTCGCCAGCCGGCAGCAGGAGGAAGAAAAATGATCCGAATCGGACAAGGGTACGATGTTCATCAGCTGAAGGAAGGGCGCCCTTTTATTCTTGGCGGAATTGAGATTCCGCACAGTAAAGGTCTGCTGGGACATTCGGATGCGGATGTTCTGTTACATACCATCACGGATGCGGCACTTGGTGCAATCGGCGGAGGGGATATCGGAAAGCATTTTCCGGATACCGACCCTGCGTTCAAAGATGCAGACTCAAAAAAATTGCTATCGCATATCTGGTCCTACGTAAAAGAGCAGGGATACGTGCTCGGCAATGTGGATTGTACTGTCATAGCCCAGGCACCGAAGCTTGCGCCGTATATTGATAGGATACGGGAATCAGTTGCTCAGCTGCTGGAGGCGGATCCAGCGCAGGTCAATATTAAAGCGACCACTTCAGAACATCTCGGATTTACAGGACGGGGAGAGGGGATTGCGTCACTGGCAGTCATTCTTCTCGTGAAACAGGGCGCTTGAAGCGCCGGAGGGTCATGGTAAAATAGCAAAGAAATAAGGCGATTACAGGAGGCAGACGATTATGACACAAGAAGTAAGGGTGCGCTATGCGCCGAGCCCGACAGGCCATTTACATATCGGGGGCGCCCGCACAGCTTTGTTCAATTACTTATTTGCACGGCACAACAACGGTAAATTCATCGTCCGGATCGAGGACACGGATATCGGACGCAATATTGAAACGGGGGAACTTTCCCAGCTCGATAATTTGAAATGGCTTGGCATCGAATACGATGAGTCTGTAGATATCGGCGGGGATTACGGACCATACCGCCAGATGGAACGGCTGGAATTGTATACGAAGTATGCGCAGGAAATGCTGGAAAAAGGGTTGGCCTATAAGTGCTTCCATACTCCTGAGGAACTCGAAGCTGAGCGGGAAGCACAGCGTGCAGCCGGCAAGGCACCCATGTATGGAGGGGCGTGCCGTCACTTGTCGGCGCAAGAAGCCGCTGCAAAAGAAGCGGCCGGTATGCCTTACACGATCCGGATGAAAGTGCCGGACGAGGTGACGTACAAGTTTGACGATCTCGTCCGCGGCCCAATCAGTTTTGAATCGAAGGATATCGGCGACTGGGTCATTGTCAAAGCGAACGGTATTCCGACTTATAATTTCGCTGTAGTCATCGATGACCATCTGATGAAGATCAGCCATGTCTTCCGGGGCGAAGAGCATTTATCCAATACGCCGAAACAGATGATGGTGTTCGATGCTTTCGGGTGGGATCATCCGCGATATGGTCATATGACGCTGATTGTCAATGAGGAACGGAAGAAGCTGTCCAAGCGGGATGAATCGATCATCCAGTTTATTTCCCAATACCGGGAGCTCGGCTATATTCCGGAAGCGCTGTTCAACTTCTTCTCACTTCTCGGCTGGTCACCGGAAGGGGAAGAGGAAGTGTTCTCAAAAGAAGAGCTCATCGATCTCTTCAGTGTAGAACGCTTATCAAAGTCCCCGTCCATGTTCGATAAACAGAAGCTGATGTGGATGAATAACCAGTATATGAAAAAGTTGCCGCTTGAGGATGTAATTGCCCTTGCGCTACCGCATCTGCAAAAAGCGGGGCGTTTGCCGGAAGAGCTGACTGCGGAAAAACGCGAGTGGGCAATCCGCCTGGTTGCTCTTTACCATGAACAGCTCAGTTATGGAGCTGAGATTGTCGAACTGTCCTCTTTATTCTTCACCGATGAGCTTGTATTCGATGAAGCATCAAAAGAAGTGCTGGCAGGCGAACAGGTGCCGGAAGTGATGGAATCGTTCAGGAAGCAGTTGGAGGTGCTGGATTCATTCGGCCCCGCTGATGTGAAAAGCGCCATTAAAGCCGTCCAGAAAGAGACGGGGCACAAGGGGAAAAATCTATTTATGCCAATCCGCATAGCGGCAACGGGTCAGATGCATGGACCGGATCTGCCGGAAGCGATTTCGCTTCTTGGCCGTGATAAAGCCATAGCCCGCATTTCGCAGCAGCTATCCAGTTAAGTTGACTTCCGTGCCGGAAGGTGTACAATGGGGGTACAATCGTGGAACAAAAACGCTGACGGGAAGAAGTACGCAGAGCAAGTTCTAAAGAGAGGATCATCATTGGCTGAAAGTGATCCGTGCCGCTGGTCTGCCGAATTGCATCCCTGAGTGCTGCGCCGAATGGAAGTAAGCCAGCCGTATTGCCTGCGTTACAGGCTTATGGAGAGGGAAAAGCGAAGTTGTGCTTTTCCAATTCAGAGTGGAACCGCGCTTATGCGTCTCTGTCAGCTGATGGCAGAGACGTTTTTTAATTGTCTGAAAGGAGGAGAGGTTATGTGGGGGCGGATAAGAGAAGATGTGGAAGTCGTGTTTGAACAGGATCCTGCAGCCCGGACATTCTTTGAAGTGGTACTGACTTACTCAGGGATTCATGCAATCTGGGCTCACCGGATTGCCCACTTTTTCTTTGAAAGGGGAATGTTCTTTGTTGCCCGTGTCATTTCACAGATAAGCCGCTTTTTTACCGGGATTGAAATCCATCCGGGGGCACGGATCGGCCGCCGTTTTTTCATTGATCACGGTATGGGGGTCGTCATCGGAGAGACCTGCGAGATCGGGGACAATGTGACGATTTTTCAAGGAGTTACACTCGGCGGCACAGGGAAGGAAAAAGGGAAGCGCCATCCGACGCTTGAAGATAATGTGCTCATCGCTTCAGGAGCCAAAGTGCTCGGTTCGATTACGATCGGTGAGAATTCAAAAGTGGGTGCGGGCTCCGTTGTCCTAAAGGATGTGCCGGCCAATTCGACAGTTGTCGGCATTCCCGGCCGTGTGGTAGTCCAGGACGGCGTAAGGGTCAAGCGGGATCTGGATCATCAGAATATGCCGGATCCGGTTGCAGACCGGTGCAATATGCTTGAACGGCAAATCGGAGAGCTGAGAGAAGAACTAGAAGAATTGAAAACAAGAAGTATACGGTAAGGAGGAAGACTATGGCGCTGCAAATTTTTAATTCATTGACACGGCAGAAGGAGCCGTTTGTGCCCCTTGAAGAGGGCAAAGTGAAAATGTACGTATGCGGACCGACAGTTTACAATTACATCCATATTGGTAATGCCCGGCCTGCTATTGTATATGATACCGTTCGGCGATATTTAATTTACCGAGGGTTTGATGTAACGTATATTTCCAATTTTACTGATGTGGATGATAAGTTGATCCGGACAGCCAAAGAGCTGGGTGAAGACGTGCCGCAAGTGGCAGAACGATTCATCAATGCATATTTTGAAGATACAGGAGCGCTCGGCTGCCTGAGGGCGGATGCGCATCCGCGGGTGACGGATCACATGGAAGAGATTATTGAGTTCATTCGTGTGCTGGAAGATAAAGGGTATGCTTATGAGTCAGAAGGCGATGTTTATTACCGGACCCGGAAATTCGAAGGGTATGGCAAACTGTCCCACCAATCCATCGACGAATTGAAGGTAGGCGCCCGGATTGAAGCGGGGGATAAAAAAGAGGATGAGCTCGATTTCACTCTTTGGAAAGCGGCAAAACCGGGGGAGATCCAGTGGGAGAGCCCTTGGGGCCGAGGCCGTCCGGGCTGGCATATCGAATGCTCCGTCATGGCCCGCACTCATCTTGGAGATACGCTGGATATCCACGCGGGGGGGCAGGACCTCACCTTCCCCCACCATGAAAATGAGATCGCACAGTCGGAAGCACTGACTGAGCAAACATTTGCCCGGTACTGGATGCACAATGGCTACATTAATATCGAAAACGAAAAGATGTCCAAATCACTCGGCAATTTCGTGCTTGTTCATGATATTTTAAAGCAGCTTGATCCGATGGTGCTCCGCTTTTTCATGCTGTCTGTTCATTACCGGCATCCGATCAATTTTTCACAAGAACTAGTCGATGATGCGGCAGCTGGTCTCGAACGGCTTCAGACGGCCTGCTTCAACCTCCGGCACAGGCTTGGAGTATCGGCGGATATGGGAAAAGACACTGAAAATTGGCTGAAAGAAATTGCGGGGATCAGAACGGAATTCACTGAGGCCATGGATGATGACTTCAATACAGCAAAAGCGATTTCAAGTCTTTTCGATTTAGCGCGCCTTTCGAATACGTACCTGAAAGAGGAGCAGACGGCAAGTGAAGTGCTGCAAAAATTCCTCGATCTATTTGAAGAACTTTCCGATGTGCTCGGGTTTTCTTTCGGTCAAGAAGAAGAACTGCTGGATGCTGATATCGAAGCGCTTCTTGAAGAGCGCGTGGAAGCCAGGAAGAACCGGAATTTCCAGCGTGCGGATGAAATCAGGGATCTGCTCAAGGAAAAAAACATTGTCCTCGAAGACACCGCGCAAGGCACGCGCTGGAAGAGGGGATGAGTGGATGGAGAAGTTGCGGAAGCAGGACGTTGATCAGTTGAACGCCCTTGCCCTTGCCTACATGGGGGATGCTGTCTATGAACAGGCAGTGCGGGAACATTTGATCCGTACCGGCAATATTCGGCCGAATCAGCTGCACCGTGCCGCGACAGCGTTCGTCTCTGCTAAGGCACAGGCAGCAGTGCTTAAGCGCTTTGTTGATGAATCGACTCTGACCGAACAGGAATTGGCGGTCATGCGGCGGGGCCGCAATGCGAAATCGGGTACTGTCCCGAAAAACACGGATGTACAGACGTACAATTTTAGTACAGCTTATGAGGCGGTACTCGGCTGGCTTTATTTAAAAGAAGAGTACAGGCGTCTTGAAGAGCTGATCGGACTTTCGATCCGCTATGCCGATGAAAGGAGAGGAACAGCGACATGAGGAATGAGACGCCTGAAATCATTGCCGGCAGGAACCCTGTGCTCGAGGCTCTCCGGTCCGGCAGGGAAATGAACAAAATCTGGATAGCAGAAGGTGTGCAGAAAAAAGGAATCGGTGAACTTCTATCGCTTGCAAAAGAGCAGGGGGTTTTGGTTCAGTATGTACCGAAGAAAAAAATCGATTCCCTGACGGATGCAGCTCACCAGGGAATCGCCGCGTCCGTTGCGGCATATGACTATGCGGAACTTGAGGATCTGTTCGATGCAGCGGCAAAACGGCAGGAAGACCCGTTTTTTATTGTGTTGGATGAACTCGAGGACCCCCATAATCTCGGTTCCATTTTGAGGACGGCGGACGCTGCGGGTGTCCATGGCATCATTATCCCGAAGCGGCGATCGGTCAGTCTGACGGCGACAGTAGCAAAAGCGTCGACGGGCGCAATCGAGCATGTTCCTGTCGTCCGTGTCGGAAATTTGGCTCAGACAGTGGATGAACTGAAAGCGCGCGGTGTCTGGATTGCCGGCACCGACGCCAAAGGTGCGCAGGATTACCGGCGGATGGACGCGGGTCTGCCGCTTGCTGTCATTATCGGGAGTGAGGGAAAAGGAATGGGGCGGCTGCTGCGGGATAAATGCGATTTCCTGTACAAGCTGCCGATGTCAGGGCATGTCACCTCCCTCAATGCTTCTGTGGCTGCCGGTCTGCTGATCTATGAAGTTTACCGGAAACGGAATCCGCTGGGGTGAGCCATGGATATCCTGCTGGTGGACGGCTACAACATCATCGGTGACTGGAAGGAATTGAAACAGCTGAAGGATTCCCGGCTGGCGGACGCCCGGGACCGGTTACTTGACCGGATGGCTGAGTATGCGAGCTACAAAGGGTGGCGGGTCATCGTCATTTTCGATGCCCATCTTGTTCCGGGTCTGGAAAGCAAAAACAGCAGGCACCGGGTGGAAGTGATTTATACACGGCAGAACGAGACGGCGGATGAACGGATTGAGAAGCTGGCCGCCGCTCTCCGGAACCGCCGGGATCAAATTTATGTGGCGACTTCGGATAATACGGAACAGCGGGTCATCTTCGCTCAGGGGGCGCTTCGCATTTCTGCGCGGGAATTCGAAATCGAAATGGAAGAAATCGAAAAGCGGATTTCGAAAAGGGTGAAGGAGATCCAGGACAGCCGGGCTATTTCTAAAATCCAGCTATCGGATGAAGTAGCTGAAATTTTCGAAAAATGGAGAAGAGGCGGTCAATGAGTGGTTGACGCTTAATTTTTCTATCCTGTATACTAAGGCAAAGAGCTCGCGTGACCGGAGGGAAAGCCCGTGGGGAATCAGGAGCAAGTTCAGCAGCAGCGTTTAGCGGTTTTCACAGATGAAGAACTTGTCGGCCTGGTCCATAGCGGTGACACCGAGGCGCTGGACTTTCTGATTACAAAGTTCAGACCCATTGTCCGGATGAAAGCGCGATCCTATTTTTTGATCGGAGCCGACCGTGAAGATATCATTCAGGAAGGCATGATCGGTCTCTACAAGGGCATACGCGATTACCGGGGAGATAAACTTTCCTCATTCCGAGCCTTTGCAGAGCTTTGCATTGTCCGTCAGATCATTACGGCCATCAAGACGGCGACCAGACAAAAGCATATTCCGCTAAACTCTTACGTATCGCTCGATAAACCGATTTACGATGAGGAATCCGACCGCACGCTTCTTGATGTATTGGCCGGCGGAATTCTGGAAGATCCTGAAGAACTGATGATCAATCGGGAGGAGTTTTCGTATATCGAAGAGAAAATGGAGGAAGTGCTGAGCAGTCTTGAACGGGAAGTGCTGTCCCTTTACTTGGAAGGGGAGACGTACCAGGAGATATCAGAAAAGCTGAATAGGCATGTCAAGTCGATTGATAATGCACTTCAGCGCGTCAAACGGAAACTGGAGCGCCATCTTCAGGCAGACTGGACAGGAACGACTTGACAGGATGTTGACAGCCTGCTTTCCGGATGGTAATCTGAGGAAAGGTCCATACTGACTGACATACGGAAATGATGGAAATCGCTTGCTTGCGCAGGGCGGTTTTGGAGTTCGGAGGTTTATGACAGACATGGGTAAGATCAGTAATTTCTTCAGTAAAGTCGTTTCGGAAATGCGGAAAGTCAGCTGGCCGAAACGGAAAGAACTCACGCGCTATACCGTGATCGTTCTGACAACAGTCATTTTCATGGCCGTTTTCTTTGCGGCGGTGGATACAGGCATTTCAGCGCTGTTCCGCTGGTTCTTAAGCATCTAGTGTCCGGCATCGTGAATAATGCGTAAAAAATAGCCCGTCATGATTACCATACGGGTTTTTTCATTTGGAAAAAAGGAGGGACGGACGCTAAGTCCTAACACCGATGGAGAAAAATTGGTATGTGGTCCATACGTATTCAGGTTATGAAAATAAAGTAAAGGCGAACTTGGAAAAGCGCGTCGAAACAATGGGGATGCAGGATAAGATTTTCCGGGTGATTGTTCCCGAAGAACAGGAAACCGACTTCAAGAATGGCAAAAAGCGGACGGTCATGCGGAAAACGTTCCCTGGCTATGTGCTCGTGGAATTGGTGATGACGGATGATTCCTGGTACGTCGTGCGGAATACGCCGGGGGTTACAGGTTTTATCGGATCATCCGGGGGCGGTGCTAAACCGACACCGCTTCTGGAGGAAGAAGTCGATTTCATCCTCCGTCAGATGGGTATGAAGGAAAAGAAAGTGGAAGCGGACTTTGCTGTCGGTGAAACGGTGGAAGTCGTGGAAGGTCCATTCGAGCATTTTCAGGGGAAAGTCGAAGAATTGGACGAGCCAAAAGGGAAAGTCAAGGTGTCGATCGATATGTTCGGCCGTGAGACGAAAATGGAACTCGATTTCAGCCAGGTGCGGAAAATCTAGTTAAGACTTGCTATTTTCTTTGTCGAGTGGTACTATTCATAAGTCAGACTGTTAATTGCTCAAGCAAGAACAGACGGATATTTGAGTGGGAGGGGCGACCCTGTGACCACATCACGAACTTAAGGAGGTGTGTTTCGTGGCTAAAAAAGTTATTAAAGTTGTGAAACTGCAAATCCCTGCAGCGAAAGCGAACCCAGCACCGCCGGTAGGTCCTGCACTTGGTCAGGCCGGTGTAAACATCATGGGATTCTGTAAGGAGTTCAACGCACGCACTGCTGAGCAGGCGGGCCTGATCATCCCTGTAGAGATTACAGTATTCGAAGACCGTTCGTTTACATTCATCACAAAAACTCCGCCAGCTGCTGTTCTGTTGAAAAAAGCAGCCGGTATTGATTCCGGTTCAGGCGAGCCGAACCGCAATAAAGTGGCGACTGTGAAGCGCGACAAAGTTCGTGAAATCGCAGAAACAAAAATGCCGGATCTGAATGCGGCTTCTGTTGAAGCGGCTATGCAGATGGTTGAAGGTACTGCCCGCAGCATGGGTATCGTGATCGAAGACTGATCGGCAGAACAAAGCTTTCTGAAGAGGGTTGTGTGATCGTAAGGATTGCGCAGCCCTTAATCGTGGGAGGTTCATTCCGCTATACCACAATGAGGAGGACGTTTTAAAATGGCAAAAACAAGCAAAAAGCAGCAAGAAGCTGCGAAATTGGTTGACCGCACACAGCTGTACAGCGTACAGGAAGCGGTCGCTCTCGCAAAACAGGCAAGCAAAGTGAATTTCGACGCTACTGTTGAAGTGGCTTTCCGCCTCGGCATCGACACGCGTAAAAACGATCAGCAGATCCGCGGCGCGGTCGTGCTTCCGAACGGCACAGGCAAGACGCAGCGCGTACTCGTTTTCGCAAAAGGCGACAAGCTGAAAGAAGCGGAAGCAGCTGGCGCAGATTATGCGGGAGATACTGAATATATCCAGAAGATCCAGCAGGGCTGGTTCGACTTCGATGTAATCGTTGCGACTCCTGACATGATGGGCGAAGTCGGGAAAATTGGCCGGATCCTCGGACCGAAAGGCCTTATGCCGAACCCGAAAACCGGCACTGTTACTTTCGATGTAACGAAAGCTGTTGAAGAGATCAAAGCAGGTAAAGTGGAATACCGGGCTGAAAAGAACGGGATCGTCCATGCGCCAATCGGAAAAGTTTCATTCGAAGATGAAAAACTCGTCGAAAACTTCCGTACCGTTTTCGATACTCTTCAAAAAGCGAAGCCGGCAGCGGCTAAAGGTGTCTTCATGAAGTCTGTCCACGTGACAACGACTATGGGGCCTTCCGTTAAAATCGATACGAACTCAGTAACTGCCAAAGGTTAAGGTTGACACATGACCTCGTCTCTGCTAAGATGGCTGAGTTGAGCAATCACATATTTGTACCGCAGACAGCAGGGGCCAAGTGCTTAATCATCCTGCCGAGGTCATGATCATTCCGGATTAACCTTTGAATGAGACTGATTCGCGCCTCCGTGTCTGTGACCGGAGGCTTTTCTTATGGCGGTATAAGTAATAATCCTACAGGAGGTGCCAAAATGAGCGTTAAAGCTATCGAAACGAAAAAAGTTAAAGTTCAGGAAATCGCAGACAAGTTCGCAGCTGCTGCCTCAGTTGTGGTCGTAGACTACCGCGGTCTTGACGTGGCTGAAGTGACAGAGCTCCGTAAACAGCTCCGCGACGCAGGCGTTGAGTTCAAAGTGTACAAAAACACGATGACACGGCGCGCCACTGAAGCGCAGGGCTTCGAAGCGATCAATGAATTCCTGACTGGACCGAATGCGATTGCATTCTCGAACGAGGATGTCGTTGCACCGGCCAAAATCATCAACAACTTCGCGAAAACTCACGAAGCGCTTGAAATCAAAACGGGCATCATTGAAGGCAACGTTGCAACGGCCGCTGAAGTGCAGGCACTGGCAGATCTGCCATCCCGCGAAGGCTTGCTTTCCATGGTTCTCAGCGTACTGCAAGCTCCGATGCGCAACTTCGCTCTCGCTACGAAAGCAGTTGCAGATCAGAAAGAAGAACAGGGCGCTTAATCCGGCTGACCGGCTGACAGCGTAAAAAATATAACTTACCAGGAGGAACTAAAAATGAACAACCAGCAAATCCTTGATGCAATCAAAGAAATGACAGTTCTCGAACTGAACGATCTCGTAAAAGCAATCGAAGAAGAATTCGGTGTAACTGCTGCTGCACCTGTGGCTGTAGCTGCTGGCGGCGGAGCTGCTGCTGAAGAAGAAAAAACTGAATTCGATCTCGTCCTCGCAAGCGCTGGCGATCAGAAGATCAAAGTCATCAAAGTGGTTCGTGAAATCACTGGTCTCGGCCTGAAAGAAGCGAAAGCGCTTGTTGACGAAGCTCCTAAAGCACTTAAAGAAGGCGTTTCGAAAGAAGAAGCTGAAGAAGCGAAAGGCAAACTTGAAGAAGTTGGCGCTTCTGTAGAAGTGAAGTAATTCACGAATATGAATGGAACAAAAGCTCGTCATTAACACGGCGGGCTTTTTTTCTCATTCAAGGGAGGACCAGCATGTCACAGCACTACTATTCCAAAAACCCTCAAGCAAAAAGCCGCCCTCAAGAATGGACATACACACTCCGCGGCACAGCCTTCCGCTTTCGGACGGATTCGGGTGTTTTTAGCCGACAGGAAGTGGATTTCGGGTCGAAGCTTCTGATTGAAGCATTCGACTTTCCGGAAGTCCCCGGTCCCTTGGCGGATCTCGGATCCGGCTATGGACCGGTCGGTCTTTCGCTGGCAAAAAGTTTTCCGGATCGGCTCGTCCATCTCGTTGACATAAATAACCGGGCGCTGGAACTGGCCCGTGTGAACGCTGAACTTAATGGCATCGGGAATGTTTCCATTTATGAAAGCGATGCACTGCTTGCAGCGGAAGATACAGAGTTCGCTGCAATCCTCACTAATCCGCCGATACGGGCAGGAAAAGAAACGGTTTTCCGCTTTTATGAGGAAGCCCATATGAAGCTGGCGCAAGGCGGTTCTCTTTGGGCAGTGATCCAGAAAAAGCAGGGAGCACCTTCCACTGAAAAAAAACTGACAGAACTGTTCGGCAATGTGCGGACGGCAGTTAAAGAAAAAGGCTATTTTGTTTTCTGTTCGATAAAAAATTGACTTGACAAATCAGCTGTGATATTATAATTAAATGCTAAAAACTTTATTCTGAGATCGTTTGCCCTTTTTTAGCCAGGGGAAACGAAGCACATACGCACAAGGTAACCGAAAATGAGTGATCCAAACTCGTTTTCTTTTTGTCTTCCGGTGCCCTTACGTTTTAAAGTGCCGACAAGACGCATAAATGCTTTATTGAGGGGTGAATGAGTTGGCAGGTCAACTAGTTCAGTACGGACAGCATCGTCAGCGCAGAAGTTTTTCAAGAATCAATGAGGTACTTGAACTTCCGAATCTCATTGAAATCCAGACAGCATCCTATGACTGGTTCCTGGAGGAAGGGCTGCGCGAAATGTTCCGTGATATTTCGCCGATTGAAGATTTCACAGGAAACCTTTCCTTGGAATTCGTCGATTACAGCTTGGGTGAGCCAAAGTATTCAGTCGATGAGTCGAAGCAGCGCGATGTGACATTCGCTGCACCGCTCCGCGTTAAAGTACGGCTGCATAATAAAGAGACGGATGAAGTGAAAGAGCAGGATGTCTTCATGGGGGATTTCCCACTCATGACAGAAACCGGCACATTCGTCATCAATGGAGCGGAACGCGTCATCGTGTCGCAGCTTGTACGTTCGCCGAGCGTTTATTTCCATGATAAGACTGACAAGAACGGGAAACGCGGCTTCGGAGCCACTGTTATTCCAAACAGAGGAGCTTGGCTTGAATATGAGACCGATGCCAAGGATGTCGTGTACGTCAGAATTGACCGGACTCGAAAACTGCCGGTGACAGTACTGTTGCGTGCCCTTGGATTCGGATCAGACCAAGAAATCATCGACTTGATCGGCGATAATGAATTTCTCCAGAACACCCTTGAAAAAGATAATACGGAAAGCACAGAAAAAGCGCTCCTCGAGATCTACGAGCGCCTCCGTCCAGGGGAGCCTCCGACTGTAGAAAGCGCAAAGAGCCTGTTGTATTCACGGTTCTTCGACCCGAAACGCTATGATTTAGCGAACGTCGGACGTTATAAAATGAATAAAAAACTCCACATCAAGAATCGGCTGTTCAATCAGACAGTAGCTGAAACCCTGGCTGATCCGGAAACAGGCGAGATTCTTGCGGAAGCAGGAACGGTCATCGACCGGCGGACGCTCGACAGACTGATTCCTAATTTGGAAAATGGCATCGGATTCCGCACGATCTCAGAAGTGGGCGGCGTGCTGGATGAGGACATAACGATCCAGTCCATTAAGATTTATGCGCCGAATGATGAATCGCAGAAAGAAATCAATGTCATCAGCAATGCATATATTGAAGACAAAGTGAAGCATATTACGCCTGCGGATATCGTCTCTTCCATCAGTTATTTCTTCAATCTGCTCTATGGCGTCGGCAATACCGACGACATCGACCATTTGGGGAACCGGCGACTTCGGTCTGTCGGGGAGCTGCTGCAGAACCAATTCCGTATCGGGCTTTCCCGTATGGAACGTGTCGTGCGTGAGCGGATGTCGATCAACGACACGCAGACAATCGTGCCGCAGCAACTGATCAATATCCGTCCGGTCATTGCATCGATCAAAGAGTTCTTCGGAAGCTCTCAGCTTTCGCAGTTCATGGACCAGACGAACCCGCTTGCTGAACTGACGCACAAACGCCGTCTCTCGGCTCTCGGACCGGGTGGACTGACGCGGGAACGTGCCGGGTTCGAAGTTCGGGACGTCCATTATTCCCACTATGGCCGCATGTGTCCGATTGAAACGCCGGAAGGTCCGAATATCGGTTTGATCAACTCACTTTCTTCATACGCGAAAGTGAATAAATTCGGTTTCATCGAAACGCCATATCGCCATGTCGATCCGGAGACAGGGAAAGTCACCTCTCAAATCGACTACTTGACTGCAGATGAAGAAGACAACTATGTTGTAGCACAGGCGAATGCGCCGCTTAACGAAGATGGCTCTTTCCAGAACGAAGAAGTGGTTGCCCGTTTCCGCGGAGAAAACACCACTTTCAAACGGGAACGTATTGATTACATGGATGTATCACCGAAACAAGTTGTTTCGGCTGCTACAGCGTGTATCCCGTTCCTCGAGAACGACGACTCCAACCGTGCGCTCATGGGTGCGAACATGCAGCGGCAGGCAGTCCCGCTCCTTAATCCGGAAGCCCCGTTTGTCGGCACCGGAATGGAACATGTCAATGCGCGTGATTCAGGAGCGGCTGTCACTGCAAAGTATGATGGGATCGTCGAACATGTGGAAGCAAAAGAAATCCGGGTAAGGCGCATTGAGGAAGTTGGAGGAACCGAAGTCAAAGGAGACCTCACGACGTACCGGCTGCAGAAATTCATCCGTTCTAACCAAGGAACCAGCTATAACCAGCGGCCGAACGTAAAAGTCGGAGACCGCGTGAAAAAACGCGATATTCTGGCCGACGGCCCGTCGATGGAAAAAGGCGAGATGGCGCTTGGCCGGAACGTCCTTGTCGGCTTCATGACATGGGAAGGTTTCAACTACGAAGATGCCGTCATTATGAGTGAACGACTTGTAAAGGACGACGTCTACACTTCTGTTCACATTGAGGAATATGAATCGGATGCCCGTGATACGAAACTCGGACCTGAAGAAATTACACGCGACATTCCGAACGTCGGCGAAGATGCCCTCCGGAATCTGGATGACCGTGGGATCATCCGCATTGGTGCGGAAGTGAAAGACGGTGATATCCTCGTCGGTAAAGTCACACCGAAAGGGATGACGGAACTGACAGCGGAAGAGCGGCTCCTTCACGCGATTTTCGGTGAAAAAGCGCGTGAAGTCCGGGATACTTCTCTCCGTGTGCCGCATGGTGCAGGCGGTATTGTATTGGACGTCAAGATCTTCAATCGGGAAGATGGCGATGAACTGCCGCCGGGTGTCAACCAGCTTGTGCGTGTCTACATTGTTCAGAAACGGAAAATTTCAGTCGGTGACAAGATGGCCGGCCGTCACGGGAATAAAGGGGTCATCTCCCGGATTCTTCCTGAAGAGGATATGCCATTCCTGCCTGATGGAACACCGATTGATATTATGCTCAATCCGCTCGGGGTGCCTTCGCGGATGAATATCGGTCAGGTACTTGAACTTCATCTCGGCATGGCCGCCCGCTCGCTCGGTCTTCATATGGCTTCTGCAGTATTTGATGGAGCGAATGAAGAAGATGTATGGGAAACAATGGAAGAAGCCGGCATGTCACGTGACGGAAAGACGGTCCTTTACGACGGCCGTTCCGGTGAACCGTTCGATAACCGTGTTTCGGTCGGAGTGATGTACATGATCAAACTGGCGCACATGGTTGATGATAAACTTCATGCGCGTTCAACAGGTCCTTATTCACTTGTTACACAGCAGCCGCTCGGCGGTAAAGCCCAGTTTGGCGGGCAGCGTTTTGGAGAGATGGAGGTATGGGCGCTTGAAGCATATGGAGCGGCCTACACACTCCAGGAAATTCTGACAGTGAAATCGGATGATGTTGTCGGACGTGTGAAAACGTACGAAGCGATCGTCAAGGGTGACAGTGTGCCGGAGCCAAGTGTTCCGGAATCGTTCAAGGTGTTGATCAAAGAGCTCCAGAGCCTTGGTATGGACGTGAAGATGCTGACGGCTGACGACGAAGAAATCGAACTCCGTGATCTGGATGATGAAGAGGATCTCCAGCCGGCGGACTCATTGAACATCATGCCTGCAGCGGAAGAAGAACCTGCAGGACTGGTTGACTGATCTGAGGAAGATGGACTGCTTTTGCAGTCCTCTTCCCATCTGTTTTTTGCAAAACAAGAGGAAAAGCCGGACAGAAACTCGACATAAAAAGGGAGGCAGGCTCCTTGATAGATGTTAACAACTTTGAATATATGAAGATCGGTTTAGCTTCACCGGATAAAATCCGTTCGTGGTCTTACGGGGAAGTCAAAAAACCGGAAACAATCAATTACCGCACCTTGAAGCCCGAGAAAGACGGCCTGTTCTGTGAGCGCATTTTCGGACCGACGAAAGACTGGGAATGCCATTGCGGAAAGTACAAGCGAGTCCGCTACAAGGGCGTTGTCTGTGATCGCTGTGGTGTTGAAGTCACCCGCGCAAAAGTCCGCCGCGAGCGGATGGGCCATATTGAACTGGCTGCCTCTGTATCGCACATCTGGTACTTTAAGGGCATTCCGAGCCGAATGGGTCTCATCTTGGATATTTCACCGCGGTCTCTGGAAGAAGTTATTTATTTTGCTTCTTACGTAGTCATTGACCCGGCAGATACCCCGCTTGAGAAAAAACAGCTTCTGTCTGAAAAAGAATACCGGGCTTACCGCGAGAAGTACGGCCGTAAATTCCAGGCAGCTATGGGCGCGGAAGCGATCAAGCGTCTTCTCCAGGAAATCGATCTTGAAAAGGAAACCGATATCCTGAAAGAGGAACTGAAAACCGCACAGGGACAGCGGCGCACCCGGGCAATCAAGCGTTTGGAAGTTGTGGAGTCATTCCGCAACTCGGGTAACCGGCCTGAATGGATGGTGCTCGACGTACTGCCGGTCATTCCGCCGGAACTCCGCCCGATGGTACAGCTCGACGGTGGGCGTTTCGCGACATCTGACCTGAACGATCTGTACCGCCGCGTAATCAACCGGAACAACCGTCTGAAACGCCTGCTGGATCTCGGGGCGCCGAGCATTATTGTTCAGAACGAAAAACGGATGCTGCAGGAAGCGGTTGATGCACTGATCGATAACGGACGCCGCGGCCGTCCAGTCACAGGGCCGGGTAACCGTCCGCTCAAATCCCTCTCTCACATGCTGAAAGGGAAACAGGGCCGTTTCCGTCAGAACCTTCTCGGAAAACGGGTCGATTATTCCGGCCGTTCTGTTATTGTTGTCGGACCGAACTTAAAAATGTACCAGTGCGGGCTTCCAAGGGAAATGGCGATCGAACTGTTCAAGCCGTTCGTCATGAAAGAATTGGTCGAACGCGGACTTGCGCATAACATTAAGAGCGCAAAACGTAAAATCGAGCGTCTTCACTCGGAAGTATGGGATGTCCTCGAAGAAGTCATCAAGGAGCACCCGGTTCTCCTGAACCGTGCACCGACGCTCCACCGTCTTGGTATCCAGGCATTCGAGCCGACGCTTGTCGAGGGACGCGCAATCCGTCTGCATCCGCTCGTCTGTACGGCATACAATGCCGACTTCGACGGTGACCAGATGGCTGTCCACGTGCCGCTCTCTTCAGAAGCGCAGGCAGAGGCCCGTCTTCTGATGCTCGCAGCCCAGAACATCCTGAACCCGAAAGACGGGAAGCCGGTTGTTACACCGTCACAGGATATGGTTCTCGGTAACTATTACCTGACGCTTGAGCGCAAAAATGCAACAGGCGAAGGTTCAGTGTTCTACGGGCCGGATGAAGTAATGATTGCGTACCGGAACGGTCATGTTCACCTGCATTCGCGGATCGCGATTAAAGCTTCATCTGTGAACAATCCGACATTTACAGAAGAGCAGAATAAGATGCTTCTCCTGACGACGGTCGGGAAAGTAATCTTTAATGAAATTCTGCCGAAATCGTTCCCGTATATTAATGAACCGACCGATTTCAACTTGCAGGAAGAAACACCGGCTAAATACTTCGTATCGCCTGATACAGATGTACGGGCCCATTTCGAAAATGCCGAACTCGTCCAGCCGTTCAAGAAGAAAATCCTTGGAAACATCATCGCAGAAGTGTTCAAACGGTTCCATATCACGGAAACGTCCCGGATGCTTGACCGCATGAAGAACCTTGGGTTCAGCTATTCCACAAAAGCGGGTATCACCATCGGTATTTCAGACATTGTGGTATTGCCGGATAAAGGCGAGATTCTTGAAGAAGCGCAAGATAAAGTGGATAAAGTGACGAAGCAGTTCCGCCGCGGTCTTATTACAGAAGAAGAGCGCTATGAACGCGTTATTTCTTACTGGAGCCAAGCGAAGGATGTCATTCAGGACAAGCTGATGGCGTCACTTGACAATTTGAATCCAATCTTCATGATGAGCGATTCCGGTGCGCGTGGTAACGCATCGAACTTCACACAGCTCGCAGGTATGCGCGGTCTCATGGCCAACCCGGCCGGCCGGATCATCGAACTTCCGATCAAGTCGTCGTTCCGTGAAGGCCTTACGGTACTCGAGTACTTTATTTCGACGCACGGAGCGCGTAAAGGTCTTGCCGATACAGCTCTGAAAACGGCTGACTCCGGTTATCTGACCCGCCGTCTTGTTGATGTGGCACAGGATGTCATCGTCCGGGAAGACGATTGCGGAACAGATCGGGGCCTGCTTGTCGGCTCCTTGATGGAAGGCACAGAAGTGATTGAGGAACTCGAGGAACGGATTGTCGGCCGCCACACGAAAAAGACGATCCGCCATCCGGAGACGAAAGAAGTGCTCCTTGCGAGAGATGAACTTATCACGGAAGATGCCGCACGTACAATTGTCGAAGCGGGAATAAAGGAAGTTACCATCCGTTCGGCATTCACATGTAACACAAAGCATGGTGTATGTAAGAAATGCTACGGTACGAACCTGGCAACGGGTGAAGAAGTCGAAGTGGGCGAAGCGGTCGGTATCATCGCTGCCCAATCAATCGGCGAACCGGGCACACAGCTGACGATGCGGACATTCCATACAGGCGGAGTGGCAGGCAGCGATATCACGCAAGGTCTTCCGCGTATCCAGGAGATTTTTGAATCCCGGAATCCGAAAGGTCAGGCAGTCATCAGTGAAATCACCGGGACTGTCACGTCAGTCGATGAAATCCGCGAAGGCCAGAAGGAGATCACAATCCAAGGTGACGTGGAAACCCGGAAATATTCGACTCCGTATAACGCACGGCTCCGGGTAGCTGAGAATGATCAGATCACGCGCGGACAAGTGCTAACGGAAGGATCGATTGATCCAAAAGAATTGCTGCGCGTGAAAGATGTCGCTTCTGTGCAGGAATACCTGCTTAAGGAAGTACAGAAAGTCTACCGGATGCAGGGCGTTGAAATCGGCGATAAACACGTCGAGGTCATGGTCCGTCAAATGCTCCGCAAAGTGCGCGTCATTGAAGCGGGGGATACGGATCTCCTGCCGGGGTCCCTCCTGGATATCCATCAGTTCACCGAAGCGAATGCGAAAGCGGTCACGGAAGGCAATATGCCGGCAACAAGCCGGCCGGTCATCCTCGGGATCACCAAAGCATCGCTGGAGACAGAATCGTTCCTTTCTGCTGCTTCTTTCCAGGAAACCACACGTGTCCTGACAGATGCAGCGATCAAAGGCAAGCGGGATGAACTTCTCGGCCTTAAGGAAAATGTCATCATCGGCAAGCTGGTTCCAGCCGGAACAGGCATGCAGCGCTACCGTCAGATCGAACTTGACGGTGTCGAGGAAGAAACGGCGGAAGAAGCGGTCAGCGCCGAGTAAGCGGGAAACCGTACCATATACATTCCGGGGAATCCACAACGGAGTTCCCCGGAACATTTTTTGATTATCAGTTGACACTGGAATCGAAGGATGATAACATGTTGAAGGTTGATAATTAACGGTCCCTGAACAAAAAAGGGCTGTACTATCATTGGCGGAAAACAGAACAGCGAGCGCAATGCGCAGCTGATGCAGTTTTTGTGTGCAAAACACAAAGACTTTGTTTTTGCCCAAAAAATGAACCACCTGGATGTGTGGTATTAAGAATTAAATGAGAGGAGGACCTATCGATGCCTACAATTAACCAATTGGTACGTAAGCCTCGTAAATCCAAAAGCAGCAAATCTGACTCACCGGCTTTGAACAAAGGCTATAACAGCTTCAAGAAAAGCCAGACAGACGTGAGCTCACCGCAGAAGCGCGGAGTCTGCACACGTGTCGGAACAATGACACCGAAGAAACCAAACTCGGCACTCCGTAAATACGCACGTGTCCGTCTGACGAACCAGATTGAAGTGACAGCTTATATCCCGGGTGAAGGACACAACCTGCAGGAACACAGCGTCGTGCTGATCCGCGGCGGCCGTGTAAAAGACCTTCCGGGTGTGCGTTACCATATCGTGCGCGGTGCGCTTGATACTGCCGGTGTTAACAACCGTATGCAAAGCCGTTCCCTTTACGGTACGAAAAGACCGAAAGAGAAAAAATAAGTATCACCATAGAAGTGAACTAACTGAAAGGAGGATACCCCATGCCTCGTAAAGGTCCTGTATCCAAACGTGATGTGCTGCCAGATCCGATTTATAACTCGAAACTGGTTACACGTCTGATCAATAAAATGATGGTTGACGGTAAAAAAGGAACTTCCCAGAAAATTCTCTACGGAGCATTCGAACTGATTCGTGAACGCAGCGGCAAAGAGCCGATTGAAGTTTACGAGCAGGCATTGAACAATGTAATGCCAGTACTTGAAGTGCGTGCACGCCGTGTCGGTGGTGCAAACTATCAGGTGCCGGTCGAAGTGCGTCCGGAACGCCGTACAACTCTTGGTCTTCGCTACCTTGTGAATTACTCGCGTCTGCGCGGTGAAAAAACGATGGAAGAGCGTCTGGCTAACGAAATTCTCGATGCGGCCAACAATACTGGTGCGTCTGTGAAGAAACGTGAAGACATGCACAAAATGGCGGAAGCAAACAAAGCATTCGCTCACTACCGCTGGTAATCTTTATTTCCTTTTACTAGCATCTCAAAACGAAACGGAAGGAGAAAGACCACATGCCAAGAGAGTTCTCCTTAGAAAGAACGCGTAATATCGGGATCATGGCTCACATCGATGCCGGTAAGACGACAACTACGGAGCGTATCCTTTACTACACTGGCCGAATCCATAAGCTTGGTGAAACACACGAAGGTGCTTCCCAGATGGACTGGATGGAGCAAGAACAGGAACGCGGAATCACCATCACATCCGCTGCGACAACAGCTGCCTGGAATGACCATCGGGTAAACATCATCGATACTCCAGGACACGTCGATTTCACGGTGGAAGTTGAACGTTCACTCCGTGTATTGGATGGCGCCGTTGCAGTGCTTGACGCGCAGTCCGGTGTTGAACCGCAGACAGAAACGGTTTGGCGCCAGGCAACAACATACGGAGTTCCGCGTGTTGTATTCGTAAACAAAATGGATAAAATCGGAGCGGATTTCCTGTACTCCGTTAAAACAATGCATGACCGCCTCCAGGCGAATGCACATCCGATCCAGTTGCCGATCGGTGCCGAAGACGAGTTTGAAGCGATCATTGACCTTGTCGAAATGAGAGCGATCTTCTACGGGAACGATGAGGGAACGGATATCCAGATCCGTGAAATTCCTGCTGAGTACCAAGAACAGGCAGAAGAATGGCGCGAAAAACTGATTGAAGCTGTTTCGGAACTCGATGAGAACCTCATGGAGAAATACCTGGGCGGCGAAGAAATCACGAACGATGAATTGAAAGCAGCAATCCGCAAAGGCACTGTCAATGTGGAATTCTATCCGGTTGTCTGCGGTTCCGCGTTCAAGAACAAAGGAGTTCAGCTCATGCTGAACGCTGTCATCGATTATCTTCCTTCTCCGCTCGATGTGCCGCCGATTACTGGCCATGTCCCGGATACGGAAGAAGAAGTAGTGCGTAAAGCTGGCGATGATGAGCCATTCTCGGCGCTGGCATTCAAAGTTATGACTGACCCGTATGTCGGGAAACTTACATTCTTCCGGGTGTACTCAGGTGTCCTGAACTCGGGGTCGTATGTACAGAACTCGACAAAAGGGAAGCGTGAACGTGTCGGACGTATCCTTCAGATGCACGCGAATTCCCGTGAAGAAATCGCACAGGTTTATTCCGGAGATATCGCAGCAGCAATCGGTTTGAAAGATACAACGACAGGCGATACGCTCTGTGATGAGAAAAGCCTGGTAATTCTTGAGTCTATGGAGTTCCCTGAGCCGGTTATTTCCCTTTCGGTTGAGCCGAAATCGAAAGCCGACCAGGATAAAATGACACAGGCACTCCAGAAATTGCAGGAAGAAGATCCGACTTTCCGTGCGCACACTGACCAGGAGACTGGACAGGTCATCATCGCGGGTATGGGTGAACTTCACCTTGATATCCTTGTCGACCGTATGCGCCGTGAATTCAAAGTCGAAGCGAACGTGGGTGCTCCTCAGGTATCTTACCGTGAGACATTCCGCAGCTCTGCACAAGTAGAAGGGAAATTCGTCCGTCAGTCCGGTGGCCGCGGTCAGTTCGGACACGTATGGATCGAATTCTCTCCTAACGAAGAGGGCGCAGGTTTCGAATTTGAAAATGCGATCGTCGGCGGTGTCGTTCCGCGTGAATATATCCCGGCTGTTGAAGCTGGTCTCCGCGATTCACTCGATAACGGTGTTATTGCCGGATATCCGCTCATCGACATCAAAGCGAAACTTTATGACGGTTCTTACCATGACGTTGACTCCAACGAAATGGCGTTTAAAGTTGCAGCTTCCATGGCACTGAAAAATGCGATTTCCAAAGTTAACCCGGTTATTCTCGAGCCGATCATGCGCGTCGAAGTTGTTATTCCTGAAGAATACCTTGGGGATATCATGGGTGATATCACGTCACGCCGCGGCCGCGTAGAAGGTATGGATGCCCGTGGTAACGCACAGGTAGTCCGCGCGATGGTTCCGCTTTCTGAAATGTTCGGCTATGCGACTTCACTGCGTTCCAACACGCAGGGGCGCGGAGTGTTCTCTATGCACTTCGACCACTATGAGGAAGTGCCGAAATCGATTTCAGAAGAAATCATCAAGAAAAATAAAGGCGAATAATTGAATTTTGCCTTTGCATCAAGTATAAATAATTTGTAGCCCGGAGCCGCAGGGCCCTGCCGCTCCGGAAGCTGTAAATTATGAGATAAACATTAACTTTGAGGAGGATTTTTCTAATGGGTAAAGCTAAATTTGACCGCTCCAAAACACACGCGAATATCGGTACAATCGGACACGTTGACCATGGTAAAACGACGCTGACTGCTGCAATTGCGACAGTTCTGTCCAGAGCATCAGGCGGGGAAGCCCGTTCTTACGATCAGATCGATAACGCGCCTGAAGAAAAAGAGCGTGGAATCACAATCAATACTTCTCACGTAGAATATGAAACAGAAAAACGCCACTACGCACACGTCGACTGCCCAGGTCACGCTGACTATGTTAAAAACATGATCACTGGCGCTGCGCAGATGGACGGCGGAATCCTGGTAGTTTCTGCTGCTGACGGCCCAATGCCGCAGACTCGTGAGCACATCCTCCTTTCCCGTCAGGTAGGCGTGCCTTACCTCGTCGTATTCCTCAACAAATGCGACATGGTAGACGATGAAGAGCTTCTTGAACTCGTTGAAATGGAAGTACGCGACCTTCTTTCGGAGTATGACTTCCCTGGCGACGATGTTCCTGTCATCAAAGGTTCTGCTCTGAAGGCTCTCGAAGGCGAGGCTGAATGGGAAGAAAAAATCATGGAACTGATGAACGCAGTGGATGAGTACATCCCGACTCCGGAACGCGACACTGACAAGCCGTTCATGATGCCGGTTGAGGACGTCTTCTCAATCACTGGCCGTGGTACTGTTGCGACTGGCCGTGTAGAACGCGGGCAAGTCAAAGTCGGCGATACAGTTGAAATCATCGGTCTTACTGAAGAGCCGAAAACAACAACGGTTACAGGCGTAGAAATGTTCCGTAAACTTCTTGACTATGCAGAAGCTGGCGACAACATCGGTGCTCTGCTCCGTGGTGTAGCTCGTGAAGACATTCAGCGCGGACAAGTTCTGGCAAAGCCAGGCTCGATCACACCGCACACTGAATTCAAAGCGGAAGTTTATGTTCTTTCAAAAGAAGAAGGCGGACGTCATACTCCGTTCTTCTCAAACTACCGCCCGCAGTTCTACTTCCGTACAACTGATGTAACTGGCGTCATCAGCCTTCCTGAAGGTGTCGAAATGGTTATGCCTGGCGATAACATCGAAATGAATGTTGCGCTGATTTCACCAATCGCACTTGAAGAAGGTACAAAGTTCTCCATCCGTGAGGGCGGGCGTACAGTAGGCGCAGGCGTCGTAGCTTCAATCTCGAAGTAAACGGCTGCTCCTGACTCCATCTCATTATTGAGGTGGAGTTTTTTTTATTGTCCTGAAATCTCGTAGCTTTACTGAGTTCGAACAAACTGAAACGCTTTTTTGCTGCGTTGACATTTGTGCCGACATTTGCTATTTTTGAAATCGTGCGCTTTACCGATTTAGCATAGTAAAGGAGAAAAAGGAATGAATGCTGTAATTGTAGCTGTCCTGGTGATGCTCGTACTGAGCTTACTGCGTGTAAATGTTGTGTTTGCCCTGCTCCTTGGAGCGATTGCCGGAGGACTTGCCGGGGGGCTTTCTTTTATGGAGTCAATTACTTCGTTCACCGGAGGTTTAGGGGCGGGAGCTGAAGTTGCGCTTAGTTACGCCATGCTCGGCGGATTTGCGGTCGCTGTTTCGAGAACCGGTATCCCGGAATGGCTTGTAGGATTGTTTTTAAGAGTAATCAAAAAAGAAGAGCGGGAGACACGAACCGGACTGGCGAAGGTGCTCTTGATCTTAGTGCTGCTGCTGATGGCGATATTTTCACAGAATCTTATTCCCATCCACATCGCTTTTATTCCTCTTCTGCTTCCTCCGATTCTCCATATCTTGAATGAACTGCAGATTGACCGGAGATTAATTGCATCTGTGCTGACGTTCGGTTTGGTAGCTCCGTACATGTTACTGCCTTATGGATTCGGCCTCATCTTCCATGAAATCATTGCAACCCAAATGGGACTTGCGGGCATGGAAGTGGAAATGTCGGACATACCGAAAGCCATGATTCTGCCGACAGCTGGTCTGTTTGCCGGTTTGCTGATTGCCGTATTTATTTCTTACCGAAATAAACGCCAGTATCGGCAGATTGGAAATAACAAAGATACGGCAGAAATCCGGCCGGTCACCCGAAAGGATCTGGTAGCGACAGCTGCGGCGCTGGTTGCGGCTCTGGTGCTGCAAATCTACACAGATTCTATGGTTGCAGGCGCACTGGCTGGAATTCTTGTTCTGTACGGTTCGGGGGCTATGAAATGGAAGGAGGCAGACTCCGTTTTAACAGAAGGCATGCAAATGATGGCTTTCATCGGCTTTGTAATCATTGCCGCGAACGGATTTGCTTCTGTGATCCAGGAGACTGGAGCCATCACGCCGCTTGTGGAAACAGCCTCTGACTTATTCGGGAACAGCCGCCTGCTCGCATCGCTGGTCATGCTGCTGGCTGGACTGTTTGTCACGATGGGGATCGGCTCTTCTTTTGCTACGATTCCTGTCATAGCTGCGATATTCGTACCGCTTGCAACAGAGTTCGGGTTTTCAGAATTGGCGACTATTGCGCTCATCGGCACTGCAGGGGCCCTTGGAGATGCTGGATCACCAGCCTCCGATTCCACACTGGGTCCGACGGCCGGGTTGAACGTGGATGGGCAGCATAACCACATTTGGGATACTTGTGTGCCGACATTCCTCCATTATAATGTCCCGCTCGTCCTGTTCGGCTGGCTGGCGGTAATGGTGCTTCCATAGAAGGTTTTTGTTTGAAAAAGCGGACGTCAGCATTTATAATAATGAAGGTTGTGTACTGGAAAAGGGATTTCGTGAAAATGCTTGCGAAATTCCTTTTCTTTCTGTATAATGTTGAATGTTGGTCTTTGACTGCGATGAAGCGAGAGGTTACCGACACACCCGGCCGCTTTGCCATGGCGAGTGTACGGAAAATTTTCGTGGAGAAGTCTAGAAAATAGGCGAAAAGGAGGGAAAATAATGGCAAAACAAAAAATTCGTATCCGTTTAAAAGCGTATGATCACAGAGTTCTGGATCAGTCAGCGGAGAAAATCGTGGAAACAGCGAAGCGTTCAGGTGCAAATGTATCCGGTCCGATTCCGCTTCCGACGGAGAAAACTGTTTACACAATCCTGCGTGCTGTCCACAAGTACAAAGATGCTCGTGAACAATTCGAAATGCGCACTCACAAACGTCTGATCGATATCGTCAATCCGACGCCACAGACAGTCGATGCGCTCATGAAACTGGACTTGCCGTCCGGTGTCGACATTGAAATCAAACTTTAATCGGTAAACGAACATATAAGCCATTATTTTATTTATCAATCACAGGAGGTGTGACGACATGACCAAAGGAATCTTAGGCAGAAAAATCGGCATGACGCAGGTATTTGCGGAAAACGGTGACCTGATCCCTGTAACTGTCATTGAAGCGACGCCGAACGTCGTTCTTCAGAAAAAGACAGTGGCAACGGATGGCTATGATGCAATCCAGCTCGGTTTTGAAGATAAGCGGGAAAAGCTTTCGAACAAACCGGAAAAAGGACACGCTGTAAAAGCAAACACTGCACCTAAGCGCTTCGTTCGCGAATTTCGCAATGTAAATGCTGCCGATTTTGAAGTTGGTCAGGAAGTCGGAGTAACAGTTTTCGCTGAAGGCGATACAGTAGATGTAACAGGAACAACAAAAGGGAAGGGATTCCAGGGTGTTATCAAGCGCCACGGACAGTCCCGCGGACCGATGGCTCACGGTTCACGCTATCACCGCCGCCCGGGTTCAATGGGACCGGTTGCGCCTAACCGCGTATTCAAGCAAAAGAAATTGCCGGGCCAGATGGGCGGAAACACAGTAACAATCCAAAACCTCGAAATCGTTCGGGTGGACGCAGACCGCAACCTGCTTCTCATTAAAGGGAATGTACCAGGCGCGCGCAAGTCACTCATTCGTGTACGGGCTGCTGTAAAAGCATAAGAACTGCTGAAGGAAGGAGGAAAAAAGAATGCCTAAACTTACTCTTTTAAACCAATCAGGCTCTCAGGTTGGCGACATCGAACTCAGCGACTACGTCTTCGGGATTGAACCGAATGAAGCGGTCCTGTTCGATGCGGTGATCGCACAGCGCGCATCACTTCGTCAGGGAAACCATAAAGTAAAAAATCGTTCTGAAGTAGCGGGCGGCGGGAAAAAGCCGTGGCGCCAAAAAGGAACTGGACGTGCGCGTCAGGGATCGATCCGTTCACCGCAATGGCGCGGAGGCGGTACTGTATTCGGGCCGACACCACGCAGCTATAGCTACAAGTTGCCGAAGAAGGTACGCCGTTTGGCACTTCGTTCTGCACTGTCTTCCAAAGTGGCGGACAACAGCATGACTGTGCTTGAAGGCCTTGCTTTCGATGCACCAAAAACAAAAGCATTCGTTCAGCTGACGAAAGATCTGTCAACAGCAAGAAAGACATTGTTCGTAACAGCGGACCTCGATGAGAACGTAGCACTTTCTGCACGCAACATCCAGGGAATCACTGTATTGCCGGCAAGCGGCATCAATGTCCTCGATCTGGTTGCGCATGATCAGGTCGTCATCACGAAAGCTGCAGTAGAAAAAATTGAGGAGGTGCTTGGATAATGGAAGCACGTGACATTCTGAAGCGTCCGGTCATTACTGAGCGCTCTTCTGAATTAATGGCTGAGAGAAAGTACACCTTCGAAGTGGACACTCGCGCCAATAAAACACAAGTTAAAGACGCAGTCGAAGAAATTTTCGGCGTGGATGTTGAGAAAGTCAACATCATGAACTACAAAGGCAAGTTCAAGCGCATGGGACGTTTCGGCGGATATACAAACAAACGCCGCAAAGCGATCGTGAAGCTGACAGCCGACAGCAAAGACATCGAAATTTTTGAAGTGTAATTTCCTATAGAATAGGAACAATAAACGAAGGAGGGAACAACCATGGCGATCAAAAAGTATAAACCTACCTCCAACGGCCGTCGTAACATGACAAGCTCTGATTTCGCGGAAATTACAACGAATAAACCAGAGAAGTCCCTTTTGCAGCCGACAAAGCGCAAAGGCGGCCGTAACAACCAAGGTAAGTTGACTGTACGCCACCAGGGCGGCGGACATAAACGCCAGTACCGTGTCATCGATTTTAAGCGTGATAAAGATGGCATTCCAGGACGCGTTGCTACAATCGAGTACGATCCGAACCGTTCTGCCAACATTGCACTTATCCACTATGTGGACGGAGAAAAACGCTACATCTTAGCTCCTAAAGGACTGACTGTGGGAACGCAGATCATGTCCGGTACGGAAGCTGACATCAAAGCAGGAAACGCACTTCCGCTTTCCAGCATCCCGATGGGCTCCATCATCCACAACATCGAACTGAAGCCAGGCGCTGGCGGACAGCTCGTCCGTTCCGCAGGGACTTCCGCTCAAGTCCTCGGCCGTGAAGGCAAATATACGATTGTACGTCTGCAGTCCGGAGAAGTCCGTATGGTTCTCTCTACTTGCCGCGCTACGATCGGACAGGTCGGAAACGAACAGCACGAACTGATCAACATCGGTAAAGCCGGACGCTCACGCTGGTTGGGCAAACGTCCGACAGTCCGCGGTTCCGTCATGAACCCGAATGATCACCCGCACGGCGGTGGTGAAGGGAAAGCGCCAATCGGACGCAAATCACCAATGTCGCCTTGGGGCAAACCGACACTCGGTTACAAAACACGCAAAAAGAAAAACAAATCCAATAAATTCATCGTACGCCGACGCAAAAATAAAGAGATACCGCTGCGGTTCGTCAACAGAACCGTGGTGGAATCACGAAGGGAGGATCCCAAATGGGTCGCAGCTTGAAAAAAGGACCTTTTGTCGATGACCATCTCATGAAGAAAGTCGAAGCACAAAAGGACAACGAGAAAAAACAAGTGATCAGAACTTGGTCCCGCCGTTCCACTATCTTCCCGTCTTTCATCGGGCAGACGATTGCGGTATACGACGGACGCAAACATGTACCGGTTTATGTGACTGAAGACATGGTTGGCCATAAACTCGGTGAATTCGCACCAACGCGCACGTACAAAGGCCACGGTGCAGATGACAAGAAAACAAGACGTTAATTGAGAGGAGGTTTCCCTTATGCAAGAAGCAAAAGCTGTTGCCAGAACAGTACGTATTGCTCCTCGTAAAGTTCGCCTAGTAGTCGATTTAATCCGAGGCAAGCAAGTCGGCGAAGCTGTAGCAATCCTGAAGCATACGCCTAAAGCGGCATCCCTCGTGGTGGAGAAGCTTCTGATGTCTGCTGCTGCCAACGCTGAACATAACTATGAAATGGACGCGAATAACCTCGTAATCAGCAAGGTTTTCGTTGACGAAGGACCGACACTGAAGCGTTTCCGTCCGCGTGCTATGGGACGTGCGAGCGCAATCAACAAACGTACAAGCCACATCACGATCGTGGTATCTGAAAAGAAGGAGGGATAATTCGTGGGTCAAAAAGTACATCCTAATGGGTTGCGTGTAGGAATCATTCGTGACTGGGAATCGAAATGGTATGCTGAAAAGGATTATGCGACACTTCTCCATGAAGATCTGCGTGTCCGTGAATATATCGACAGCCGTCTGAAAGACGCTTCTGTCTCAAAAGTGGAGATTGAGCGCGCTGCAAATCGCGTGAATATCACCGTTCACACTGCGAAACCGGGTATGGTGATCGGGAAAGGCGGTTCAGAAGTTGAAGCGCTCCGCAAATCTCTGAATGCCCTTACTGGTAAGAGAGTCCACATCAACATCGTAGAAGTGAAAAGAGCTGACCTGGATGCGAAACTGGTTGCTGAAGGAATTGCACGTCAGCTGGAAAACCGTGTGTCTTTCCGCCGTGCACAGAAACAAGCGATCCAGCGTACGATCCGTGCAGGTGCACAAGGGGTCAGAACACAGGTTTCAGGCCGTCTTGGCGGTGCTGATATTGCCCGTGCAGAACATTACAGTGAAGGAACTGTTCCGCTCCATACACTCCGTGCTGACATCGATTATGCACATGCTGAAGCAGATACCACTTATGGTAAGCTCGGCGTTAAAGTATGGATCTACCGCGGTGAAGTCCTTCCTACTAAGAATAAGAAGAACTCTGAGGAAGGAGGCAAATAATTATGTTGATGCCTAAGCGCGTGAAACACCGTCGAGAGCACCGCGGAAAAATGCGCGGAGAAGCGAAAGGCGGCAAAGAAGTAGCATTCGGCGAGTTCGGTCTGCAGGCAACTGAAGCTGCATGGATCACCAACCGTCAAATTGAGTCTGCCCGTATCGCGATGACACGTTATATGAAACGTGGCGGTAAAGTGTGGATCAAGATTTTCCCGCACAAGCCATATACAAAAAAGCCTCTTGAAGTCCGGATGGGTTCCGGTAAAGGTTCTCCTGAAGGCTGGGTAGCAGTTGTAAAGCCGGGTAAAGTCATGTTTGAAATTGCCGGCGTATCGGAAGAGGTCGCACGTGAGGCGCTCCGTCTCGCTTCCCACAAACTTCCAATCAAAAGTAAGTTCGTAAAACGCGAAGAAATTGGTGGTGAATCGAATGAAAGCTAATGAAATCCGTGACTTGACCACTGCTGAAATCGAACAACAAGTGAAATCACTGAAAGAAGAGCTTTTCAACCTTCGCTTCCAATTAGCGACAGGGCAGTTGGAGAACACCGCCCGCATCCGTGAAGTTCGCAAAGCGATCGCACGAATGAAAACTGTAATTCGTGAAAGAGAAATCAACGGCAATAACCGATAAAACGAGAGGAGGTTTGCAAGTATGACTGAGCGTAACAAACGCAAAGTATACACAGGCCGCGTTGTATCCGACAAAATGGACAAAACTGTCACAGTAATGGTCGAGACACATAAAAAGCACAAGCTTTACGGCAAACGCGTGAAGTACTCCAAAAAGTTCAAGGCTCATGACGAGCAGAATGAAGCACGGGTAGGGGACGTAGTACGTATCATGGAAACTCGCCCGCTGTCCGCTACAAAGCGCTTCCGCCTTGTAGAAGTTGTAGAAAAAGCGGTTATTATCTAAACCAAACTAATCTATTTCGGAAACGATTTTTTTCCGGAGGGAGGTAACGCAGATGATTCAACAGGAAAGCCGTTTGAAGGTGGCTGATAACTCCGGTGCTCGTGAGGTGCTGGCAATTAAAGTGCTGGGCGGATCCGGACGGAAGACAGCCAATATCGGTGATGTAATCGTATGTACAGTGAAGAAAGCAACACCTGGCGGCGTTGTCAAAAAAGGTGATGTGGTGAAAGCTGTAATCGTACGGACAAAAAGCGGTGCCCGCCGTAAGGATGGCACATACATCAAGTTCGATGAAAATGCATGTGTAATTATCCGTGAGGACAAAGGACCGCGCGGAACTCGTATTTTTGGACCTGTGGCACGCGAACTTCGTGACAATAACTTCATGAAAATCGTTTCACTTGCTCCTGAAGTTCTTTAATAAATTCCAGTGCCATATCAAGGAGGTGCGACAGAATGCATGTTAAAAAAGGCGATAAAGTAATGGTCATCTCCGGGAAAGATAAAGGGAAGACCGGTGAAGTGCTGACTGCTTACCCGAAAAATGACCGTGTCATCGTAGAAGGCGTCAACATCATCAAGAAACACACGAAACCGAATCAGGCAAACCCACAGGGCGGAATCGTCAATCGGGAAGCTGCAATCCATGTTTCAAATGTTATGGTCGTTGACCCTAAATCCGGCGAGCCGACTCGTGTAGGATACAAGATTGAAGATGGCAAAAAAGTTCGTGTTGCAAAAAAATCCGGAACTGTTCTGGATAAATAATTTTTCTGAATGAAGGGAGGTATACACATGAACCGCCTCAAAGAGAAGTACAACAAAGAAATCACTCCTGCTCTCATGAGCAAGTTCAATTATGAATCTGTCATGCAGGCACCGAAAGTTGAAAAGATCGTAATCAACATGGGTGTCGGTGAAGCAGTCCAAAATGCGAAAGCGCTCGATACAGCAGTTGAAGAACTGCAGACGATAGCTGGTCAGAAACCAGTAGTTACAAAAGCGAAGAAATCCATCGCCGGTTTCCGCCTGCGTGAAGGTATGCCAATCGGAGCGAAAGTCACACTGCGCGGCGAGCGTATGTACGATTTCCTCGACAAACTGATTGCAGTTGCCCTTCCACGTGTGCGTGACTTCCGCGGTGTATCGAAAAAATCATTCGACGGGCGCGGCAACTACACGCTTGGCGTGAAAGAACAGCTGATCTTCCCTGAAATCGATTATGATAAAGTATCTAAAGTGCGCGGAATGGATATCGTAATTGTTACAACAGCGAACACGGACGAAGAAGCCCGCGAACTGCTGACACAATTCGGAATGCCGTTCCAAAAGTAAATCAAAGGGAGGCGTAAACGTGGCTAAAAAATCGATGATCGTGAAACAGCAGCGCCCGCAGAAGTTTAAAGTGCAGGAGTATTCCCGCTGTGAACGTTGCGGACGTCCACACTCAGTGATACGCAAATTCAAACTTTGCCGTATCTGTTTCCGTGAACTTGCATACAAGGGACAAATTCCTGGCGTTAAAAAAGCCAGCTGGTAATCCCCTATATTGGGAAGGAGGTAAATGTAATGACAATGACTGATCCGATTGCAGATATGCTGACACGCATCCGCAACGCCAACATGGTTCGTCACGAGAAATTGGAGCTTCCGGCTTCTAACCTGAAAAAAGACATCGCTGAAATTCTGAAGCGTGAAGGGTTCGTCCGTGATGTTGAATATGTTGAAGATGACAAGCAAGGCATCATCCGTATTTTCCTGAAGTACGGTTCAAACAACGAACGTGTAATCACTGGACTGAAGCGTATTTCGAAACCAGGTCTTCGTGTTTACGCCAGAACAAACGAAGTGCCACGGGTCCTTAACGGCCTCGGAATCGCACTTGTATCCACATCACAAGGTCTGCTTACAGATAAAGAAGCCCGCGCGAAGCAAATCGGCGGCGAAATCGTAGCTTACGTTTGGTAAGAAGCGACAAACGAACGGAGGTGTAACAGAATGTCACGTGTAGGTAAAAAACCAATTGAAGTTCCGGCTGGCGTAACAGTTACTGTCGGAGACGAGAATGTAGTGACAGTCAAAGGCCCGAAAGGTGAATTGACTCGCACATTCAATACAGATATCACAATTCAGCAGGAAGATAACATCATCACATTGGTGCGTCCTTCTGAATCAAAAGAACATCGCACAATCCATGGAACAACCCGTGCATTGCTTGCGAACATGGTACATGGTGTATCAGAAGGCTTTGAACGTGCGCTTGAACTGGTCGGTGTCGGTTACCGTGCGCAGCTGCAGGGCAAAAAACTGATTCTGAACGTCGGTTACTCTCATCCGGTTGAATTCACTCCGGAAGAAGGGCTCGATATTGAAGTCCCGGCAAACACACGCGTAGTTGTAAAAGGTATCGATAAAGAACGTGTCGGTGCACTTGCTTCCAATATCCGCGAAGTACGCCCGCCAGAGCCTTACAAAGGCAAAGGAATTCGTTACGAAGGCGAACGTGTACGCCGTAAAGAAGGTAAAACAGGGAAATAATGCCGCGCAGGCAAGCTGAAAGGAGTGACCCCCAGTGATTACGAAACAAGACAAAAACGAAACGCGTAAGAAACGCCATGCCCGTGTCCGTTCGAAGATTACCGGCACTGCTGAACGTCCTCGTCTGAACGTATTCCGTTCAAACAAGCACATTTATGCACAGCTGATCGATGACACTCGTGGTGTAACGCTTGTGAGCGCTTCAACAGTCGATAAAGAATTCGAAAGCGATTCGAACAGCAATGCAGAAGCAGCTGCGAAAGTCGGCGAAGCAATTGCAAAGCGGGCAGCTGAACAAGGTCTGAAATCTGTTGTTTTCGACCGTGGAGGCTACCTCTATCACGGACGCGTAAAAGCTTTGGCTGAAGCAGCACGCGAAAATGGACTGGAATTTTAAAAGAAGGAGGGAATCATTTCATGCGTCGTAATGACCCAAGAGATCAAGAATTTGAAGAGCGCGTAGTTACGATCAACCGTGTCGCGAAAGTCGTGAAAGGCGGACGCCGTTTCCGTTTTTCTGCATTGGTTGTCGTAGGCGATAAAAATGGCCGCGTCGGTTTCGGTACTGGGAAAGCACAGGAAGTACCAGAAGCAATCCGAAAAGCGGTGGAAGATGCGAAAAAACATTTGGTTGAAGTTCCAATGGTCAAAGGAACGACTCCTCACGAAGTTATCGGTCACTTTGGTGCCGGCAGCATCCTTATCAAACCTGCTTCGGCTGGTACAGGAGTAATCGCAGGCGGCCCGGTACGTGCGGTACTCGAACTTGCCGGGATCACTGATATCCTGTCCAAGTCACTTGGCTCCAACACGCCGATCAACATGGTCCGTGCTACAATGGACGGCTTGAAACAGCTGAAACGAGCTGAGGATGTCGCGAAACTCCGCGGCAAATCAGTGGAAGAACTGTTAGGATAAGGAGGGAATCACAATGGCGACTACACTGGAAATTACCCTCACTAAAAGCGTAATCGGTTCAAAACCGGCACAGCGCAAAACTGTGCAGGCACTCGGACTGCGCAAAATGCACCAGACAGTTGAGCACAGCGATAACCCGGCTATCCGGGGCATGATTGAAAAAGTTGCTCACCTTGTAACTGTCAAAGAAGTTTAATCGTATATTCTCAATAAAGGAGGTGCCAATTCTATGAAACTGCATGAATTAAAACCGGCTGAAGGATCCCGCGGAGTAAGAAAGCGTGTAGGCCGCGGTATTGCATCAGGTAACGGGAAAACAGCAGGAAAAGGTCATAAAGGACAGAAAGCCCGCTCTGGCGGTGGCGTACGTCCTGGTTTTGAAGGTGGTCAGAATCCTTTGTTCCGCCGTTTGCCGAAACGCGGCTTTACCAACATCAACCGCAAAGAATACGCGGTCGTGAACCTCGAAACGCTGAACCGTTTTGATGAAGGGACGGAAGTGACTCCTGCTCTCCTGATCGAGACAGGTGTGGTCAGCAATGCGAAAGCCGGAATTAAAATTCTCGGTAATGGCAATCTGGAAAAGAAACTGACGGTGAAAGCCAACAAGTTCTCTGGATCTGCTAAAGAAGCAATCGAAGCTGCCGGCGGCCAAGCCGAGGTGGTTTAATGTTCCAGACAATCTCCAATTTTATGCGCGTGCGTGATATTCGAGACAAAATTATTTTCACTTTACTGATGCTCGTCATTTTCAGGATCGGGACATTCATTCCGGTTCCGAATGTCGACGCAGAGGTCCTGCAGGCGACCGACCAGGCAAGCCTAATCGGTTTCCTTAATACATTCGGCGGTGGGGCTCTCATCAACTTCTCAATTTTGGCGATGGGGATCATGCCTTACATCACCGCCTCCATTATCGTTCAGCTCTTGCAAATGGATGTTGTTCCGAAGTTCACCGAGTGGGCAAAGCAAGGGGAAGTCGGAAGGCGGAAGCTTGCTCAGTTCACACGTTACTTCACCATCGTCCTTGCCTTTCTGCAGGCTTTGGGTATGTCTTATGGATTCAACCGCTTATACGGCGGAACACTTATCCAGGACGATACGATTCTGACATACATTGTTATTGCAATCGTACTCACGGCCGGAACTGCGTTTCTGATGTGGCTCGGTGAGCAGATCACTGCAAAAGGCGTCGGAAATGGAATTTCCATTATCATTTTCGCCGGTCTTGTCGCGGCTGTGCCGAATGCCATCAATCAATTGTATGCCCAGCAGATTGAAGGGGCGGAAGACCAGCTGGTGATCAATCTTGCGATTTTGGCATTGTTGGCATTGGCGGTCGTTGCCATCACTGTATTCGTAATTTACGTTCAGCAGGCGCTGCGTAAAATCCCGATCCAGTATGCAAAACGTGTAGCAGGACGCGGTCAGACGACCGGCGGCCAAGCAACACACCTGCCATTGAAAGTAAACGCGGCGGGAGTTATCCCGGTAATCTTCGCGGTGGCTTTTATCATCACTCCGCAGACCCTTGCCACTTTCTTTGGATCCAATACATTTACTGATGCGATTCAGCGGACGTTCGATTATACGGAGCCGGTCGGCATGCTGATCTATGTGGCTCTTATTATCGCCTTTACGTATTTCTATGCGTTTATCCAAGTGAATCCTGAAAATGTAGCGGACAATCTGAAAAAGCAGGGGGCTTACATTCCGGGAATCCGGCCGGGTAAAAATACGCAAAACTATTTAACATCTGTGCTTTACCGGCTGACATTCGTCGGTGCTATCTTTCTGGCGGTCATTTCCATCCTTCCGATTTTCTTTATTAATTTCATGGGGCTGCCGCAATCCGCCCAGATCGGCGGTACGGGCCTTCTGATTGTAGTCGGGGTGGCGCTGGAAACGATGAAACAGCTCGAATCGCAAATGGTGAAGCGTCATTACAAAGGCTTTATGAAATAAGTGAGTGGACAGGGCGGCGCACCGGCGCCCCTTGTTCAGTTGTCTGAGGGGGCAAACGTATGAACATCGTATTAATGGGTCTGCCAGGTGCCGGGAAAGGCACGCAGGCCGATAAGATCATTGAAAAGTACGACATCCCTCATATTTCAACAGGCGATATGTTCCGTGCCGCGATGAAAGAGGAGACGGAACTTGGCTTGAAAGCAAAATCATTTATGGACAAAGGTGAACTGGTCCCGGACGAAGTAACAATCGGCATTGTCCGTGAGCGTCTGAGTAAACCGGATTGCGAAAAAGGCTTTTTGCTGGACGGCTTTCCGCGAACAGTTCCTCAAGCTGAAGCGCTTGAAGCTCTTCTTGCTGAAATGGGGAGAAGAGTTGAGCATGTCGTAAATATCCAAGTTGACCAGGATGAATTGGTGACCCGTTTGACGGGCCGCCGGATCTGCCAGCAGTGCGGTGCAACGTATCACGTCGTTTTCAATCCGCCAAAAGTGGAAGGAATCTGCGATCGTGACGGCGGAACACTTTACCAGCGGGCAGACGATAATCCGGAGACGGTGAAGAACCGCCTTGAAGTGAATATCCAGCAGACACAGCCGCTGCTCGATTTCTATGCAAGTAAAGGCGTTCTGGCGAATATAAACGGGCAGCAGGATATCCAGGAAGTGTTTGCTGACATCGATGCTCTTCTGACAAGCGGCCGGAACTGATTCTTCAGATTACCGGGCAGCAGCTAGGCTGACGCCGCTTGGGGTAAGGGGATTGAAGCGATTTCTCCGGGAGCTGCAAAAGCGTAGGTTGTGCCCGGTATATGAGACCGTGCTGTTTGGGGCTGCATGCCGTGTCTGAGCCGTGCAATTCGGTAGTGAGGCAGGTATAATGGGTTTCGCGGAAGCATCTGTGTAACAGATTTGGAACTCATCCAAATTGCATGTTATGCTTATCAATCAGCAAATACCGTTTGACGATGAGAACCTGATTTGTATACAGAAGGGAGACTGAGTCGATGGCAAAAGACGATGTAATCGAAATTGAAGGGACAGTCGTAGAGACGCTCCCCAATGCGATGTTCAAAGTGGAACTGGAAAATGGCCATACGATTCTTGCGCATGTTTCAGGCAAGATCCGTATGCACTTTATCCGAATTCTGCCGGGAGACAAAGTGACTGTGGAACTTTCTCCTTACGATCTGACGCGCGGCCGAATCACATACCGTTTTAAATAATCTTTTGCACTCCGGACTATTAAGGAGGTTGGGTTAGATGAAAGTGAGACCATCGGTTAAGCCTATCTGCGAGAAATGTAAAGTCATTCGCAGACGCGGCAAAGTTATGGTAATCTGTGAAGTTCCTAAACACAAACAAAGACAAGGCTAAACTTAAAGGAGGTGCATGGCGCACATGGCACGTATTGCTGGTGTTGACATTCCGCGCGATAAACGCGTAGTCATTTCATTGACGTATATTTATGGAGTTGGGAAAACGACTGCACAGAAAGTTCTGGCGGCTGCAGATGTATCGGAAGATACGCGTGTACGCGATCTGACGGACAATGAGCTTGACCGCATCCGTGAACAGCTGGACCAGTACAGAATCGAGGGTGACCTCCGCCGTGAAGTTTCAATGAACATCAAACGCCTGATGGAAATTGCAAGCTTCCGTGGAATCCGCCATCGCCGCGGGCTTCCTGTTCGCGGACAGAACACGAAAAACAATGCACGTACCCGTAAAGGGCCGCGTAAAACTGTTGCAAACAAGAAAAAGTAATCAGTAAAGGAGGTTTCATTTTAGTATGGCACGCAGACAACAAACTCGTAAGCGTCGTGTGAAAAAGAATATCGAGTCCGGTATTGCTCACATCCGCTCAACTTTCAACAACACTATTGTCACAATCACTGATATGCAGGGGAATGCCCTTTCATGGTCAAGTGCCGGAGCACTCGGATTCCGCGGTTCCCGTAAATCCACTCCGTTCGCTGCCCAGATGGCTGCTGAAACTGCTGCAAAAGCTTCCATGGAACATGGCCTGAGAACACTTGAAGTAACAGTGAAAGGTCCCGGGTCCGGACGAGAAGCTGCAATCCGGGCACTGCAGGCTGCAGGTCTTGAAGTAACAGCGATCAAAGACGTTACACCTGTACCGCACAATGGTTGCCGTCCGCCGAAACGCCGCCGCGTATAGTCGTTTGTCTGGACCGGATTGCGGATCGCTTAATCAGTCAGCTCCGAAAAGTCTTGAGAAACGAACTATTACCGACGTTTTGAAGGAGGGTAAACTGAATGCTCGAAATCGAAAAACCAAAGATTGAAACGGTTGAAACCAGTGACGATTCCAAATTCGGCAAATTCGTCGTCGAGCCGCTTGAGCGCGGATATGGTACGACATTAGGAAACTCCTTGCGTCGGATCCTGCTGTCTTCTCTGCCAGGCGCTGCTGTCACCTCCATTCAGATTGAAGGCGTACTTCATGAATTCTCCGCTATTGAAGGTGTAGAAGAAGATGTGGCTTCCATCATTCTGAATGTAAAGAAACTTGCACTGAAGATTTACTCTGACGAAGAAAAAGTCATTGAAATCGACGTGAAAGGTGATGGGATTGTAACGGCTGCAGATATCACACATGATAGTGACGTGGAAATTCTGAATCCGGATCTGTATATCGCAACACTCGGCAAGAATGGTCACCTGCGCATGCGTATGTATGCCGGACGCGGACGCGGTTATGCACGTCCTGACCAGAACAAGCGTGAAGATCTTCCGATTGGCGTCATTCCGATCGACTCTATTTACACTCCGGTGTCGCGCGTGAATTTCCAGGTGGAAAACACCCGCGTCGGTCAGCTGTCGGATTTCGACAAACTGACTTTTGATGTGTGGACAGATGGCAGCATCGGCCCGAAAGATGCAATTGCACTCGGTGCAAAAATTCTTACGGAACATCTGAACATTTTCGTCGGACTTACCGATGAGGCACAGACGGCTGAAATCATGGTGGAAAAAGAAGAGGATCAGAAAGAGAAAGTGCTCGAGATGACCATCGAAGAGCTCGATCTGTCTGTCCGTTCTTATAACTGTCTGAAGCGCGCTGGCATCAACACGGTGCATGAGCTCGCGAATAAGTCAGAAGAAGACATGATGAAAGTACGCAACCTCGGCCGCAAGTCTCTCGAGGAAGTTAAAGTGAAACTTGAAGATCTGGGACTCGGACTGCGCAAAGAAGATTGAGCAAACCGATACCGGAGATAACTATAAAGGAGGGAAACTTCGATGAGAAAGCTTGGACGTACAAGTTCTCAGCGGAAGGCACTTTTGCGTGACCTGACAACAGACTTGATCGTACATGAGCGCATTCAGACGACGGAAGCCCGTGCAAAAGAATTGCGTTCGACTGTCGAAAAAATGATTACGCTTGGTAAGCGCGGAGACCTTCATGCTCGCCGTCAAGCAGCGGCTTATATCCGCCGTGAAACTGTTACAACAACAGACGACGCCGGAGAAGAGAACACTGTTTTTGCACTGCAGAAACTGTTCGATGACGTTGCCCCGCGTTACGCAGACCGCCAGGGCGGATACACACGTATCCTGAAATTGGGCCAGCGCCGCGGCGATGGAGCACCGGTAGTCATTATCGAATTGGTTTAATCGATGAGAAGGAGGGCTCGGAACGGCATCGTGCCTGCCAGCCCTCTTCTTTTCAAAGCAAGGTATTTATACGACGACAGAAAAGCTGAGCGTTATGATGAACGGGCCATAAGGCAGCGTTTCGTCTAGCTCTCCGCACCCCATTCACTGGCCGGCTTAAGCAACCGGTCAGCCATAGACAAAAAGCGCATTTCGTGAATGGGGTGCGCGCTTTTTTTATTTGTTTTACAAATCAGAGCTTGGTTGAGTAGAGTGGAGAATAGAAGGAGGCGAGCTGAGTGAAAACGGATATTTTGTCATTTGAACATGTGACATTTACATATAATCGCGAAAGCGCTCCGGCCCTTGAAGACGTTTCCTTTTCGGTGCAGGATGGGGAATGGATCGCCATTGTCGGCCATAATGGTTCCGGAAAATCGACTGGAGCTAAATTGATGAGCGGGTTGCTGTTTCCGCAAGAGGGCAGGGTCTCTGTGCTGGGGGATGAGTTGACCGAGCAAAATTTGTGGGATAAGCGCTCAAAAATGGGGATGGTGTTCCAGAATCCGGACAACCAGTTTGTCGGTGCTACCGTACAGGACGATGTCGCTTTTGCGCTTGAGAATAATGGGGTGCCGCACAATGAAATGGTTGAACGGGTGCAAGGCGCTCTGCAGAAAGTGGGCATGGCGGATTACTTGAACCATGAACCGCATCACTTGTCGGGCGGGCAGAAGCAGCGTGTGGCTATTGCAGGCGCACTTGCTCTGCGGCCGCGTCTGCTGATTCTGGATGAAGCGACTTCCATGCTGGATCCCCGGGGCAGGGCGGAAGTGATCCAGACTATACAGGAACTCCGTACAGACAGCCGGCTGACGGTTCTGTCCATTACCCACGATTTGGAGGAGGCCTTGCTGGCCGACCGGATTCTTGTGCTGAATAAAGGAAGGAAATATAAAGAAGGCACACCGGACGAGGTGTTTTCCGCCGGAAGCCGTCTAGAGGAAATGGGTCTCGATCTGCCGTTTGCAATGCGGATGAGCCGCCTCATAAGTCGGGAAGGGATTCCGCTTCCGGGGGAACCTATGTCAGAGCAGGAGCTGATAGAAGCGCTATGGAAATTGAACTTCAGCAAGTAGCATACAGCTATGCGAAAGATACACCGTTTGAAAAACAGGCGCTCGCCGATGTGTCGCTGAAAATCCCGTCCGGATCTTACACGGCGATCATCGGTCATACCGGTTCCGGCAAATCAACGGTGCTCCAGCACCTGAATGCCCTGCTCCGGCCGACAGCCGGCAGAGTGGTCATCGGCTCCCAAACGATTGAGGCAGGCACGAAAGCGAAAAACTTGAGGGAGATTCGCCGGAAAGTCGGCATTGTCTTTCAGTTTCCGGAACAGCAGCTGTTTGAGGAAACAGTCCTGAAGGATATCATGTTCGGACCGCTTAATTACGGCGTTCCGGAAGATGAAGCCGAACAGCGGGCGGTCCGGCTCATTCATCAGCTGGGTCTTCCCGAAGAGACGCTGTTGAAATCCCCGTTTGATTTATCAGGCGGTCAGATGCGGCGTGTGGCAATCGCCGGAGTGCTGGCAATGGAGCCGGAAGTGCTGGTCCTGGATGAGCCGACAGCCGGGCTGGATCCGAAGGGACGCCAGGAAATCATGGATTTGTTTTATAAGCTTCACCAGGAGAAAGGGCATACGACCGTGCTCGTCACTCACAGTATGGAAGATGCCGCCCGCTATGCGGATCAAGTAGCGGTTATGCACAAAGGCACCTGTGTGCTCACAGGGCAGACAGAGGAAGTGTTCGCGTCGGCAGCGCAGCTTGCGGAATTCGGTTTAGAACAACCGCGTCCAGTTCAGATGCAGCACCGATTTGAGGCAAAAGTCGGCAAGAAACTGCAGGGGATTTGCCTGACCGAGGAGAGCCTGGCGGAAGCGATCGCTTCTGCGCTCCGTAATGGAGGGAATACGCCATGATGGAAAAAATGATCTTCGGGCGTTATATTCCGGGCGACTCTTTCGTACATCAGCTGGATCCCCGTGCGAAGATTCTCTTTGTGTTCCTGTTCATCGCTGTCGTTTTTATCGCCAACAATGCAGTGACATACGCCTTGCTTCTTGCTTTTACACTGCTGGTGATCGTGTTATCGAAAATTCGGCTGTATTTCCTGATTAACGGATTAAAACCTGTCCTCATCCTTTTGATTTTCACTTTCCTGCTGCATATCTTCTTTACCAGAGAAGGGGACGTGCTGCTGGAAATCGGATTTATTGAAGTGTACGAAGAAGGGCTCCGGCAGGGAATTTTCATTTCCATCCGCTTTCTCGTACTGGTGTTCATCACCAGCATCCTGACGCTGACAACATCCCCGATCTCAATCACGGATGGCACAGAAGTGCTGCTTCATCCGTTCAAACGGCTGAAACTTCCGGTCCACGAATTGGCGCTGATGATGTCGATATCGCTCAGGTTCATTCCGACACTGATGGATGAGACGGGTAAAATTCTAAAGGCACAGACAGCCAGGGGGTCGGACATCAGTTCAGGACCGCTGAAAGAAAGGCTGCGCGCCGTGACTCCGCTGCTGATTCCGCTGTTTGTCAGCGCATTCAAGCGGGCGGAGGACTTGGCGACGGCAATGGAAGTGCGCGGTTATCGGGGAGGCGAAGGGCGCACCCGGTACCGCCAGCTCGAATGGGCGGGCCGGGATACCGCTGTTCTGCTCGTGCTCGCCGTATTTGCCGGCCTGCTCTGGTATTTCCGTACTTAAGGAGGGATATAATTGCAGCGAATGAAAGCTGTGATCACTTATGACGGCAGTGGGTTTTCAGGATTTCAAGTGCAGCCGAAAAAACGCACAGTCCAGTCGGTACTGAACCAAGCGCTTGGAAAAATGCATAAAACCTCATCCTTTAATGTGACTGCAAGCGGCCGGACAGATGCCAAAGTCCATGCGCTCGGTCAAGTGATCCATTTTGACACGGAACTTGAAATCCCGGCTGATCGCTGGCCGGTTGCGATCAATACGCTCCTTCCGGCAGATATCCGGGTGCTTTCAGTGGAAAAGGCGACGGCAGATTTCCATGCCCGCTACTCCGCAGTCGGCAAGACGTATCGCTACAAATGGAAAATCAGCAGCATCATCAGTCCGTTCACCCGGAATTTTTTCACTCATCTGCGGGAAAAACCGGACATCCCGGCTATGCGGCAGGCAGTAACAGCCTTCCAGGGGACGCATGACTTTTCGAGCTTCTGTTCCGCAAACACACCCGTTGTCAATAAAGTCCGGACAGTCCATGGAATTTCAATTGAAGAATATGCGGATGAAATCCATTTAGTGATCAGCGGTTCCGGCTTTCTCTACAACATGGTCCGCATTATCGCCGGCACGTTGCTGGAGATTGGAACGGGTGAACGCCGGCCGGAAGAGGCTGCCCGTATTCTCGCCGCTAAGGACCGGGATGCTGCCGGAAAAACAGCCCCGCCGCACGGGCTGTACCTGGAGCGGGTGGAATATAAGGGCTGAAACAACTTTTCCAGGTGTTTTCAGTAAAATGCTTGACTTTCCAACCGGTGTATTATACGATGATATATGGTATTTTATACCCATCCACGATGAGCCCCGGAAACTTATCAGCGAATGGGTCACTGAAAACAGAGCATGATTCAACGGAACTGGATCAGCTTGCACGAGTATTTGAGATGATTATTAGGAGGACATATACATGCGTACAACATTCATGGCTAAAGGTCACGAAGTCGAGCGCAAATGGTACGTAATCGACGCAGAGGGACAGACGCTTGGCCGTCTTGCTTCTGAGGTCGCTTCAATCCTGCGCGGCAAAAACAAACCGACATTCACACCGAACGTTGACACTGGTGATCACGTCATCATCATCAACGCGGAGAAAATCGAACTGACAGGCAAAAAACTGACAGACAAAATCTATTACCGCCACTCACAGCACCCAGGTGGTCTGAAACAGCGGACAGCGCTTGAAATGCGCACCAAGTACCCGACACAGATGCTTGAACTCGCAATCAAAGGCATGCTTCCGAAGAATTCCCTCGGACGCCAGACGTTTAAAAAGCTCCATGTCTATGCTGGAAGCGAGCACAAGCACCAGGCACAGCAGCCGGAAGTTTACGAACTTCGCGGATAATCTTTAAAACCTAGAGGAGGATAAAACCTTGGCACAAGTTCAATATATCGGCACAGGCCGTCGCAAAAGCTCCGTTGCCCGCGTACGTCTCGTACCAGGCGATGGCACTATCACAATCAATAACCGCAGCGCGGAAGACTATATCCCATATGCATCGCTTCGCGAAGTCATCAAGCAGCCGCTTGCAGCTACTGAAACGCTCGGGAGCTATGACATCTTCGTCAATGTGAACGGCGGTGGCTTTACAGGCCAGGCCGGCGCTATCCGTCACGGAATTGCACGCGCACTTCTGCAAGTGGATCCGGATTTCCGTCCGGCACTGAAATCTGCAGGACTGCTCACACGTGATGCCCGCATGAAAGAACGTAAAAAATACGGCCTCAAAGCGGCACGCCGTGCACCACAGTTCTCAAAACGTTAATTCAAAAAACAGCATGCAGGCTGTCCCATCATTCATGGGACAGCCTGTTTTTTTTATGACTGCCTGAACAGTCAAATCAGTGGGCGGTCCGTTCCTTCAAGGGAATTCCGCTTTTCCCGAATGCGGAGTCTTTGGAAACGGGGACGGTTGTAGCGCTGGATCAGGATGAAGGGGATATTGGCCATAAGCGCATAACCTACCATGAACCAGCCCGCCCAGGCCGGATTCCAGAGGAAAAACAAAAAAGATGGCGGAATCAGAAGCCAATGCGTCAGCTCAGCCCGCCGGGATTCAGTGGTGAACCGGTCAAAGTAATCCGCTGAATGTCCCAGGAGCCGCTTTTTT
>NZ_NHTN01000002.1 GCF_002167005.1 Indiicoccus explosivorum
TGCCGGATCGCAATGTACTCATCGAGCGTTTCACGGGTCCGGCGGGCGATCCCTTCAAGCAGTTCCCCTGTGCCGGCAATATGTTCGTCGACATATTTCTTTGCTTCGACTTCCTTTTCGAGCATCAGGTAAAAACGCTCGATCCGGTTCTGGATTTCCGCGATCCGCTTTTTGATCACCTCGGTCTCGAGGGTACCTAAATCATGCTTCAGCTCTTCCAGTTCTTCTTCCATACCGTCGAGTTCCGAATCGAGTTCAAGATGGCCCAGGAAATAACCTTTCAATTCCATTTCATGGATGCCGCTCCGGATCTCTTTAATCGAAGCCGGGATTTTGGACGTGATCTCCGCAAGAAGTGCCGGAACTTCCTGGATGAGGGGGAATACCCGCTCCCCTTCTTCTGAAAGTTCGGCGACGATTTCCCGCGCCTGCAGGTAGTTGCCGTTGGCGCTCAGTTTTTCATACTCATCGAACTTCGGCGCGAATGCCTCCAGCCGTTTCTCGAGCGGTCCGGCTGCATTGCCGAACGTATGCTGATGGGCGAGAAGGGCCTTTCTGGCCTGTTTGTGCTGACTGATGAGCACTTCCATTTCCGAACGGTTTTTCGACTCGCTGTCCACGAGGTCATCGAGTTCCGCCAGGATCTGATTCATCTGGCCTTCGATCTTCCCGATTTCGTTTGCCGCCTCCGTCTCCAGCTGGCGCGCCTTCCCGAAGTGGAATTTATCGGCCGCTTCATCAGCACTGAGCAATTTGGCATTGATGGAAGGGACATGGACGTCCTTCACTTCCGACCACATGCTGCGCCATCGGGCGGTCAGTGCCTCTGTCTGGCCTGTCATGTTCAGGCGTTTCACGCGTTCAAGCTCTTCCAGCACCGGTTTGTTTTCAACCTGCAGTTTCTGGTCTTCCAGACGGTCAATTTCATTTTTATGTTCATTTCGCTTTATATACAGCACGATGAATGTCACGATCAAAAGAAGTATCGCAATGATGAGGAATGTCGTCATCATAAGCCCCCTGTTCCCATTTGCGTTAGCATCAACATTTACATTCCATTTTAACATGCTTTGCTTCGCTGTGTCGGCTAAATCCAAAGAAAGCGAAAAATTATTTCAGCAGGTCCTGGTATTTGCCAATAAAAACCGCTTCCCTCTATAATTGAAGCCACGATCAGAAAAGGAGAGACGCTCTATGTTTACACAAACCGCTTATTCCGGAACAGCCGCTGAGCAATACGGCCTGCTGGCCAAGCAGCTGGACGCGCTTCTTGAAGGCGAGACGAACCGCATCGCCAACTACAGCAATGCATCGGCGCTGCTGAACCAGTTCCTTGAAACGACGAACTGGGTCGGCTTTTATTTGATGGAAGACGGGGAACTTGTGCTCGGGCCGTTCCAAGGATTGCCGGCCTGCGTACGCATTCCGGTCGGGAAAGGGGTATGCGGGACAGCGGCAGCAGAACAAAAAACAGTCGTCGTGGAAGATGTCCATGCTTTCCCCGGCCATATCGCATGCGATGCAGCCAGCCAGTCGGAAATCGTCGTCCCGCTCGTGAAAAACGGCGAAGTGATCGGTGTGCTCGACATCGACAGCCCTGTCAAGAACCGCTTCAGCGAGGATGACCGCGCAGGCATCGAGCAGTTTGCCGAAGTGCTGCTGAAACATGTATGATCGGAAAAAGCCGGACAGCCGTCCGGCTTTTTTCGATTCCTTTTTTCGTTGCTTCCTTTACGCTTCCTGCAGCCGCTTGCTGTCAGGATTCACTTTTGCGAAAGCCTGTCGCAGGTCCGCTTCGATATCTTCCGCATTTTCCAACCCGACCGAAAGCCGCAGGAGCGAATCCGAAATCCCCATGGCTTCCCGGCTTTCTGCCGGTACCACAGCATGGGTCATGGACGCGGGGTGCTGGATCAGCGTCTCGGCGTCGCCGAGGCTGACAGCGATCTTGATCAACTTCAGTGCATTCATGAACGCCTGTGCCTCTTTCCGTCCGCCTTCGATCTCGAACGAAATCAGCCCGCCGCCTCTTCGCATCTGCTGACGGGCCGTCTCAGCCTGCGGATGGCCGCTATCCAGCGGATAGTAGATCGTTTTCACTTCCGGCTGTCCTTTGAGGAACCGGAGAACCGCTTCGGCGTTATCCGTGTGGCGGTCCATCCGGATGTGGAGCGTCTTCAGGCCGCGTAAAATCAGCCAAGCATCAAAAGGCGATATGATTCCGCCCACATCCTTCTGGACGGTCATGCGGAGCGCTTCCATTTCTTCGGCGTCTTTCCCGACAAGGACCCCAGCCACTACATCCCCGTGGCCGTTCAAGTACTTTGTTGCACTGTGGAGGACAAAATCTGCACCTGCCAGGAGCGGATTCTGCAAATACGGAGAGCAGAACGTATTATCCACCACCATTTTTAGTCCATGTCTCTTCGCGACTGCAGCAGCCGCTTGCAGATTGACGATTTCCATTGTCGGGTTGATCGGCGTCTCTACGTAAATGCACACTGTTTCGGGCCGGATGGAGCGCTCGATCTCTTCTTCCGTCCGCATGGCCGCCAAATCATGGGTGATTCCGTATTTTTCTTCCATCATTTCCAGAAGACCGAATGTGCAGCCATAGACACCCCGTGAAGCCAGAATGTGATCTCCGGCTTTGGTCAGATGAATCAAAACCGCACTTACCGCCGCCATTCCTGAGCCGAATGCAAGTGCGCCGGCTCCGTGTTCGATTTCAGCCATCCGCTCCTCGAGAACGCGGACCGTCGGATTGCCGAGCCGTGAGTAAATATTGCCCTGGTGCTCGCCGGCAAATCTTGCTTCCCCTTCTTCCGCTGTCGGAAATGTGAACGTCGACGTCTGGTAGAGCGGCACAGCTAAACTGTCGTGATGGCGGCTGCTCTCATAGCCTGTATGGATCAGTTCCGTTTCAAATTGCAACTTTTTTTCTCTCATCCTTTACACCCCTTCTTGTAATAGAAAGCGCTTTCATCCCTATCATCTCCATCTTATCACTTTCTCCTAAAAAAAAGAAAGTGCCCGTCTGGCGGGGACTTCAGGAAAAACCGAAAGGCATGAACTGAAAATCCGGTAATTATCCGTTATTTCGACGCAATCAGTTGACCGGCACCGAGAATCCGGGTTATACTGTTCGTTGTGTAAAATAATCGCAGCAGTTGCATGGGCGTGTCTGTCTATTTTATTCCTTTTAAAAGGTGTACCGCGTAACCCTTGGCTGCAGGGCGAAGGTGCAGGAACATAAAATAGCTGCCGCATGAATGCATCTGGTTTTTATTTTACGACAAAAACCAATTATGAGGAGGAGTCATCCATGGCTCGTTATACAGGTCCATCTTGGAAATTGTCCCGCCGCCTCGGAATTTCACTGAGCGGTACAGGAAAAGAACTCGAAAAACGCCCTTATGCTCCAGGCCAGCATGGTGCTAACCAGCGCAGAAAGATTTCTGAATACGGTCTGCAGCTTCAGGAAAAACAGAAACTCCGTTTCATGTACGGACTGACAGAACGCCAGTTCAGAAACTTGTTCGTAAAAGCCGGTAAAATGCAGGGCAAGCACGGTGATAACTTCATGATCCTTTTGGAGTCACGCCTTGATAACCTCGTTTACCGCATGGGCCTCGCGCGCACACGCCGCCAGGCACGCCAGCTCGTCAACCACGGCCACGTGCTCGTTGACGGTTCACGCGTCGATATCCCGTCATACACAGTGAAGCCTGGGCAGTCCATTTCACTCCGTGAAAAATCCCAGAACCTCGACATCGTCAACGAAGCGGTTGAAGTGAACAACTTCACACCGGATTATGTAACTTTCGATGGCGAGCAGAAAACCGGCACATTCACCCGCTTGCCTGAGCGCAGCGAACTGTCCGGCGAAATCAATGAAGCGCTGATCGTCGAGTACTACTCACGTTAAGCTAAATGCTTTTCAGGGTGCAGCATCCGAAATCCGAGATTCCTTGTTATATCAAGGAATCTCGGTTTTTTTTGTCTTTTTTTGCTCTACGTAAGAGTCTTCACTAAACTCATTTCTCAGCCTGAAGAAATCGCTTCAGGCGGACGCTTTCCGCGGGCAGGCGACAAGCCGCTTCGACCGCGAACGGTCTGCAGGGTCTTGCCTTGCCTGCTTTTCCCGCTGGAGTCGCCGCCTGCCGCTCTTTCTTCTGGAGTTCAGCCGCCGATTTCCCGGCTCAGCTGAATCAGAATCATAAAGTGCCGGTTAAAACGTCGTTTTTCCTGTTCCATTCTTCGAACACATTCCAGATCACCAGTGAATTTAACCGGTTTTCGACAGATGACAGGAACGTGCAGAAAAATAGTTCCTGCTGGATCGCCGTTCCAAGCAGCTGCTTCTTCATCTATGAACTCTCCTCTCTCAACGAGGTATATGCCACCTCTTCTGTAGCCTCCTAAGTTATTTCATTTACAAATTGAAATTAAGCTTTATCGGTTTTTGTCGAACAAAATTATCTATCTTCCCCTTATGTCCTATATACTGGGAAAAATGAGGAATATAAGTAATGAAAAAGTTCTTGAAATTCAGCCTGTACAGTATACTTGGTCTTATCGGTCTATTTGTCGTTCTACTCATCTTTGTGCCGACCGAAAATCCAAATGAACGTGCTGTTGTCGATAATCCAGAAGCCGTCGCTGATACTCCTGCAAAAGAAACTTCTGTAACTGAAGTTTTAACAGAAGAGCCTACGGAAGAAGAAACTGCTGCAGATCCGATCGGCACTCGTTCAAATCCTTTGCCATTCGGTGATACAATTACAGCAGATGTAAACATTTACGGTGATGGAATCGATGCTTATCCTGCTTCACTGGATTTGACGGTGACGGAAGTGATTCGGGGACAAGATGCATGGAATATCGTCCTCGCGGAAAACCAGTTTAATGAGTCTCCTACAGAAGGTTACGAGTACGCACTGGTGAAAGTTAAGGGGGCACTTAAAGATGCAGAAACTGAAAATTACCCATTCCACCTGTTCTCAATGGATTTTGAGTATGTAGACCAGGAGGGCACTACGTATCCGCTTGTGTCAACAGTTACTCCACAGGAGCTTAGTGGAGAACTATACAACGGGGGAGCTGTAGAAGGCTATGTCGCCAATCAAGTTAAAATTGGTGATAATTTTTAATGTAACATTCGAGCCGGCATTAGGCGCACCTATCTTTTTCGCAACTCAATAAAACGCAAAATGGCCCTCTACCGCTATTGGCAGAGGGCTATTACTTTTAGCGGATTAGAGAGGCTTGTGCGCAATCCGCGGATACATGTCAATCCAGCGAAATTAAGGATTGACAACCCATCTCAGAAGAAAGAGCGACAGGCGGCGACTCCGGAGGGATCAGCGGGCCAAGCGATACCCTGCAGGACGCGAAAGCGGCCGAAGCGGATCGCGGACCGCCCCTCGGAAAGCGTCCGCCTGAAGCGATTTCTTCGGGTCAGGATAATCACATTTTCCTCATACCCGCTCGATCAGTTTATCCGTAAACGCGCCTGTCGCATTCAATTTTTTCGTCCGTTCCAAGTGATCCGCCCTGTTCACGGTATAGACGTGCAGCAGCATGCCTTTTTCCCGGACTTTGCGGACGAAGGCGCCATTGAGGCTCTGATAGTTAATGCCGATGCCTGTCGCATAATCGCGGATCTCTTCCAATTCCTCATCTGTAAGATCTGCCTCTCCCATAAAGCGAAGAAGGCGGATCAAGGCGAGCTTTGGATACATGTTCTTCAGCCGCTTCAGACTTTCGCCATCGAACGACTGGATCACCACTTTCCCCAGCGGCAGTTCTTCTTCCAAAAGGCCATATTCCTCCAGAAGGAGAATCAATTTTTCTTCCACTCCCGGGTACTCGTGTGGCGCTTTCAGTTCAATGTAGTAATTGACGTCCGTCCCGAATTCCTCAAACACTTCCCGGAGAGCGGGCACTCTTACACCCGAAAATTCGGGACTGAAATACGAACCGGCATCCGCCTTCTTCACTTCTTCGAGTGTATGCTCTTTGACGAGCCCTTCCATATCGGTTGTCCTGTCCATTTGAATGTCATGCATGGCAACCAGTTCCCCATCCCGCGTCATCTGCAGATCCACTTCGATATAGTCCGCTTTCATCTCTTCAGCCAACCGGTATGCCTCCATGGTATGCTCTGGCGCAAAACCGCTCGCCCCCCGATGGGCGATGATCAGAAAATGATCAGGATCCAACAGTTTAACACCGCTCATTTGCTCATCCCCTTTTTCCCGAAAACACTCTGTTGTGTTTGTTTTCCCTGAACGTCCGATGCGAAACGCCTCCACTGTGCTACACTGAAATAAAGGAGGTGCCTTTCGTGCGTATCATATCCATTTGTCCAAGCAATACGGAACTACTGGTTTACCTGGATGCAGCCGACCAGCTGGTAGCGGTAGACGATTTCTCCGACTGGCCAAGCCAAGTGAACAGCCTTCCCCGGCTTGGTCCGGATCTCGCCATCAGGATGGATGAACTGGAAGCGATGGAACCGGACCTTGTCCTCGCTTCGCTCAGTGTTCCGGGAATGGAGAAAAATGTGGAAGAACTCGTTTCAAGGAAAATTCCGCATCTTGTCCTGGACCCCCAGTCGCTCAGTGAAATCGGACAGGATCTCCGGACCGTCGGCGAAGCGATCGGCATTGACCCGGAACCATTCCTGCAGCGGTACAATGAAATAATCCAGGAAGTGCAGTTACGCGGCAGCCGGGCACAGACGCACCCTTCCCTTTACTGGGAATGGTGGCCGAAACCGGTCTTCACACCGGGCGGAGTCAACTGGCTCACCGAAATCAGCCGGCTCACCGGGGCCCGGAATGTCTTTGAAGATGAAGATACACCGAGCCTGAAGACTGACTGGGATGCGGTCCGGCAGCGGGATCCGGATTACATTCTCCTCGCCTGGGTCGGTGTGCTCACATCCAAGATCAATCCGGCAGTCGTCAGGAAACGGCCCGGCTGGCAGGAAATGAAAGCGGTCGAACGGATTCATATAATGGAAGAATCTCTTTACTGCCGCCCTTCCCCCCGCCTGCTCGACGGCGCCATCCGGCTCGGCCGGCTCATTCATCCGGAGCAGTTCCGGGACATGCCGGTCCCGGACTGGCTGTCGGCGCCATGACAAAGCCGGCCGCTTTCCGCGGCCGGCTTCGTTTTATCCGAATTGGATCATATGGTACTTCTTTTTGCCTCTGCGGATAATCGTGAACGCGTCATCGAGGCGGTCTTCTTTACCCAGCGTGTACTCCAGGTCCTTCACTTTCTCGCCGTTCACGGAAATCGCTCCGTTCGTCACGTCTTCCCGTGCCTGGCGCTTTGATGGCGAAATCGCCGCCTCCACTAAAAGGTCTATGATATTGACCGGCGCTTTCGGGAAATCGGATGACGGCACATCCTTGAACGCATCCTTCATTTCAGCCGCAGTCAATGACTTCAAGTCCCCACTGAACAGTGCCTGGGTGATCCGGACCGCTGTTTCAAGGGCTTCTTCTCCGTGGATCAGTTTTGTCATTTCTGACGCAAGCGCCTTCTGGGCTTTCCGAAGGTGCGGTTCATCTTCAACGGTCTTCGCCAGCGCTTCGATTTCTTCCCGGTCCAGGAACGTGAATACCTTCAAGTATTTGACGACATCGGCATCCGCTGTGTTGACCCAGAACTGGTAGAACTCATACGGCGAAGTCTTTTCCGGATCCAGCCATACCGCGCCGCCGGCCGATTTACCGAATTTCGTCCCGTCCGCTTTCGTGATCAGCGGAATAGTGATGCCGAAAGCTTCGGCCTCTTCATCATGGGTTTTCCGGATCACTTCAAGCCCGGTCGTGATATTGCCCCACTGATCAGACCCGCCGACCTGCACGCGGCAGCCGAAGTGGTCGAACAAATGATTGAAATCAATCGCTTGGATCAGCATGTAAGAGAATTCCGTGAACGAAATGCCCCCTTCCAGGCGGGAAGCCACCGTATCTTTCGCCAGCATGTAATTGATGGATAAAAGTTTTCCGTAATCCCGGAGGAACTCGATGATATCCATATTGCCGATCCAGTCACGGTTATTGACGAGCCGCGCACCGTTCTCTGTCCGAAAATCAAATATCCGCTCCATCTGATTCCGGATGCCTTCCACGTTCCTGTCGATCTGTTCCACTGTCTGAAGCTGACGTTCTTCCGTCCGTCCAGACGGGTCACCGATCATCCCTGTTGCTCCTCCGACGAGAAGAATCGGCTGATGCCCATGCATCTGAAAGCGCCGCAGGACGAGAAGCGGGACGATGTGTCCGATGTGCATACTGTCTGCAGTCGGATCGACACCGCAGTAAAGGGCGATTTTTTCATCATTCAGCAGTTTTTCCAATCCTTCTTCGTCCGTCTGCTGGTAAAGCACGCCCCGCCATTTCAAGTCATCGATCAATTCATTCGCCATCTCTGCTCCTCCTTCTTCCTGAAAACAAAAAAGCCCTGCATGATCGGATCATCATGCAGGGGCGCTCAATGCGCGGTACCACCCGGCTTGGAGAAACATTCTCCCGCTCAAATGCGCCTTACGCGGCGCCGACGGCAAACTCCAAGCCTGTAATTCGCGACACGCAGCCTGTCCGGTTTCCACCAGCCACCGGCTCTCTGAATCAGGGAATGCGCATCCTACTTCGGACTCTTCTTCGTTTTCGGCTATTCAAATATACATATCAGTGTACTCCATCCTGCGCGATTGTCAATCCTTTCGTCATGAAGGAAGTATTATGCTATAATGGGAAAAGAATTTTAGGGGGGGAAGTAAGTGAAAGAACGCTTAACGGCTTGGTTCAATAAGGCCGAAGAGTCCTATGATAAATTTGTCTCCAGCCGCTGGATGAAGAGGCTCCGGATCACTTCCGGGGTCCTCTGGAACCTTGCACTGCTGCTGGCCGTCATTCTCGTGGCCGGCGGTGTGTTCGCCGCTTCCGCAGGGGCCGGCTATTTTGCATCGCTCGTCGATGAAACGAAGCTCCAGACAGAAGAAGAAATGCGTAAACAGATCTATACGTACACAGAAACTTCAGAACTGTACTTTGATGAAGAAAAGTACTTGGGGAAAGTGCGGACGGACCTGGAACGTGAAGAGACCCGTCTCGAAGATGTCGCACCTGTCGCGCTTGATGCCGTCCTTGCTACAGAAGACGAGTATTTCACAGAGCATCCGGGGGTCGTTCCGAAAGCTGTCCTTCGGGGACTGGTCCAGGATCTGACGAATGCCCCTGAACAGACGGGCGGTTCCACATTGACCCAGCAGCTCATCAAAAACCAGATCCTGACAAACGAAGTATCGTATGAACGGAAAGCGAAAGAAATGCTTCTTGCCATGCGATTGGAAAAATTCATGAGTAAAGATGAAATTCTCGAAGCGTATCTCAACATCATTCCTTACGGCCGCAATTCTTCCGGCGCCAACATCGCGGGGATCGAAACCGCCGCACAAGGGATATTCAACGTTTCAGCCAGTGAACTGAGCCTGCCGCAAGCGGCTTTCATCGCCGGCATCCCACAGGCGCCTTACCGTTATACTCCGTATACGAGCGCCGGTGAACTGAAAGGTCCGGAAGGGCTTCAGCCCGGCATCGACCGGATGAAGACGGTTTTGTTCCGGATGAAAGAAGTAGGCTATATTACAGAAGAAGAATATGAAGCTGCGATTTCCTACGACATCACAAAAGATTTCCGTCAGCACGAGAACCGTTCTTATGAAGAATACCCGTTTCTGACATTCGAACTTGAACGGCGCGCAATCCGCATTTTGATGGATGTTCTCGCCGAACAGGATGGCATTGAGCCGTCATCTCTTCTTGAAAACGATAAGCTGTATGAAGAATATGCGATCAAAGCTGAACGCGCCCTGCACTCGGGCGGCTACCGCATCCATTCGACCATCGACAAAGAAGTGTATGATGCCATGCAAAAAGCGAAAAATGAATTCGAGCAGTACGGATATACGTATCCTGAAGGCTCGCTCGATGCCAATGGCGAGCCGGTTGAAGTTCCGCAGCCTGTCCAGGTCGGAAGCGTCCTGCTCGATAACGAGACTGGCCGCATCATCAGTTTCATCGGCGGCCGCGACTACGACCTTGAAAAGTATAACCATGCGACGCAGGCTTACCGCTCGATCGGTTCGACTGCCAAGCCGCTGCTCGTCTACGGACCGGCCGTTGAACAAGGCGTGATCGGCGCCGGCAGTCCGGTCGTGGACGTAAAGTTCTCGCTCACGATTCCAGGACAGCCGACGTACAAGCCGTCGAACTATTATGCCTCCCAGGAACTTGGCATCATGCCGGCCCGCCGGGCACTGGCTTTATCACAGAACCTGCCGGCACTCCGGCTGTTCAATCAATTGCGGGATAACAAGCCCCTGCAGTATGCAATGAAAGCAGGCCTTACCCGCCTGACTCCTGATGATAATGTCCTGTCCGCCGCGCTTGGCGGCGGTGTCGAAGCGACTGTCGAAGAAGTCGCGAACGCATACTCCGTATTCGCGAACGGCGGTAAATTCATTGATGCTTACATGATCGACCGCATCGAAGACGCGGATGGGAATGTCGTTTTCGAACAGAAAACTGAACCTGAACAAGTCTTTTCTCCGCAGACAGCTTATATTCTGACTGACATGATGCGTGATGTATTCAATGAGTCGTACGGAACGGCGAACCGCGCCAACCGCGAACTGTCCTTCGATGGTGATTTCGCCGGGAAGACCGGGACCACCCAGCGTTCCGTGGACGCATGGCTAACAGGATATAATCCGAATGTGACACTTTCGGTCTGGCTCGGTTACGACAATGAGGAATGGACACTGGATGATGCGGCGAACAATCCATACCCTCATCCGGCGACCAGGAAGAACATGCTTTGGGCGGATCTCATGAACGCCGTCTACAGCACCGCGCCTGAATTGGTCGGTGCCGAAGAGGAGTTCAAAGCCCCTGAAGGCGTTGTCTCCCGTCCATTCTGCGCATTCTCCGGAATGGCCCCTGGCGGCGGCTGTACAGGTGCGCTCGTCCGGAATGACCTTTTCAATGCAAAAGCGATGGTTCCGTCGAAGCCTGACAACAGCATCACAAGCGGGACATACACGACAGTCGACGGCACGCGTTACACGGCGCTTCCATCGACTCCGGCCGACTTCACTGTGTCAGGAAGCAGAGGGGTCTCGGATGAGTTCGTCCGCCGGATGCTCGGTGAACTCGGCGGAGACGCTTCCAAACTGTTCCCGCCTGGATCTCCATACTCGAATATCGTTTCGGGACGTGAATTCCAGCCGGATGGCAATTCACCGACAGGCGTTTCTGCCAGCCTGTCAGGCGATACGATCCGCTGGAGTGAATCTCCATCCAGAGGCGTCGTCGGTTACCGGATTTACAGCAGCGGCGGCAGCCGGATCGCATCGATTTCGGAATCAGAAGGAAATTCCTATCTCCTCCCTGGTCCGGGAAGCTACTATGTTGTAGCGGTCGATATTACCGGTAAAACATCAGGACCGTCCAACAATGTGACAATCAGCGCTCCTGCACCTGAGCCGGAACCTGAACCTGAACCTGAGCCGGAACCGGCTGAGCCCGAGCCGGACACCGGCGAAGAACCGCCAACTGATGGCGGCAATGGTAACGGCGGCAATGGTAATGGTGGTAACGGCAACGGCGGAGGCAATGAACCGCCAGCCGATCCGCCTGCCGAAGAAGATGGAACTGAAGATGCCGCATAACAAAAACGCTCCGGAAACTTTACCGTTTCCGGAGCGTTTTTCTGTTCTGTCTTTATTCCCACATTCAGCGGAATCGCCGCATATCGGTATTTATTTCCGTCAGTCATCCATTGTGGACAGGTCACCGGTCGGCAGATCCAATTCCCAAGCTTTCAGCACCCGGCGCATGATCTTACCGCTCCGTGTCTTCGGCAGTTTGTCCTTGAATTCGATTTCCCGTGGCGCCGCATGTGCAGAAAGGCCTTTTTTGACGAACTGCTGGATTTCTTTCGTCAGTTCTTCCGTCGGTTCATGCCCTTCACGAAGCGCAATGAACGCCTTGATGATTTCTCCTCTGACCGGATCCGGCTTTCCGATAACACCGGCTTCTGCGACTGCCGGGTGTTCAATCAGTTTACTTTCGACTTCGAACGGACCGACACGTTCACCGGATGTCATAATGACATCATCTACGCGACCTTGGAACCAATAATAGCCGTCTTCGTCCACGTAAGCGGAATCCCCGGAAACATACCACTCATCATTCAAAAAGTACGATTCATATTTTTGCGGATTGTTCCAAATCTGACGCATCATGGACGGCCACCCTTTCCGGATGGCAAGGTTCCCCATCCGATTCGGCGGCAGCTCGTTCCCCTGGTCATCGACGATGGCGACGCTGATTCCCGGGAGCGGTTTTCCCATCGATCCCGGCCGGATCGCCAGCGTCGGATAGTTACAGATCATCATGGCTCCTGTTTCCGTCATCCACCACGTATCATGGATCCGCTTATCGAATACTTTCACGCCCCAGCGGATGACTTCAGGGTTCAGCGGTTCCCCTACAGACAGCACATGCCGCAAAGAAGACAAGTCATGCTCTTTCACAAGCGCGTCACCAGCTCCCATCAGCATCCGGAAAGCGGTCGGTGCACTGTACCAGACCGTGACCCCGTATTCTTCGATGGCACTGTACCAGGCGTCCGGTGAGAAACGGCCGCCGACGATCAGATTGGTCGCACCTGCAAGCCACGGCGCGAAGACACCGTACGACGTCCCCGTCACCCAGCCAGGATCGGCTGTACACCAGTAAATATCCTGGTCGTTCAAGTCGAGCACCCACTTGCCGGTCACGTAATGCTGGATCATCGCGTCCTGGACGTGCAGCACTCCTTTCGGCTTCCCTGTCGATCCGGAAGTATAGTGAAGGATCATGCCGTCTTCCCTGTCAAGCCATTCGATATCAAAATCATCGCTGCAGTTCTCCATCTGCCGGAGGACATCCACAGTGTTGTTCTCTTCCTGAATCCCTTCGCCCACCAGAAAAATCGTTTCAAGCTGCGGAAGCCTGTCGACCGGAACCCGTTCAAGAAGATCGGGCGTCGTGACGATCGCTTTCGCTCCGCTGTCTTCCAGCCGGTCAAAAACCGCCCCTTCCATGAAAGCTTCAAACAGCGGGCCAACTATGAGGCCCATCTTCAGGCCGCCGAGCAGTGTAAAGTAAAGTTCCGGGGAACGCGGCATGAAAATGAAAAGCCGATCCCCTTTTTCAAGTGTCGAATGGGCCTTCAGCATATTCGCCGCCCGATTCGTCATCCGCTTCATTTCGTGGAAAGTATACGCTTCTTTTCGGTTCTGATCCTTATAATAAAGCGCCACTTTGTTCTTTCTGTCAGATTCAGCGTGACGGTCGATCGCTTCATAAGCCATATTGACTTTGCCGGTCGTATGCCAGCTGAATTCTTTTTCAGCTTCCGCCCAATCGAAACCAGCGGCGAGTTCTTCGTAATTATGTAGTTGGTGGTCGCCCATGCGGGCCGGCAATTCTTCCGTCTTCATTGTCATCATCCTTTCCATTAGATACTCTTATATTCTACAACATTCTGACAATTACATGTAAACTAATATGCCTCGGCTGCAGATTTCCGCAGTTATTTTCATTTCCCCTTCCGCATCATGTATAATGGGGGTAATTGCGAGTACAGGCGGTGTAGAGATGGAGCATTCAAAAACTTATAATGCGATGGAACTGAAAACACGTCAGGGACGGATCATCGTGGAAGGTCCGATTTCCCCTGAAGAATTAGCAAGGCTGGACTTCCACGAAGACCTGACAGCTTTCCGTCCGCCGGAAGACCAGCATAAAGCGGTGATCGGAATTGCAAAGCTTCCGGAGGGGCGGATACTGATAGCCAGACATAACAATACCATTGTCGGCTACGTCACCTTCCTCTATCCGGATCCGCTCGAACGGTGGTCGGAAGGCAATATGGAAAATCTCATCGAGCTCGGCGCGATTGAAGTCATCCCGAAGTTCAGAGGCGAAGGGGTCGGCAAAGCGCTCCTGAAAGTTTCGATGATGGATGATTCGTTTGAAGATTATATCGTGATTACTACTGAATACTATTGGCACTGGGATTTGAAAGGAACAGGGCTCAATGTCTGGGAATACCGGAAAGTGATGGAGAAGATGATGCAGGCCGGAGGGCTGGAATATTATGCGACGGACGATCCCGAAATCAGTTCCCACCCGGCAAACTGTCTGATGGCCAGGATCGGTGCGCGGGTCGGCCCTGAATCCGTGCAGCAGTTTGATGCATTGCGTTTCATGAACCGCTTCATGTATTAATTGCCAAAGGAGTGCTGGAAAATGCTTTTGGAAGAAATAATGAATACGGAAATGTACACATTGGGACCAACTGACACAGTCAAAGATGTGCTCGAACTTTTCCGGGAGAAGCGGATCCGTCATGTGCCGATTGTGGATGAAGCCAGAAAAGTCATCGGTGTGGTGACGGAACGGGATTTGAAGGATGCCCGGTTTGCGGAAGACGCGCCGGCAGCCGCCGATTCTCTCTATGATCTCAAAGTCGAACAAGTGATGACCAAAAACCCGATTACCGGGCATCCCCTCGATGTTGTAGAAGAGACCGCGCTTTTATTTTACGAACAGAAAATCGGCTGCCTGCCAGTCGTCTCGAATGGCCAGCTGGTCGGATTTTTCACAGAAACGGACTTGCTTTACAAATACATCGAGCTGACAGGTGCCCACCAGCCCGGTTCCCAAATTGAGGTGAGAGTTCCGAATCGGGCCGGCGCCCTTTACGAAGTTTCGAAGATCCTGTACGAACATCATGTCAATGTGCTGAGTGTGCTCGTCTACCCCGACAAACGGAACGAAGCGAACAAAGTCCTCGTCTTCAGAGTCAAAACGATGAATCCGCTGCCGATTATCGAAGATATCCGAAAAGAAGGTTTTGATATCCTATGGCCAAACATTCCGGGAATGTAGAAATGAACGATGCGGTTTTCGTTTATTCGGAAGATCAGCTCGGCTATAAGTTTTCCGACTCACATCCGTTCAATCAAAAACGGCTGGTCCTCACCGTCGATTTGCTGAAAGAAATGAATGCGCTTTCAGATGACCGGATCATTCCCGTCCGCACAGCGACAGATGAAGAGCTCCTGCTGGCGCATGATGAACGGTACATCAACATCGTCAAAAAAGCCGGACTAGGAGAAGTGACACCGGAAGTCGGTGAAAATTATGGAATCGGGACAGAAGACACCCCGATGTTCGATCACATGCATGAAGCCGCTGCCCGCCTCGTCGGCGGCACACTGACGGCGGTCGATGAAGTGATGCAGGGCCGTGCGCTACACGCGCTGAACCTTGGCGGAGGTCTGCACCATGGCTTCCGGGGAAAAGCGTCAGGCTTCTGCATTTATAACGACAGTACCGTGGCAATAAAGTACATGCAGCAGAAGTACGGCGCGCGCGTCCTGTATATGGATACAGATGCCCACCATGGCGATGGCGTCCAATGGAGCTTCTACGATGATCCATCCGTCTGCACAGTCTCCATCCACGAGACCGGCCGCTATCTGTTCCCGGGGACGGGAAGCATCACTGAACGCGGCAGCGATAAAGGATACGGGACCTCATTCAACCTCCCGATCGACGCCTTCACAGAAGACGATTCTTTTTTAGAGACTTATCGGACCGCATTCCGGGAAATCGCTTCTTTTTTCAAACCGGACGTAATCCTGACACAGAACGGGGCGGATGCGCATTACCTGGACCCTCTCACCCATCTATACGGCACGATGGACATTTACAGGGAAATCCCGAAAGTCGCCCATGAAATCGCCCATGAGTTCTGCGGCGGCAAATGGATTGCCGTCGGCGGCGGCGGTTATGACATTTGGCGTGTCGTCCCCCGCGCATGGTCGCTTCTGTGGATGGAAATGAGCGGACAGCCGCTTCCGTTCGGAAAACTTCCCCAGAGCTGGCTGGACCGCTGGCAGCCGGATTCGCCTGTCCCGCTGATTCCGACATGGGAAGATCCGCAGGATTTGTATAAACCGATTCCCCGGAAGCCGGAGATTGAAGAAAAAAACCAGCAGATGCTCGAAAAAGCCCTTTATATGATCAGAAACGCCTGAAAGCTTCCGCTTTCAGGCGTTTCTCGTAGTGCCGCGATCTTCGATTCTGTGCGGCAGGATCACTTTGGTCTCCTCGACTTCCTCGCCGTTCATCAGTTTAGTCAAAAGCCTCATGGAAACAGCTCCGATGTCATAAAGCGGGAACGCGACGGACGTCAGGCGGGGCCGGACCATCTTCGCCAGTTTCGAATCTTCATAACTGATGACTTCGATATCTTCCGGAATCGCATAGCCGTCTTCCGTCGCGGCATGGATCAAACCGATTGCCAGTTCATCGCTCCCTGCAAAAAATGCGGTGGCGCCCGCATCTTTCAGCTGCTTGTATGACTCCATCCCTTCCTCATAGGAATTTCCGGTTTCCTTAATAAGATCTTCTTCGAACGGAAGTCCCTTTTCATTGAGCGCATCCGCGTAGCCCCGCAGTTTATAATGCCGGTTGATGTCGGCGGAAAAAGGCCCGGAGACGAAGGCGATCCGCTGATGGCCGGACGCAGCGAGTCTGCTGACAGCCTCGAACGCCGCCAATCGGTAATCGATATTGACGGAAGCGACGGTAGCGCTCTCATCCACCGTTCCCGCCAGTACGACTGGCACACTCGCCCGCTGCATATCTGTAAGCAGACTTTCAGAAATCGCATCGCTCATAAAGACAATGCCATCGACCTGCTTTCCGAGCATCGTTTCAAGCAGCAGCTCTTCTTTATCGCTGTTGCCATCCGAGTTCGACAGCAGGATGTTATACCGGTACATGGTCGCGATATCTTCGATCCCCCGCGCCAGTTCCGCATAGAAACTATTTGAAATGTCGGGAATGACCACTCCGACAGTGGTTGTTTTTTTGCTGGCAAGTCCCCTTGCCACCGCGTTCGGACGATAGCCCAGCTCTTCGATCACCCGGAGCACTTTCTTGCGGGTTGCCGGCTTGACGTTCGTGTTTCCGTTCACTACGCGTGATACCGTAGCCATGGATACATTCGCTTCACGCGCTACATCGTATATTGTGACAGGCATCGGTTCGCCCCCTTTCTACATCTGTATAAGCTGAAACGGTGTGACAGGCGGACTGCCCGGACAGCTTATATCTTTGCTGTACCCATCATACGATAATTCGAATTGCCTAATCAATAGAAAAAGCCGGAGAAGTCCGGCTTTAGCGATTCATTTCGTACTGTTTCATGAATTTCATGAGGGCATCATAGAATTCATCGAACTGCCCCAGGTCCATCTGCTGCTGCGCGTCGGATAACGCGACGGCCGGATCCGGGTGGACTTCCGCCATGACGCCGTCCGCGCCGATCGCAATCGCCGCTTTCGCTGTCGGCAGCAGCAAGTCGCGACGGCCCGTCGAATGGGTCACATCCACAAATACCGGCAGGTGGGTCTCCTGCTTCAAGATCGGCACAGCCGAGATATCGAGTGTGTTGCGTGTCGCTTTTTCATACGTCCGGATTCCCCGCTCACAGAGGATGATCTGATCGTTACCGTTTGAAATAATATATTCAGCTGCATTAATGAACTCGTCGATCGTCGCAGACATGCCACGCTTCAGGAGGACTGGTTTGTTCGTCGAACCGACCGCTTTCAGCAGCTCGAAATTCTGCATGTTCCGGGCGCCCACTTGGATGACATCCAAGTAATCCAGCGCTTCCTCCAGATGGCTTGGCGTCACGATCTCGGTGACGACCGCCAGCCCTTGCTCTTCAGCCGCTTTCTTCAGGATCTTGAGTCCTTCCAGACCCAGTCCCTGGAAGTCGTACGGCGATGTCCGTGGCTTATACGCACCGCCCCGGATCAATTTCTGGCCCTTATCCTTGATTGCTTTCGCCACGATTTCCACCTGATCGTAAGACTCGACTGCACACGGTCCGAAGATGAATGTCGGCTTTCCGTCGCCGATCCGTTCGCCGTTCACTTCAACGACTGTATCCTCCGCTTTCTTCTTCCGGGAAACAAGCAGTGCTTTCCGCTGTTCCTTCTCCTGCACATCGAGCGCCGACTTGAAGATCTCCTTGAACAGATGTTCCACCCGCGGCTGCTCCAGCGGACCGTCATTATGCTCTTTCAATAGATTCAGCATGTCCCGTTCCCGCACAGGATCGAAACGGTTCACCCCTTGTTTTTCTTTCACTTTCCCGATCTCACGGGCGACCGACGTCCGTTCGTTGATCAGTTCGAGTATTTTAAGGTTCAACTCATCCACTTTTTCTCTTAATACATCCAATTCTGTCTGACTCACTTTCACTCTACCCCTCTCTTCAGATCGCTGGTGCAATCTCTAGATGTGTATAAGGGCTATTATATGAAACTCAGCCAGAAAAGTCACGCTATTTCTTTTGCGCTTCAACGCGCGAAAGTGAATAAAGAAAACAGATGTCCGATTCACCCCTTTGCCGCCCATGAAAAAATCCGCAGACGGCGTTCACATCGCGAACTTCGTCTGCGGATTTGAAGTATCCGTCCTATTTTTCTTCAGGCAATGAATTCCTGCATCGCCTTGCTCGTGATGGAATCATGGGATTTGTTCCAATCCACCTTCTCTTCATAAAAGTGGAACACTTGCGGGGATTCATGTTTGATGCCTGTAATTTCCGCAAGCTGGTTGGACAGTTCCCGATCCTCCTGGACGATGAGGAACAGAAAAAGCTGGTTCGGGTGCATGGATGCATATTCACCGTATTCGTTCCATGCAGCCGCGGAAACCGGACACGTACTGCTGTGTTTCATCAGCCAAAAGGATTCCGTATCTTTCGTCAGCTGCTGAAATTCTTCCAGGCTGTGTACCCGTACGAAGTTATCCATAGCGCCCTCCCCGCTTTATTTCTTATTTTTATTGCCCGTGCTGCTTCCGCCGGCATTCGAGTTCGGGCTGTTGGTCTGTTTTTCTTCTTTCACTTCTTCGACCGCTTCCTTCAGCGCGTTCGCTGTGGAAGTGAAGCTTTCAGGCCCTTTTTTATTCTCCGTTTTTTCAAGACGGTCCTCAACTTTGTTCAGGACTTCCACTTGTTCTTCCCCTTCTGCCGATGCAGTGCCATCATCCATCGGTGACCGGGATTGGCTTCCGCTCGATCCAGCCATATTTTTCACTTTGTCGACGACTTTCGAGGACTGATCTTTCAGCTGCTGCGTCAGACCGCTGCCTGACTGGCCAGATGTGCCGCCCTGCTGGTCAGAGGACGAAGCGGTTTTTTCCTTGATTTTCGCAGCCTGGCTGTTGAGGTCACTCCGCAGCTCTTTACCTGGTTTCGGCGCAAGGAGCAGTGCCGCAGCCGCACCGGCCACCCCGCCGATGATCGCGCCGAGAAGGAAATTACCGGAGCTGGAGCTAGTATTGTCCTCGAATTCGTAAAGGTCATCATAAGGATTGGAACGCGTGCGCTGATTATAGGAATAGCCAGGATTTTGGCTGTATCCCTGCTGCACATAGCCGCCCTGGTCATACCGGGTCGGTGTGCCGCCGTAATTCGGCGTGTTCTGGACACCTGTATGCGCGCCGTTCTGAGAATAGAAGTCATTGTTGTACTTTGCGCCGTTATACGTGCGGTCGTTGTTTCCCTGATTATTCTGTGTCATGCTCGATTCCTCCCATTATCAGTTTGAATTTGAATCAATAGTCGCTTTCCGGCAGCCGCTTCTGCCCGGGGGCAGGTTTCTCGTAATGAGATGTCGTGCTTGTCTCATAAACCTTCCGCTCTTTCCACTTATCGCGGATACCGAGCGCGACGTTGCTCCACTGGACCACTTGCGCAATTTTGTCCTCATTCTGCTCGACTTGAGCGGAAACGGTAGTGGTGATTCGGCGGACCGTCGAGTTCAGATCCGTCACGGAATTGCCTACACCACGGACTGCATCCACCACTGTATTCAACTTCTCGGATTTGTCTTGTACATCCTCCGTCAGTTCGTTCGTCTTATGGAGCAGGTTCGTCGTTTCAAGCAAAACGCCCTGCAGCTGGTTTTCAAGGCCGGCCACCGTATCAGCCACTTCTTTCATGGTGTTCTTCAACCCCACGAGTAAGACGGCAAGGCCGATACATGCTGCCAGGAATCCGATTGCAGCCACAATCGCAGCTATGTAGAGCAGTATTTCCCAATCCATCCTATTTCCTCCTTCGAATAAATGACTTGACGTATATTATGTTTTGTACCCTTCGGACCTTTTCTATAAACCGTCAATTGAAGTTTTCTTGCGAATAATTAGAACGGATTGCCTACAAAAAAACCTGGCCTCTCGGGACCAGGTCAGACGGATGTCTGTGCTTTGATGACTTCTTCGAAGGCCCGCTGGAACTTTTGGATATCGCCCGCCCCCATAAAGAGGAAGACGGCGTTATCGTGTTCAAGGAGGGTTTCGATCTTCTCCGGGTCCAAAATCATGCTTCCATCGATTTTTTCCGCCAGATCCCCGATCGTCAGTTTCCCGGAATTTTCCCGCGCTGAACTGAAAATATCACACAAATACACGGTATCAGCCTCGGACAGGCTGTCTGCGAATTCCTGCAGGAACTTCTGTGTCCGCGTGAATGTGTGCGGCTGGAAGACTGCGATCGCCTCCCGGTCCGGGTATTTCTGTTTTGCCGACTGCAGTGTCGCTTTTATCTCTGTCGGATGGTGCGCATAGTCATCAATCAGGATGCGGTTCCCGATTTTCGTTTCTGTGAACCGGCGCTTGACACCTGCAAACGTCGCCAGCCGGTCTTTAATGATGGCTGCCGGGATATTTTCATAGTGGCACAGGGCAATGACGGACAGGGCGTTCTGAACTGCGTGGTCGCCGAACAGCGGAATGAAAAACGTTTCAAAATATTCATCCCTAACCATGACATCGAAAGCAGTGCCGTCAGTCGTTTTTTGGATATTCGTTGCCTGAAAATCATTTTCTTGATCAAATCCGTAATAGACGACTGGTACCGGCGCCTGGATCCGCTGCAGAAAAGAGTCATCCCCGCAAGCAATGATGCATTTCTTCACGCGCTGCGCCATTTCCTGGAATGCCTTGAATACATCTTCAATATCCGTGAAGTAATCCGGGTGATCGAAGTCGATGTTCGTCATGATGGCATAGTCTGGTTCATAGGCGAGGAAGTGACGCCGGTATTCACATGCTTCCAGGACGAAAAAACGGGAATCTTCCGTCCCTTGACCGGTCCCGTCACCGATGAGGTAGGACACCGGTTTATAGCCGGCCAGCACATGTGCCATCAGGCCCGTCGTGGATGTCTTGCCATGTGAGCCTGTCACCGCGACAGACACGAATTGCTTGAGCAGGTCCCCGAGGAACGTGTGATACCGGATGACGTCGGCTCCCAGCTCTTTCGCCTTCAGCAGCTCCGGATGGTCGTCCGGATATGCGTTACCTGCGATGATGGTCATATTTTCCGTGATATTCTGTTCATCGAATGGCAGAATCGAGATTCCCCGTTTATGGAGCAGTTCTTCTGTAAAAAAGAATTTATCGATATCGGAGCCTTGGACGCGCTCTCCCATATCATGCAGGATTTGGGCCAGCGGACTCATACCGGAACCTTTTATGCCGGTGAAATGAAAAACGTTCATGATGTAAGCCTCCTATGGAAGGTTCGAAAATGGATAACCGTATATGCAGAAATAACAACCTTCCCAGTATACCACCATCAAAGAACCGGAACAAAGTGAAATGGCAGATCAGCCGCTCAAAATATTTCTTCCAGTTCTTCTTCAGTCAATAAAACATCGCGTGCTTTGCTGCCATTCGGTTCAGAAACAAACCCATGTTGTTCGATCAGATCCATCAGCCGGGCTGCCCGATTATAGCCGATATGGAATTTCCGCTGCAGGAGGGATGTCGAGGCACTGCCTTGCGACAGAATGAATCTGCATGCTTCCTCGAACAGATCGTCATGCTGATCAGGAGAACCTTGGGGACTGATGAGTTCATCTTCTTTGAACAAGTAATCCGGCTGGCCCTGCTGACGGGCATGCGCGATCACTTCTTCGATTTCTTCATCCGTCACGAACGTTCCCTGAAGGCGGACCGGCGCGGACATCCCATGACCGAGATACAGCATGTCCCCCCTTCCCAACAGCCGTTCCGCTCCCTGTGTGTCGAGTATCGTACGGCTGTCGACTTGGGAAGAGACGGAAAAAGCGATCCGGGCCGGAACATTGGCTTTGATCAGGCCGGTGATCACATCAACCGATGGCCGCTGCGTCGCGACGATCAGATGGATTCCGCAAGCCCGGGCTTTCTGGGCGATACGGCAAATGGCATCTTCCACGTCCGCCGGAGCCATCATCATCAGATCCGCCAGTTCATCGATGACGATCAGCATATACGGGAGACGCTGGACGTAGTTCCCTTTTTCTTCCACCAATCGGTTGTACCGCGCGATATCGCGGACTCCGGTATGGGCAAACAGCTGGTAGCGCCGCTCCATTTCCCCGACCGCCCATTTCAGGGAAGCGGTCGCCGCTTTGACATCGGTGATGACCGGGCTCACCAGATGAGGAATATTATTATACGGCGCGAGTTCGACCATTTTCGGATCGATGAGCAGCAGTTTCAAGTCCTCTGGCGATGCTTTATACAAAAGGCTCACCAGGAGGGAATTGATGCAGACGCTTTTACCGGACCCGGTTGCACCGGCAATCAGACCATGCGGCATTTTCCGCAAATCCAAGGTCACCGGACGGCCGGTCAGATCGAGGCCGAGCGCGGCTTCGAGCGGCGACACGGCGCTGTCGAAACTGGGACTGCCGATGATCTCCGAAATCCGGACGGGCCGCGATACCCTGTTCGGAATCTCAATGCCGATTGAACTTTTCCCGGGGATCGGCGCCTGGATCCGAATATCCTTCGCTGCGAGGGCGAGTTTCAGATCATCCGCCAAGTTCCGGATTTTACTCACTTTCACTCCGTTCGCCACTTTCAGTTCGAACTGGGTGACGGCCGGACCCTGCATGATATCCATAATTTCCGCTTTCACCTGGAAATGGGACAGCGCTTCGATCAGCCGGTCTCCCTGATCGGAAAGCCATTGTTCATCCCGCTGATTTTCTTCGGGCTTGCGGAGCAAGATTTTCGGCGGGAATTCATAACTCCGGTTCCCGCTCTGTAACTGCGCCGGTTTTATTTCCGCCGTCGGAGTTGTTTCGGTCATCACCGGCGGGATAGTGCACTTTTTCAATTTCTCCTTATCCGACTTCAGCATGATGACATTGAACGGAGCAGTCTTCCCTCTTTCGGCAGGCCGCGGATTCTGTTTCTCTTGCGCATCTGCCGGTACAGGCGATACATCCTTTTCACCGGCAGAAGCTTCATCCGGGATGTCTTCCTTAACACGATCAGCCAGTACCGGGGCTTCCATATGTACTTCTTTCCGGGATAGTTCCGCAGCCGGCGCTGTTTCGGCCCCTTTCCCGTCGATTTCCCTGCTTTCCGTCAGCACCAGCTTGTCCGGCTTGTCCGGAGATGGACTCCCGATCTCTTTCGTCTGCTCATGTTCTTCCAGCAAGTCACGGATCGGTGCCGGGTCCTGGACCTTATGTTTCTGGAATCCGTGTACCGGAGATGGGACACGGCTCGGCTTATACCGAGGATTCGGCACCGGCTTCTTCCGTTCAGCCGGGGCTGCAGGAAAATCGTAAATGGTCGTCGTATGGACCGTCCGGGGCTGCCGGGCTTTCACCGGCCACTCCAATCCGGTTTCCGGCTCCTGGTGCGGTTCTGCCTGCGCCGCCGGTTCTTTGGAAACCGGCTGCCAGTCGATCCAGTCCGGTTCCTGGTCATAGGACGGCGTATAATTCCCCATCGCCTCTTCATCTGAAATGAGCGGAAACCGGAAAGGAGGCTTCGAAGTGAATTCCGCCTGTTCCGTTTCCCTTCTTTCGCTTTCTTCCGCTTCGGCGAACAGTTTACTCCATAATCCTTTCATCCAATTCATCTGATCATCCCTCAGCCTTAAATGGCGCACCGGTCTCCGCATCTGCCGGCAGCACAAGAATCCCTTTTTCCGCCGGTGCGTCCGGAAGAGCCAGTTCTTTTGCCGAACAAATCATGCCGCTGGACGGGACACCGCGCAATTCAGATTCTTTGATCAGCATTCCCGACGGCATGACTGCCCCGGGTTTCGCCACGACCACTTTTTGCCCTGCCTCGACGTTCGGAGCACCACAGACGATCTGCAGCTTTTCTTCCCCGACATCGACTTGGCAGACATGCAATTTATCCGCATTCGGATGTTTTTCCATCGATTCTACGAATCCCACGACGAATTTGGGCGACAAATCCACTTCCAGCGTAACATCGACATCGTTTTTCCCGAGCGCATTCTGTATGTCTGTCACGAGGCTTTCCGAAAGCGTCTCCGGAATACCCTCTTTCAAGTCGGTATACCTGGAAGCATGGAATAAATTGAATCCCGCCAGCTGCCCTTCGCTATCCCGGATCAGCGTGACATCACCGTTTGTTTCTGTCTGGATGTTTTCAGGTGTTCCCGGCTGGAGCCGGACGAGAAGAACATCACCGACCCCTTCCCGATTATAAAATACATTCATTCCTTGTCTTCCTCCTTTGGCGTTCTGTTCTTCGCCAGAATGAAAATCGGCTCCAGAACGCCGTCCTCGTAAACGAACGACAGCGACGTGATCGGCACTTTCCCTTCTGTGAAGAAGTGCATGGCCATTTGTGCCAGCACATCGTAACCGGTCTCATTCCGGATATCCCCGACGATCAGCACATCCTGATGCGGCACGGACACCGTCATATCGCCTTCGATCTTCGATTTCATTTCTTTTAAAAACGCATCATTCAATATACGAGAGGCATCATAGCCGTCATTCTCATTCAAAAAATAAAATACGTTTCCTGCCACACGGTCTTCCTTGACCGAAACCGGCAGTTTGCGGACTTGGAATTTCGCGATTTCCTTCACTTGTTCCGCTGTCAGCTGTATTGAATTTAACATATTTTCATCAATAAGGCGATAAGCCGTTCCGGTATCCAATGCGTAAAAAACCCTTGTTTCTGCTGTATGGTCAGTTGTCACGAACCGGCTTCCCCCGTTCGATTCCAGCGGAAAGGAAGTCGATCGGATCACCGGGAAGACCGCTTTCTCCGATGGCAGTTCCCCGCGGGATTCCTTCTCCATCGCGTCGAATGTCTCACGGATGGTGTAGGCCACTTCGTCCAGCACTGTTGCACCCCGTGTTTCTGTTTTGGCCGAAACGGAGCCGAGCGACAGTGACATCCCCTTGCCGATTTCATTGTGTTCGATCCGGACAGTATCTTTTTCTTGATCAAAACTCCAAGTGAGCGGCCGGTCTGATAGTTTCCGTTTCAATGCGCTGAGAATTTCAGTCGATTTCATAGTACAGTCCCTCCATTATAAAGAAGACGGTTCACCTGGGGGCGAACCGTCCTGATCATTGCAGTCCGTCAAGGAATGACTCGATTTCCGCTCGTGTTTTTCTGTCCTTGCTGACAAACCGGCCGATTTCCGCACCATTCCTGAATGCGACAAAACTCGGAATCCCATAAACGTCCAAATCCCTGCATAAATCGATGAACTGGTCGCGGTCCACAGAGACGAATGTAAAATCGCTGTAAGCTTCCTCGATCTCAGGCAGCACGGGTTCGATCACCCGGCAATCCGGGCACCAGCCTGCAGTAAACAGAAAAACAGCTGTATCCTGCGTCTTTAATTCCTGGAATTCTTTAGCAGAATCCAAAATCTTCATCTAGTTCCACTCCTTCATTCCGCATCAGCGGACCGGACGATTTTCATCATTTCGGTCAATTGTTCTTCAATATCCCCTTTTCCGGCGAACCCGGTCAGTTGGGCGTCCCCGGTTCCGGCGATCACTTCGAACCTGTCTTCTCCTGCTTTGCCTACTGCCACGAATCCGAACCTGCCTGCATACTCGAACGTTTCCGCGGCCAGCCATTCAGCATCTTCAGAAGCGGCGAGCATGTCATAAAAATAACGGCTATTTTCACTTTCGTTCGGGTTGAACTCGAGGACGGCGACCCCTTCCCCGTTCAAAAGAGTGATCGTATTATTATCGGCAGAATCTGTGAGTTCGTAACCGTCCGGGAGAAAAAGTTCTGTACCGTCTTCCAGCTCCTCTGCCGCCGGGGAATCCTGCTCAAAGACAGCGCGTGCTTCTTCCACGCCTTCTGTGATTTCCTGTTCCGCTGTTTCGGCACACCCGGCCATTCCCGCAGCCGACAGCAGCAGGACAGCCGCCATTTTATAGACCAATCCGATTCCTCCTCAGCTTGTCTGCTTTTATTTTACTGGTCATCCCGGCCGGTTGCAACCAGCCGGATACCGGAAACAATATTGACCGGCCAGCAATCTGACGACATGCTCGAACATCGAACGCCGGGTAATGAAACCTTCTGTCAGGACACCTACCGCTCCTTTATGCTTCCGGATACCGGTTTCTTCCGCAAAGCGATCCATGACAGGTCCCAGCTCCTCTCCAGCCCTGACGGCCGCCGCCACCACTTCCGGCAGCGGGATTTGAGCACCTCCGGCTGTCAAAACAGGACCGCCAGGCACAGCCAGTGCGCCCCAGTTGCAGAGATACAGCGCTCCCTGCAATTCGTATACTCCGCCCTCCAAGCCGACCGCCAAATCCGCATCGTTTTCCTGGAGGGCTTTTTTCGCCCGGTTTATCGCTCCGTTCAGCGTTTCTTCGGCAGTCAACGGCTGAGCTGAGACGCCGGAGTCCGTTTCCCGCCCTTCGACCCGGATTGCAGGGAACGTTTCTTCAAGAACTGCGGCCGCCGCTCCTACTTTGGCCGGATTCCGCGAGGCGACAATCGCTCTCATATCTATTCCTCCATTCGAAAAAGAGCCGCTGAGGGCTCTTCAGGTTTCATGCCATAAGCAATTTTCCGGCCAGGACCGGCTCTGACATCAGCTATTCTGACGGATTGTTTCGACTGTTGTTTTGTCCGCCGCTTTCACAAGTTTAACGAGCAGCTCTTTCGCCGCTGCGTAGTCGTCCGTATGGATGATCGAAGCTGCCGTATGGATGTAGCGGGAGCAGATGCCGATGACCGAGCTGGGCACCCCTTCATTTGAGAGATGGACCCGCCCTGCGTCTGTTCCGCCCAACGAGATGAAGTACTGATACGGGATATCATGCGTCTCGGCCATATCCAGGACGAATTCCCGCATTCCGCGGTGTGTCACCATACTTCTGTCGAAGATCCGCAGCAGCGTCCCTTTTCCAAGCTGGCCGAATTCCGTCTGATCGCCTGAAGCGTCATTGGCCGGACTTGCATCCAGCGCAAAAAACAGATCCGGATTGATCAGATTGGCCGCTGTCTGTGCGCCCCGGAGGCCCACTTCTTCCATGACAGTCGCTCCGGAGTACAGCCGGTTCGGCAGTTCCGTGCCTTTCAGTTCCCGCAGGAGTTCAATGGACAAGCCGCAGCCATACCGGTTATCCCATGCTTTCGCCATGATCTTCTTCGGATTCGCCATCGGCGTGAACGGGCAGACCGGTACAATCTGCTGGCCCGGCCGGATGCCGAACGATTCCGCCTGTTCCTTATCATCAGCGCCGATATCGATGAGCATGTTCTTGATCTCCATCGGCTTATTCCGGACTTCATCGCTCAGGATGTGCGGCGGGATCGAACCGATCACTCCTTCGATCTTGCCGTCACTGGTTACAATTTCAACCCGCTGTGCAAGAAGCACCTGACTCCACCAGCCGCCAGCCGTCTGGAACCGGATCATCCCGTTATCCGTGATGGATGAAACAATGAAGCCCACTTCGTCCATATGGCCCGCAACCATGACCCGGGGAGCTCCTTCCGGCCCGTTCTTCACGCCGAACACACTGCCCAGGTTATCTTGGATGACTTCGTCGGAAACTTTGGCCAGTTCTTCACGCATGAATGCTCGCACGGCATGTTCGTTGCCGGGAGCTCCCGGAAGCTCCGTAAGTGTTTTAAATAATTCAAGGGTTTCGTTATTCATCAGTTCAGCCTCCTATGTACATTCGCACTTTCCAGTGTAGCGATTTTTTCAGAACATTTCCATCATCTTATTTTGGTTAACGAAAGAAAGTTTCAGGGAATAGGCGGGTGTGTTACAATTATCTCCAATAAACTCGGGAGGGATGCAACTGATGAAAAAACGGGATATAGTGATCGGCACCGCAGCCGGAGCTGCTGCCGGCCTCGCGGTCAGAGGACTTGTCGACAGGCAGGACAAGTTCTATTCGGCGGAGGAAGTACTGAAGAACGTCAAAAACGCTTTCAAGGCGGAAGGCCCGATCGACGGTTCCTGGATCGTCATGAAACCGGAACCTTTCAGTCAGTATGCCATCACATCGGATGTATACCGCGGCGGCATCACACGCCAGCAGAACGGCGAACTCGAGCAGTTCGAATTCCTGGCGGATGCCCGCACCGGCTCTGTCATAGAAGTCCGGAAATTATAAAAGGAGCCCTTGAGGCTCCTTTTTACAGTTCCAGTTCTTTTCGTTTCACGGATTCAATGATTTCTTTGCCGTCTTCGGACCAGCGGATGACCCGGTAGTGCCCGTCATGATAGAAGCTGAAGTACCAGCCGCCCGCGAGCGCTTCCTTCATCAGTTTTTCCTTGGCGAAGACCGATGTCATCGGATAGTCGTCATATGCGAGGACCCACAGCGGATTCTGATGGGCATGAGTCGGCATGAGATCCGCCATGTGGATCAGTGTATCGTCGCCGGCAGTGATTTTGATGACCGCATGGCCGTCCGAATGGCCGCCGGTATGGATCATTTCGATGTGGTCGTTCAGGCGGAATGTCCCGTTGAACGGCACGACCTGATCCTGGATCGGCTCCCAGTTCTCTTTCCAGTACGTGTTGCGGGATCGGATATTCGGATGGCGCATTTCATTCCATTCCGTTTCGGACACATGGATTTCCGCGTTCGGAAATGCAGGTACGTAGCTGTCCCCCTCTTTTTTCGTCAGTCCGCCAGCATGGTCGAAATGCATGTGCGTCATCAGGACGATATCGATGTCAGCCGGTGTCAGTCCGAACGGTTCGAGACTGTCTTCGATTTTCGAGTGATCCGTCACTCCATAGTTCCGTAGCTGTTTTTCAGACAGCTTGTCCGTACCTGCTCCGGATTCAATTAGAATGTTCTGCCCGTCATGCTGGATCAGAATCGGGTCACAGCGCAGCTCGATCTGATTTTTGTCGTTCACTGGGTATTTTCTGGACCAGAGCGCCTTGGGTACGACACCGAACATAGCGCCACCGTCCATGTACGTGTCCCCTCCGTTCAGCCAGTTCAGCGTGATTCCGTGAAAGTCGAATTTCTCCATTCCCATTCCTCCCATGTTATGAATGCTTTGGATACTTTGCCTCGAGCCGGTAAATCGGCTGGCCTTTCTGCGAAAACTTTTCTTCATACTCCGTCATGACATTTCCCTCTGGCTCAGCTGCATGCAAATCGAGGGATACGTCTTCCAAGAGGAGACCGTAGTGCGACAAGCTGATAAGGGAATACTCGAAAAGTCCCCGGTTGTCCGTCTTGAAGTGGATTTCCCCTTCCTCAGGGAGAATCCGTTCGTACAATCCCAGGAAATTTTCATGCGTCAGCCGCCGCTTGGCATGGCGGTTTTTCGGCCACGGATCCGAAAAGTTCAAGTATACCCGTCCGATTTCGCCTTCTTCAAAAAATTCGGTCAGCCCTTCCGCGTTGACGTTCAGCAGCCTGAGGTTCGGTACCGGCTCCGGTTCATCCAGGATCCGCTCGAGGGCGGACAGCAGGACACTGTCATATAATTCAATGCCGATGTAATTGATATCCGGGTTCTGCTTCGCCATGCCCAAAATGAACTGGCCCTTCCCCATGCCGACTTCGATATGGATCGGGTTCCGGTTGCCGAATGCTTCTTTCCATTTCCCCCGGTATGCCGCGGGATCCGGAACCACGATCCCCGGATTTTCGCTGATGATTTCACCTGCTCTTGGTTTATTGCGTAATCTCATAAAACCTTCCCTTTCTTCAATAGCTGTTCAGTCATCCGGTGATTCCATATGGTTGTCCTGTTGCTCTTTAACGCTGTAAGAGACCGTCACTGCCGTGCTGAGAAGCGCTTCCGCCGCCTGGAACTGCGCCCGCTTGAACGGACCGCCCATCGCCGACATTTTCCGGAACCACTCCGGAGCTCCGCGCTTGTCCGTCACTTCCACTCCGTACAGAGGAGAAGTGATATCAAAGAACCCGGTGCGGCTGAGAAGGACTTTCCGGACCGGCAATTCGATGCCGCGCTGCCGCAGAATCCGGGAAACGACCGCCTCCGTCCGGTCGAGGCTGATGAGGGGGCTCAAAAATCGCTGTTCGCTGAACTGGCTCCTTTTTTGCCAGAATCTCCCGGTCCCTCCCGAAAAAACCGCATCTTCTTCATCTTCGACGGCCGTGACACAACAGCAGAAGGACGGCCCGATCAGGACGATATCGAGTTCGACCGGCGCGTTCTTAAGCTGGAGGACCGGCCGGTACAGCATCAGATAGCTGTCAGGCAGCGAACGGAGCAGCTCGCGGAGCAGTGTATCGCGATAATACTTGCTGTGGACCACAGATTGTTCGGACATGGCGGAACTTGCCCACTTCAGCTGAAAATAAAAAAGCTGGTCCGCGAACATTTTTTTCAGTTCCGCTTCCGTATCCGGTTCATAGACGAAATCCGGAACAAACTGTTCGTCTGATTCTTCTGATGCCGCTTCGGCTTCCGGTTCATCATCAGATAGAGCGCCCCGCTGCTGCCGCCAGCCCGCCCAACGCGGAAAACGGGAAAGTTTCCCGCTTTCCGCTGCCGCGCCTCCGCCGTCCCCCTCTTCCGTGCCGGCATCTGCCAGCCGTTTCTTCGCTTTCAGCCACTGCTCGCGCTTCAAGCGGATGAATTGAGAAGGGTAGCGGTTCAAATCATCCGCATAGCGTGATACACAGTCCTGCAATTTGATCAGCTGCGCCATTCAGTCACCTGCTCCCAACGGAAATGTATAGATTGCTTCATAACGCGGTGTCTGGCCAAGATTCACTTTGAACAGGGAAAATTCACGGACCGGGAAAGACACGGGCCGGAGTTCAAGCTTCCGGTCGAGGGACGCAGTTCCCCGCCACTTCTTAGCAAGCGTGATATGGGGCACATAGGGCCGTCTGTCCGGCCGGAGGCGGAAAGGTTCCAGGGCATCCGATACTTCTTGCTGCAGCGCCCGCAGCCGGCTGTTTTCCCCGATTTTCCCGTATATCACCCGCGGCGTCTCCGGGTTTCCGAATGTCCCGGTCCCGCTGACCGTCACCTCGAAGGGCTGCTGTTCGATCTGCCGGAGCGCTCTTTGGACATCCGGCAGTTCGCCGTACGGGTCTGCTCCGATATACACGAGTGTGATATGCATATCGACGGACGGAATCAGCTGTTTATGGGACCGGAGTTTCCAGTTGTCCCGGTCTTCAGCCAGCTTTCCGGCCGCCTCCGCCGTCAGCCCGATGCCGATGAAATAGTGGTTGGACATAACATCACCTTCAATCAGTTTATCATTTGCCCGCCGTTCTTACCATTGGGTGCGGCAAACAGAAAAACCGGCCTTCCTCAAGAAAGGCCGGAATTCTTTCATACATGTACCGGTGTTTTTAGGCCCAATTTCCGTTCGAATCCCTGCTGGAGCTTTCTTGTCGTTGCCCCGGGTGTTCCGTCGCCGATCTGTTTGCCATCCATAGAAACGAGGGGCAAAATTTCCGCCGTCGTCGATGAAATGAACATTTCATCCATTTCCAGCGCCTCGCTTTTTGTGAATGCCGTCTCCCTGACGGGTACACCGACTTCTGCGCACACTTCGAGAATCGTTCGGCGGGTGATGCCGTTCAAGATGAAATTATTGGCCGGATGCGTGTAGACAGTCCCGTCCTTAATTCCGTAAACATTGGAAGAAGATCCTTCTGTCACGGTCCCATCGCGGTGGAGGATCGCTTCAAAGCAGCCTTCCGCAATCGCTTCCTGTTTGGCAAGGACGTTGCCGAGGAGGTTCAGGCTTTTGATGTCGCACCGGAGCCAGCGTACATCTTCAGCGAATTTCCCGCTGACTCCGTCGCGCATCCCCTGCAGCGGGCGTTCCACAAGATTCGTATAAGCGGTCAGCACAGGGGACGCCTGCTCGGGGAATTGATGCTGCCGGGGAGCGGCTCCGCGGGTGATCTGCATATAAATATAGCCGTTCACGACTTCATTCGCTTCAACCAGGTCGTATATAAGCTTATGGAGCACATCTTTTGTGTACGGGATCACGAGCTTTATCTTATCGGCGCTTTCATAGAAGCGGTCCATGTGCTCTTTCATAGTGTACAGTTCCCCTTCGTACACCCGGATGACTTCATATATCCCATCGCCGAACTGATATCCGCGGTCTTCTTTGGAAATTGTCAGCTGTTCCTCTTTGATCAGTTGGTCATTCAGTAAAATCCATTCCATTCCCGATGCCTTCTTTCATGATTTTTTGCACGCCAGCTCATAAATCGCTTCCGCATAAATCGCTGTCGCTTTCACTAAATTCTCAATGTCTGCGAACTCGTCCGGCTGGTGGGCCACATCCGCTTCCCCCGGGAACAGCATGCCGAAAGCCACTCCTTTATCGAGCACGCGCGCATACGTTCCGCCGCCGATCGCCAGCAGCTCTGCGTGATTTCCTGTTTGCTTTTCATATACACGCTGGAGTGTGCGGATAAACGGGTCATTTCCATCGACATGGTGAGGCTCTGAATTTGATGTTACATCGAGCGCGAACTCCGCAGGAATGAACGAACCGATCCGTTCGCTGAACGGATAGGTGACAGAATACCGGAAACTGACCTCGATTTCAGCCAGCCGGCCCCTGTCATAGCGGATGATTCCCGGATTCAGTGTCGTATCCCCGGATGCTTCATCGGAGTAATCGAAGCCGAGCGCGTGCCCTCTCGAGTCGTTATAAAAGGAATCGGCCAGGAAAGATACGAAACGCTCCCCGTCACCCGTCAGTTCCCCTTTCAAAAAAGCGGCAAGCAATACGCCGGCATTCTTACCGGCATCTGGTTCCATGGCATGTGCTGATTTGCCGTGCAGAATAAATTCCGTCCGGCCGCCGGCGTCTTTGATTTCCCCGAGAACACCTTCCTTACCGCAAAAAGCGCTGAAGCGATCCTTCAGTTCTGCGGCATCTCCATCAATGGAAGCGATCGCCGTATCCGGTACCATATTCGTGCGTTCGCCGGAACGGAACGAAATGAGCCGACCGGGCTGTTTCATCTGCCGCTGGCTGAAAACGAGGACGGCAATCCCTTTTTCTGCATTGATGATCGGAAAATCCGCGTCCGGCGCGAATCCCGCATCCGGCATTTCCTCTGTCTGGAAATACCGTTTCATGCAGCGGAATCCGCTTTCTTCGTCTGTCCCGATGATCAGTCTTACTCTTTTATCGAACACGGCACCGGAATCTTTAACGATTTGAAGCGCTGTCCACGCCGCAATGGTCGGTCCCTTATCATCGATCGCTCCGCGGCCGTAAAGCCGGCCGTCGGCAACCGTCCCTTCAAAAGGAGGCACGGTCCAGCCGGCGCCGGCGGGTACGACATCGACATGGCCCAGAATGCCGAGCAGTTCTTCCCCTTCCCCGATTTCCAGATGGGCGGCCATATCATCCGTGATTTTCGGGCGATAGCCGTTCGCTTCCCCTTTTTCCGTGAACCAGCTGAGCGCGCGCCTGACTTCTTTTCCGAAAGGAGCGCCGGCTGCAGGATCGCCCAGCACGCTCGGAATCGCGATCAGTTCCTGTAATTCCTGAATCATGAGGTCTTTCTTCTTCTCTGCATCTTTTTGCCAGTCCATGCGTCACGCTCCTTTATAATACGGAATATTCTACACGTTTTCTGCGGAAATGAAAGACGTTCCGGGTAAAATTTATTTTCAATTTCCGCCTGCATGATGAAAGTCCTTCATGCGGAGGAATTCTATTACACTGTAAAGTTTCAGTAAATTTTACCGAAATGATAGAAAAGTCGCAATCATTGATTTATAATGAAGTTGTCAGACAATAGGTCTTGACGATTACTCACCGAAAAGGAGATGTCTAAAGGCAGAACATCACCGGGTTTCCAACTTGTTCAGCCGCCGTCCGCTAGTCTTTGCCAGGAGAAAAATGATGAAGGAGTGGTTGCCCATGCAATCTTCAACTGACCGGATGCTCATCCGAATCAAAGACATGTATCGCTATATTCTCGAGAACGGGACTGTTACGACACAGGACTTAGTGGATGAGTTCGGTATCACTCCCCGCACGATTCAGCGTGACCTGAACGTGCTGGCTTTCAACGAGCTGGTGACAAGCCCAGCCCGCGGCAAATGGACCACGACGAAAAAGAAAGTGAAAATGACATCTTAAACCGGATTGAAAAATGACCGCACGGCTCGCGTGCGGTCATTTTTCCTGTTTCAGTCCCTTCAGCTCCTGCTCGGTCAGCGGCCGGTATTCACCAGGACCGAGTGACGGGTCCAGCCGGAGCGTCCCCATCGACAGCCGCTTCAAGTAAACAACTTCTTTCCCGACACTTCGGAACATCCGCTTCACTTGGTGGAACTTCCCTTCTGTGATCGTCAGTTCGATTTCGGATTCCGGACCCGCGGACAGAATCCGGAGCGTCGCCGGCTTCGTCTTGTAGCCGTCATCGAGTATGACGCCTTCCCGGAACGCTTCCGCATCCTCTGCGGTCACTTCCCCATCGATGCGGGCAAAATACGTCTTATCGACGTGCTTCCTCGGTGACAGCAGCTCATGCGCGAGCTTGCCGTCGTTCGTCAGCAGGAGAAGCCCTTCCGTGTCTTTATCAAGCCGGCCGACCGGAAACGGGTTGAAATGCCGCTCCGCCGGTCCGAGCAGATCGACGACTGTCCGGTCGCGACTGTCTTCCGTCGCGGACACCGTACCGGGCGGTTTATGGAGCATTAAATAAATGAATTCCGTGTAAAGAATTTCTTCTCCATTGACGGTGATTCGGTCCGTTTCCGCTTCCACGTGCCGTTTCGGATCTTTTTCCGTTTTCCCGTTCACTTCCACGGCGCCGGACTTCAAGAGCGGTTTCACTTCTTTCCGGGAACCGAGCCCCATATTCGACAAGTATTTATCCAGTCGCATAACTGCCTCCTAGAAACCGAATTTCCGTGTCAGTCTGGTGAGCCGGTCGCCGAGGAGCTTCTGTGCCAGCCCTGTTTTTATTCCCAGGAATCCGTAAACCGCCACACCAGCCAGTCCGACAAACAGGATCCGGAGCAGCGCCAGCCCTTTCGATTCGAGCGGGATGAACCACTCGACACCCGTCAGAACGAGCCAGGCAGCCGCACCCATCGCAATCGTCAGCAGAATAATAAGCGTAATCCGCCGGATGACGAGAACGGAACGGTAATTCAAGTCTTTGGAAATGATATACAGGCTCATCGAAATGGCCACGCCGTACCCGATCATCGTCGACGCAATCGCCCCATCGACTTCCCAGAGCCGTACGAGCGGGATGTTAAGGATCAATTTCAAAATGAGTCCTGTTCCTAACGTGTAGACGATCCATTTCTGCCGGTTGATGCCCTGCAGGATGGCAGCGGTCACCGGAAACAGACTGAACAGGACAGCGGCGGGCAGATAGGAAGCGAGAATCGCTGAACCGTAAATGCTTTCTTCATAAAACACATAGTACAGCTCATCCGCCAGCAGAATCATGCCCGCGACTGCAGGAAGCGTGAGGAATAATAGCACCTGGTACGTCTTGTCGAGCGTATGGGTCAGAAGCCGTGGCTGATCAGTCGTGAAATATTTCGTGATGAGCGGAATGAGCGCCATTGAAAATCCTGTCGCCAGCATGACCGGAATGAGCACAAGCTTGTGGGCATTGAAATTCAGGATGCCCAGCAAAACGTCAGACTCCGAAGCGAGCGGTGTTTCCGCCATCGCCTGGTTGAATGTCAGCAGATCCACGAACTGGAAAAGCGAATTCGCGCTGCCGAGGAAAATGACGGGCAGTGCATAGACCGCGATTTCCTTGTACATATCCTTAAGCCCGATGTCGTGCGGCTTAGCGGAATCTGCCACAAGTTCATCGTAATGCGGTTTCTTTTTGCGCCAAAAATAATACAGGACCGCGAGACCGCCGAGTGAACCGATAAACGCTGAAAAGACAGCGACTTGGATGGCCGTCTCTTCCGAACCGCCAAGCCAGTAAAGGACGACAAACGCACCGCCGAGCAGGAACAGAATCCGCACAATCTGTTCGACGAGCTGGGAAACCGCAGTGGGCGTCATAAAGTTGTATCCTTGGAAAAAACCGCGCAGCAGACTCATGAATGGCACCGCGAGGAGCGCGAATGACACCCAGCGGATCACTTCCGTGACATCCGCGACGGTGAAAATCTGCTCTTCATCTGCGATGATGACGGAGGCAAGCGGCGCCGCCATCAAAAACAGGAACAAAAACGACACGAAGCCGGTTATAATCATCGCTGTAAGTCCGGACTTCAAAAGCCGCCTCCCCGTCCTGTAATCCCCGAGCGCATTGTACTTCGAGACGAATTTCGAGAACGCAAGAGGCGCTCCTGCTATGGCCACCGACAGCATCAAGTTGTACGGTATGTAGGCATACATATAAAGCGGGATATTTTCTTCGCCGACCATGGCATAGAACGGGATGACATACAGCACACCGAGCACCCTGGACAGGAAAAGCCCGGCTGTCAGGATCGCCGTCCCTTTCAGCAAAGTAGACATGACACACTTCCTATTCTGTTCTTTCTAAAAAACAATCTACTCGTCAGTTTACACCTGTTCAGCGAATCAATCAACGCCGGATGCGCCGTCGTGTATAATGAAAACAAAAACGAAAGAGTGATTGTTCCATGTTCGACGTAATCGTCATCGGCGGCGGACCGTCCGGCCTGATGGCTTCGGCCGCGGCGGCGCGTGCCGGCAGCCGCGTGCTCCTCATTGAAAAAGGGGCGAAGCTCGGCAAGAAGCTGACCATCTCGGGCGGCGGGCGCTGCAATGTCACGAACCGGCTGCCTTTGGAAGAAATCGTGAAAAACATTCCGGGAAACGGCAAATTCCTGTACAGCCCATTTTCCGTTTTCAACAATGAAGACATCATCGCCTTTTTCGAAGGACTCGGCGTCAAACTGAAAGAAGAAGACCACGGCCGCATGTTCCCCGTATCGGACCGCGCACAGGATGTGGCCGATGCGCTCATCGGGGAACTGAAGCGGCTAGGGGTCGAGATTTTATTGAAATCGAAAGTGAAGAAACTGCTCATGGATGAAGGCGCGGTCCGCGGCGTCCGGCTGGAGGATGGCGGTGAATTCACCGCAAAAGCGGTCGTCGTGGCGGTCGGCGGCAAGGCGGTGCCGCAGACGGGTTCCGAAGGCGACGGCTATCCGTGGGCGGAAAAAGCGGGCCATACGGTGACCGACCTGTACCCGACCGAAGTGCCGCTCCTGTCCGTTGAACCGTTCATCAAAAGCCGCGAACTGCAGGGCCTCGCGCTGCGCGATGCGGCCGTTTCCGTCTTGAATAAAAAAGGAAAACCGCTCGTGACCCATCAAATGGACATGCTATTCACCCACTTCGGGCTGAGCGGCCCGGCTATCTTACGCTGCAGTCAGTACGTCGTGAAAGAACGCAAGAAGAACGGCGGCAAGCCGGTCGAAGTGCGCATCAATACCTTGCCGGAAGACAATGCGGAATCGGCGTTCCAGAAATTGAGTGCCCTTGCGAAAGACGAGCCGAAAAAAGCGGTGAAAAACAGCTGGAAAGGCATCGCGCCGGAACGGTGGCTGCTGTTCCTGATGGAACGTGTGGGAATCGACCCTTCCGCCGCAGGCAACGCGGTCGCTGCCGATAAAATCCGTGCACTCGGTGAAGCGCTGACCGGTTTCATCGTGCATGTGAACGGCACGCAGCCGATCGAGAAAGCGTTCGTCACCGGCGGCGGAGTGTCGATCAAAGAGATCGAGCCAAAGACGATGGCTTCCAAAAAGAAGCCGGGACTGTATTTCTGCGGCGAAATTCTCGATATCCATGGCTACACCGGCGGCTATAATATTACGAGCGCCCTTGTGACAGGCAATGTCGCCGGGCGGAGTGCCGGCGCATTTGCGGCTGCGTCCAGTGCAACTCCTTCGATTCGAGAATAAAGAACTTGTTTTCGAGAATAAACCGGGTTAATTCGAGAATAACGGCATCCTTTTCGAGAATAACGGCATCCTTTTCGAGAATAACCCCACGAATAAAACGAGGACCGGCACATCGCCCGGTCCTCGTTTTCCATTTCACCCTACCACTATATTGACAAGTTTCCCGGGCACAGCGATCACTTTGCGCACTTTTTTGCCCGCCATCGCTTTTTCGACAGCTTCGTCTGCGAGCGCCGCCTGCTCCAGGTCTTCTTTCGTGCTCGTCTTCGCTACCATGAGTTTCGTTTTGATTTTGCCATTCAGCTGAACGACGATTTCCACTTCATCCTCCGTCAGCTTCGACTGATCGAACACCGGCCACTGCTCGTAGGTGATCGTGCCCTCATGGCCGAGCAGCATCCACAGTTCCTCTGCCAGGTGCGGCGCAATCGGCGACAGCATTTTCACGAAGCCTTCCGCATATTCCTTCGGCAGCACGTCCGCTTTATTCGCTTCATTGACGAATACCATGAGCTGCGAAATCGCCGTGTTGAAGCGCAAGCCCTCGATATCCTCCCCGACTTTCTTCACCGACTGATGGTACACTTTCTCCAGTTCTCCGTCGTTTTCTTCCTTGATTTTCGCGCTCAAGTCTCCTTCATCCGTAAACAGCCGCCAGACGCGGTCGAGGAAACGGCGCGCGCCGTCCAGGCCGTTCGTCGACCAGGCGACGGATGCTTCCAGCGGCCCCATGAACATTTCATACAGCCGGAGCGTATCCGCACCGTGGCTTTCGATGATTTCATCCGGGTTGACGACGTTGCCTTTCGACTTCGACATTTTCTCATTGTTCTCACCGAGAATCATGCCTTGATTGAACAGCTGCTGGAACGGTTCTTTCGTCGAGACAGCCCCGATATCGTACAGCACTTTATGCCAGAACCGTGCATACAATAAATGAAGGACCGCGTGCTCCGCGCCGCCGATGTAGATGTCGACCGGCAGCCAGCGCTTCAGCAGTTCCGGATCGGCCAGCATTTCATCATTGTGCGGATCGATATAGCGCAAGTAGTACCAGCAGCTGCCTGCCCACTGCGGCATCGTGTTCGTCTCCCGGCGCCCCTTCATGCCGGTTTCGGGATCCGTCACATTGACCCATTCGTCGATGTTCGCAAGCGGTGATTCACCGGTGCCGCTCGGCTTGATGTCTTTCGTCTTCGGCAGCATGAGCGGCAGTTCCGCTTCATCGACCGGTGTCATCGTGCCGTCTTCCCAGTGGATAATCGGAATCGGCTCCCCCCAGTAGCGCTGGCGGCTGAACAGCCAGTCGCGCAGTCGGTAGGTGATTTTGCGTTCGCCCGAGCCGTGCTCTTCCAGCCAGCTGATCGCTTTGTCGATCGCCTGTTCTTTATTCAACCCGTTCAGGAAATCCGAATTGATCAGTTCACCGTCACCTGCATACGCTTCTTCATCGATGTTGCCGCCGGAGACGACTTCCTTGATCGGCAGATCGAACTGTTTCGCAAACTCATAGTCACGCTCGTCATGCGCCGGCACGGCCATGATGGCGCCCGTCCCGTATGAAGCGAGCACGTAGTCGGCGATCCAGATCGGCATTTTCTCGCCGCTCACAGGATTGACGGCGTAGGCGCCTGTGAACACACCGGTTTTATTTTTCGCGAGGTCCGTCCGCTCCAAATCGCTTTTCGTGTTCACTTCCTGGATGTACGCCTCGACCGCCGACCGCTGTTCATCGGAAGTGATTTGCGGAACGAGTTTATGTTCAGGAGCAAACACCGCATATGTGGCACCGAAAATCGTATCCGGCCGCGTCGTGAACGCACGGAATGAGTTATCCGTCCCGTCGATCGGGAAGGTGATTTCCGCCCCTTCCGACTTGCCGATCCAGTTGCGCTGCATGTCCTTCAGGCTGTCCGGCCAGTCGAGTCCGTCCAAATCTTCCAGCAGCCGGTCGGCGTATTCAGTGATCCGCAGCACCCATTGGCGCATCGGTCGCCGCTCGACCGGATGGCCGCCGCGTTCCGACTTGCCGTCGATGACTTCCTCATTGGCCAGCACTGTGCCGAGCGCCGGGCACCAGTTGACCGCCACTTCATCGACATAGGCGAGCCCTTTTTTATACAGCTGGATGAAAATCCACTGCGTCCATTTATAGTAAGCGGGGTCGGTCGTGTTGATTTCCCGATCCCAATCATACGAAAAGCCGAGCTCTTTGATCTGCCGCTTGAATGTCGCGATGTTTTGCGCCGTGAATTCCGCCGGGTCATTCCCGGTATCCAGCGCGTACTGCTCCGCAGGCAGGCCGAACGCGTCCCACCCCATCGGGTGAAGGACGTTGAACCCTTGCATCCGCTTATAGCGGCTCACGATATCCGTCGCCGTGTAGCCTTCCGGGTGCCCGACATGGAGTCCTGCCCCTGACGGGTACGGAAACATATCCAGCGCATAAAACTTCGGCTTGTCCGGCTCGTTCTCCATTTTGAATGTTTTGTTCTGTTCCCAGAACGCCTGCCACTTTTTCTCAATCTTCTTGTGCTCAAACGACATGTCCATTCCTCCTCAAAATAAAAACTTCCGTCCCTCAATGTAAGGGACGGAAGTCATTCCGCGGTACCACCCAAATTGACGCACCTGCGCCCAACTTGATTCCTTAACGCGGAAAACGGTGTACGTTACTGTAAATTCACATACACGGACTCCTAGGCGAGTTCGAACGCTTCATCCGCCGGCTTGCACCGTCCGCCGGCTCTCTTGGGGAATGAATGCGGTCTACTGGTCCTGTTCACAGTCCGATTCGATTTGAATTCATTGTAGCGTTTCTCCTAACGGGTTGCAAGCGCTCACGAAACTTTGACGCGGTCCGTATTCAGCGGCGCTTCAGTCGAATTCACTACGTCTTCGACCGTAAACCCTTCAAACACTTCACTCAGCACGAGGCCGGACTCCGTCACGTCGATGACCGCACGCTCCGTGATGATCTTGTCGACGACCCCTTTGCCTGTCAGCGGCAGACTGCAGGTGTTCTTAATCTTAGGCGACCCGTCCTTGGAGACATGCTCCATGATGACGATGACTTTCTTCGCGCCGTGCACAAGGTCCATCGCGCCGCCCATCCCTTTGATCATCTTGCCTGGGATCATCCAGTTCGCGAGGTCGCCGTCCTTCGACACTTCCATCCCGCCGAGGATCGCGACATCGATGTGGCCGCCCCGGATCATCGCGAATGATTCCGCGCTTGTGAAAAACGCGGCCCCCGGAATCGCCGTGACGGTCTCTTTGCCGGCATTGATCAGATCGGGATCCACCTCTTCTTCCGAAGGGTACGGCCCGATGCCGAGAAGACCATTCTCCGACTGAAGGACGACTTGTTTATTGTCTGAAATGTAGTTCGCCACAAGCGTCGGCATCCCGATGCCGAGATTCACGTAATCGCCGTCGTTGATTTCCTTTTCCGCACGCCGCGCAATGCGTTCGCGCACTTGTTTCTTATCCATTTCCAGTCACCTTCCCTTCCGTCAGCTTCCGCTTGTCGTCAGCCGTTCGATTCGTTTTTCCTGCTCCGCCTGAATCAGCCCCTGCACGTAAATGCCTGGCGTATGTATATGATTCGGGTCGAGCTCGCCCGTCTCGACGATTTCCTCCGCTTCCGCAATGGTCACGCGAGCCGCAGCCGCCGCGAGCGGATTGAAATTCTGCGCCGTCTTATTATAGACGAGGTTCCCCATTTTATCCGCTTTCGCCGCCCGCACAAGCGCGAAATCCGCCCGGAGCGATTCCTCAAGCACGTATTCCTTGCCGTCGAACTTCCGGATTTCCTTCCCTTCCGCGATCGGTGTGCCGACACCAGCCGGAGTGAAGAATGCCGGAATACCCGCGCCGCCCGCGCGCATTTTCTCAGCGAGTGTCCCTTGCGGCGTCAGCTCGACTTCGAGTTCCCCCGACAGCACCTGCCGTTCGAATTCCTTGTTCTCGCCGACGTATGAGCCGATCATTTTCTTGATCTGCTTTTTCTGGAGCAAAAGTCCGAGCCCCCATTCATCCACGCCGCAGTTGTTCGAAATGACAGTCAAGTCCTTCACGCCTTTTTCGACGAGCGCGAGAATGAGCTGTTCGGGGATGCCGACGAGCCCGAAACCGCCGACCATGAGCGTAGCGCCGTCCTGGATCCCTTCGACCGCTTCGCGGGCCGAATTATAGATCGGTTTCATCACCATACCTCCTTTATGGAATCAACCAAAATTATGCAAACGCTTTCCTTTTCATTATAGTCAGAACTCTTTAAAAAACGCAACGCCCGCACAGCAGGAAGCCATGCGGACGTTCAAGGGTTTATTATACCGTTTCCGCCTTGCCGATTTCCGGTTTGAGCGGCCGGTCGTAGACGAGCGATGAGAAGATCGCGAAGATGAGCAGGACCGTGAGCAGGATGAACAGCGCCTGCATGCTGTACAGATCGACCATGATTCCGCCGAACAGCGGGCCGACCATGCGGCCGACAGTTGCGGTCGAGTTGACGATGCCCTGGTAGAACCCTTCCCGCCCTTTCGGCGCCAGCTGGCTCGCAACGGCCGGCACCGCCGGCCACACGAACATTTCGCCGATCGTCAGCACCGCCATTGCGACCGCGAACATGGCGAACTGCTCCGCGAAGCCGACGACGAGGAACGACGACATCATAATGACGATTCCGGTGACGAGCTGTGCTTTGATGTTGTTTTCCATCCGGCTGACGAACGGCTTGATGAACGGCTGGCCGAGGACGATGAGCGCGCCGTTCAGCGACCACAGCAGGCTGTACTGCTTCAGCGAAATACCGATTTCCTGCGTGTATGCCGAAATCGTCGACTGCCACTGCACGTAGCCGACCCAGCACAGCAAATAGCCCGCCAGCAGAATGAGCAGTGCGTAAAACGGCTTGAAGTTCCGGATTTTCTTGCTTTCATTCAACAATGTTGTATGGGCGGCCGCATCGATGCTCATTGATTTAAAACCGAAGAGGGCAATAAAAAAGAAGAGAATGTACGTGCCGAGATTCGCCATGAAAATATAGTCGAAACTTGCCGCCGCCAGGAATCCCGCGAGCGCCGGTCCGACAGCGACACCGACATTCTGGGCCAAATAAATCGCATTGAACGCTTTCCGCCCGCCTTCCGGCCAGACAGTGCCCACCATGGCATACATGCTCGGGAATACGATGCCCCCGCTGAATCCCATAATGATCAGAAAAACCGTGTATGGCCAAAACGTATGCCAGACCGTCAAGCCGGTCAGCGCGACGAGCGTAATGATGATTCCAGCCATAATGGATTTATAGCCGCCGATCCGGTCAAACAGCACACCGCCCAGCAGATTGCCGACAATGGCGGCCCCGGCATTCGCCATCAGCACGAGTCCGGCCGCCGACAGCGAGACTCCCAGGTGATCATGCATATAAATCGTATTCAGCGGCCATAAAAACGAATTTCCGGTGACATTGACGAACATTCCGATGATTAACAGCCAGACGCGCTTCGGCAAGTTGATTCCTCCAGTAAATAATTTCCTCCCGTATTGTAGTCCTTTTCCTTCTCCCCGGCAAGCAATTATTTTGAGTGCCGAATTTTCTGTTTCCGGCCCACCGTCCATGCTACAATGACCGTGTTAAGGAGTGATTGAACCAATGGAAAATCCTTTCCCCTTTCCATCCGACGGAAAACGGTATTATACATGGAACCGCTACTTGCGGAATGAATTCGGGCATAAAGTGATGAAACTCGCCCTCGACGCCGGTTTCGACTGCCCGAACCGCGACGGCACTGTCGCGCACGGCGGCTGTACGTTCTGCAGCGTCGCCGGCTCCGGCGACTTTGCCGGCGACCGGGCGGAACCGATCGGCGCCCAGATCCGCGAACAGAAAGAAAAGATGCACAAAAAATGGAAAGACGCCAAATACATGGCGTACTTCCAGGCGTATACGAACACACATGCCCCGCTTCCGGTGCTGAAAGAAAAGTTCGAAGCGGCACTTGCTGAACCGGGGGTGATCGGTCTGTCGATCGCAACACGTCCCGACTGCCTGCCGGACGACGTCGTTGAGTACTTGGCGGAACTGAACAGCCGGACCCACCTGTGGGTGGAACTCGGCCTGCAGACCGTGCATGAAAAAACGGCGCAGCTCGTCAACCGCGCGCATGATTACCGGACGTATACGGAAGGTGTCAGCAAACTGCGTGCAAAAGGAATCCGCGTCTGCACGCACATCATCAACGGTCTGCCGCTTGAAGACCGGGACATGATGATGGAGACGGCCCGTGAAGTGGCAAAACTCGATGTGCAGGCAATCAAAATCCATTTGCTTCATTTATTGAAAGGCACCCCGATGGTGAAGCAGTACGAGAAAGGGCTTGTCGAATTCCTCGGAAAAGACGACTACATCCGGCTCGTCTGCGATCAGCTGGAAGTGCTGCCCCCGTCGATGGTCGTGCAGCGGATCACGGGCGACGGACCGATCGGCCTCATGATCGGGCCGATGTGGAGCGCGAACAAGTGGGACGTTTTGAACGGCATCGACCGGGAACTGACTGCGCGCGGCAGTTTCCAGGGCAAATTCTTTACGAGCGGGGTATCCGTATGACGCTCCAGCGGGTCCTCCCTTTTTCCAAAGAGCTGCTGAAGCAGGTGGTGGCGCCCGGCGACCTCGTCATCGACGCCACCGCCGGCAACGGGTACGACACACTATTTCTCGCGGAACTTGTCGGCCCCTCCGGGCGTGTCGTCGCGTTCGACATCCAGGAAGCGGCCATCGAATCGACGCGCCAGCGGGTGAAGGACCACAGCCACGTCGAGCTCGTCCTCGGCAGCCACAGCGAACTCGACCGCTTTGCCGACCGGCCGGCATCCGCTGTCGTCTTCAATCTCGGCTACTTGCCGAAAGGAGACCACAGCATCATCACGAAGCCGGACAGCACGCTCGAAGCGATTACGAAAAGCCTCGATATCCTAAAGGAGGGTGGCCTCGTCCTTCTCGCCATCTACTACGGTCACGAAGGCGGAGCGGAAGAGCGGGATGCCGTGCTGTCATTCGTCAGCGGTCTGCCTCAAAAAAAGTACGACGTGCTGCGATATGGATTTATCAATCAGCAGAATTCCCCGCCGTTTTTGATTGCCATTGAAAAAAAGCGTTCGTGAGCAGGACTCACGAGCGCTTTTTCATCTCTTCAGCGATCAATCGGAACGATTCCAGCTTATCCTGAAAATCATGCGTAATCGTCACCAGCATCACTTCTTCCGCCCCATGGGCCGCAGCGAGCTCTTCAAGACCATCCGCCACTTGCTGCGGCGTCCCTACAATCATGCGCTTCCGGTTTTCTTCAATGGCTTCCCGTTCAAACTTGGAATACGGGTACCGTCTGGCTTCCTCAGGATGCGGCGTCCCGTCAGACGGTTTCCCCTGTGCGAATAAAACAAGTGACAAATCCTGTGAAGACGCGGCGTATTCCGCCTGTTCTTCCGTCTCCTGACAGATAGTGAAGACAGCGACACTATTCCGGGGCCGGCTTCCATGATGGGACTTGAAACGCTCCCGGTACGCGCGGGCCGCCCGAGTGTCCCCTTCTGCATTGATGAATTTTGCATACATATAAGGAAGTCCTTTTTCAGCTGCAAGAAGCGCCGAATTCACGCTTGATCCGAGCATCCAGACCGGCGGCGCGGATTCCGTCACAGGCGTCGCTTTCATGCCGTAATACGGATGCTCTTCCGGGAGGGCATCATGTAAATACATCAAGAGGTCATCCACTTGCTCCGGAAATTTACTGGCATCCCGGGGTTTTCCGTCATTGAGCGCATAAGACGCGCGCGGCATGCCGCCGGGTGCCCGCCCGACACCGACATCGATCCGCCCCGGATACAGTGCTTCGAGCAATTTGAAATTCTCCGCCACTTTGTAGGCAGCGTAATGCGGCAGCATGACACCTCCCGATCCTAAACGGATTTTGTTTGTCACCGCCCCCAAGTGTGAAATGAGGATTTCCGGTGATGATCCCGCGAGCGTCGGCGCATCATGATGCTCGGATACCCAAAATCGTTTATATCCCCATGCTTCTGCATGACGGGCCAGTTCCGCTGTCTGTTTCAGTGCTTCTTCCGGTGTACTGTTTTGGGATATCGGCGATTGATCCAGAATGCTTAACTGAATTGACATCAAAATTCCTCCTCGCATGGCCGCATTTCGACTCTGCAGCACGCTATTTCGACTCTGCAACCACCTATTTCGACTCTGCAGCGCCGCATTTCGACTCTGCAACACAACATTTCGACTCTGCAGAAAAATGACCGGCAGCACCCAGACTTCCGAACCCGAACAGAATATTCTCCGCCACTTATGGTACGATGATTTTATCCTATACCTATCCAATGGAGGTTTACCATGATCTACCCTTATCGCGGCAAAGAACCGAACATCGACCCATCCGTTTTCCTGGCCGACCACACGACCGTCTCCGGGGACGTTACGATCGGCCCCGAATCCACTATCTGGTTCAACACCGTCATCCGCGGCGATGTCGCCCCAACGGTCATCGGCCGCAAAGTGAACGTGCAGGATCTGTGCTGCCTGCATCAGAGCCCCGACAATCCGCTTGTCTTAGAAGATGAAGTGACAGTCGGTCATCAAGTGACACTCCACAGCTGCATCATCCGAAAAAATGCGCTGATCGGCATGGGCTCCATCATCCTCGATGGCGCGGAAATCGGAGAAGGCGCATTTATCGGCGCCGGCAGTCTTGTACCGCCAGGCAAAAAAATCCCGCCCGGTGTCTTAGCGCTCGGCCGTCCGGCAAAAGTCGTCCGTGAACTAACGGATGCCGACAAAAAAGACATGGAACGAATCACCCGGGAATATGCTGAAAAAGGCGCTTACTACAAATCCCTTCAGAAATAAATAGCAGAAACAAAATACAGCCCGGCAAGCGCATCGCTCGCCGGGCTGTCATTTGTTCAATTACGCATTCGCCTGTTCTTTAAGCATATCCGCTTTATCTGTCCGCTCCCACGGCAGATCGATATCCGTACGTCCGAAATGGCCGTACGCCGCTGTCTGTTTGTAGATCGGACGGCGGAGATCGAGCATCTTGATGATGCCTGCCGGACGGAGATCGAAATTATTCCGAACCAGCTCGATCAGCTTGTCTTCATCCACTTTCCCCGTGCCGAATGTATCTATGGCAATTGAAACCGGCTGTGCTACACCGATGGCATAAGCCAGCTGGACTTCGCACTTATCCGCGAGTCCTGCAGCTACGATATTCTTCGCCACATAACGCGCTGCATAGGCCGCCGAACGGTCTACTTTTGTCGGATCCTTACCGGAGAATGCCCCGCCGCCGTGGCGCGCATATCCCCCGTACGTATCGACGATGATTTTCCGTCCTGTCAGACCGGCATCGCCCTGCGGACCGCCGATGACGAATCGGCCGGTCGGATTGATAAAGTATTTCGTATCATCGTCCAGCCATTTTTCCGGCACCACTTCATTGATTACGTATTCTTTCAAGTTCCGTTCAATCTGTTCCGCCGTCACTTCAGGATGGTGCTGCGTCGAAATGACGATCGTATCCACACGGACCGGCTGGTCGTTCTCATCATACTCGACCGTCACTTGCGTCTTGCCATCCGGACGCAAATACGGAAGGATTTCTTCTTTACGCACTTCCGCGAGGCGGCGCGACAGCTGGTGAGCGAGTGAGATCGGCAGCGGCATCAGTTCCGGCGTTTCATTTACGGCGAATCCGAACATGAGGCCCTGGTCCCCTGCCCCGATCGCTTCCAGCTCATCTTCCGTCATGCTGCCTTCCCGCGCCTCCAGCGCAGTATCGACGCCTGCAGCGATATCCGCTGACTGCTCATCGATGGCCGTCAGCACGGCGCTTGTTTCCGAATCAAAGCCGTATTTCGCCCGCGTATAGCCGATATCGCGGACTGTGCTGCGCACGACTTTCGGGATGTCCACATAAGTGGATGTCGTGATTTCACCCGCCACGAGGACGAGGCCTGTTGTCACGGATGTTTCGCACGCTACACGCGCGTTTGGATCTTCTGCCAGGATCGCGTCCAGAATGGAATCCGAAATCTGATCACAGATTTTGTCCGGATGTCCTTCTGTTACGGACTCTGACGTGAATAACCGTCTGTTTGCCAAATCAATTCCTCCTAGAACCTGATGCGGCCGTTTATTCTTCCGCACCGTAATTTACAACCTGCACTGAAACTGAACCGGAACCCGCTTCCGTGTCGGACCGCCCGGGAGCCTGATCGGTTCTGACAGCTGAATATCAGCCTGCACATAGAGACCAGGAACATGCCAATAAAAAAATCCCTTCCTTTATTACTTCGAGGAAAGGATGATTCGTCCGGTTCGCCTTTCACTCTTATCGACCAAGGCCGTATCACCTTGCCTCAGGTTTGGCACCTTCGCCTCAGCAGCCAGGTTGCCGGGTTTCGCAGGGCCTGTCCCCTCCACCAGCTCGGAATAAGAGTATCCGTTCAATTTTTCATCATACGGAAACGGTGATTCGATGTCAACGGATTTCTATCTCGTCGAGGGGAATTATTACATTTATGTTTCCGCTGGTCATTAGTATAGACTAATTACTATAATGTGTTATACTAATTCCGTAAATAACACCCGCCCTACCCGGCCCGGGAATACTAGAAAAGGAAGGTAGCTACTATTATGGTATCTGTGAACCGCCCGACTGAACTCAATGATCTTTTAAATGGTCAGAATGTGCATATGCAGCTTTCTGTACCCGAACTCGTCGAACAGGCGACGCGCCGCGGTGAAGCGATCTTGACAGCTGAAGGGGCGCTGCGTGCTGAAACCGGCAAGTATACGGGCCGATCCCCTAAAGATAAATTCATCGTTGAAGAACCTTCGACGAAGGATCGGATTGACTGGGGGAATGTCAACCGGCCCATTTCACCTGAGAAATTCGAGGCGCTCCTCGAAAAGGTGACCGAGCATCTGAAACGGCAGGATGCCTTATACGTCTTCAAAGGTTTTGCGGGAGCGGATCCGGAATCCCGGCTGCCGATCCAGACCATCAACGAGTTCGCCTGGCATAATCTGTTCGCTCACCAGCTGTTCATCCGCCCTTCGGCTGAAGAGCTGGAAGCGCATGAAGCGGGCTTCACAGTCATTGCCGCTCCGACATTCAAAGCGGATCCGGAAACGGACGGAACTGAATCGGAAACGTTCATCCTTGTTTCATTCGAAAAACGGATCGTCCTGATCGGCGGCACTGAATACGCCGGGGAAATGAAAAATCGATTTTTCCGTCATGAATTTCCTGCTGCCCGAACAGGGGATCCTCCCGATGCACTGTTCAGCCAACGTCGGGAAAGACGGCGATGTCGCCTTGTTCTTCGGCCTTTCAGGCACCGGTAAAACGACGCTGTCAGCGGACGCAGACCGCCAGCTGATCGGCGATGATGAACACGGCTGGTCCGACAACGGCGTCTTCAATATGGAAGGCGGCTGCTATGCGAAGACCATCAATCTCTCCAAAGAGAATGAACCGCAGATCTACAATGCCATCCGCTTCGGCTCTGTTCTCGAGAACGTGGTCGTCGACCCTGTCACACGCATCCCGGATTATGATGACGGCACGCTGACAGAGAACACCCGGGCGGCGTATCCGCTCCAGGCAATCGACAATATCGTCGAGCCATCGGTCGGCGGACATCCGAAAGCCATCGTTTTCCTGACAGCTGACGCGTTCGGCGTACTGCCGCCGATCTCAAAGCTGACGAAAGAACAGGCGATGTACCATTTCCTCAGCGGCTACACATCGAAGCTTGCCGGTACAGAACGCGGGATCACTTCTCCGGAAACGACGTTCTCGACTTGCTTCGGATCACCGTTCCTGCCGCTCCATGCGACGGAATATGCGGAAATGCTCGGTAAAAAAATCGATGAGCACGAAGCGCAGGTTTATTTGGTCAACACCGGCTGGACAGGCGGCGTATACGGCACCGGCCAGCGGATGAAACTTTCATACACACGGCGCATGGTCCGGGCAGCGCTGAACGGCGAACTGGACGGAAAAGAGACGGAAACAGAAGCCGTATTCGGTCTCGAAATCCCGAAATCGGTGGATGGCGTCCCTTCTGAAGTGCTGAATCCGCGCCATGCTTGGGATGACAAAGAAGCGTATGATGTCAAAGCCCGTGAACTGGCGGAAGCATTCAATAAAAACTTCAAAAAGTTCGGGACCGTTTCAGCTGATATCAGCCAAAAAGGCGGCCCCGCAATCAACTAATCCATTCAAAAGCCTGGCCCTGCGCCAGGCTTTTTTAATTTGGCTTCCGCTGCCTTGATCAGTGCCTTCATTCCGTCGTCTTTCATCAGGAAACTGAACCGGTCATCCAGCGCTAGCGTTTCCAAGAACACCCGTCCATTCGTTTCCGAAGCCGGAACTTCTTCCAGCCGGTCCGCTTCCCCGTAAAAAGCCGCCTTCACGAACGGATCGCCGCCAAACACTGCGTACTCGCCGAGCCACTCCAGCCGCCCCATGACAGCACCCGTCTCTTCATATACTTCCCGGACCGCCGCTGCCTCAACAGATTCTCCGGCTTCCCGCTTGCCGCCGGGAAATTCCAGTCCGCGTAGCGGGTGTTCTGTCAGCAGCCAGTCCCCCCGGTAACGGGCCAGCACAATAACATGGCCGGTTCGATCATCCGGGCTTCTTTCAGTCAGCGACAGCCTGCAGTCATGGCCATTCAGATCTCTATACTGCAATGTATAATCCCTCCGCAAAAAAAGCGCATGCTGTCAGAGCAGCATGCGCCGGCTGATACTATTTATTCTACTTTCTCACCGAGGAATGCGGCAAGCATCCACTTATGTTTTTCGAGATTCTGATGAATTTCATTCAGCATATCCTGGGTCATGTCATCTCCGATTTCCCCGGAGATTTCACGCCCCCGCTTCAGCGACTGCATGATTGTCTCGAAGTCACTGATGACGGAATCGACCATTTCCTCCGCATTTTCCGTTTTCTTCGCTTCCTTGACGTCTGAAAGTTCCAGCTGCTCCTGCATCGTCGCTACTGGCTTGCCGCCAAGCGCGAGCAGGCGTTCCGCAATCTCATCAAGGTATTGGGAAGATTCATTATAGAGCTCCTCGAATTTCTCATGCAAGGTAAAGAACTGCTTGCCTTTCACGTACCAGTGGAAATTGTGGAGCTTCGTGTACATCACGGACCACATCGCCACTTGCTTGTTCAATTCCTGATTCAGTTCTGCTGACATTCCGGTCACTCTCCTTCAAAAGTCTGTCTGCTTTCCTTTTACCACTGCCTTCCTTACAATAAACATAACAACCCGACTGGAGTGACATACCGTGAAACGCTTTTTGACCGGCGGCATCCGCTTTTATCAGCGGTTTATTTCCCCGCTGACACCGCCCTCCTGCCGTTTTTATCCGACTTGCTCCCATTATGGCCTCGAAGCCGTCCAGCACCATGGCGCCATGAAAGGGACGTACCTTGCCGTCCGGCGCGTTCTCCGCTGCCATCCATTCCATAAAGGCGGTTTCGATCCCGTTCCCGAAGAATGGCCTCCGAAAAAATGATTCGGAGGTTTTTCTTGTGTTTTTTCGCACCCTCGTGTAAACTTCTGTTTGCGGAATAAAACGTAATGATTACTATTTACGAGGTGCTTTATGAAAAAAATGATTTTGGCGGCTGTGATCATGATCATGCTGGCCGCATGCAGCCAGGCTGGTGAAGCCGGTACTGAAGAAGCTGTAAACGAAGAATTGCAGATTTATACGACTGTTTATCCGTTGACCTATTTCACGGAACGGATCGGCGGTGAGCACGTGAACACTGAATCTGTCTATCCTGCAGGCGCAAACGAACATACCTTCGAACCGACACAGCAGGACATGATCGCCCTCGCTGAAGCGGATGCTGTTTTCCATATCGGACTCGGACTGGAAAGCTTCATTTCCGATGCCAAGCAGACGCTGACCGGCGAAGACGTGGAATTCATCGCGACGGGTGAATCGATTCCGGAAGAGGAGCTTCTGACTGCCGGACATGAGGAAGGCGAAAGCGAAGAAGAACATGCGGCGCATGAGCATGGAGAAGTGGATCCCCATGTCTGGATTTCCCCTGTCCTCAGCAAGTATCTGGTCCAGTCCATCCAGGAAACGCTTTCCTCAATGGATCCTGAGAATGCCGCCGAATACGAGAAGAATGCGGAAGAGCTGATCGCGGAACTGGAAGCTCTTGATTCTTCCTTTGCGGAACTTTCGGAAACCGCCGAAAGGGACACTTTCTTCGTCTCCCACGCCGCATTCGGCTATTTTGCAGAGACATATGGATGGGAACAAGTAGCCATCGCCGGGCTGAACAGCCAGAGCGAACCGTCTCAGCAAGAATTGACGAAAATCGTCGATATGGCAGAAGAGATGGGCACCGAGCATATCATCTTCGAACAGAACGTGTCATCGAACCTGACGGAAGTCGTCCAGCAGGAAATCGGTGCGGAAGCGCTCCAAATGCACAATTTGAGCGTGCTGACCGAGGAAGACATCGCTGCCGGCGAAACCTACTTCACGCTCATGGAACAGAACCTGGAAACACTTCGGACAGCTCTGAATTAAAAGTGCAGAAATAATCCCAATGAAAAAACGGCCCATACGGCCGTTTTTTTGTGTGCAGGGGATCAAAAATCCACCTGGAATCCGATGCCCGGCTGATCGGGCAGTGTAATCTGTCCGCCTGCCACACCGATTCCAGGTCTCACAATATCTTCTTCCCAGTAGTGGGAAGAAGCGGAAAAATCGCCCGGCAAGTCGATTCCTGGCAGAGAAGCCAGTGCCAGATTATGCGCTTTCGATACACCGAAGTCGATCATTCCGCCTACCCACATCCGGATTCCGGCTTTCCGGAAAAGCTGATAAACTTCGAGCGTTTCCTGCCACCCGCCGAGCCGGCCCATTTTTAGGACCGCCGCACTGCCTGCCCCTTCCTGGAGCATTCGCCTCGCGGCATGCCGGCTCGTCAGGCTTTCATCCAGGCAGATCGGCGTGCGGAATTCCGCTGAGGATTTTGCATGGAGCGCCCATTCTTCTTCACCGAAAGGCTGTTCAATAAGAGTAAACCCGCATTGATCGAACCGCTTAAGCTCCTCATAGGTGTCAGCGGAAAACGCCCCGTTCGCATCCGCAAAAAAAAGCATCTCCGGAAATTCCGATCGGATCCGGGCGAGTTCAACGGGATCAGATGCGGTACATATTTTCAGTTTAACCCGCTTATATCCCTCCGATGACGCTTGCCCGACGCGCTCGTGCAGTTCTCCTTCCCCTGCGGCGACAACTGTTCCGGCCGGCACCTGTGCTTGGACTCCCCCTACATATTTCCAGAGCGGGACACCGCTTTTTTTCGCAAATAAATCCCAGACGGCTGTTTCGACGGCCGCCTTCGCCATCCGGTTCCCTTTGACAGAAGCCATCTTTCGTGACACTTCCGCGGGATGACTGAACGTTTTGCCATTCAGTATAGGAACGAGCACTTCATTCAAGACGAACCGGCAGCTGCTGACCGTTTCCTCCGTATACCACGGAGTGGAAAATGCTGTGCACTCCCCGAAACCTGTCTGCTCGCCGCTCGCCACGGAGACGATGAGCGATTCCCTTACCTTCACTTCCTGCAAATGTGTCCTGAAGGAGGTTTTCAGCGGCCGCGAAACATCTTGGATCCGGAAATCATCAAGTGTCAGATCCATTTCCTCAGCTCTCTTCTTAACAATTTGTTGGATGCATTGCGGGGAAGGGAATCGGTGAAAACGATTTTCTTCGGAATTTTATAAGGCGCCAGCTGCTTCTCACAGAAAGTCTCCACTTCTTCCGAAGAAAGCGCGTCAGCAACGATAAATGCAGCCGGAACTTCTCCCCACTCTCTATCCGGAATTCCGCACACCCCCGCTTCCAAGATTCGCGGGTGGCTCATCAGGACATTTTCGATTTCTGCGGGATAAATGTTTTCACCGCCGGATACAATCAAATCGGACCTTCTGTCGAGGACAAAAAGAAAACCGTCCTCATCGATCCAGCCAATATCGCCCGTTTTCAGGTAGCCGGCGTCTGTCGGATTTTTGTCACTGAACTTCCCGACATATCCGGGCGTCACATGCGGACCGCGGATCAGGATTTCATTATCTTCAGCCAATTTCACGTCATACAGAAACAGCGGTTTACCCGCAGAACCGGGTTTACGGGCGGCGTCTGCCATGGAGAGTGTAGTGGTCTGGGAAGCGGTTTCGGTCATTCCGTACGTCTGCAGAACCGGGATGCCAAATCGTTCCGCCCTTTCCAGATGGCTTGTTGCGATAGGTCCGCCCCCTGCAAGCATCACCCGGAATGCCGGCGATACCGTCCATCCTTTTTGATCGAGTTCATCCAAAATACGGGCAAGCGTCACGCCGACAACCGACATGTGAGTGACCGCACCGCTCGCCAGTTCTTCGGCCGCCTTCACTTCGTCGAATTTCTGATAAAGATGCACACCCGCGCCATAAATAAGCGACCGCATGAGAATCGAAAACCCGCTGATATGAAACAGCGGAACCATGCAGAGCCACTTGTCTTCCGGTGAAATTCCGATATTCAGGCTGGAAGCCATTGCACTTGAAAAATGGTTTTTGGCCGTCTGCTTCACGCCCTTTGGATAGCCGGTCGTGCCGGACGTGTACATGATGGAAATGACTTGATCATCAGTCCACATATTGCTAAAAGGAAAATCTGCCGCCTCCAGTTTTGTGATGTCACTGAACAGCCACTGCCGCGGGTGACTGATCCGGTCCTGCAAGGCGTCGTCCATCAGTACAGCTTCTACCTCCGCATCGTCCAGCTGATAGGCCAGTTCCTGTGCAGTCAGTCGCTCGTTCAGCATGACCATTTCACACCCGAGGTGCAGGCAGCCATAAATCATAAAGACAGCCTCTTCGCGGGATTTAGCCAAAATAGCGACACGGCTGCCCGCTTCCAGTCCGGCTGCCGCCATTTTGCCCGCGCGGTCTTTCGCGATACGGTCAAGTTCTCCGAATGTCCAGGTTTGCCCTTCGAACACAAGTCCGATCCGGCTGCCTGTGAGATCCGCCCTTTTCGTCAGCCAATTCGGGTACATAGTATCAAGCTCCTTCAAAAAAGACTGCCCGCCAGGCGGACAGTCTTTTGTATCATACTGATCAAGGGAAACGCGGAAACTGACCGAAGTCCGGTTTGCGTTTTTCCTTGAAGGCGTCGCGGCCTTCCTTCGCTTCATCTGTTGTGTAATAAAGCAGCGTTGCATCGCCAGCCATCTGCTGAAGTCCCGCGAGGCCGTCCGTATCAGCATTCATCGCCGCTTTGATAAAGCGGAGGGCTGTCGGACTCTTCTCCAGCATTTCTTCGCACCACTTCACCGTTTCTTCTTCGAGCTGGTCAAGCGGGACGACCGTGTTGACGAGGCCCATGTCGAGCGCTTCCTGTGCATTGTACTGCCGGCATAAGTACCAAATTTCACGCGCTTTTTTATGTCCGATGATGCGGGCAAGGTACCCTGAACCGTAACCGGCATCAAATGATCCCACTTTCGGTCCTGTCTGGCCGAAAATCGCATTATCTGCAGCGATCGTCAAGTCACAGACGACATGCAGCACATGTCCCCCGCCGATCGCATAGCCAGCCACCATCGCGACGACCGGCTTCGGCGTGACGCGGATTAAGCGCTGCAAGTCCAAAACGTTGAGGCGCGGAATTTCATCCTCTCCGACATATCCGCCATGTCCGCGGACCGATTGGTCGCCGCCTGAACAAAACGCTTTTTCGCCTTCCCCGGTCAGGACGATGACACCGATCTTCGAATCATCCCGTGCGTAAGAGACTGCATCGATCATTTCGGTCACCGTTCTCGGCGTGAATGCATTGCGCACTTCCGGCCGGTTGATCGTGATTTTCGCAATTCCATTGTACGTCTCATACTTGATGTCTTCATATGTACGTTCTTTTACCCATTCACGAGCCATATTGCCCCTCCTGTATCTCAAAGATTTAACTGCTTCTTTATTATTGTAGCAAACTCTGCCGGTTTTTCCACGTGAAGTGCGTGGCCGGCGTCCAGTTCCACGTGTCTGCCCGATTTCAAACACTGCATCATCCGTTTTGCGATACCGGAAAACTTCTCGTCTTTTATCCCGGTCAGAAGCAAAACAGGGAATGACAGACGTTCGAGGCAGCTCCAATAGGATGCTTGCGCTCCGGTCCCCATTCCGACCAGGCTTCCCGCTAACCCCTTTGGGTCCTGGCTGAGCCGCTCTTCCCGCACCGCCCGCCTGACAGCTGCCGGCAGCTCTTTTTGAGTCCGGAACATTGGTATTTGTTCCCAGAAACCGACGAACGAATAGATTCCCTCATCCATGATCCGTTCAGCGAGCCGGCTGTCTTGGAGCCGGCGTTCAGCCTGTTCTTCGTCAGAAATCAGACCAGGAGAAGCACTTTCCAAAACGAGCCGGCTAATGCTGTCCGGATATGTACATGCATACGCGAGTGCTGTCCTGCCGCCCATGGAATAACCGACAAGAACCGGCTGTTCCAGCCCCAACCGTTGGAACAGCTGATGTAGATCTGCCACTTGCCGGTCCATACTATATCTTTCAACGTCAGCCAGACTCTCTGTCTTTCCGTGCCCAAGAAGATCGACGAGGACCACTCTGCAATTCGGGAACCGGCTGATCAGGGGGTGCCATGTCCTCGTGCTGCCGGTGAATCCATGAAGGAACACCAGCGCTTTTTCCTGATCGTCATGGTAGGTCTCCACGTGGTAAACCACCCCATCGATCACCATCGCTCATCCAGCCTGCCATTGACTTTTCCCCATAATTTCCGATGCGTTTCAGTGTTGTGACGACGATTCGTAAACACTTCGATCAGTCGGACTGCCGCTGTTTTCTCCTTGCCGAGCGCAGCCATCAGTTCCTCTTTGGACTGGACAGCATCATATTGAGCGCCGTACATGGCCGCAGCGTCTTTGAACGATAAACCGGTCGGCGTGCCGAACAGCGCTTCATAGTGCCGTTCTTCACCGGATTGCGGCAAGTAAGAGAAAATTCCGCCGCCGTTATTGTTCATGATGACGATCGTGATATCAGACGGCTGAAGAGTCGCTGCGATCAGACCGTTCATATCATGGAGGAACGCGAGATCGCCGATGAGGAGAAGCGCCGGCCGGCGATTCGCCGCCTGTACGCCGAACGCAGTCGATACCACACCGTCGATCCCATTCGCTCCCCTGTTTGCGTAAATCCGGACATTCCGGGGGGCGGACCGGTAAAACGTGTCGGCATCCCGGATCGGCATGCTGCTGCTCAAAATCAGATCACATTCCGACGACTGTTCGAACAGCAAATGCGCAAGTGTTCCTTCATCCGTTTCTGTATCCGCATGTTCCCGGACAGCTTCCCAGTACAGCCGGTTCGCTTCGGACCATTGATTCGCGTAGTGACTCTCCTTCGTCCCACCGGATTCCAGCGTCCAGACAGCATCGCTTGCCGCCTGGATGTGATGAGTGACGGCGGATTGCGGATCCCGCATCATCGGGCTTTCATCCACTGCTACATACAAGGCAGGTTCCAAGGAGTTCAGCCAAAGTGCCAGTGCCTTTGATACTGGCTGCGGGCCGATACGGACGATGACATCTGGCTCCACGGCTTTCCTGAATCCGTCATGCTTCAGCAATGCATCATAAGAATCAACGATGAAGCGCTGCGCACTTTCCGGTGCTCCGCCTCTTATATTGGACAAGGGATCAGCAAGTACCGGCCACTGCAGCTGGCGGATGAACTCCCAAAACGAATCGGGCAAAATCCCTGCATGTTCTCCCAATATGAGGATTCCCCGTTCTTTATTGAAAATCTTCACCAAAAATTGCTGTGCTTCTTGAGACATCTCAGCAGTAAGCGGAAATGATGTGACCGCCAGGCCAGTACGATCCGGCGTTTCAAAATCGATCATCAGCGGCTCCCGGAATGGCACATTCAGATGGACCGGTCCCCGCGGGCAGTCATGGCCATACTGACCGCCCGGTACAGATGGCGGGTCAGGAAGCCGATGCGGTTCTCCTCTTCCGGCATCGGAAGATCAACTGCCCATTTTACTTGGCTGCCATATAATCCGATCTGGTTGATTGTCTGAGGCGCACCCACTTCACGAAGTTCATGCGGCCGATCGGCGGTTACAACGATGAGGGGAACCCTCGCCAGCTGCGCTTCCACAATAGCCGGAAAGTAGTTGGCGGCGGCTGTCCCCGATGTGCACAGCAGCATGACCGGTCTGCCAGATGCTTTAGCAAGACCGAGCGCAAAAAAACCTGCCGACCTTTCATCGATCTGGCGGTATACCGACAGGCGCTTTTCCTGCATGCATGCGTACGCAAGCGGTGTCGAACGGGAACCCGGACTGATGACGGCATCTTTGACACCATAGTCAGCCAGGCTTCCTATGAATTCAGTTACATACTCGGTCAATCCTTCACGATTCGTCACTCAGCTGTCCCCCCAAAGCTCTCAGCATCGGCCGGAATTTCACCCATGTTTCGGCGTATTCCGCTTCAGGATCGGAATCTGCCACAATACCGCCGCCCGCATATAAATAAGCTTCTTCTCCATCTATCAAGGCGGATCGGATTGCGACAGCGAATTCGCCGTTGCCCTGAGCGTCTATCCAGCCGACCGGTGATGCGTAGTAACCTCTGTCGGCCGGCTCATACTGCCGGATCAATTCCATCGCTGTTTCTCTCGGTTCTCCACCGAGGGCCGGCGTGGGATGGAGCTCCTTCACAAGATCAATGAGGGAAGCTTCCTCTAGCAATTCCCCTTTCACGGGAGTATAGAGGTGTTGGATATCCCGGATCTTCATCAGTTTCGGGACCGGCGGAATATCCGCTGTTTCACAATGCTTCCGGAAAACTGAAGAAATCATATTTACGACATACTCATGCTCAGAACGGTTTTTCGGATCGTTCAGCAATTCCCTTCCTAATGCGGCATCCTCCTCTGCAGTTTTTCCACGCGGGATGGAGCCTGCCAGACAAGCCGACAGCGCCTGCCGGTCCGAAACCTTCACGAGCCGTTCCGGGGTTGCACCGAAAAACAACTGTTCTCCGGACTCCATTCCGAACAGGAAGCTCCCCTGCTGCTGATTCGTGACGTTTCGCAGCACGGAAGCCTGCATTTCCCCGGTTTCATAACCGAGTTTCAGCATCCGGGCGAGGACGACCTTGTCCGCTTCTCCTCTCCGGATAGCGGAAGTGACAGCTTTCACGGATTCCATGTAGGCTTCCTTCTCGAGTTCCTGTCTGATAACAGGAGTCAGCGGAACAGCGCTTGCCGGCTCCGTCACCTGTGCTGCATGAATCAGCTCATCCCGTTCCACCCGGAGATTTTCAAAAGTTCTGTACGCTTCTGGCTCCTCGGTTATGAGGTGAATGCTGACGTAGGCGCTATCTTCACGGATAAGGAGCTGGAATTGAGGCACAGCGAAATAAGCCGGCGGAAAATTCCTCCAGACTGACTCTTTCCCGTTTTCCGGATCGAAGGAAAACCCTCCGAATAATATGGGCTGCACGTCAGGCTCTTCATTCACCAGCTGGCTGCACAATGCGCGCCAGTCTTCTTTGATCTGTCTGAACCTGTCGTCGGCAGCGGACGTCAGTACATGCGCATGGCCGAGTCCCGCGACTGTAAACGTCCCCTCCTTGTTCTGCCAGAACATCCGCTTTCCGCGGTAAGCCTTTCCTGCTTCATAGAAAGCCAGAGCCGACATGATCGGCACTTCGATTGTTTCTGTATAAAAACGCCGGACCTCTGTTATCCCGGCATCTGTCGGTTCCGCTGACGGATACGATCGTGGATTCATCGTGTCTCCTCCATTTTCAAACATTTCCGTATCTGCAATAGCCGCTTCAATTGCCGGCCCTGCTTTCTATCATACTCTTTTCATGGAAAATCGGCACACCATTTGCTGTTATTCAACCCATTTTGCAGTACAATAAAGGATGGAATTCATTTAAAGGAGCTTGACATCTATGACACATACCCTACAGGCGGACAGCGGCTGGCGGATCTGGTGGCAGCTGACCAGACCGCATACACTGACCGCGGCGTTCGCTCCAGTCTTTCTTGGCACGATGATCGCTCTTCAATACACGGGCATCGACTGGGCGCTCTTCCTCGCCATGCTCGCGGCGAGCCTCCTCATCCAGGCGGCAACCAATATGTTTAATGAATACTATGATTTCGCGAGAGGACTCGATAACGAGAAATCGGTTGGAATCGGAGGGGCCATTGTCCGGAATGGAGTCAAGCCGAAAACAGTCCTTCTGCTCGCTTTCACTCTCTATGGAATTGCTGCCCTCCTTGGAATTTATATTTGTGCCGAGACGAGCTGGTGGCTCGCCGGGGTCGGTCTCATCGCTATGGCGGTCGGTTATTTCTACACGGGAGGACCGTTCCCGATTGCCTACACACCGTTCGGCGAACTTTTTTCCGGCGTATTCATGGGTTTTCTCATTGTCATTATCGCCTTTTTCATCCAGACCGGCACCGTCACGCTGGAAGCTGCTCTTCTGGCAGTGCCGAGTACGCTGCTGGTGGCGGCGATCATGCTGACCAACAATATCCGGGATATTGAAGGAGATGCGGCGAGCGGGAGGAAAACACTGGCTATCCTGGTCGGACGCCCAAAAGCAGTCAACGTCCTCCTCGCGTTTTTTATCGGCGCGTATGGCTGGATTCTCGTGCTGGTCCTCACCGGCCTCATTACGCCATGGGCTCTCCTCGTGTTCCTCAGTGCAGCAAAACCGGCTGAAATCGTTATCCGCTATCGGATGTATACGGAACCGCTAAAAGTGATGCCGGCGATGAAAGCGACAGGAATCACCAATACAATTTTTGCTTTCCTGCTTGGCATCGGGCTTCTCATTAGTCATTTGATCTGAACAGCTTCCCCTTCCCCGGAAAGATCTTTCCGGGGAGGTTTTTTCATTCTATTTGCTGAAAACATAAAAAAGCGCAGTCCCTAATTAAAGGAACTGCGCTTTTCAGGATGACCCCTACGGGATTCGAACCCGTGTTACCGCCGTGAAAGGGCGGTGTCTTAACCGCTTGACCAAGGGGCCAGACTGGCGGAGAAGGAGGGATTTGAACCCTCGCGCCGGTATTACCGACCTACACCCTTAGCAGGGGCGCCTCTTCAGCCACTTGAGTACTTCCCCGTCTGGCTCCGAAGGTAGGATTCGAACCTACGACCGATCGGTTAACAGCCGATTGCTCTACCACTGAGCTACTTCGGAATGGTGGGCCTAAGTGGACTCGAACCACCGACCTCACGCTTATCAGGCGTGCGCTCTAACCAGCTGAGCTATAGGCCCGTTGGAGCGGGTGAAGGGAATCGAACCCTCATCATCAGCTTGGAAGGCTGAGGTTTTACCACTAAACTACACCCGCGGACAAATGGTGGCTCAGGACGGAATCGAACCGCCGACACAAGGATTTTCAGTCCTTTGCTCTACCGACTGAGCTACTGAGCCACATAGTATGTAAGATAAAAATGGCGGTCCTGACGGGAATCGAACCCGCGATCTCCTGCGTGACAGGCAGGCATGTTAACCGCTACACCACAGGACCGGATTGGTTGCGGGGGCAGGATTTGAACCTGCGACCTTTGGGTTATGAGCCCAACGAGCTACCGGACTGCTCCACCCCGCGATAATATTATGCAGTAGAAATTTGGTTCATCTACGCTTTCAGCATTGCAGTGATAGACACCTGCGTCGGTTTCACCGACTCGTTGTTAATCGCTGTCTTCGTACAGCGATTTGCTCCACCCCGCGACATTAATAGTAGTGATACTTTGTTTCATCTACGCATTCAGCATTGCAGTGATAGACACCTGCGCCGGTTTC
>NZ_NHTN01000020.1 GCF_002167005.1 Indiicoccus explosivorum
AAGGGGTTTCTCAACACTCTGAAAACACCGGCCCTTTGAAGGGCCGGTGTTTCAGCGTTTTTCGATCAGCTCCAGATGGAAATCTCCGACTGAACCTTCTTCATATAAATTCGTGACGGATGTCGAGTAATTACGGATTTCCGCCCGGAACTGCAAACCGCGCTCCGGCGCTTCCACTTGAAAGTCATTCTGGTACAGCAATACCGTTACGTCATGGTATTCACTGTGTGTCACTTGGAAATCAAAGCGGATCAGTTTCCGATCTCCTGCTGAATCCACTCGCACATTCGATGCGGTGAACGGTTTTTTATTCAGTAAAACGATTTCGTCCAACCTGCTATTCCCCTTTCTCTTATCCTTTCATCGCACCGGCTGTGATGCCGGCGACGAAAAACCGCTGAAGGAACACATACGCGATCACCATCGGCAGCGATGCGATGATGACGCCGGTGAAAAGCATCGGATAGTTGGTGGAATACTGGCCTTGGAACTGCAGAAGCGCCAGCGGAAGTGTGACGTAAGTATCGTCCGTGACGAACAGGAGCGGATAAAGCAGATCGTTCCAGTGGATGACGGACAGGAAGATCGCGGCTGCTGACATGGATGGCAATGACAGCGGGACAACGACACGCGCAAACACTTTCCAATTGCCCGCTCCGTCGATGACGGCCGCTTCGATCAGCTCTTTCGGCAGGGTTTTCATGAATCCGGTCAAGATGAAGACCGCAATCGGAAGCGTCACGGATATATTGACGAGGATCAGCCCGAGGAGGCTGTTTGTCAGGCCGAGATCGAGTACAAGCGAATAGAGCGGAACCATGCTCACTTGGGCAGGCACCATCATTCCGAGAAGGAAGATGGCGAAAATCACGCTGCCGAGCCGGTTGTTCAGCATGGTGATGCCGAATGCGATCATCGCCGAGAACAGCAAAGTGAAAAACACCGAAAATAGCGTGACGATGACGCTGTTCATGAAATAGCCGGCCATGTTCGACTCTTCGAAGAGCGTCACATAGTTTTCAAATTGAAGCCCTTCTTCAGGTACGCCGAGCGGGTTTTGGAATGTCTGCTGAATCGTCTTCATGGATGTCAGGACAACAACAATCAATGGAATGATGATCAGCAGGGCATAAACGATGACTGGGAATCTACGCAGCACACGTTCTCCCTCCCTTCTTACTCTAAAAGAGCAAATTTAGTTATAACTTGTGCCATACCAGTTCAGCTCTTATACGAGCTGAAGAAATCGCTTTAAGCGGACGCTTTCCGAGGGCGGACCACGAGCCGCTTCGGCCGCAAGCGGTTTTGACTGCGACGAGCTTGCGCAGGAGCAAGCGAGCGTTTTCGCAGCGAACGCCATTCAATACGCGATGTGATTTTTTAAGTTCAACTTATATAGCAAAAATGCTCATGTAGAGCTTTTTAGTAAGATACGCGGTCGGACCGCAGCGCTTTGAACTGCAAATACGTAATGATGCCGATGATGATCATAAACAGGACGGAAATGGCCGAAGCGTAGCCGAACTCATAGCTCCGGAACGCCACTTCATATATGTAGGTCGCGATGATTTCCGTCGCGTTATTCGGTCCGCCGCCCGTCATCGCGAATACGAGATCGAACGCCTTGAACGACTGGATCGTCGTATAAGCGACGACGATTGTCGCGGATGGTGCCAGCAGCGGCCACGTAACGCTTTTGAACGTCTGCCACTTGCTCGCGCCTTCGATCCGCGCCACTTCATACAGGTCTTCAGGGATCGACTGCAGTCCAGCCACGAAAATGATCAGCATCTGGCCGGCATGGAACCATACTTGCGTGATGGCCAGGCAGTAAATGGCGATGCTCGCATCTCCCAGCCAGCCGAGTGTATACGCGCCGAGTCCGGCAGATTCCAGGAAACTGTTCAAGATGCCGAATGTGGGATCATAAATGAAAGCCCAAATGAAAGCGACAGAAACGGATGATAAAATGGTCGGAAAAAAATAGAGAGCCCGGAAGAAGACATTCGTTTTTGTGTTCTTTACGAGCAGAATCGCAAACGCGAGCGCGACAAGCGTCTGCAGCACCACGACCGTGAACATGAACTGGAGATTGTTCACGAACACTTTCGCGAAAACCGAATCACCTGTAAAAGCCCGCTCGTAGTTCTCAAAACCGACGTACCGGAAATTTTCGCTCAATCCGTCCCAGTCGGTGAATGAATAAAACAGCGCGCTGGCGGTCGGATAAATGAAAAAAATAAAATAAAGAAGAAAACCCGGGATGAAAAACAAGTACAGTGTTTTTGAAATGCGCATGGATTCCCTCCTTCGTGAAAAATCTGGAAAACAGCATGGGCCGCCACTCCTGACTCCGGGTGGCGGCCATTCTGCCTATTCGGTGACTTCTTCTACCACTTGCTGTGCTTCAGCCGCCGCTTCTTCAGGCGCAGCGCCGCCGAGCACACTTTCAATGGAACTCAGCACGGCGTCTTCCACCTGTGCGTTCGTAATCATGTAACGCGGCTGGAAGCGGGTTTCGCGTTCATCGATCCAGTATGCGGTATTCTGCAGCGCTTCCGATTCGTACTCCACACCTTTCACGGTCAGGTGCTGCCCGGTTTCATTGGCATAAGTGGACGCGACTTCCGGCTGCGAAAGGAAGCTGATGAATTCCTTCGCCGCCTCCTGGTCCTCTGAATTGCTGTTGGCCGCCAGCATGAACGTTGCCGTGTGAATCCCTTCGTAGCGGGCTTCATCTTCCGGCACAGTGATCGGCGCCAGCAGATCCAGCTCCAGGTCCGGATTCAGTTCAAGAAGGGAAGCCATATGGTAGGAGCCTGTCGCCAGCATCGCGGCTTCTCCGCTCGCGACAAGGGCCATGGCGGCATCCTGGTTCGTTCCGAGAGCGTTCTCCTGGAAGAATCCGTTTTCCTGCAAGTACTGGAACTGCTCCAGCGTCTTCACCCACCAGTCATCCGTCAGGGACGCCTCTCCTGCCAGCAGGTCCTCGAAAGCGCCATCCGGTGCATTGTTCATCACCATGGAATTCATGAACTGGTTCGGGCCGATATCCGCTCCGGGAAAAGCGATTGGAATGATCCCATTCTCCTTCAGTGTTTCACCCATCGCGATGAATTCTTCCCAACTTTGAGGAACTTCAAGCCCCAGTTCTTCGAAAATCGCTTTGTTGTAGACCGGCATATTGAAGACAAGCTGGTAAGGGAGCGCCAGCTGGCTTCCGTCCGCCTGTCCGACTTCAATTGCTCCTTCATCGAAATTAGAAACGAACTCCTCGTCCGACAGGTCCGCGAAGAAACCGGCTTCGTTGAGCGCTTCGAACTGCGCACCCGGGAATGAAGCAAAGACGTCACCGGCCGTGCCTTCCTGCAGCATACGCTGGGCGGTCGCCATGTATTGGTCGGAAGGATAGACATTCTGCTCGACATTGATGTCCGGGTGTTCTTCCTCGAACTGCGCGATGAGTTCTTCAAACACTTCCTGGTCTTCCCCGCGCCAATGCATGAAACTCAGATCCACAGCTTCTTCCCCTGCCACTTCCGCTTCATCATCGCCTGCACAGCCGGCGGCGAACAGCGGCATACCGAGAAGACCGGCAGCCAGCACCCATTTCTTTGACATTTTCATTCCCCTCTCTATTTTTACTGCTTTAATTGTAAAGTATTCTGTTTAATATTTCAAAATCCTGTATATCACAGAAAAAACCCGGAAAAGCTGACGCTTTTCCGGGTCTTGCGGTCATTCTGTTTCTTCGACTTCCACGGTCAGCACGAGCTGCCATTCTTCCGATTCCGCCAGTTCGGTGAGACCGATGCGTTCCCCGTGCCCTAAAACAGCTACGTTGCCGTCAATGGCGACAACCATCGCTCTCACGTCTGTGCGGCCGTTCGTGTAAATGTCCCCGATCGACGGGCCATAGCCGGAAGTGCCGCCGATGAGGGCTTCCAGATTTTCGTCTTCCATCATTTGCTGAGCGGTCACGATGGACTTGTCCTGATATACGATATCATTGCTGCCTTCTTCAGCTCCCGGCACCATGACGAGAAATTCCTCCATCCGGACAGAATTCCGCCGCGTCGTCACTACGTGATCGTCTTTCACCTGATCCACTTTTTCAAATTCATTCAGCGAATAGTGGTCCAAGTATTCCGGAGCCGGTTTCGTGATCAGGATGTAGCCGTTCTCCCGGGGAGGCACATCGCTGCGCAGTGTGTAGCGCTTTCCCCAGAAGATGAAGGAATCCATCGGTTTCGGTTTGTACTGTTCGACTTCGACCGCCCGGGCCAGCACCTGCTGCATATCCTTGATGCGGTACATATGCAGTGATTGCTTCAAAAGCGGCTTTACCGAATAAATCTTATGCAATTCGTTGTTGTAATAGACGAATTGCCCTTTTCTTGCCTGCAGCAGTTTCATGAAGATCCTCCATTCTCTTAAATCAAAGTCAGTTTCATCTTAGAGGAAAATTCCCGGGAAGGAAAGTGAAGCAAGCTAAAACTGTTTAAAGGGACCCGCGGAAGGGAAAAATGCATAATGGAAAGATGAACCGCAAAGGAGCTGAGAATGATGAACAGATACGTTGTCGAACCGAACAAAGACGCTTCCCGCTGGATCGTGACACTCGAAGGCGTGGCACCGGATGATTCCTATACATCCAAAGACGGGGCGATCGCAGCGGCGGAAGAACTTGCGAAAGCGAATTCCCCAAGCAAAGTCGTCATTCTGGATGACGACCATAATGAGGTGGAAGAACGGTCTTACTGACGGGTAAAACCGGCGTCAAAAAGGGCTTCCGATGCCGGAAGCCCTTTTCCTGTGTCCACCTTTTTCCTGTCAGCCGCCGATGTACGACATGCCGATTTTTTTGCGGTTTTTCGCTGTCTGTTCCGTCCGTTCATCGGAATAGCGGTCCGTCCGGTTCCCCCAGACACCGCTGATCGCATCCAGCAGTTCCGCATCGTCCGCTCCATTCCGGATCAGTTCACGGATATCGAAGCCGGACGAAGCGAACAGGCACGTATAGAACTTGCCGTCCGACGACAGGCGCGCGCGCGTGCAGGAAGAACAGAACGACTCGGAAACGGATGTAATGAATCCTACTTGGGAGTCCGTCCCTTTGAACCGATAGCGCTTTGCGACTTCGCCATAATAATCCTTATCCACCGGCTCCAAATCGTATGCCGCCTGCAGCCGGTCAAGAATCTCTTTTTTCGTGACGACTTTCTCGAAGCTCCAGCCGTTGTCATTTCCGACATCCATGAATTCGATAAAACGGAGGGTGATCCCCCGCTCTTTAAAATAAGCGGACATCGGCAAAATCTCCGATTCATTGACCCCTTTTTGAACGACCATGTTGATCTTGATTTCGAAACCGATCTTTTGTGCCAGATCGATCTGCTTCAGAATATGGTCCGGTTTGATACCGCGGCCGTTCAATCGTCCGAACAGTTCGGAATCCAGCGCATCCAGGCTGATATTCAACCGGCGCAGACCCGCGTCATACAGCGGCTGCGCATACTGCCCGAGCAGCACGCCGTTCGTCGTCAGCCCGACATCTTCTATCCCCTCAACAGACAAGATTTTAGCGACGAGTTCAGGAAGGCCCCTTCTCATGAGCGGTTCACCGCCGGTCAGCCGGATCTTTTTGACGCCGAGCGATGCGAACAGCTCCGTCAGCCGATGCATTTCCTCGAACGACAGCAGTTCCGACTTCGGAAGGAACGCATAATCGTCCCCGAACACCTCTTTCGGCATACAGTATGAACAGCGGAAATTGCAGCGGTCTGTCACCGAGATCCGCAGATCGCGGATCGGCCGGCCGAGCCGGTCTGTCAGCGCGTGTTCCGTCATGTTTGTCGCCCTCCCTTTCGTTGGTCATCCGGTGTGTTGATGTTGCAGAAAATGGTGCTGTCGGGATGGATTTTCCCGGATCCGATCCATTCCGTATGTGACTGTCCCAAAAATCCCATGACACTGAGCCGGTTTTGCCGCAGCGCTTCGCCGAGCCGGACTTCCACCCGGCCGCTCCAAATGCTGAACAGCGGCAGCGGCTCTTCTTCCGTCCGGACAGCGGACACATCTGCTTCGGGGGAAGCGAATGCAGCCAGGTTCCGGACGGCTCCACCCGTAACATAAGGCATATCGCACGGAAGCACGAAATACCGGTCGTCGCCCGCCGCGCGCATCGCCGAGTGGATTCCGGCCAGCGGTCCGGCCCCCGCGACATCCGCCGCATCCGTTATGATCCGGAGGCGAGCCGGGAAGCGGTCCGTCAGCTCCGGACGGGTCACGATAACCACTTCCCGGCAGACTGCCGAAAGCGCGTCACGTACGTGTTCATAGTAGTACTTCCCTTCCAGTTCGGCGAATGCTTTCGGTGAACCGTAGCGGCGCGACTGTCCTCCAGCAAGAAGAATCCCCGTTATGCCCATCAGCCTCCGCTGACCGGCGGAATGAACGCGGCCGTGTCGCCTTCCCCTAGCACATCGTCAGGAAGCGCATACTCTTCATTGATGGCAACCCGGACAGCACCGTTATCGATGCCGGGATATTTCGATTCCGCCCACTGCATCAGATCAGCGACAGTCTTTCCTGTGAATTCTGCCGTCTCTTCCGCTGTTCCGGTCAATTCCCGAAGCCCTGCAAAATAAAATATCCGAATCATGTCCTTGCTCCCTCAGGTTTTTTCTTTTGGCCGCCGATCCATTCTTCGCCATCTTCCCAAATCTCTTTTTTCCAGATCGGCACCATTTCCTTGATGCGTTCGATGGCGTACTCATTCGCTTCATAAGCGTCGCGCCGGTGCGGCGAAGACACTGCGATGACCACAGCAATATCGCCGATCTGCAGTTCGCCGATCCGATGGGCGATCGCGGCCCGCGTCCCCGGCCACTTTTCTTCGATTTCCTGTCCGATTTCCGCCAGTTTCTTTTCAGCCATCGGCACATAAGCTTCATATGCCAGGTAAAGTGTCCGCACACCGTTCGTCCATTCCCGGACGTGTCCGGTGAAGACCGTAACCGCACCCGCTTCCGGGCGCAATACGTAATCAGCATAAACCTGCGTATCAATCGGATGTGAGACCACTTCAAATGCTTTCATCATGTATCACCTTTCAGCCAGTCAGCGAACCAGGATTCAAGCTGACCGGTATCATTGCGTTCTACTACAGTTCGTCCATCAAGACGGATCGTCCCCTGTCCTGCAACCAGCGCGATTCCTTCCAGTTTTTGCAGTTCCAGCCAATCTTTCCCGGACCGCAGTAATACAATTTTATCATACTTAGCATCTTTATACCCTTCAACAAGCACCAGATCCGGCTGTGAATTCCGGGCAAGTGCGATCAATTCTTCCAGACCGGCGGACGGCTTTCTCATGTGCAGCTGAATGACGCCGTCTCCGAAAGCGACAGAGCTTTCAGCACCTGCTTCAAAAAATCGCGTGCTGTCCGTTTCGGCCGGTGGCATTCCGAGCGGACCGCCGTGTCCATGGTGCTTAATGACCGCAACTGACTTCCCGAGTCGCCCCGCAGCCTGGAGCAGTTTCAGGACAAGGGTCGTCTTTCCGCTGTCTTTGAATCCGACCACTTGCAGAACTTTCACAGCGTCCACCGTTCCGAGCCTTCCTCGACACCGAGGAGCAGCACATCGGCCTCGTCCCCCTCACGGAACCCTCTCGTCCCGCCCGGCAGGACGATGAGCGCGTTGCCTCTCGCAATCGAGGATACCGCATTCGATTTATTGAATCCGGCCGGACGCACTGAAAATCCGTCATAGATGGCGCGGATGAACCGGGTGAACGGGTTCGCTTTCGTGAAATCTTCCGCCAGCACTGCGCGCGTGTGCGGCAAATAGATTTTCTCCGCCCCCATCATTTTCAGGAGAGCCGGACGGGTGAACAGTTCGAATCCTGTGAAGCAGGCGGATGGATTGCCGGACAGCCCAAACAGGTACTTGCCTCTTGCGACGGCGACGGTCGTGACGCTTCCGGGCCGCATCGCGACTTTATTGAACAGCACTTCCGCACCGAGCCGCCGGTAGATTTCCGGCAGAAAATCGAAATCACCGACCGACACCCCGCCCGTCGTAATCAGGCAGTCCGTCTCTTTCGCCGCTTTCCGGACGGCTTCCAGGCTGTTCTCCAAATGATCGGCGGACAGCTCATACATTTTACAGCGGATTCCCATACGGGCGAGCTGGGCGGCAATCATCGGCCCGTTCGAGTTGCGGATTTTGCCTGGGGCGAGCGGCTCATCCACATTGAGCAGTTCCGTTCCTGTCGACAGGATGCCGACAACCGGCCGCGCCGCCACTTCCACTTCCGCATAACCGAACGTGGCGAGGACCGCCACCGTGCCCGGCTGGATGAACGTTCCGGCGGGGACGACTTGTTCACCTTCTTGAAGATCTTCCCCTTTCAGCGAGACATTTTCGAGCGGCTCGAACGGTTTGCGGATCGTGAACGCGCCTGCCTGTTCCGACGTCTGCTCGAACATGACGACCGCGTCCGCTCCTTCCGGCAGCTGAGCGCCTGTCATGAGGCGGACCGCTTCCCCCTGTCCGACCGTCCGCTTTGAAACTTCCCCCGCCCCGATGTGGTCGATGATGCGGAAGGACTTCCGGTTCTCTCCGGAAGCGCCTGCCGAATCCGAGGCGCGGATGGCGAACCCGTCATAAGGCGACCGGTCGAACGGCGGGACCGGGTGGGTCGCCTTAATCGGACGGGCCAAAATCCGTCCCATGCTTTCCCCGAGGGGGACGGTCTCCGTGCCGAGCGGTTTCGCTTCCCGGACCATCCGGGCGACCGCTTCACTGACCGGAATCGGTTTTCTGTGTTCCACCATTGCTATCTGCTCCTTCCGGCGGCGTGCTATACTGGACACAATCACGTGTGAAAGGATGAATCCAGTGTCAGAACTTACCCATTTCAACGAACAGGGCCGCGCAAAAATGGTTGATGTATCCGATAAAGATGAATCCGTCCGGACGGCGCGTGCCCGTTCATCCGTACTGATCAATGAAACGATCTACCGCCAGATCCGTGAAGGCGGCAATAAAAAAGGCGATGTGCTCGCGGTCGCCCAAGTCGCAGGGATCATGGCGGCCAAGAACACTTCCCAAATCATTCCGATGTGCCATCCGCTCGCACTCAGCGGCGTGGACATTGAATTCCAGTGGAACGTCGACGAAGAAGCCGCCCACTATGAGATCATCCTCCATGCCGCCGTCAAAACGAAAGGGCCGACAGGTGTCGAAATGGAGGCGCTAACCGCCGCAGCCGCAGCTGCGCTGACGATCTATGACATGTGCAAAGCTGCCGGCAAAGAGATGGTCATCGGGCCGACGATGCTGCTGGAGAAAACCGGCGGCAAATCCGGGGATTATGTCCGGGGCTGACGGTGTTTCGTCAGTTCCTTTGTGATATGCTCCGCTTCCGGAATGATCAGCTTTTCCATGGCCAGCCGGACGGCGCCGGGCGAGCCGGGCAGCACGAACACCGCTTTGTCGCCGATGGAGCCGCCGAGCGCCCGGCTGAGGATGGCGCGCGTTCCGATCTCTTCATAACTCAGAAAACGGAACAATTCGCCGAACCCGTCCAGCTCTTTGTTTAGCATGGGTCTGACCGCTTCAATCGTTACATCCCGGCGGGCGATTCCCGTACCGCCCGTCGTGATGATGATGTCGACCTCCTCATGCGTCATCCACTCCGCGACCGCTGAGCGGATCGCTTCCGGTTCATCCTTCACGATCACAGATGCGGTGATTTCCATACCCGCTTCCTGTGCAAGTTCCCGCACGAGCGGGCCGCCTTTATCTGTCACTTCCGTCCGCGTGTCGCTGACTGTGAGGACCGCGACACGGATTCCTCCTGCTGTCATCTGCATCTCCTCCGTTCAGCCGAAAAGCTGGTGATAAAGCCGCTGCCCTTCCTTGGCATTTCTGATGCCGTGGATGAGAAGCCGGCCGTTGCCGAATAAAATCATCCGATGGCCCAGGGCGGTCAGTTCTACAAAATAAGGGGTCCGCCGTGTTCTCGCGTCGAGCCGGCTTCCGATCCGCTCCGCATCATCCAATGTGATCGGACGTTTCGGGTCGGGCAGGATCTGGACGGCATCCCGGCCGCATAAAACGGCGGCGCCTTTTTTCTGTTCGCTCAGCGACGGGAACGCCGGTGAATCGCCGCATGTCTCGCATGAGGCGTTCCGGATGCGGGAAATTCCGATATCGAACTGGGACTGATCCCAAAGATTGAAGTGATGCACTTTCTTGCGCATGGCGTCCCGGTTGCCGGTGAGCCACTTCATCGCTTCCGCACACTGGAGTGCCGCTGTCACTTGGACAGCCGGCGCAATGATGCCAGCTGTATCGCATGTTTCATTCACAGCCGGCATCACCGGTAACAGGCAGCGGAAGCAGGCGGATTCCCCCGGAATAAACGGAAAAACGGAGCCCGAGCTGCCGACGCATGCACCATAGATCCAGGGAATGGAATACTTGACGGAAGCATCGCTGATCAGAAGCCGCGTTTCGAAGTTATCGGTCGCGTCCATAATCAAATCGCTGGATTTTGCGAGTTTTTCCGCCATCGCCGCATCGAAGTTATCCATATACGTATGGAGCCGGACATCGGACCGGATCGCCTTCAGCCGTTTTTCGGCCGCAGCCGTCTTCGGCAGCAGTGCTTTGGCATCTTCTTCGGTGAACAGCTGCTGGCGCTGCAGGTTCGACCACTCGACGTAATCCCGGTCGATCAGATGGATTTCCCCGATTCCTGCCCGCACAAGTGTCTCGGCGATGGCGGAACCGAGAGCGCCGCAGCCGACAATGGTCACTGCCGCTTCGCTCAAGCGCTGCTGTCCGTCCCGGCCGAACGGTTTGAATAGTATTTGTCTGGAATAGCGCTCGTTCAAAGTATGCCGCACCTTTCGAATAGATTAAGGGCGGCCGGCGAAACCGGCAGCCCCAGATTCATTCACTTTTTCGCTGAAGAGATGTCGCTGAATGTCCCGACGTATTCCACCGTTTCACCCGTCCCATCTTTTACAGCACTGATGTTCAGCCACTGAAGGTATTCTTCCCCGTTTTTCCTGCGGTTCCATATTTCCCCTTGCCAAACTTCTTTTTCCGTAATCTCTTTCCACATGTCAGCGTAGAAATCTCTCGGCTGCTTGCCGGATTGCAGGATCCGGGGATTCTGACCGATCACTTCATCTTCTTCAAAACCGGTCAATTTTGTGAAAGCCGGATTGACAGCTTTGATTTTCCCCGCCAAATCTGTGACAAGCACTCCTTGACCCATTGAATTGAACACCTCGGAAGCAAGTGAGAGCCGGTCTGAATAGTACAACCATACCACGAGCACGAGACTGGCCAAAGCGACTTGCGACAGGAGCATGAACCCGATGGCATACTGCCCGGTCATCGAATGGATCGCCGCGAGCATGAGCGGCGGGAAGAATCCGCCGAGACCGCCCATCATGGACACGATCCCGTTGGCGATCCCTGCCTGCTTGTTGAAGTAGAACGGCACCAGCTTGAAGATGACCCCGTTGCCGATTCCCGCACTGACCGCAATCGCCAGGACGCCGATCCGGTAAATCGGCAGTTCGGGCGAAAACGCGAGCAGAATCGCGGCGAACGTGTAGATGGTGAATGTTCCGGCCAGCAGGAACAGCGGCTGGAACTTGTCCGCGAGCCAACCCCCGACCGGCCGGAGGAATGTCGCGACCGCGATGAATCCGGCAGTCCGCAGACCGGCATCCACTTTTTCAAGACCGAAATTATCGACGAGAAAGTTCGGCAGGTAGACGGTAAACGCGACGAATGAACCGAACGTAATAAAGTAGAATAGCGAAAAAAGCCAAAGTTTTTCATTTCTGTAGACGCTCTTGATCTGGTTCAGGAGCGGGGCTTTCGTTTTTTGTTCATGACGGTCACCGAAAAAGAAGTTGAGCGCCGCGAAAGCGAGCAGCAGAATCAAGTACAGTTTGACAGTCGCCGACCAGCCGATCTGTGTGGCGATGAGCGGAGCGGAAAATGTCGTAATGGCCGTCCCGATATTCCCTGCTCCATAAATCCCGTTGACAAGTCCATGCTTTTCTTTCGGATAGTATTTCGGCAGGGATGTGACCCCTACGGAAAACACAGCGCCGCCGATTCCGAGGAACAGGCCGCCGATGATCAGATCCGTCATGGATGATGCTTCACTGATGTAGAAGACCGGGAACAGCAGCAGAACGAAGCTTACCAGGAAGATGATCCGCGCGCCGAAAGCGTTCGCCCAATAACCGAGCGGAATCCGGAGCACCGACCCGAGTATGACAGGAACTGCTGTGATGAGCGCCAGGCGCTCGGCCGGAATGCTGATGTCCTCTCGGATGAACGGCATTAAAGCGGAAATGATGACCCACACCATGAACCCGACGACGAGGTTCGCCGTCTGCAGCGGCAGCTGCATTTTCTTGACCATTTTCTTTCACCTTTTTTCCTATAGTGTTGGATTACGATTTCACTTAGCTTACGTCCTTAATTATAGAAAGCAGGAAGGGTTATTCCTATTAGGGGAGTCCCCTTAAGGGAGAGGCGGAAACCCTAAATGGAACACCGTCTGAAATGTGTGCGGCGAAGCTGCTTTTGCGGCTGGTCGCGGGAAGCAGAACAATTGCTATGAAATGTTTAAAACAAAAAAACCGCTTCCCGGAAGAAGCGGCGGCATCAGGTGATGAGTGTATTCAGTTTCTCGAACAGTGCGTCCTGGTCATCGGCACGCATTAGGTTCTCCGCCATCGGGAACAGCACGGTCTCTTCTTTCACGAAATGCACGGTCAGCACTTCGAAAGCTTCTCCCGCATCTTTGACAGCGGAGCGGAGCTGCGGGAGCGATAGCTCACTGAAATCGCCGCGCGTGTGGTGAAGGAAATGGCCGATGTAACCGTCGATTTCCTCATGCTCTTCCTGGATGCCGACGAGCGGCCCCTGTTCGAACCCGATATAGGAACCGAGCAGCGGAAAAAAATGTTCTTCCTCTTTTTCTGTATGATTCTTGAGCGGATCGAGAAAAGCGATGACGAGCCGGCGCAGTTCTTTCAGCAGCCGATGTCCTTCCTCTTCCGTTAAACCTTCGCGCTCGAACTGGAGGACGATGGCGTGCCATTCGTCCATCAGGAACGACAGGTAGCGGTGCTCGTTTTCAAGCACGCGCATGCACGGTTCTTTGAACCGCAGCTGTTCTTTTCCTGCCAAGTGAAACCCCTCCCGTGCCTGTCAGAAATTCAGCAGTTTTTTCTTCAATGCGTATTCCACCAATTCCGGACGGCTCTTCAAATTCAGTTTTTCCATGATTTTCGCCTTATGGGCTTCCACGGTCTTTACTGAAATAAACAGTTTTTCTGCGATTTCTTTATTGCCGTAGCCTTTCGCGACAAGCGGCAGCACTTCGAGTTCCCGCTTGGACAGCACCTCGAACGGGTTTTCATCATTCAGGCGCTGTTCCCCTTTCACGAACTCACGGACGAGTGACGTCGCCATCTTCGGGTGAATATACGTCTCTCCCCGTGAAACCGTCCGGATTGCGGTCAGGAGCTCGTCATCCGGCGCATTTTTCAGGATATAGCCTGAAGCGCCGTTTTTCAGGACATGGAACAAATACTCTTCGTCATCATGCATCGTCAGAATCAGGATTTTTGTGTCCGGAAAATCCTCCTTGATTTTTCCTGTCGCGATCAGTCCGCTTTCGCCCGGCGGCATGCTCAAGTCAAGCAGCAGCACATCCGGTTCGTGCTTGGCGACCATCGCATATGCTTCAATGCCATCCGCCGCTGTCGCAATGACTTCCATGTCCGGCTGGAAATTGAGGATCATCGAAAATCCGCTCCTGACAATGGCATGATCATCCGCAATGACTATTCTCATTTCGCCTTTCCTCCTGTCCGGTCCTGCCCGATCGGAATCGACAGCTGGACAGCCGTCCCTTTTCCGATCTTTGTCTGGACTGTCAAATCGCCGTGCACGAGTTCCGCGCGTTCCCTCATGCCGTGGAGGCCAAGTCCTGTTCCGATCGGATCGTCCCCTTTTTCGAATCCGGCGCCTTTGTCTTCCACTCTCAGCTTCAAAAACTGCGTTTCCACAGTCAGTGTCACTTTCACTGAATCGACCTGTGCATACTTGACCGCATTCAGCACCGCTTCCTGGCAGATCCGATAAACGACGGTTTCTATCTCATTTCCAAACCTTCTCGTCCCGATATCGGATTTGAATTCCACTTCCAGCCCGTAGCTTTGTTCCACCCGTTTGAAATGAGAGCGGAAGGCCGCTTCCAGGCCGAAATCATCCAGTGCTGCCGGACGGAGTTCCACGGATAGATTCCGGATATCATCCAACAGACGGGTCATCGTCGCTTCTGTCTGGCGGACTTTATCGAGGACATCCTGGTCCTGGGTCATATATTTTACGACCCGGAGATCGACGACGGCACTCAGCAGTTCCTGTGCCACGCTGTCATGAAGTTCCCGGGAGATGCGCTTCTGTTCGTTTTCCTGTGCTTCGATGACGTGCTTCATCATCTTGTTTTCATAAAGCCGTTCCTGGGTCTTGAACTGCTTAGTCAAATCACGCAGCATAAAGACCCGGACGCCGTTCTCCGGGTCGATCGTATGGAATGTGGCTGCGTAAGGAAGGACCCCTTTCCCTTCTGTTTCCAAATATACCTGGAACGAAGAGAAGTCTTCCGGATCCGAATTATGACTGAAATAGCAGCTGAGGCACGTCTGCAATTCCGTATCGCTCGTATAGCCTCTGCACGCCTGGCACATCGCCTGGAATTCGCCCTGCCTGAGCTGGGTGACAACATCTTTGTCGATAATCTGTTCCGCGGCGGGGTTCAGCGCAAGCGCTTTACCATTCGCATCGAAAAAGAAGATGGCATCTGTGCTGTTTTCAAACATCTTGATCAGCATATCGACCATTTTGCTTTCCTGCACCGTTCTCACAGAGCCATCAGTTCCTTCCCGTCCAAATTCCCGATGCCCTCTCCTGCTGTCTTCAGCATCATCTGCAGCAGTTCATCCGTTATCTCGTGCTCTTTTCTGCAGCCGCATAAGAGGACGCCGGCTACGCGGCCTTTATTCCATAGGGGGACTGCCGCAACGCTTTGGAGTTTCTCCGACATGATGATCGGGTAGCTGAATAGTCCGTCTTTCTTGATGAATTCCCCTACGCTCGGCAGCAGCAGCGGTTTACCGGTTTTAAAGACAAGGCCCGCAACCCCTCTTCCAGACTGGAGCACAATTCGCTTGAAGCGGTCGTTCAAGTTTCCGGAAGCATACTGCCACTTCAGGACAAACTGCTGCTCTGCTGTCTCAACGAGTGCAATTGCGACTAAATCACAGCCAAGTTTCTCACGCAGCCGATCGGCTTCATTCTGATAGTTGAATTTAATTTCCATCATAATTGTCTCCTATGAATGGAAAAGAAAGCCGGGCCTTCTCTTTCCACTCAGTTCGTTTTATGTCTTCTGTACAAGATATAGCTTCTGCCGACATAATTCAGCGGCACACTCCATACATGAACAAGACGGGTGAACGGCCACATCGCGAAAATCGCAAATCCGGCCAATGCATGAATTTTAAAGGATAACGGCACGGCTGTCATGTAAGACGGATCGGGACTCAGCAGGAACAGTCCGCGGAACCAGATGGAGATTGAATCCCGGTAATCGAATTCCGGCTGTACAGCATTCGTGACGAGAGTTGCATACATCCCCATGAAAACGATCAGCAGCAAAAGCGAATTGACCACCAGGTCAGATGCCGAGCTCAGCTGACGCACGTTTTTCTTCGTAAAGCGGCGGAATGTCAGGATGACCATGCCGGCGAGTGTAATGAACCCGAAGAATCCGCCGATGTAGATCGCGCCGAGGTGATACAAGTGATCGTCCACGCCGATTGCGTTCATCCATTCTTTCGGGATGCCCAATCCGGCGATGTGACCGAAAATGACCGGGATGATTCCGATATGGAACAGCAGGCTGCCGACCATCAGCTGCTTTTTCTCGATGAATTCACTCGACTTGGCAGTCCAGTGGAACTGGTCGGTGCGGTACCGGTAAATATGGCCGACGACGAAAATCGCCAGGCAAAGGTAAGGAAAAATAACCCACAAAAACTGATCAACCATGTTCACGGGATGAAGCCCCCTGTTCTACACATGCTTTGAAAGTCTCGCGCAGCCCTTTGATAAGATGGAAATACGGGCTCTCATTCTTTTCAAGCGTTTGAAGCAAATGATATGTGCCGTCTTCCAGCACAGCGATCAGCAGGCGGAAACTCTCCGGAGCGCGCGGATCGCCGAGCCATTCCGCCGCGTAGATGAATTCGCACATGAGCGGCAGAAAATCGGACAGTTCTTCATCAGGCATTTCCAGCCCGAACATTTCATACAGCACTTTCAGTTTCGCCAGCATCTGACCGCGCTCACGCGCATCTTCGAATTTGAAGTATGTCATATAAAGCGTGGCGTCTTTCTGGAAATCAAAGGTTTCCGTGTACATTTCCTTGATATCCATCAGGCTGTAATCCTGCATGAGCGACCAGTACTTCTGTACATGATCGTATGCAGGATCTCCAGGACTGAAGGATTCCTCAAGGAAAGCCGGATGGAAATCCAGCTTTTCCGGATAAGTCAGCTGATGGGCGAAGAAGCCGAATGAACGCTTATAGCCGTACAGCTTTTCAAGATTAATCACGCCAGATTCCTCCGTAGAAGTTCTCTTCGTAAATCTCTTTTCCGGATTTGCCGGCAGGAACTGCAGGGCCGCAGCCATCGCAGCCGGATCCCATATCTCCCATGACGTCGCCATAGCCTGCTGAACCTTGGGCGCGATACGGATTCATGGTTGTCTCTCTGTGCGATGTCGGGATGACGAAACGGTCTTCGTACTTCGCGATCGCCAGCAGGCGGTACATCTGCTCTGCCTGGTGGGCGGTCATGCCGACACGGTCGAGGCGGCTTTCATCGAATTCTTTTCCGGAAGATAATGCGCGCATATACTGGCGCATCATCGCCATCCGCTGGAGCGCTTCCTTGACCGTTTCCGTATCGCCCGCCGTCAGCATGTTGGCGAGGTACTGGACCGGCGTGCGCATTTCTTCGATCGCCGGGAAGATCATATCCGGGTTCTTGATCGAATCTTTCCCTTCGAAGTAGTTCATGATCGGGCTGAGCGGCGGCACATACCAGACCATCGGCAATGTGCGGTATTCCGGGTGGAGCGGGAACGCCAGCTTATGCTCGATCGCCAGTTTATAAACCGGCGAGTTCTGGGCGGCTTCGATCCAGTCTTCGGAAATGCCGTCCCGTTTCGCCTGCGCGATGACTTCCGGATCGCTCGGATCCATGAAGAGGTCGCACTGTGCGCGGTACAGTTCTTTTTCGTCCGGTGTCGAAGCGGCTTCGAGCACCCGGTCCGCGTCATACAGCAGGACGCCGAGGTAGCGGATCCGTCCTGTGCACGTTTCCGAGCAGACGGTCGGGAGACCCGCTTCCATTCTCGGGAAGCAGAATGTGCATTTCTCCGCTTTGTTCGTCTGCCAGTTGAAGTACACTTTTTTGTACGGGCAGCCGGTCATACAGTAGCGCCAGCCGCGGCATGCTTCCTGGTCGACGAGGACGATGCCGTCCTCATCCCGCTTGTAGAGGGCGCCTGACGGGCACGATGCGACACAGCTCGGGTTGAGGCAGTGCTCGCAAAGGCGCGGCAAGTAGACCATGAAGGACTTTTCGAAGTTGAATTTGATCTCTTCTTCAATTTTCTGGATGTTCGGATCCTGCGGGCCGGTGATGTGCGCGCCCGCCAGGTCATCCTCCCAGTTCGGTCCCCATTCGAGGTCCATTTTCTCGCCGGTGACTTGTGAGATCGGACGCGCCACCGGTGAATGCTCCTGTTCCCCCGCGGAAGTCAGGTGCTCGTAGTTGTACGTCCATGGCTCGTAGTAGTCCTTCATTTCCGGCATATCCGGGTTATAGAAGATTTTTCCGAGCGCCACTTTCGACAGTTTGTTGCCGGATTTCAGTTCCAGCTTGCCTTTGCGCAGCTGCCAGCCGCCCTTGTAGAGCTCCTGGTCCTCCCAGCGCTTCGGATAGCCGATGCCCGGTTTCGTTTCGACGTTATTGAACCAAATGTATTCGGCGCCTTTCCGGTTCGTCCAAGTCGTTTTACAGGTAACGCTGCACGTATGGCAGCCGATACACTTGTCGAGATTCATCACCATTGCAACTTGCGCTTTAATTTTCAAGCCAGTTGACCTCCTTCATTTTCCGGACCGCTACGTATTCGTCCCGCTGGTTTCCGATCGGTCCGTAGTAGTTGAATCCGTAGCTCAGCTGAGCGTAACCGCCGACCATTTGCGTCGGTTTCATGTGGATCCGCGTCGGCGCATTGTGGCTGCCTCCGCGTGTATCCGTGATTTCGGAACCCGGCACGTTCACGTGCTTGTCCTGGGCGTGGTACATGAACATCGTGCCTCTCGGCATCCGGTGGCTGACGACCGCGCGTGCAGCGACGACACCGTTCCGGTTGTACACTTCGAGCCAGTCGTTGTCATTGATGCCGTGCGCATCCGCGTCTTCATTGCTGAGCCAGACGGTCGGACCGCCGCGGAACAGCGTCAGCATGTGCTGGTTGTCCTGGTATGTCGAGTGGATGTTCCATTTGCCGTGCGGCGTCAGGTAGCGGAGCACTAATGAATCCACGCCGCCTTTGACTTCTTTATCCCCGCTGCCGAACACCATCGGCGGCAGTGTCGGTTTGAATACCGGGAGCGCTTCCCCGTACTGCAGGAAGATTTCGTGATCGATATAGAAATGTTGGCGGCCGGTCAGTGTCCGGAACGGCACGAGACGCTCGATGTTCGTTGTGAACGGCGAGTAGCGGCGTCCGGATTTGTTCGATCCGCTGAAGACCGGTGTCGGAATGACTTCACGCGGCTGTGCGGTGATGCTCTGGAATGTGATCTTCTCCGCTGCGCGTTCCGCTGAAATGTCTCTCAGTGGCACGCCCGAATCTTCTTCCGCCGAAATATAGGCTTTCTGGGAGAGCCGTCCGTTCGTCGCGGATGACAGATGCAGCATCGCGTCGGCCACCTGGCGCGCGCTTTGGATTTTCGGCAGTCCGCTTTTAATTGTTTCGTCGTAATAAACCCCGTTGATGCGCTTCAGTTCTTCGTACTCTTCTTTCGCCGAGAAGCTGACGCCGTGAGCGCCGATCTTGCTTACGCTGAGATTCGGACCGAGCGTGACGTACTTGTCGTAGATCTTCGTGTAATCCCGCTCCACGACGCTGAAGTTCGGCATCGTCTTGCCCGGAATCGCTTCGATTTCCCCTTTTGCCCAGTCTTTCACGAGACCCATCGGCTGTGAGATTTCACTCGCCGTGTCATGTGCGAGCGGTGACGTCACCACGTCTTTGTATACGCCCGGCAAGTGCGTCTTCGCCATCTCCGAGAACGTCTCGGAAAGTTTGCGGTAAATGTCCCAGTCCGAACGCGATTCCCACAGCGGGTTGACCGCCGGGTTGAACGGGTGGACGAACGGATGCATATCCGTCGAAGACAAGTCGTGTTTTTCGTACCAAGTCGCTGCCGGAAGGACGATGTCCGCGTAAAGCGGTGTCGATGTCATCCGGAAATCGAGCGCGACCATGAGGTCCAGTTTGCCTTCGACATCTTCCCGCCAGATGATCTCTTCCGGTTTCTGGTTCACGTTCGGCCGCGCCAGAAGCGCATCCGATGCGCCGAGCAGGTGCTTCATGAAATACTCCTGCCCTTTCGCTGAGCTTGAAATGAGGTTCGAACGCCAGATGAAGAGCGAACGCGGGAAGTTCTCCGGTGCGCCCGGATCTTCGATCGCGAACTTTGTTTCGCGTGATTTGATCTGCTCGTAAGCGTGCTGGATGATTTCCTCGTTTGTCTCTTTTCCTTCCTGTTTCGCTTCTTCCGCGAACAGGAGGCTGTTTTTATTGAACTGCGGATATGACGGAAGCCAGCCGAGACGGGCAGCGAGTACGTTGTAATCCGCCGGATGCTGATACTTCACATCGCCGCCGGTCGGCGATTTCAGTGAATCCGTGCCGCCCTCTTCATAACGCCACTGTTCAGTGGCGAAATAGAAGTAGGAAGTCCCGTTCTGGAGACGGGCAGGGCCTTGCCAGTCTTTTGCGAACGCCACTGTCGACCAGCCTTCGATCGGGCGGCATTTTTCCTGGCCGACATAGTGTGCCCAGCCGCCGCCGTTGACGCCCTGCGATGCCGTCAGGATGACGAGGTTCAGGATCGCGCGGTAAATCGTATCGCTGTTGAACCAGTGGTTGATGCCCGCACCCATGATGATCATGGAGCGGCCGTCCGTATCGAGTGAGTTCTGAGCGAATTCACGGGCGATCTGTGTGACGACGGACGCTTTCACGCTCGTCACTTTTTCCTGCCATGCAGGTGTATAGAAAGACGTTTCATCATCGTAGCCTTTCGCGTTGTACGGGCTGTCGGTACGCGCGATGCCGTATTGGCTCAGCATCAGGTCGTAGACCGTCGCTGCGTAGCGCTCTGTGCCGTCCGCGAGTGTCACTTTTGTGGCCGGGATGACCCGTTTGAAGACACCGTTGCCTTCGTTGTCGAAATAAGGGAAGACGATTTCTTTCCATTCTTCGCCGTGGCCTTCGACCGACATCGCCGGTTCCACTCTTGTGCCGTCTTCATTATCGAGAACCAGGTTCCATTTTTTGTCTTTTTCCCAGCGCTGGCCCATCGTGCCGTTCGGTACGATAAATTTACCGGCTGTCTCATCAAAGATGACCGGTTTCCAGTCAGCGTGCTCAGCAGTATCCCCGAAGTCGCTTGCGCGGAGGAAGCGGCCGCCTTTCAGGCTGCCTTCATGCTGATCAAGCAGGATCATAAACGGCATATCCGTGTACTGCTTCGCATAGTCGATGAACATCTGTTCTTTCCGTTTATGGTAGAACTCATCCAGAATGACATGGGTCATCGCTTGTGCGAGTGCCGCGTCCGTTCCAGGGTGCGGCGCAAGCCAGTTGTCGGCGAACTTCACGTTTTCCGCAAGGTCAGGTGCGACAGAAACGACTTTAGTGCCTTTATAGCGAACTTCTGTCATGAAGTGGGCATCCGGTGTACGCGTGAGCGGCACGTTCGAGCCCCACATCATCAAGTATCCGGCGTTGTACCAGTCGGATGATTCCGGAACATCCGTCTGCTCGCCCCAGATTTGCGGGGAAGCCGGCGGAAGATCCGCATACCAGTCATAAAAGCTCAGCATTTCACCGCCGAGGAGGGAAATGAACCGGGCGCCTGAAGCGTAGGAAATCATCGACATCGCCGGGATCGGTGTGAATCCGGCGATACGGTCAGGACCGTATTTGCGGATCGTGTAGATGAGCTGTGCTGAGATCAGGCGGAGCGCCTCGTCCCAGCCGACACGGACATGGCCGCCTTTGCCTCGTGCTTTTTTGTAGAGCCGGGCTTTTTCAGGGTCTTCCACAATGCTCGCCCATGCGTCAACAGGGTTTGCATGTTCTGTGATCGCCGCCTGCCAGAGACGCCACAGCTTGCCGCGCATATATGGATACTTTACGCGAAGCGGGCTGTACTCGTACCAGGAGAACGTCGCACCACGGGGACAGCCGCGCGGTTCGAATTCGGGCATGTCCGGACCGCAGGAAGGATAATCGATCTGCTGGTTTTCCCATGTGATGATCCCGTTTTTCACGAATACTTTCCAGCTGCAGGAACCGGTGCAGTTCACACCGTGCGTTGTCCGGACGACTTTGTCGTGCGACCAGCGCTGACGGTACATGTTCTCCCACTCTCTGCTTTTCTCTTCGAGAATGGACCAGCTGCCGGAATAGCTTTCGACCGGTTTGAAGAAATTGAGGCCGCGTTTATTTTTTCTCGTTGTGGTTTCCATTGCGTTGAAACACTCCTTTTTAGGTAAGAGCACTAGCCGACTTCACAAGTCACCAATTACTGTTTCTTATTATGCAGTCAGCAGCAAAATCTTCCCATTAGGGAATGTCCTATTGAAGCAGGGGAAAACCCTTGTTATTAAGAAAAGTGGAGTGAGCCATGATAGACCGATAGCGGATTGGAGCGGCCGACCCGGAAACCTGTTTCCGGCGGAGGGCGCGAAATCAGCGTACGGTCTGGCGAACGAACTGGACACCGAGAAAAGCTCAGGCGCCCTGCAAGCCCCGACGAGCGCTGGAGGGCCTGCCGGCAAAACCGGACAATAAAAAAAGCCCCCTTCGTTTAAAGGGAAGCTTCGATATTGATCAGATTGAGCCGGCCGCGGTCGACCTGCACGATACGGTGGGCGAGCTTTGCCGCTTCCTGGCGGCTGTGCGTCACGAATATGACCGGCACTTGCCACAGGTTGTGGATGCGCAGCAGTTCCTGCTGGCACCGGCTGCGCGTGTCGTCATCGAGCGCGGAGAACGGTTCATCGAGCAGCAGCAAGTCCGGCTTGGCGGCGAGCGCACGCGCGAGTGCGACCCGCTGCTTTTCGCCGCCGGAAATCTGGTGCGGGTAGCTGTCCAGAAGGCCGCCGATGCCGAGGAGTTCCGTCAGCTCCGCAATGTGCGCCGCGTCAGCTTCTTTGCCTGCGCCGAAGCGGATGTTCCGCCCCGCCGTCATGTGCGGGAACAGCGCGTAGTCCTGGAACAGGTAGCCGACCCGCCGGTCCTGGATTCGAAGCGGCCGCTCGCCTGTCTTATAGAACGTTTTTTCGTTCAGGCGGATCACGCCGCTGTCGGGCTGCGTGATGCCGGCGATGCAGTTCAGCAGCGTCGTCTTTCCTGAACCCGACGGACCGACGACTGCCATGATTTCCATTCCAAGTTCAAGTTCCGCCTGCAGATCGAATTGCTTCAGCCTCTTTCGGAAATCCAGCTCCAGCATTCCCATTACTCCCTTCCGGCACTTGCTGCCTGCCTTTTGCGCCAGTGGTTCAGCCAAGTGATGGCCGCAAGTCCAAGTGCGGAGACGGTGATGACCCAGAATGCCGCCTGTTCCATTTCCCCCGCTTCGTAAGAAAAGTAGATTGCCAGCGGAATCGTTTCCGTCTCGCCCGGTATGTAGCCGGCGATCATCAGCGTCGCGCCGAATTCACCGATCCCCCTCGCAAAGGCGAGTACGATTCCCGCCAAAATACCCGGCCACGCCAAAGGGAACGTGATGGTGCGGAAAATCCGCCATTCGGAGACGCCCATCGTCCGGGCCACGTTCTCCCAGCGCGGATCGACTTTATCGAACGCCGCCGCCGCGCTCTGGTACATGAGCGGCAGCGACACGATGAATGACGCGATAACGGCGCCATACCATGTAAAGACGACTTGGATGCCGAACCAATCTTCAAGCCACGCGCCAAGCGGACCGTTTCGGCCGAACAGGACGATGAGCCCGAATCCGACCACTGTCGGCGGCAGCACGAGCGGCAGCAGGATGAGCGCTTCCGCCGCGCTCTTGCCAAAAAAGTCCCGCCGGTTCATCAGCCGGGCGAGCGCCACGCCGGCAACGAATACCGCGAGCGTCGAAATCGAAGCCACTTTCAGCGACAGGACAAGCGGCGACAGATCAGCCGGCATCAGGAACCGTCACCGGACGCTGGCAGAAATCCGTGCTCTTCCAGGATCCGCTGCCCTTCTTCCCCTGTCAGGAACGACAGGAAGTCCTGCGCTGCTTCCGCCTGATCCGTCCCTCCGATGACAGCGCCCGGATAACGGATCGGCTCCGGACCTTCCGGCAATTCAGCCAGCACAGCTGCCTGATCTGAGGCGAACGCATCCGACGAATAAACGATGCCAAGGTCCGCGTTGCCGCTCTCCGTGTATGTCAGCACTTGCCGGGCATCTTTCGCATAGACGAAACGGTCCTCCAGTCCGTCCCAGATGCCGAGCTCGCTCAGCGCTTCTTTCGTGTACTTTCCGAGCGGCACGCTGCCGGGTTCGCCGACCGCGATGGTGCCGTCGGCCGCGGCTAGAATGTCTTCAGCGGCGCCGGATGCGGACACCTCACTGCCGGCAGCCAGGACGAGGCGGTTTGAAGCGAATGGCACGATTGTCGCTTCATCCGCGAGTCCCGCTTCCGCCAGCAGCTCCATGTCCGCCGCGCTTGCCGACAGGAAAAGGTCCGCCGGCGCCCCCTGCTCGATCTGGCTCCGCAGTTTGCTGGATGAACCGTAGCTGAAGACGAGCTCCGTTCCGGGATGTTCTTCTGTATATGTCCGCTGCACCGCTTCCATCGCTTCCATCAGACTGGAAGCCGCGGAAACGCGCAGCACCTGTTCTTCATGGTTCGCCGCCGCACTGCAAGAAGCGAGCATGGCAGCAGCGCCTGTCAGTAAAAGGATTCTTTTCATCACGTCGTCTTTCCTCTCCTTCTACAGACAAACGTAGAGGAGCCGCTTCCCATTGTCAATAACTTGACCCGGAAGCGGCTCCATTTTGCATTAAATGACTTGACGCGCCCGTTCGAACAGCACGTTGTTTTCAAGATGGATATGCTCGAATGTATCGCCTTCCAGTTCCTGCAGCCGGGCGATGACCAGCCGGTGGGTGCCGCAGGCGTCTTCAGGCGGCTGGAACCCATTCGTGATTGTCCGCAATTCCTTCAGCAGATCGCCCGCCGCTTCGTGCTCACTTTCGAGTTCTTCAAGATGCGGTTTCAGCGCTTCCCGGTTTTCTTCGGTCGGATTCGCGAAGAAGTTATTAATCAGCGGAAACACGTTATTGTCTTCGTCTTCCGTATGGTCAGTGAGTTCGCTCTTCAGCGCCAGGTAAATTTCCCGGACACGGTTGACGTACGGATAGCGTTCGCCGTGCACCCGCGCCAGTTTCGTCACATACGGCGCAAGAAGGGGCAGTTCTTCCCGGATCTTCGAGTGGTACTTGTCCTGAATGTGCAGGATCAGTTCCGCCGGTTCGAACGATGACGGTTTTTTCTGTTCATGCGCGCTCTGCTTATCTGCCACTTCATTCACTTGTACGAGAACAGCTTCTGCATCGAGCCCGCGGCCCGCCGCGGCTTCGCTGAGCGGAATTTTCCCTCCGCAGCAGAAGTCGATCCGCAGATTGCGGAACAGGTCTCCGGTCTGCGGCACATCTCTCACGATATCGGCGACGGTTGTATCCAATGTAAACTGGTTCATCTTATGATTCCTCCAGATATGGGATTTGTCTTGCCACTTACAGTCTATTCCTCCTCTGTCTTCCGACCAATGAGGGACTTCCCTCTTTCTGCCCGGAAAATGACCTATGCAGGGAATTCCCTGCCATCTCCATGTTATACTTTGGGCAAAAGAAAGGATGAGGAATTATGGCAGGATCAGGACCATCTCTGAAACAACTCCACGCCCACCACGCCATCCACGAAGGCGGCCGGTCGGGTGCGATCGATAAAACGGAAGAAGTGAAAGAATTGCTCGCCGCTAAAGAATTCGAAGTGGCGAAACAGGCGGCGGAACATTTAGTCGACTATTGGGAAACACGCATCCTAAGCCATGCGACATCGGAAGAAGAAGGGTTTTACGTGGAAATGGCCGAACAGCATCCGGAACTGAAAGAGTCTGTGGTCCAGCTGACCCGCGACCACGACCTGCTGCGCATCATTGTGGAAGACGTGAAGAAAATCCTTGAACAGGACGGACTGACGGCCGAAGTGCTCCACCGGTTTGATTCGCTGCTCATCATCAACGAAATCCACAGCCGCGATGAAGAACGGATTCTGTTGGAGGAGCCTTCGAAATGACACGACTTACCGCCGGCGATATCGGCCGCAACGATCCATGCCCTTGCGGCAGCGGCAAAAAATATAAAAAATGCTGCGGGAAAGACACGGCTGCCGATCTCGTAAACCAGGAATTGGACAAATCGCTCCGGGCGGTGCTTCAGGACTTTTTCGAAAATCACCCCCGGCCGGACCACCAGAAAGAATTGCTGGCTTTCAAGGACCGCATGGAAGATCTTCTCGTCCCGCTTTACGGCGAAGAAAAAGCGGCTTCCGTCATCGGCGACCTCTTCTTTTTCCATGAGAGGAAAGATGTCTGGAATTCGTTCATTGAAAAACAACTCACGCGGACGGACCGGCGCCAGCTCCGGCAGCTGCTTGAGGGCTGGCTGAATCCGCTGTTCGTTGCCGGAGAAGTTGCCGGCATAGTGAACTACCAGGCAACTGTACGGGACATCCCTTCCAGTGAGGAATACACCGTGCTCGTCAATGAAGCGTTTCCCGCCAGCGAGGGCAGTACAGTACTCGGGTTTTTCGTGAAGGACATCCGCTATGGCGATGATTTCATCATGCCGCTGAACAGTGTGGTCGTCGCGGAAAAGCCGACGGAAGACGCGCTCGACAAACTGCATCGCCTCGCTTCGCGCGGGCGGCAGCGGCTGGACCTGATTGCGGTCTATCAGCTGTTCGGAACCGGATCCCGTTCCCCGGAACAAGCGCCCCCTGATTTTCTTGAGACGGCGGAGACACTGGAACGGGTGCTGGTCGATGCGGACGTAAAAAGCGATGAACTGATGGAGACGTTCTTTCATTATCTGGAGCACGAAGGGAATGTGCCGGAAGCGGCTGTCGCCGGCGCCATGCAGTTCGGCATCGAAAGCGGCCTTCTCCCGCTTGACTGGACGGCGGACGAGACCGCCTCGCGCTTTTCCTCAGCCCCCGAAGACGTGGAACGGTTTGCGGAATCCTTGCGGAAATTCCACGCGGCGCACGTCGCGGACACGGAAAAAGAAGCCGTCTATGCTTTCGAAGTGGGCACCGACCCGAAAGCGGATGAATTCCGCAACTGGCAGCTGCTGATGCATTTGAAGGACTTGTCCATCACGAATGAAAGCGTGCTTCAGCGCCAGATCGACTATTACCGCACCGAACCGTATGAGCCGAAGACAGCGGCCGAGCATGCGCAAAAAATGGCTTATGAAGCGTATCGGGCGGAATCCGAAGAAGCCCGGGCAGAATTGGCAGCTGAAGTTCTCCGGCTCGATGCCGGAAATGCGGATGGCATCCTGCTGGCCGCCGAACAGGAGGCGGCGCCGGATGCCCGCCTTGCAAAACTGCAGGAAGCAGTGACGGCAGCGCATGACGGGTTCGATCCAGAAATGGACGTCGCCTGGCTGTATGTCACGAACCGGCCCTACTTGCGCGCGCTGTTCAATCTCGGCGTCTTTTATTGGGAAAACGGGCAGTTCGAAGAGGCTTTCCGGGAATTTTACCGGATCCTCCAGCTGAATCCAGGCGATCATCAGGGTGCCCGCTACCCGGCCATTTCCTCACTGATTGCGCTCGGCCGGTCCGAGGATGCCGAAAGCCTGATCGGCCATTACGATGAAGCGCACACCGACAATGCGTTCTACGCCTGGTTCCGCTGGGCGATCGAACGGAAGAAAGGCTTTTTTTCCCCTGAGACCCACGAGGCATATCAGGAGGCAGCGGACAAAAATCCGTACATGGAGAAATATGTGAAAACCCGCCGGGAAAGGGACCCGTATCCGAAATCGGCCGCGATCACGCCGCGATCACCTGAAGAGGCGAAGCTGATTTGGACGTACGTGCAGCCTGCCCTCTGACCGGCGTTTCAGCCGCTCTCTTAACGGGTAGCGAAACAGTAACAATGAATGGCCGAAAGGGGCAGTTTCCATGGAAAAAGGGAATAAAGATATCGCTCCTGAAATCGAGGAGCGGGCCGAACAAGAAGACTTGATCGAACCCGAGACAAGCGGGGACGAATCGAAGACGCAGGACGACCACCCTTGCGACGATGAATACGGCCTCGAGAACCAGCAGACAAGCGATATCGAAAAACGGGCGCGCATCCATGCGCGCGGACGCCGCTGACAGGCTTTTTTCAGAACGACCGGTCGCCACAGCGAAAACAGGCAGCTGATGCATCACGCATCGGCTGCCTGTTTCTTTATCCTTATTACGCCGGAACAGCCGCTTTTTTCAGCTGTTCACCGAGCAGAGTCGCCAGCTCGAGCATGCCGTACTTCCCTGCTTTCGCTTCCGCTTCGGCGTTGTAATTCGTGTTCGTATTGACGTCGTACGTATAGATTTTACCAGCCGCATTGCGAATGAATTCGATTCCCGCTACTTGGATATCATTCTGACGGAGGAATTCCTCGTACTTCTCGATGATCGGGTCATCGAACCCTTCAACGACCTGGAATTTCGGTTTTTCCTCCGGCTGCTCGCCTGCCGGGCAGAAAAGGTCTTCGATCCGGCACGCATCCGCCGGGCACAATTCGAAGCCTTCCGATGTATCGACGCGCACTGCATAGACGAACTTGCCGCCGATGAATTCGCAGCGCGTGATATACGGTTCAGGCGCCTGGATATACTCCTGGATGAGCGTGATGCCGTCGACCGAGTCGCCGAACGCCGGGCTGTCCACAAATTCCTCAAGCGCTTCGATCGAATGGAACAGTTGGACGCCGAGCCCTTTCCCTGCGCGGTTGTGCTTTGTGATGAACGACGGGGCACCGAGGCGCTTCGCCGCTTCGACCACTTGCTCCTTGCCGCTCGCCGCGACGGTTTTCGGCGTACGGATGCCGGCTGCGTTCAATGCCATGTACTGATTCACTTTGCTTACTTCGAGACGAAGTGCGCGGCTGCCGTTGAATACGGGCCGGCCGTGGTTTTCAAGCCACGCAAGCAGTGCTTCCGTCATTTCGGGCGCATAGCGGTGGCCGCGTGTGTGCGATGACGCGCTCATCCGGCTGTAAAATACCCCTTCCGGCGGCGCTTCCGTCAAATCGACGAGACTTTCATTGACGAACCAGTCCTCATACGGCAGCCCGAGTTCTTCAAGCCGCTTGAACAGGTGCACTGTCCACTCTTCGTTTTCATGAATGACATAAATTTTTCCAGTCAATGCGTTTCTCTCCTTTACGCGTCCGCCTGAAGCGCTTCGCGTTTTTGTTCGACCAGTGGCATGACCTGTTCTGAAAAACGTTTCATTTCTTCGAGCTGCGGCGAGAACTGCAGCAGCAGCATATCGAGTCCTGCTTTTTCATAAGCGAGGATGCGGTCGGCGATTTGTTCCGGCGTGCCGACCAGGTTCGGCCGGAGCCCACGGTTCGATACCGAGTAGTCATTCAGCTTCACTTGCTGCTCGAGCTGTGATTTGCTGATGAAGTCCTGGTAGCCGGCATAGCCCGCCGATTCTTTCACATCCGTGATGCGTTTCCATTCTTCAAGCGCCTCATCTTCCGTATCCCGGCAGATGACGAACGCTGCCATACCAAATGACTGAAGGGGCTCTTTCCCGGCGTCCGCACGCAGTTTCTTCATGCCGTTCACTTTTTCTTCGATCTCTTCGAGTGTACCGCCATGCATGACGTATGCGTCACAGTTTTCGACGATCGATTTTTTGCCGCGCGGGCTTTCGCCGCCGGCATACAGCACCGGATTCGGCTTCTGAACCGGTTTCGGCGCAAGGCGTGTATTTTGGACTTCGTAAAAATCGCCTTTATAGGAGAACTCTTCTTCTGTCCATAGACCTTTGACAATTGTCAAAAATTCGTCCGTCCGGTCGTAGCGTTCATCATGCTCGGTGAAAGCGCCGCCGTACTGCTTGGCCTCTTCTGCCCACCAGGCAGAAACGACGTTCAGCGTGAACCGTCCGCCGGAGATCCGGTCGATGTTCGCCGCCATCTTTGCCGTTACGGCAGGGTTGTGGAATGCCGGCCGTACAGCCGTCATGATTTCCAGTTTATCGGTCACAGCAGCGAGCGCCGCGGCTGTCGACCAAGCCTCAAGCGAATCCGCTTCTGTTCCTTTTATATCGTTCAAGTTCAATTCCGCAATCAGTGTGAGGTCGTAGCCCCACTGTTCTGCTGACTGGGCCACTTCTTTTGCGTAGTCGAATGTGGCCGGCATGTTTTCATCTTCCACGTTGCGCAGCCAGCCGCCGAAAATCGGCATCCAAAAACCGTATCTCATCTATGCTGTCACCCTTCCCTCTGCTTGCTCTTCTGTAATTGCACTTAATCATACTAAGAAACTAGGGATTAAATCAACCCGTTTATTTTTTGAACTTTCAGTCGATGCCGACCGACCGTCTTCTCCTAAACGACAGAAAAGCATGGCCCAGGTATCGGACCATGCTTTCTGTCCCCCATCTTACGGGGCGCACGCGGAAAATTTGCGTTTTCTTGCTACAAAAAGATGTTTCATGTTTCAGTTGCACTTTCACAAAAAACTTACCTTCGTGACGCATAAAACTTGGTACTTCACTTTCGTGGTACGTCTGTTTCCGTCAATCAAGCAAATTTTCCGCCAAGGCTGTGCAGTTCATCTTGCGATATTCCGCCTTGTGCTGATTCATTTCCCGATTTTTTCAGCCTTAAACCTCTTTATATAAAAAATAATTATAAATTTCAAAACGTTCCGGGATCCGATATACTGGAATAGGTTTGATTACATGAAGTTAAGGAGTGTTTACATGGTTCAGCAACTGCCGGGTCGTTCCGAAGTGGCGACGGAAGAAACATGGAATTTACACGATTTATTCGAAACAGAGGAGCAGTTCGACGCAGCTCTGAAACAAGTGAAGGAAGAGGCGGCGGCATTCGCTTCGAAATTCAGAGGAAACATTACGGATGCCGATTCCGCGGTCGAGGCGATTGCCGGCTACGTGAAAATCCGCGAACAGCTCGTGCCGGTCGGCACCTACGCCAGCCTTGCCGCTGCAACGGACCAGACAGACACAGAAGCGCAAATGCGGACTGCGCGCGTCGGCGCTTCAGGCGCGCAGATCGGCAGCCAGCTGTCGTTCCTGCAGAGCGAGCTGCTCGAACTGCCTGAAAAGACGCTGGAGGAAGCCGCTTCGCGTTCAGCGGAATACGCGCACTATGTGGGTGAACTTATCCGCTGGAAACCTTTCCAGCTGCATGCGGAAGCCGAAAAAACATTGGCTGCTTTTTCGTCGGTATTCAATGCGCCGTATGAGTTGTACAACACGACGAAACTCGTCGATCTGTCGTTCGAGGATTTCACGGTGGACGGCAAGGATTACCCGCTCAGCTACATCTCGTTCGAAGGCGACTGGGAAGGCGAAGCGGATACAAGCATCCGCCGGGCGGCTTTTGACGCTTTCTCTTCGAAGCTCCGCGATTACCGGTACACGACAGCAAAAACGTACGACGCTCACTTGCAGGCGGAAAAAATCACTTCGGATCTCCGCGGCTTCGATACCATTTTTGATTACCTCCTGTTCGATCAGGAAGTGGATCGGGAGCTGTATGACCGTCAGATCGATCTGATTATGTCGGAACTGGCACCGCATATGCGGAAGTATGCGAAGCTGCTGCAGAACGCATACGGCTTGGACAAAATGACGTTCGCCGACCTGAAAGTGTCGCTCGATCCGACGTATGAACCGTCGATCACCGTGGAAGAATCAAAGAAATATATGCATGACGCGCTGTCGGTCATAGGCGGCGAATATCAGCAGATGGTGGACCGTTCATACAGCGAGCGCTGGATCGACTTCCCGCAAAATAAGGGGAAATCGACGGGCGCATTCTGTTCGAGTCCGTACGGCTACCACCCGTATATCCTCATCTCGTGGACCGGCCGGATGAATGAAGTATTCGTTCTCGCTCATGAGCTGGGACACGCGGGCCATTTCTTTTTCGCGAACCGGGAGCAGAACATCCTCAATGCCCGCCCGTCGCTGTACTTTATCGAAGCGCCATCTACGATGAATGAGATGCTGATGGCGAATCATCTGCTGGAGAATTCGGATGATCCGAAGTTCAAGCGCTGGGTCATTTCATCAATCGTGGCTCGCACGTATTACCATAATTTTGTGACGCATCTCCTCGAAGCCGCTTATCAGCGGAAAGTGTATCAGCATGTCGATGAAGGGCACAGCGTGAATGCCGACCTGCTCAGTAAGATGAAGCGGGAAGTGCTCGAGCAGTTCTGGGGGGAAGAAGTGGAGATCAACGAAGGTGCGGAACTCACCTGGATGCGCCAGCCCCATTATTATATGGGCCTCTATCCGTATACGTACTCGGCAGGACTGACGATCTCGACGCAAGTCTCCAAACGCATCCTGAACGAAGGGCAGCCGGCTGTTGATGAATGGCTGGAAGTGCTGAAAGCGGGCGGCACGAAAACGCCGGCCGAACTGTCGAAAATGGCGGGTGTCGATATCACGACCGAACAGCCGCTGCGCGATACGATCGCTTACATCGGCGAATTGATCGACGAATTGGAATCACTCACTGCAGAAATCGAAGGGAACTAAAACGCAGCACGGCCGGTGGATTCCATGAATCCGCCGGCCGTTTTTTATTTAAGATTTCTGCCTCCCTGTGTTTATTCTCGAAAAGGAGGCGGTTATTCTCGAAAAATGCTCGTTTATTCTCGAAAAACACTCGTTTATTCTCGAAAACCCCAACGTTATTCTCGAAAAGCAAAAATTCATCAGAGAACGCGGTTTATCAGCACTCCCCTGCCCACCCACTTGTGTATGAATTTCATTTTACTGTTGATTATTTTGCAAGTGTCCCATAAACCCTCACGAATACCCCGTCACGCTCTTCTGCCGCTTCTGATTTATTCCCGCCCCGCCAGGAACGTCTCCGGCATGACGACCGCCACCACTTCGCCATTCGCGACTTTCTCATCTCCCGCGAACACGTCCACAGCAACGCGCCACTTTTTCGGATGGATTTCCTGAACACGGCCCACAGCTTTCAGCGGCACTCCCTGCGGCGTCGGTTTCAAGTAATCGACGTGCAGCGACCCGGTCACAAAGCGCGGCGGCTCTTCCCCGCTTCCAGGCTCGAAGCCGTTTTTCCGGTGCAGCGCGAGCGAAGCCGAACCGGTTCCGTGGCAATCGACGAGCGATGCGATCAGTCCGCCGTAGACGAATCCCGGGATCGCCGTATGTTCACTCTTCGGCTCATAAATCGTCACCGTCTCATCACCGTCCCACCCCGTCCGGAGCTTCAGACCGTTTTCATTCAGCCGGCCGCAGCCATAACAATGCGCGAAAGCTTCCCCATACTCGTCCTGAATCGCATGTTCCACTTGTTCCATTTCTTCAGCCCCTCCATCCCTTTATCACCTGCCATTCCATGATACCATGGGGAAAAGGCTTTGAAAGGAGCAAACACGATGGATGAGCAGATTATCCGGAAGTACCGGGAAGAAGAGGAAGTGATGATCCGTCTCTTTGTCCAGTGGTGCCGGAGCCGCGACATCGACCCGGCTGCGCTGTACACGGAAGCCTATCCCCAGCAGCCGGCCAATCCCATCCTTCAGGCGGCGATGGAACACGAGGATGAGGAGATCGACGTCAGTACCGATACGATGCTTGAAGTGCTCCAGCTTTTCGGCAATGATGATCTCGCTTTCGCGGTAGCCGAGGCAGATCACCGAGGTCAATAAAGGAAGGCGGATCGGAAGCAGGCTAAACCCAGCCAAAAAAGCGCGGGTGCCGAAGCCCGCGCTTTGTTCATTTATCGGCGTTTATTCAGAAGTGAACGGGTCACCCCGGACGCCGATTCATTCTTTTCGGACCGGACAACTACAGGATCGCCACAACAGCGAGTCCGGCTGCCACCGCGATGATCATGAGTACCAGCCCTACGGCTATTTCCCATTTCTCCAGCATTTCTTACCCTCTCCTTTATTAAAATATCCAGACGTGTTACTGATCCTACAGTTTATAGGCCTTTCCTGCTTCGGCCAGCTCGACCGGCCCATCAAACGCTTTTTCGGCATCCGTCCGGATGCGTTCCAGCTCTCCGTATTGGGGCAAGTGTGTCAGCAGAAGGGTTTTCGCCGAGGCCTTGGCGGCAAGTTCCCCCGCCTGTCTGCCGCTCATGTGGCCTTCCACACGGCCGACGTGCTCTTCGAATAAATTCGATTCCGCCACGAGGAGATCAGCATCCGCCGCGAATTCCGCCAGTTCTTTCCGCCAGCCGGTATCCGCTGTGAACACTACGCTTTTTTCTCCGTCACTGAATCTCATCGCCAGGCAATAAACCGGATGCGCCGTCTTACAGAATGTCACTTCCCATGGGCCGATCCGGACCGCCTGATCTTCTTTGATTTCATAGCCCTTTGTTACCTCTTTATACGATAGCTTTTCAAACTGCTCCGGGTCTTCTGTGTGGCCGTAAACCGGGAGCAGCCGGTCATTTCCGCCGAGCTGTTTATCGATCATGCGGGCAAACTGCAGCGGGCCGATATCCGCGATATGATCGGCGTGATAATGACTGATGACGACGGCATCCAGCTCGCTGAGCCCCAAGTGCTTCTGAACAGACGACAGCACGCCGCTGCCGCAATCGATGAGGCAGCGGAAGCCGGCCTGTTCGAGCAGGAATGAGGACGTCGCCCCGCCCGCGGCTGGGTAGCCGCCCCAAATTCCGACGGGTGTCAATGTTAAGTCCTGAGAGGCCATTACTTTTCTCCCTTCTCCGGACCCGGCCAAGTCGCAACGCGGTCATCTTCATCGAACTCGATGATGACATCCGTCACGCCCTTCACTTCACGGATGCGGCCTTCCAGGTAATCCCGGAGATCATCGGCTTCGGCGATGGTCATTTCCGGATCCACTTCGATCTTCAGCTCCACGTGCCGGTGATCCCCTTCAGTCACAATATCGAGATCTGCAATGTCCTGTACGTCCGGATGAGTCAGGACCCGGTCACCGACACGCTTCTGCATTTCCAAATCCGCAGCGCCGAGCGCGCCCGCTGCGTTGTCGAGGAAAATCCGGCCGACCACGATCAGCAGCATGATACCGATCACGATGGATGCATAGCCTGTGGCGCTGTCAAAAGAAGTATAAGCCGCGATGACGACCGCGATGAGTGCCAATAAAGCACCGGAAACAGCAACAGAGTCCTCGAGGAATACGAGTTTCGTCGCCGGCTTTGCGTGTTTCAGGTTTTTGAAACTTGCCGGGATGATGCCGAGGCCGCTCGCTTTGACATCCGGCACTTCATGCATGACTTCCTTCATCGCTTTCCACAGCACGACAGCTTCGAGCACGACCGCAAGGCCAAGAACCCCGACATTCAGCCAAAACCACTCGTCTGAAGCGGCCGGATGCAGGATGTGATGGTACCCTTCCACAATCGTTTCATATGCCAGCACGCCCACCACGATGACGGCGCCAAGCAGCACGAGGTTCACCAGCCGTCCGAACCCACCGGGGAATCGTTCTGTCGGCTCTTTTTTACTGAGCGCTGAACCGATGAAGACAAAAAATTGGTTTGCGGCATCGCCGTAGCTGTGAAGCATTTCAGCGAACATCGCGACATTTCCGCTGATCAGGTAGGCAATGGTCTTAATGATGCCGAGTGTCGTATTTACAACTGCCGCCCAAAGAGCAGACGTCGCCCCGCCTTTCAGCAGACCGAAGTATTCTTTCATCTCGTCCTCTCCCTTCCTCTCTATGTATCGGCTTATTTCCCTACTTTCCCTCATCAGCGGGAAGAAAAACGGGGAACTGAAATTCTGCGGCTCTTAAGAGAAAGAGGAAGGCAGCCGGACATGGAACAGCAGGATGATTTCCGCCCAAAGCCACGCATAGAGGAACGAAAACACGCCGAGGCCGAGGAACAGCGGCACACTCGCTGCGGTATCCGTCCCGAAAAGCGGAAAACGGATGACTGTGAGCAGAAGCATGATTCCGGAAAACAGCGCGGTCCCTCCCGCCAGCACGGTGCTGATCCGGCGCAGGGAACGTGACAGGGCATATCCGAGCGCCAGTCCGAGCAGTCCGGTCGTAAACGGAAAAATGAATAATTCCGCCGGCTGCAGTAAAACCAGCAGCCCGGCAGCAATGACATACGTGAAAACACCGCTCTTGAGGGAAGAGAGCGCAGCCAGACCGACCGGCAAAGTAGCGAAAGGGCTGACCAAGTAACCGATCCCAGGCAACAACCCCCCGGCCGACTGCAGCAGGGCAGCCAGGCAGGCCAAAAGGGCGGACATGGTCAGTTCCCTCACCTTCCCCCGCCGCTGCCCGCGATTCCTTTCCTCTTGAAGGACCGGTGCCTGCCAATAACTTATAATCCGACTCATCGCAGCCGCCCCTTTCCCTTTGGCCTTGTCAGCCGAAATCCCTGCCGTACAGGACTGCGACAGCTCCGAGTTCCAACGAATACTCCTGCAGCAGCAAGTGGTTCATCTGCTTATCACTCATGATCGGAAAAACGGTTTCCGCCACTTCTGTCAGTCCGAGGGCAAGTCCGAGCTGCTCGGCCATGCCGAAAGCGCTCATCGCGTTCATATTCAGAAGAAGCAATTGGTGCAGGTCCTGCCAATAACCCCCCGCTTCGCCGAACAGGCTTTTCATCGATGCAAGCGAGCTGCTCAGCGTGCCGGCCGCCTTGCCGGTCAGTCCGGAAGCTTCCGGCGCTTTCCGGCCGATCAGTTCATAGAGGCGCAATATTTGCTGTTCGTGTTGCTGCGCGCGTTCCGCCATTTTTAGTATGGCCGTCTTAATGTGCTCTTCCCCGATTTTATCAGCCGTCTTTTCCGCCGCTTCCCTGAAAGCCGACTGGACGAGCAGCAGCCGGCCAAACCACTGCTCCGTACTGTCCAGCTGTTTTTCCCAGCTCTGTTCATCGATTCCGATCAAAATCGGTGTCGTCTCATCCGCCATTCCGGCACCTCCATTCATCGTTTAACCACTCTCCATAAGACTCCGGTATGCGCGTAGGCGAGCATATGCCCTTCGGCTACCTTTACAGCGCCGAAGTCGAGAATATAGAGACTCTTGCCGTCCGGACTGAACTTGCAGTCAACTGGCCTTGCCAGTCCGGCCGCCGGCGGCCCTGTCTTTAGTACGCGGTTGTAAACGAACGGCTCACCTTCCCCCGTCTCCGTATCGATTTTCATGACGCGGAAGCCGTGGCTCAGGTCTTCTTCCCGCGGTGAATTGAACGGAGCCATCGTCCCCCATTCACAGGCGAACAGCTTACCCTTGTGGCCGAACTGTCCACTCGTACAAAAATCCATTTTCGTCATACAGGAGTGAGGTTTTTCCAAGTAAGCCGGTGGTCCGGCCCATGCCGGCGGATTCTCGAGGAGCGGTTCGGCAGGCTTTCCTTTTTTCGGAAGGTGATTCTCATGCCAGACCGGGAGCCCGGTTGCCGCGATATCCGGAAACCCGTACCAGTCCGGCACTTCCACGGTTCCGTGCGGCTTCTTCGCATTCCGGATGTGCCAGATCCGGTCCGGATCTTTCGCGACTGCCCGCTCCCCTTTTTCTTCCATATCGTTATCAGAAATATAAAGTTCCCCGTCTTCATTGAAAGCCATCCCATATGGATTCCGGATTCCCCAGGCAATCAATTCCGGGTCACTTCCATCCGGTCTGGAACGCCACACTCCGGTGGTGCACCACAGTTCTCCTTTGATGCGTTCCCCCTTTTCAGCCGGCGTACCGAACGGTTTGTAAGGACCGGTTTTTGTCAAGTACGGATACGGCATAAGCGGATTCCGGCTGAATACATTGTTTCCCGTCAATGTCACATCCTGGCCGGGGATGTCATGGGCATAAGGGTTCTTGGCCAGGTCGACTGTGTAGCCCTGTGGCAGATTGACGCCGTTCTGTGAAACAGAACCGTGCGCGAAATACATCAGCCCGTCCTTCGGATTGAATACCGGACCGCCCGGCTCATGCCAGCCCCCTGATGGAATCTGGTCGTGGATCACTTCCCTGCTCCCTGTTTCCAGGTCATATCTGACGACCCGGGCCCGGTAACCGCCTTTCAATGTCACGTACAAATGCCCTTCGTGCACCGCCAGACCGGTGGACCTCCCAAATTCTCCTCCGCGAAGACACTGAGCTCTCCGGACGCCGTCAGTTTCAGTATGCGCGGAATCATCGCTGGCCGTGTCGGCCATGTGCTCCCGCCTTCATTGATGTAAAGAGTGCCGCTTTCGTCAAAAGCCATTCCGGTCGGAAACGACAGACCGGCTGCGACTGCTTCCGCCCTGTATCCTTCCGGCACTTCCAACTGTGCAGCATCCACGGCCGGCCGCGCTGTCGTCGGCAAGGACAAGAGCGCTTCCGTTGTCGTTTGTACTCCGATTTGCATGGACTTCGCCTCCCTTGTTCGGATGGCTTGACTATACCACAATTTTCTAATAATTCTAAACAATATCCCATCCCTTCTCCCCCGTTTAAAGATGGCTGATCCGGGTAAATTAGGAATACGGACAAAATAAAGACTGACAATAACTGGAGGGATTTCAAGTGGCTACAGTATTAACAGTTGAAAATGCAGTCCATGCAAAACGCGAAATCGAAGGTCTTGAAGCGCAAGGATTCAGCCGTGACAACATTTACGTGTTCGCGCACGGAAAAGAACGGGAAAAAGATATTGCGGATGCACTCGATGCCGAAGTGGTCGGCGCTGGTGAAAAAGGGCTCTTCAAAAGCATGAAGCATGTCGCCAGCAAACGCGGGGATGAACTCCGCGACGAAATGCAGTCGATCGGCCTTTCCAAAACGGAAGCCGACGAGTATGAAGAAGTTCTCGATACCGGGAAACTGGTCATCGTCGCAAAAAAATAAAAGCCGTTCTTTAATTTAAGGCAGACCCTCAGCGGTCTGTCTTTTTGTTTGGAAAATCGGTTTCATCCGGTAAAATGGGAAATAAGGTGTAAAGACAGGAGGAATCGAAATGAAGAAAGCCCTTATCAATATTGATTACACATATGATTTCGTAGCTGACGACGGCAAGCTGACGTGCGGCAAGCCCGGGCAGGCAATCGAAGAGGAAATTGTCCGGCTGACAGCAGAATTCCGGCAAAACGGTGATTACGTCGTGTTTGCGGTGGACGGCCACGACGAGGAAGATCATTTCCATCCCGAACATTCCCTTTTTCCGCCCCACAACATAAACGGCACTGCCGGCAGGGAACTTTATGGCTCTTTGAAAGATTGGTTTAAACAGCACGAAGAGAATCCGGATGTCTATTGGATGGATAAGACGCGCTACAGCGCGTTCGCTGGAACAGACCTTGAAATGCGGCTCCGCGAGCGCGGAATCGAAGAACTTTGGCTAGTCGGCGTCTGTACGGATATCTGCATTTTGCATACCGCAGTCGATGCGTACAATAAGGGCTTCAAAATCGTGATTCCTGAAGATGCTGTGGCGAGCTTTAATCCTGATGGCCACACGGTCGCCTTGAACCATTTCAGAACATCTTTGGGGGCAGAAGTGCGATGACTTCTGAAAGGCGGACCGTAGTGGTCTGCCTTTTTCTTTTTGCACACGGGGGCTGCAGCTGGCTGGTCCCCTTGAAGGCGCCTTCCTTTTTTGCTATATTGAAATAAGTTTGATTTTTTGATTAGCATCCAAGGATCGACAAGGGGGACAACATGAAAAAAAGTCTGCAAATAGGAAGCGCTTTTATCGGCATCATCGTAGGAGCCGGTTTCGCTTCCGGCCAGGAAGTTCTGCAATACTTTACAAGTTTCGGGATGATGGGGATTGCCGGGGCGCTGCTTTCGACCGCCCTGTTCGCTTACCTCGGGATGAACCTGACACGGCTTGGCAGCCGGATGCGCACGGATTCCCACAAGGAAGTCATATACGGCATCAGCGGCAAGACCATCGGGCGGATCGTCGACGGAATTATCATCTTCACGCTGTTCGGCGTCGGAGTGGTCATGATCGCCGGAGCGGGTTCTCTTTTTTCGCAGCAGTTTGGACTCCCGGCTGTGCTGGGCAGTACACTGATGGCGCTTCTCGTAGCCGGGACAATCATGCTGAATGTCCAAAAAGTCATTGCGATCATCGGCGGCGTGACGCCTTTTTTGATATTAGCTGTCGTGCTGATTTCGGTATACAGCCTGCTGACGATGGATTCGTCTTTTCAGGCATTGAATCCAATCGCTTCTGAGCAGCCTTCGACGCTTCCGAACTGGTTCATTTCCGCCATCAATTACGTTTCGTTCAATATCGCAGTCGGCGCTTCCATGGCGATCGTCATGGGAGGAGCAGAACCGGATGAGAAAATCGCTGCGCGCGGCGGCCTCATCGGCGGACTCGGGCTTGGCCTGCTGATCCTGCTCAGCCACTTGGCGATCTTTTCAAAAATCACCACAGTGGCCGCAGTCGATATGCCGATGCTCGGGATTGTGAACGAAGTATCACCGGCGCTCGGGGTCGCGATGTCGTTTGTGCTGTTCGGCATGATCTTCAACACAGCCGCCAGCATGTTCTATTCGTTTTCAGCCCGGTTCACGGCGATGGATTCTCCTAAATCCAAGCTTTTCATCTCGGTTGCCGTCCTTGTCGGCTACATCGCCAGCTTCGTCGGTTTCACGGATCTCGTCAGCCTGTTCTATCCGCTGATCGGCTATCTCGGCCTGTTCCTTGTCGGCGCAATCGTTTATGCGTCTTTCCGGAAAAGCCCGCGGACACAGACAGCGGAATCGCAAACCCCGGCTTGAACCGGCGGCCATGGACAAGAAAATACCAGCCGGATGCCCGGCCGGCACTGAACACACAAAA
>NZ_NHTN01000021.1 GCF_002167005.1 Indiicoccus explosivorum
AGTATTTAACGCAGTCAAGGCGAACAGTTTTTTTCAAAACATGGACGTTTCTTTTATAGCAGTTATAATCACTCAACACCTTGAACAACCATCCGATTTAAACCTTCGACAACTCATCGAGCAGCGCCGGCCGCTGCGGATACTGCGACTTCAATTCCTCAATCAGTTCTGTCGCAGCTTCCCCGCCCAACGCTTTCCGGTAAACCTTAATTTTCCGGCAGGCCGCCCGGTACTTTTTCCGGTCGGCAGCTGACGCAAAGAGGTCCATTATGTATGAAGAGAAAACAGTTTTCACTTCTTCCGGATATTCGTTGATTAAATGCGGATACAGCGTTTCGATCTCATAGCTCCTGACTTGGCAATACGCCAGTAATTCCGCCGTCATCCCTTCCTCAATGAGGATGGAGAGATACAGCCGGCGTGCCCGCCAGTATTTATCCATGTCTGCCAGCAGCGACTGAAGCAGCTCCGGCCATTTTTCCGGATCCGCCGCTGCTTTCAATTGCCGGTAATAGGCTTCTGATCCCCCCGCTGCGAATTCATACATCAGCGGCAATGCTTCCTCTTCCCGGCCGGCTTTGCGATAGGCTTCAAGACGGAGCTTCTTCCAGTCATCCACGAGGCCTGGAAGGGTCGCATCGATTTCTTCCGACTCTTCGCACAGTCGGATGACACGTTCAAAATCCCCTGCTTCCATCGCCTGGTCTATTTCCGCTTTACGGATTTCCGGTATATCGTGGTGTGTCCGGATGAATCGTCCAATCGCCCCGTCATTCCCTTGTGAGCGCAACAGCTGCAGCTGAAACACGCGGAAATGTTCTTCATCGTACTTGTACTTCTTGTGCTGCATGGCCTCATTTTCAATGATTCGGTCAATGAATTCATAAACTTTCCCGCCAAACCCGCTTCGTTCGCCTAACAGCACAATCGCACTGACCAACGAGTGATGGACACCCGACATATCCTGCGTCACGTGATGCAGCACGTGGGGATAAAACAAATCAAGAATTCGGTCGACTGCAGAGGCATCCGGCTGTTCCGGCCACTGCGCCAGCACCTCGTATATCCGATCCGCACTCCCCCTGATTACGTCACCAAACGAACCGGACGAGTCATCCGCCATTTCTAGGAGCTTGCTGCATTCGAATATGACGGTCAAATAAAGCCGGATCATCTCTTCGCCGTCCCGGTCAGGCGTCAGTGAATCGGCGTAAGACAGGACTTCATATGCCCCTTCCAGCGCTTCTTCCGCCTCGTTCCAGCCAATAAACCCGCTGCGGCTTGCGCGCTTCGCCGATTCCCTGATCAGCTTCCGCGCCATCGGTTCATCCATGCCTTCTTTTCGCAGGAGTTTCTCCATCAAAAACAGCCTCGCGGCTGGTTCGCGCTCCGCCAATTCTTCCAGCAATCCAAGCAGTTCCACTTTCTTTAAACGTTTCAATTGCTGATGGATATCTACCACAGGAGATTCCAAATCGTTCGCTCCCTTGTATTCACTGATGGCGAGACAGACGGCGATTTCGTGTTTGCATAATGTATCGCTTTCAAACGGGCATGAACAGAAAGAAGACAGAATCTCATCGGAGTCATTTAAAATAACCGATACTTCGTAATCCTCGTTTCCAGCCACTATGGCATTCCAGAGATGCGGCGCAGGTTCGTTCAGTTCTTCGACGAGACCCCGTTCAAAGTAATCTGCACCGCGTGCAAATAGAACAGCTGGCACGTACTCCTCTATGTTGGTTATGTTCATGGTCAGCACCCCTTAGGATTTTTGGTATTACAGGGAAATCGAAGGCAAAGGAAAGCTCGTTTTCCACTGCCTATCGGTGACCCGCAACGTGCACTGACAGCGGAACCGGCGCTTCTTGAATTCCTTGATTGTCCGGACATTCCCGCTCTCCTGCTGGGCGGACAGATTCTCCCATTTCACGAGCTGCGTCAAATCCCCGTAGAGCTCCTCCATCGCATAGTCTCCGAACCCGGCGTACTCCTTCAAGTGCGCGAACACTTCCTCCGGCAATAAAAACTCCTTCATCCGCTCGTGCTGTATGTAAAAGAAACGCAGAATCGCCCGGTATGTCCCGGTCTTCTCCGTCGATAAATACGTCGCTTCCTTAATGCGCTTGAACTGTTCCTCTTTCATGACGCTGCCTCCGTTCTGCGGGTCTGGTAGTTTCATCGTACTGGAAACGTATGGATGGCGCTACCTGTTGCAGGCTTTTTTAACGTGAAAAAACCGCCGATTCCGGGAAGGAAAGGCGGGTTTCGGTTTTCTTTAGGAATGGTATTGGCAATTGGCGTCATTCTCAAAAAGATGACTAGCAGAGTCGTGAATGAACTCCAATTGTAGTGAATTGTGTTTAACACAGGGACACGATTTTATTTCCCTTTATTTCTTTCCTCAAATTCTAAATCCCGAGAAGATGTAATATTTGGGATGACTTGAGCAGCTACATTGTATTTCGGATTATTATCAATTCTCTCAGTATAATCATTATCTTTCCAAGGAATTCTTGTTGAAAAATGTTGTACATAGTTTGTCTGCGATTGTACTTTCTTTTCTTTATCAGCTAATGACATTACAGTTCCCCCTAAAATTCAACTCCAGTAACTATTTGCTTTCATCAAAACCCGGTCGCCATAAAAAGATATTACTTTGCAAAAATACTACGTGCGGCTCGCTTAAGAAGTATATTGATAAGTTATTTTATCCTTCTTTTCACTCGGTACGTAAGCATACACTTTCCCATCAATTCCTTTTTCAATTAATAATTGCGAAGGAATATGAATTGGGTTGTACCCACTAGCTTCTATTGGTTCGATCAATTTCCCATTAACCCCCTCAATAGCTCTAGCCTTATAGTTCTCCTTTCTTAAAGCGATTTTTACGTCAAAGTCCCTTCCAATATTTATAAGTTTGTTGTTCATTTCTTGAATTAACTCGTTATGTTCTTTCATCAATTTCTGATATGTTCTTGAAGTAGGTATTACATTCTCATAACCTCTTACTACGGTAAGATAAGGAATGTAGCATGTATCAATAAAATTCAAATTCAACTTCACAATTTCTTGCTTACTATCAAAGCCCTCCAAATACTTCTCGAGATCCTTCAAAAAAGCTGGTTGCTTTATTCTCCTTATCCACTCACCTTTTTTCAATCCATCTACTTTTTCTAATCCGTCTCGCATATCCTTATGGAGTGTTTCTATATCAGTAATAATTTCTCTGTATTTCTCTTCAATTTGATGATCTTCCGGTCCATTTATAGAAGTTGCTCCACTCTGATATCGTTCAACAGCTTCCTTGAAATACTTAAACCCTCCAGTAATACTTCCTCTGAAATCATTATCCCGACTTTTGAGTAAATCCCCTACTTTTTCGTCAATTGATTTTAAAGATTTTTGAATATCTGCCAGTTGTTTTTGTCCAACGGCAGCAGAGAGTAGATTAAAACTCGCGTTTGCAACGAGAGCTGGGTTAACATTCTGCACTAGAGTAGCTTGCTTATAAAATCCTTTGACTCCCTTTTTAGTCACTGTTGGTAAAAGACCCGTATCATCTTGCCTCTTTAAAAAAGATACAGTTCCATTTTTAATGCCTTCGACAATTTCCGGACTAAACTGCACTTTAAAAGCTTTGCTATCTTGAAAAGCAATAGCTCCTGCAGCGAATGTCCGAGCGATGTCATTGGTAGCTATCGGCGGAAGATTAACTTTGGTGAAACCGCTCTCCATCTCTCTGATCGATGGAATCTCTGTAATTGTAGGAATAACTTTTTGAAGTTCCTCTTTATCTATTTTTCTACTTTCTCTTTCATCCATATTACGAGAATTGAAAGTTGTTATTTCAATATCTTCTCCACGATACGAATTTACATTTCTCTTATTCGAAAAGTACATAAAACTAATTGCTATTATACTTACCGTTAATATAAGGCCTAAGATAATTAAAGTATCGCCAGTCATTTTTGTTCCCCTCCTTTTTCATGATGGAAAGATTAGTGGAAACCTATGGATTCTTATTGGCGCTCTCCCTAGCGTCTCGGGCTACCACAATCTTAGGGGCGAATTCTGATTGTTTTATGCTTTGAAACCACCTAACTAGTTCTAGCTTAAAATTCAATGACTTTGAATTATTAAAATCGACCTTTCCGTCTTTGATGATGCTTTTTAGAGAAGTAACAAGTAGCATCTCTATGGTCATGACCTCGGTAATGCCATAATCATTCAGAATGATCTTATTAGTACTATAAATTTTTGCGCTATTCATAGATTGGGCTACACAAGCTCTGAACTCCGAATTCCCACCTATTTTTACGTGAGTTAATTTTTTATCTGCTTGCGAGTATAAATCAGCAAATTCGATTTCACTGTATTGCTTATGTTCTGATTTCCTATCTAACAAAATTAGTTGCTTTTTGTTTTCAAAGTAGATATTGTATGGGTACTCTGCATACTTCACTTGGTCATACTTGTCAGGATTCTGTCTGGCTATCTCTCTTCCTTCACCTAGTACCGTGGGTGTCAAATTGAAAGATTCATCTACTTCCGTAATCTTATTGACCTGCTCCACCTGCTGATGAAGATACTCAATGAATGATTGATTTAGCTTCGCCCACTTACCGTCGTATAAGCTATATGTAGTTCCCTGTATGTCAGTACTATAATCCAGAAGTGAAATTAAAGAATAACTTTCATTTTTTGATTCATTCTTAATTTTTATCCCAAATATATTATCAAATTTCTCTCTTATAATTATTTCGACTATCGCCTCTAGCGTATAAGAGCCTAGCTCGTATGGTTTGTAGTAATAGAGGGTCAAACCACCTTCACTAAATGGAAATTTTTGTTCTCCTCCTATATCCACTAATTGTTGTAGGCTGAATTTCGACAATTCATTTTTATAAACTTCCATCTGAAGTAATCTTTTTAACTTAGTAATCTGAGGATCATCTTTTTTCAATATATTCATTCTTGGCAATGGATTTTTAACTGCATGGTGTGTAAGTATGTAATGCAACTCTCCAACAATTCCAATTAATTCCTGGTCTTCTATGTCAGCTGATTCTATTTTTACTGAAGTGCTGAATTTCATGCTATCTTTTAATTTATGTAGAAGCAGGTCTTGAAATTCTAAAATGATTTTGCCAGTAACTTGGTTGCTACTTTCGCCGACGTCTGTCACCAAGTAACCTTGGCCCTTGAATTGTGTATATGCACGTGATTTATTACTGTTAATAAAAGAAGAATTTGTAGTTTCTATTCTCTGAGGGTTAATAATTCTTTCGGCAATATCTAGACCAAAATCTTGTTCGGCGATTTTCCTTATTGTTTGATGAGCTCTCCCATAACTAATAAAATATCTGCTATTGTCAACGCTTAAAAGAATACAACCATAGTTGAGAGAAAATTGCTTTTTCTCGAATTGAGTAATCTCGAAGAAATATCTCCAAGACTCTAACCAAGGAATTTCCTCATCATCCTTTAGCTCTGATTTATAGTAGAATTCACAAGTTATTACCTTATTCAAAGATTCTCCAAGAATAATTTTTTTAAATGGAATTCTCCGAAGGTTACCAAGAGGATAAAATCCTTCGTTCCTTAAAAATTGTCTTGCTTTCCCAAAGGTTAAGTCCGTTCTAAAAATGTTTGCTTCCAACTTCACTTACCCCTTTTCGCAAGTCTTACTATTTAAAAGAGTCTTGAAATTAATGTTTTAAAACGAGCTGGCTTAGTATTCTAGCCAGCTCAAAACTTCCTTTAACTATAATTGATATTTCCCTTAAACTCCTCGTAACTATCCGAAACTCGATACACCACTCCTGTTTGCAGGGCTTCAAAATGTTTTTCTCCACAGCGGATTTTTGCACTTTCTCTTGTGCGAAGAGTTTCTATATCTAATGTTCCTTTTGTCTCGACTACAAAATAGAGCTTTTCAACTCCATCTTTATCAAGTAAAATGGCCCAATCCGGATTATAATTACCCAATGGTGTGTCAATAACAAAGCTAGATGGAAGTTTGACAAATAGCTTCACGTCTTCGTCTTGATCTAAATCATGAGCAAAATCACGTTCGACGTCAGAATCGTATTGAATGTAATTGTAAAGTGTCTTCCCGCCTGATACTTGTAATGCGCTTTTCTTTAGATACCCAATCAGCTCTTGTTCTTCAAACAACGTTTGAGAAAAGTATTCATGCTCCCCGATTTTCTCATACTTCACTCCATCAACAATCATTTTCTGTTTTTCTTTATTGATAATTTTTGCTACGGCTTCCATAAAGGCTTGCGGATTTTTCTTGAAATCATCGAGTCGCTTTGACTGCACCAAAATTTCAATCAAAGTTTTCCGCTTCAATACGGTTTGATCTTGAAGATATCGCAGAATATCAGGAAGCTTTCGCTTCTCTCCTGTCAGTTCAGCTACTCTAAATCCTTTGCCCTCTCCAGACACGCCTTTTCGTTCTGTCTTAATTGCAGCTCGTTCAGTTCGGATTTTTCTAGCGTTAATCGAATCCATCTTTCGAATCTTTTCTACTGAATTTTGAATGAGCTTTTCTGAATCAAGCGATACAGAGAAAGAAGTCTTATACTTGATCTGATTCCATAATTCCTTGAATTCTTCTGTCAAAAGCACTTGCTTATTCAATTGAATCTCTACTCGATCATCTCTCTTCAAAACAGGGAGTTTCTTAATCGATTTTCTCAAAGTTTCGATAATTCCATACTGCAATTCGATAAATTCCACTGGGACTTCGAAGTTTTCCTCAGTCAGCTCTTCTTTAAGCCGTTCTGTAACTTCTCCATATTTAGATAAATAGTTTTCTTTCACGAGAGAGGAAAAAATCTCTGCAGACCGTTCATATCCTATTGCACTTACTTCGCCAGTTTCTTGATCTTCTATCGTAATTTCTGCAAAAGAATGTTCTTCAATAAATCCAAATCTAATCCCTGTTTCTTCTTCCATTTCTTTTTGCAGGCTTTCGGCAAAATCAAAGTAAGATTCATTTGCTACTACTGTCAATATGTTCATATTCTCATCATATTGACGAATGCCCTCTTGATTGACAGGCAGACGGAGTCCCCGCCCGATTTTCTGTCTTTTGGTCAATGGATCCTTGGATTCGACCAATGTACAAATTTGGAACACGTTCGGGTTATCCCATCCTTCTTTCAAAGCAGAATGGGAAAAGATGAAACGGAGAGGAGTATCAAAGCTTAACAGTCGCTCTTTATCCTTCATAATCAGTTCAAATGCCGATTCATCGTCCTTATTACCTCGCAATGCACCCTCTTTTGTAATGGAGCTATTTTTATACCTGCCTTGCTTATCTCGTGAGAAGTATCCATCATGCACGTCTTTTACTTTCTGATTTGATATATATTTATCTTCTTCAAAGAGAGTCCGGTACTTTGGTGACTTAATGAGCTCCATGTATTCCTCTTCAAATATTTCAGCATATTTGCCGTTCTGCGGCTCCCCTTCTTTTGGATAAAGGCGATAATTCTCTACACGATCAATAAAGAAAAGACTTAATACTTTTATCCCTTTATGAACTAATGATAATTCTTTTTCCAGATGTGCCCGGATAGCTTCTCGAATCTGAAGTCGTTTCAGTTGATCCTCATCCAATCCACCTATAACTCCTCCTAATTTCAAGAACTTCCCGTTACTGAATTCAATCGATTCATTGCCCGGTTCCGCATTAATTCCTTCCACAATATATCCAGAATATAACTCGCGTTCACCTGACAATGTAAACAAGTTGTTCTTACTACCAGGATTCACTTCTTTAACAGTGCGCTTTACTGATCCGTTTTTCTTTAGCTCATCAATTTCCAATTTAGCCTTATAACCGCTTTTATTAGAAACATTAACGAGTTTTATGTAAGGATCATTATGGTCTTCATCAGAAGTGACAGAGAGCACTTCTATTTTCTTAACTAATTTCTGCTCATATGCATCCACCGGATCCAGTCGGTAAATAAGATTATAGGTCTCTTTGTGAGTCGCTGAAAACCTCAATTTGCACATTGGATTGAGCGAGGCAATTGCTTTTTTTGCAGCGGGCGTGTTATCCACGCTTTGTGGTTCGTCAATAATGACAATAGGGTTCGTTTCTTGGATGAACTGAATAGGTCTCATACCGTTCATCGTATCCCGTTCCCGGTGAATGAGATTCGCTTTCGTTTCCTTTTCAGGATCATCGAAACTTTTCCTGAATGCATCGATGTTGATAATCATTACTTCGATATTCGTGCTTGTCGCAAAATCCCGTACTTGCTCTAAATTAGAAGAATCGTATTTAAAATAATGGCAGCTCTGCCCCGGGAACTCATCCTTAAAGTGAGTTTCTGTCATCTGAAGGGACTTATATACACCTTCTCTAATCGCGACACTTGGGACGACAATAATAAATTTCGTGAAACCATAAAGTTTGTTTAGTTCGAAAACAGACCGGGTATACACATAAGTTTTCCCCGTTCCAGTTTCCATCTCCACTGTAAAATTCCAATCTTGGATGTCATGACTCAACTTTAAATGATTATGCATTTGAATTTCCTGCAGGTTATCCATAACATCCAACGAGGACAATTCCAAATTATTTCGGACTCCTAGAGTTGTCACTTCTGATCCGACGATGTTTCCCATGTTCACTGTAAAATTTGAAACATTGCTTGATTGCCCTTTAAATAAATCAGTTATTGATTGGATGGCATCATGCTGGTACTGTTGTTTATCGAATTTAATTCTCACTTGATGCCCTCCTCTTAAATAACACGAATATCAGTTACACCATTACGCTTCAATACTTGTTCAGCATTAATTTTTACTTCGTCGCTAGCAAATCCGTTATCTAAGAAAACCATTCGTTCACATTTCTTATAAGATTTTGCTATATATTCAATATCTTCAAGTGAGAGTCCAATTTCTAGACAGACTACTAAATACCCAAACCCAACAGAAAATACAGTTCTACCTCTAATTTGCTTTTCCTCGACTGGCACAGTTAACTCTATCCCATATTTCAATAAGACTTCGTATAGAACATCCTCTTGTGAACGTCCATCTTTCACTGCTGTTTCTAAAGAGAAAAGGTTTTCTTCAATTTCACCTGCTTCTTCATCCCAAATTTTCAAATTTGTTTTGTCTAACTTAAACACTCTAAATCCAATATCTACCTCTTCTATGTTTTGGTTGTCCTGATTTGTTTCAATTATATTTGAACCTGCTCTTCGAATTCTATTTTTTCCGATTTCACAAATATTTTTGAATCCTGCTTTAAAAGCTTCTTCTGTTTCATGAATACTTTCTGGTATTTGAACTAGGATAAATTTTCTCTTTCCACCCAAAGAAGAATTAAGATTCATTAACGCATGAGCAGTAGTACCAGAACCGGAAAAAAAATCTAACACTATTGCTTCTGGATCATCATAAAGCATTGATTGTAAAAGCTTCCTGATAAGCAATTCAGGTTTCGTATAATCAAACATTTTTGTTCCAAATAAATTAGTAATTTCCTTATCTGCATCCTCATATGTTGGAAATCCTCCACTTAGAGTAAAAAGGTTTTTTATCTTCTTTATTTCTCCACCCTTTTTTATATGATTTGGTCTGAATGGAATTTTACTAATCACTATCTCCTCACCATTATTTATAATTTCATCTAATTTTTCTTGTGAATATCTCCATTCTCCTTTAAGTCTAAAAGATTCTTTATTTGTTCCGTTTTCGATGACTATGTTGTCTAAAAGTGTCGTTTTAATTTTCCCTTCAGACATGTCTTGCGCTTCCACTGAACCTTCTATAGCAGTAAAAGATACAGAGTTTACAGGAAAGGTAAGCACTTTTTCAGAGTTTCCAGCGTTGTTAAGAGGATATTTCTTACCAGCCTCTGTTAAATCTATCGATAGAGGTTTAGTAATAGCATTATTTTTACTATAGATAATAATGTATTCTGTAACACTCCCCATATTTCTATCAAGGAATGAAGGTTTTTTCTTTTTTTCCCAAACAATCGTTCCAACGTAATTTTTTTCCTCGAAGATTTCATCACATATTTTACGTAAATTATGAACTTCGTGGTCACTTATACTAATGAAAATCATTCCGTCTTTACTTAAAAGCGATTTTGCTACTTTTAACCTTGGATACATCATATTTAGCCAATCAGTATGATATCTTCCGTTAGTTTCAGCATTTGACTTAAAACTTTCTCCAATCGTTTCCTTATAGTTTTCTATATTGTCCTGAAAGTCATCTTTATAAATAAAATCATTTCCAGTATTATATGGAGGATCAATATAAATCATCTTAATCTTATTAAAATATGAAAGTTGCAAAAGTCTGAGTACTTCCAAATTGTCTCCTTCTACGTAAATGTTCTGAGTTGAATCCCAGTTCACACTTTCCTCTCTTACTGGTATCAATGTCCCTGTTGATTGTTTCTGAGCAAGCTGCATTGCTTCTGTCTTCCCATTCCAAGTGAACTGATATCTTTCCTTTTCTGTTTCAATATGTTCTCCAAGAGTTAGTTGAAGTTTCTCGAAATCTATTTTGTTTTCCGTAAACACTTCTGGGAACAGTTGTTTTAATTTCTCAATATTTTCTTGAGCAATGTTCGCCGTCTTCCCGTCGAGTTTTTGCATTTAAATTATCCCTCTCAGTCTCTCTATTTCTTTCTCTGCCTCTTGCTCGTTTTGTTTTATTTTCATATGCCATTCCATCTTTTCATTGAATTCAATAGCTTTCTTTTGTTCTTTCTCAAGGGTTTCAATACTCACATTCAATTTTTCAATTCTCTCTATCAACTGAAGTACTTCCTCTTGGTTTGTTCCGCTTGTAGGATAGGTGCCCACCACATCGATAGCTTTAGATACTCTTAGTTTGGAGTCCATATGCTTATACAATTCATGCAGATTCGCAAGGGGCTGCTTTACAAAGTTCAATGAATTGAGAAGTTTACTATATTCAGAATCAGCAGCAAAAGTAAACCAACCTGTAGAAACAACTTTATCACTAATAACCTTTAAATCATTTTGTAAATTCAATCGTTTAGTACAAGTACTCATCATCAGCTCACCTTCAAATGAAGCGAAAATCAGAAAAACCGGATTAGGAAATATCCGATGGAACAACTTCTTTAGCTGATCTACCTTCTGTTTTTCGCGCAGCTGTACGTATAGACAAAGGATTTCCTCATATCGATATTGCTCAGAACGATAGGTAGCAACATTCGTACTCGATTCATTCAGCACTGCTAATATATAAACACGATCAATTTCAGAAGTCAGATAATCCTTCTCGCTTTGCGTCAGCTCCCCCGATTGTACAATACGATCCTTGGCTAAAATCCGATTCACTATACTCTTCTTTGGATAACCTAACTTTTCTAGTAACACGTCTCTCAATTCAAACACCTACTTCAATATTAGGTATGAAATCACTTCGAAATCATCAGTCGATGAAGACGTATTCTGTAGCAATGAGGATTGCCCCAGTGAGAACAACGAAGCCATTCCTTGCTCCTCCACAATTCCCAAAATGAATTCCGAGGCTTTTTTAAGTAACTCTATATACGGATCCATATCTGCTTGAAAGTCAGTCTCATCATTAAAAACTGTAATAAGTTCTTGGTTTATACTCCGTTGGCCTTGGCATGCCTTCCTAAAAAGATCCAGAATCTGTTTTGTCTTATTGTGCCCAAGCTTAACTGTTCCTTCTAAGTCCATATAAATCAGGAAAAATGGATACAGAGAACTTCTATCATTCAATTTGGCACGGCTTTGTGTATGCCTTAAGCAGAAGATGATTCCTTCATTTCTTAGATCTTCTGGCAACAATTCTTTATTTGCTAGAGCGAACAATCCTTTTTGGGCATTAGTTATTTCTTGCTTGTTCACTTCCATATAATCCAACAGGTCCATCTTAAAGTCATTTAACGTCAAATCAGTGATTGAAATGCTGCCGGATATATCTTCAAGATCCAGAACAGCTTCTTGCAATTGCTTAAGTTGCTTCGCCCGGTATTCCAAGTCATTCATTTTTTCTCCAGCATCTTCATCGATTACGTTTTCTTCACCGGTTGCAGAGATATCAAGCAAGATCATTCGACCGCTCACACGTTCTTCCAGACTGATATACTCTTCCAACTCCATATTCGGCCAAAAATTAACCAATTGGATAACATCATTTTTAGAACCGAGACGATCCACGCGACCGAAGCGCTGGATAATACGAACCGGGTTCCAATGGATATCATAATTGATGAGATAATCGCAGTCCTGTAAGTTCTGACCTTCTGAAATACAATCAGTTGCAATCAATAAATCTATTTCCATTCCCAATCCTAAATCTGTCTTATCGCGTTCTTTTGAATTAGGTGAAAAACTTGTCAGGATAGAACTTAAATCAGACCGGAGTTTTGGAATGGTTGATTTGTTATTGCCTGTACCCACTACCAAAGCTGCATTCAATCCATGTTCCCGCTTGATCCAGTCTGCCAACTGTTCATACAGGTAAATTGCGGTATCTGCAAATGCAGTAAATACCAAAACTTTCTTATTATTCACATTTAGCGGACTTTTGATTTTCTCTGTAACAGCTGATTTTAAATGGTTAAGTTTTGCATCCCGTTCTGGCGTAATTGGAGCAGTTTCTAATAAAAGACTTTCCAATATCCTTTGGTCACTTCTTAAATCCTGAAGCCATTTAACCCGGTCAATATCACTGATGAGAACCTTTACTTTTGATCCAATTAACTGATCATTAAAGTCTTCATCTTCAAAATCAATATCTTGGATTGAAACATCTATTTTTGGATTCACTTTAAAAGATTCAAGTTTTTCAATGAGGTTGTCTACTCTTGTAAGGAGCTTTGCAACTGTAAAGCCGAAAGAACTGATGGAACTTTCCATTCGTTTCAACATATTTACACGCATCAAGTGGATCAAGCTCATTTCTCTATCAATTTGTTTAAAGATAGAGCCGCCACTTACTTGCATGTCATACCGTTGACTGTAAGCCTGTTGTTTCGCAGGAAGAACATACCGGATTGGAGAATAGGCGCTCAAGTTCAATCGATTGATAATCCGGTTCACCTCATCAATTCTAGGAAATTGTCCAGTTTCGTCAATCTCCGACTTGATATTCAAAGGCTTAAGTCTCTCTGGAAACTTCCCTATCTCACTCATATTATAATACTTCTCAATATGCTTCCTTGATCGTGCAATCGTTAATGTATCGAGTAGTTTAAAGTAATCAAAATTAAGCATTTCAAGAAGGTTTTCGGAAGTTCGCGCAGTTTCTCCATATTTCAACCACCGATTGAAAACTGTCTGCGCATTACGAAGAGTCGCATCGATACTTTCTATTCCTGCTTTACTTAGCGCATTATCTTTTCCTTCTGTTATAAACGCTACTTGGTTTTTCAGATCTGTCATTTTATTATTCACAGGTGTAGCTGATAACATGAGAACTTTCGTTTTCACGCCTGATTTTATTATTTCTTTCATCAATCTTGAATACCTTGTTTCCCGGTTCTTTCGAGTTGGATTATTCCGGAAATTATGCGATTCATCAATAACAACTAAGTCATAGTTCGACCAATTTATAGAAGCCAAATTAATGTCTCCAGATAAACCATCGAATCTGCTGAGATCTGTATGATTTAATACATCAAAGTTGAACCGGTCTTTATTAAAGGTGTTTCTTTTATCGTTTTGTGTATATACAAGCCAATTCTCACGCAATTTCTTCGGACAAAGTACTAGAACACGGTCATTCCTTAACTCATAATATTTTATAACCGCTAGCCCTTCGAGTGTTTTTCCAAGTCCAACGCTGTCTGCTATAATACAGCCATTGTACTTTTCGAGTTTATCGATAGCTCCAATAACACCATCTTTTTGGAATTTGTATAGCTTGTTCCAAATAACTGTATCCTTAAACCCGGTTTTCTCCTTGATAACTTCGTCCTCATTAAACTCTTCGATATACTCCCGGAAAATATTATAGAGAGTAACAAAGTATAGAAACTCAGGTGTTTGGTCCCGGTAAAGAAGTTCGAGTCTCTTCAAGACCTCTTCCCTTACCGACTCTGTTCTTTGCTCATCTTTCCAAAGAGCGTCAAAATATTCAATATAACCCGCTGTTTCTGTATTAGAGGTGCTTAAATGCGGAATAGGTGAACTAACATATCCAAGCCCTTCCGCAGTGAAATTTGAGTTTCCTTGAACTGCTACTCCCTCTCTCTTTGCATTTTGAGAGATGTATAAATTTGTACCAGCGACAGACTCTGTTAGTGCTTTTATTTCAACTTTACTCCTGATCCAATCTGCACACTCTTTCGCGATTTTTGCTTGATTAAGATTATTCCGCAAGAAAAACTCTTGAGCAGTTCCAGACAAATGACTTTCCCTTAATAGGCGATCTCTTCTTGTACTCCCTGCTACTCTATTTGAGCTCATAAAAGCAGGCTCTGATAACAGCAGCCGAACAGACTCGACGCTATTCAGTTCTTCCTTTAAAAAGTCAAAGGCATGGATACTGAATAAAGAAGCCATGATTGATGCCTTATGGCCTTTTTTAAGATAGGGACTAATCGCATCTCCAACAATTCCTGAACGCTTGTTATCCAGCATTCTCATTACCATTGCCATCCCTCTCACTATGCTTTTCTATTAAATCAAATGAATTTTTTAAGATATTAATCGTTGTAAAGCCTCTTGCTTTTGTTGAAGCTGTTGAAACAGTTTTTCGACAGTCCCAGCCCCGACATTCGCGTATTTCGCCAATATAACGAGTTCCTGTGGCAACTGTCCAACCGTTGAAAGGGAATCTTCCTGAAGCTGTCGAACCAAACTTGGAATCCCGCTGAATTCCTCTTTAATTAAAGGAGTTTTTGCTAGCTCCTCAGTGACAATAATATATTCGGATCTGTAGAAAAGGAATAGCTCTCCCGGTCTCTCCAGTCTCACTTTTCGGCGTTCCTTCTCTTCTTCAATAAAAAGACTTAATTCTTTGAATAAAAGTTCGTCACTCTTTTCGTTAAATCTCTTTACATGTTCATGTATCCCTTCCAGGTTTTCAGGAAGCTCACTTATTATTCGAGCTTGCTGTTCAGCTCCTAATCGGATGAGAAAGGTTTCAGATTTATCGAATCGTTGAGGCAACAAAAATGCATCTCTAAGGAAATATGGTACAGAAAGGGTCTGCTTTTTGTACGAAATTGTTCGGATGGAAGTAAATCCAGGCGGTTCGGCCGCTATAGGTGCAGAAACAACTTGAGGCAATTCTTTTTCTTCTGTTGGTTGGGAGATGGACTTCTTAAACAACTCTTCCAGTCCTAGGAGACGTTTTTCTAGTTCAGTTAAATCGTAATTCTCACCTTGCTTAGGTTTAGGGTCTTTATAAGCCGGCACTTCTCCATCTACTGGTCCATAGACTTCCATATACCATTTGACGACTATGTATATAGCTTCCCAAGACAACAACGCTTCACTGAAGCGGAATGCACGCGTTTCATGTGCAGCCTGGTTTCCTGTCTTTCTTACATGATGCAAAGCGTCCCGTACTTCAGCCGTTAAGTACCCTTTTGTACTTAGAGTATCTAGCCGTTCTTTTAGCGTCGTCCATGGATTCGCTTCAATTTTCTCAGTAAGCATAACATTAGTCAGGAGTGCCTCTACAAATGTACGCGAATGAGTAAGCATTGTACGAGGGCTCACAAATATGCTGTTCTCTAGGTCTCTTGCAACATGTGCCAATTTTTCATTGAATGGTTCAACAAACTCGTAGAAGTAACTTCCGCTCATCACTTTTCCTCCTTCTAGATTGTTACCATTCACCTTGTCGAATTCTCTCATCATTTAAAAGTGCGAATAAGTAAGATGGTGCAAATAAATTCTGAATTGGAACTGTATTTTCTAGGGGAACAAATTGAAAAGCCTTCTCTAAAGTCCTTCTTGAGATCGCATGATTGGTTGTGCTTAACACAAGAGAATTTCCAGCTACTTTATAGGTGAATTTCTGGCCACGAATTTGAGTGAATTCTTGGCCATCATATTTGATTATTCTATTCCATACCTCATCAATCATTTTCATGCCCCCTAATTTTTTTAATAAGTTATTTCGTTGACCAGAAAAACATCAAAAATGCCCTTAGCGTTTACATAATTTTACCACAGGAGTTAATTAACACACTAGAGCGTATTAAATGTTTGTTTAATTTGTCTGATAAATTTGATTTTTATTCACCAATTTTAGTTAACGGTTGATGCAAGCCCCCTGAAATTTTTTTATCTCTTATCTTCATCTTATGATGTAGCAAGGAACTTCCCATTTCCTATTACGTTTTCTTTATTGCATCTCGTATTCTGACTCCCATTTTTCTGTTCTGTTTAATTCCCAACGGGTATGCTACGCTAATTCAGTTAACTCCATAAGAAAGAAGGAAGCCTCTTGAAACACGTCTTATTCCTCGCTTACCCGCATTACGCAGATTTTGAAATCGGCCATGCCCTGTTCCTGCTCCGTAAGACTGCGAAAGCGAAGGTTATCACCGCGACGGTGGACGGAGAGCCGGTGGAAAGTCTCGGCGGACTCCAGACAGTTGCTAATGGACTGCTGAGTGATTTCGATATCCAGCGATTCGACCTGATCCTCATTTCAGGCGGTGACGGAGTCGATACCATCCTTAACGATGAATCTGTACGGACCGCCCTGCAGGATGCCGTTTCGTTCGGGGTGCCAATCGCATCGATCTGCGCGTCCGCTCTGCTGCTTGGTAAAGCAGGTATTCTGGACGGCCGGGATTTCACCTGCCTGCCCCATACATACGAGAACCACCAGGAACTGTTTTCGAAAGCACGCTACACGGGCAACGCCATCGAAACTAGCGAGAACATCATCACGGCAAAAGGCACGGCATTCGCGGAGTTTGCCGTGGCAGCATGCCAGCTGGTCGGCGCACTCCAAGAGCCGGAGCGTGCTGACGCGATGCTGAAGTTTTGTAAGGGAGGCGCTGCTGAATGAGCAATAGTTATCGGGATGACTTGTTTGACTCGTATTTAAAAGATGCAGACGAGCCGTTTGCCGGCTGGGATTTTTCGTTTATTTCAGATACCGGGAGACTCCAGAACGGGGCGCTGCCGTGGTCGTATGCAAGCATCGTGCTGCCGTATTTCTGGAAGTCGGTTTCCGTGCTCGATATGGGGACGGGCGGCGGCGAGTTCCTCGCGAAGCTGCAGCCGTTCCCCGCGAATTTGTGCGCGACGGAAGGCTACGCGCCGAATGTGCCGGTGGCGAAGCGGAAGCTGGAGCCCCTCGGTGTCCGGGTCGAGCAGGAATTCGATCAGGAAGACCAGCCGTTTCCAGACAGCGCGTTCGATTTGATCCTGAACCGGCACAAGAACTTCTCGGCGAAGGAAGTCCGGCGCATGCTGAAGGATGGCGGCACGTTCATCACCCAGCAGGTCGGCGGCCGCGACTGCCGGGAAATCAACGAAGCGCTCGGCGAGCCGTCGAACCCGCGGACGGCGCATTCCGAACTGGAACCGATGTGTGAAGCACTCGAACAAGAAGGATTCACAGTCACACTCAAGCGGGAAGCGTTCCCTGTCCAGCGGTTTTACGATATCGGCGCGCTCGTGTATTATTTGAAAGCGATTCCGTGGCAAGTGCCGGGGTTCACGGTGGAGAAGTATCGGGATGAGCTGTTTGCCATCCACGAGCGGATATTGCAGGAGGGCTTTTTCGAAGTGACGCAGCAGCGGTATTTATTAGTGGCGGTGATTTAAGCAAGCAGGAATTCACGAACGGAGGGATGAAGTTGACGATCCGATTTACGGTGTACGACGGAATACCTGGTGAAGACGTGCTGGCCGGATTGGTCCGATTCCATGAGCGCATTTTCGGCAGCTCAGATGACTTGGCAGGCAGAATGCGCGAAAAGCCGAAGCTGCACATCGTTACCGCATCCGATGAGCAAACGATTGTCGGTTATAAGATCGGCTACGCGCTGAACCGCGAGCAGTTCTACAGCTGGCTCGGCGGCGTGGATCCTGAGTACCGGAGCCGGGGCATCGCTTCCGAACTGATGGACCGGCAGCACCAGCATGCAAAGGCGAGCGGATACCGCTCTATTCAGACACAGACGAAGAATAAATGGCGGGACATGCTCATCCTGAACCTCAAGCACGGGTTCGATGTCATTGGAACGTATACGGATTCCGAGGGCGAACCTAAAATCATACTCGAGAAAAACTTCGCCGATTCCAATCGCTAAAATTGCTTTATAGCCGGGAGCGCATATCGTACATATAAGACGCTAGCTGCCCGTTCGGAGACGGTGCGTCATCCCTTTCATGAGGCGTATTCGCCAAAGGAAAGGCGGCGCATTCTGTGAGATTCAGCATGCAGCAGCGGTATTTTTTGTTGGCGAAGCGGGATTAGCGCTTTGCAGCACGGTTGGTTTTAAGTCGATCGGGGTATATATTACAAGTGAAATATAAAAATACCGCCGGTGCTGGTACACCGACGGCAAGCAACGAACAGGTCCCTTCAAGGGGGCGGCTGCATCATCAGAAATAACCCGCCGAGCGCTCAACTCAAGGACGGGTTATTTTTTTTGGTTTGATGAAGCTACGGCCAGCAGCAGGACGGCAAAAGCTATCGCAAACAGCAATGCCTCGTACACTGTCATCTCTACCACCCCCTTCCGTTCGGGGATAGCCGCCCGCCCTGAAAGATGTCCCTGTGTCAGAAATGATTCTGTCAATTTACATCATTGAATTTTATTGCAGCTCACGTCCAGTACAACCAATAACTGATTTCATTCTATGCAATTGTAGTGAATAAACTGAATCGTTTTCAGCACAGGGACAAAATAAAACCCGCCTTCCAGTTCAGAACCGGAAGACGGGTTTTATTATTTTACGGCATATGGCACCACGGCGCGGCCGCGGCCTTTTCTGGATAGGACAAAGAGCGACAGGAACAGCAGGAAGACTGTCAGCAGCAAGGTGTAGACGCTGCCTGTCAGGCCGGCGATCACATAGCCGACGAGCGCGACAGATGCGTTCAATAGCGCATACGGCAGCTGGGTTTTGACGTGGTCGATGTGGTCCGCCCCCGCACCCGTCGACGACAGGATCGTCGTATCGGAAATCGGCGAGCAGTGGTCCCCGAAGATCCCGCCGGACAGCACGGCACCTATGCATACGAGAAGTGGTGCATCCAGCCCGATGGCCATCGGAATGGCGATCGGCAGCATGATGGCGAATGTTCCCCACGAAGTGCCGGACGCAATCGCCATAACCGCCCCGATGATGAACAGCAGGGCCGGAATGATGAACGGCGGTACGTTTTCCCGCATCGCTTCGACGATATAGGCGGCCGTCCCCATCTCGCCGATCACTTTGCCTAACGACCAGGCGAGCACAAGGGTCGCCGCGACATACACCATCTTCTGCATGCCGCCTGTGTAAATCTCGAAGATCTGTTCAAACGTTTTCACTTTATAGATCAGCATGAGTCCCATCAGCACGGCCGCTGCAAACAAGTATGCGGTCGTCAGGGCGATGCGGAAATCCCCGCCGGCAACCGGCGTAACCGGAAACCCTTTTGAGACGAGCAGTCCGAACAGCGTGACGAAGAGCACAAGCAGCGGCAGCCAGATGAGGATGGCATGGCTGCCTTTCCCGAGTTCTTCCGTCTCTCCTGCCCGTCTGAGCGGCTTTGCTTCCGGCCAGTACAGCTGGCCGGTCTGCTGCATCCGCTGTTCAGCTTTCGCCATCGGTCCGAAGTCGAATTTCGAAAAAGCGATCACCGGGACGAGGATGACAGTAAGAATGGCGTAGAACTGGAACGGAATCACCTGGACGAATGTCGTAAATTCAGAAGCCGCTATGCCCGCGCGATCGAACTCTTCCTTGAGGATCCCCATGATATACACGCCCCAGCCGATGAACGGGATCAGCACCGCTACCGGCGAAGCCGTTGAATCGATGATCCAGGCGAGTTTTTCGCGCGAAATCTTCAGTTTATCGAAGATTTTCTCGAACACAGGTCCGACAATGAGCGGAGTGCCGAGATCCGAGAAGAAAATGACGATCCCCCCTGCCCATGCTGAAACTTGGGCCTTGCCCCGGGAAGTGATGCGTTTCACGGTTTTCTCTGCCAGCGCCGCGCCTCCCCCGGATTTTTCCACAAGCGCCACAAAGCCGCCGATGAAAAACAGCAGGACGAGAATGGCGGCGTTATAGCTGTCCGTCAGCTGCAGGAATAAATATTCACCGATCGTGCCTGTCGTTGCTTGCAGCGGATTGCCGCCACTTAAAATCAGCACCCCTGAGAACACACCGAAAAACAGCGAAATCAGCACGTTCTTCGTCACGACCGCCAATATCACGGCCACGATCGGCGCAATCAATGATAAAAAGCCCATATGTTCCATCCATTAACCCTTCTTCCTTTATGTATATTTATTATTAATTAATCATAATAATTCAAAAGGGAAACCGCAAGCTTTTCTGAAAACTTTTTTCAGCATTTTTGTCCTCCGTCTGCAGGGAATCAAACAAGACCCGTACACAACCAAATTTGACCGCTTTTGATGATGACTAGCACAGCAGCTGCAAACCGAGCACCACCACTAACTGATTTCATTCTATGCAATTGTAGTGAATAAACTGAATCGTTATCAGCACAGGGACACAACTACAGGGACACAACCAATAGGTCTTGGCCGATAAAGGGATGACAGGTTTCAAAAGTTTCGTTATTTTCTTTTCTTTCGTCTTAGAGCCAAATATAATAGAGAAAAACGAGGTGATTGACATGCTCGAATTGCTTAATTCAGTGAAATCACTGCCTTCTGATGAACGGATCAAAAGTAAGCGTGCGCGGGAATACGTAAAGCTGATGCGGCTGTATGAAGAGCTGGAACGGGAAAAAACGAGGCTTGACCGCGAACTGCAAGAAGACGAAAAACAAGAGGCGTTTGAAGCGCTTAGCAGAGAATTCAATATTCCACCTTACGTGACGGTGAGAGATGCCGCAGAAATCATGGGGATCAGTCCTCAAATGATTCGGCGCTATTGCGCTGAAGGAAAGCTTTCCGCTCAGCAGACGCTCGAAGGCAGTGGAAAGTGGCGCATCGCAACAGCTCAACTGATGGAGCAGCCCAATTGGGAACGATTCATCGACAAAAGGGCCAAACTCAAGAAGCAATCAGCAGCACTTGCCGATGAAGTGCTGACTCAGTTGGATTCCGGAGTTTAAGCACCATGGTGGATGATTTCAAACAGTACACGGTTGATACGAACGTTATAAGATACCATGCCAACAAAACAGGCGAACCTGATTTACGGCTTGCTGCTAAAATTTTCTGGAGAAAAATAAAGAGTGAGGTTGCTGAAGGATCCGCAATCATACTTGTTCCTGCGGAAGTTAAAAGAGAGCTGGAGATCCAATCCTATACACTTAGTGGGAACGAGAACATGCGCGTGCGAAAACTATTAGATGTGTGTCAGGAGACTTCTCCTCCTGTGTCTGATGAGTTGGAGCATTCCATCCGTAAAATGACCGCTTATTTACGGGCTAACTTCAAAGATACTCTTACTGCCGGGAAAATGGCGTATGGCGGTGTTTCCGACTCACGGATTCTTTATAGCGCATATGCTGCTGATAGTGTCTTAGTTACTGCTAATGTGAAAGATTTTCTGCTGTATCCATTGCTGTTCCCACACAAAGAACGACTGTTATATAATTTGATGATCAATGATTTCATTCAATTTCCTGAGGAAACACATAGAGCTGTCTGGTCAGACGCGAATTTCAAAGCGCTGTTCCAGTAGCAGAGCAAGATGCGGAGTTTGCCGATGAGTAGAATCTGTGGCGGATAAAATTCATGATTCGCCTGATGGTGTGACATGCTACTATGCCGTGAACAGCCTGCAAAAGCCCCTGCAGGAGACAATGATCCAGCACTTTTTCTTCCTCTTTTATTCCGATTTGAACAGGCCGAAAAAACGCCGCCTCCACTGTTGGAGCGCGGCGTTTCTGTATAGTCCTGCGTTATTCGTCTTCAGCTTGCCTCTTCGTATTCCTTCAGCACATCCCGCAGGAGATCCGGGAAGTTCGTGAACATGCCGGTCACGCCCCAGTCGATCACTTTCCGCATGTCGTCTTTCGTGTTCACGGTGTACGGGTGCATCATGAGGCCGGCGTCCACGACTTGGCGGACGTATTTCTCATCGATGCCGTTATGGTTCGCGCCGATTCCGACGGCGTAGTCATCGATTTCGTCCAGCTCTTTATCCGTGATCGTGCCGATCCCAAAATATGTGAACAGCCGCACGAGCGGGACGATGGAATTCAAGTCGTGCAGCTTTTGAAGGCTTTCCGGACTGAATGATTGGATAAGGACGTGGCTTTCCTTCGGATCCTTGCCGATCAGTTTGTACTTCTCGAGGACCCGGATCAGCTCTTCTTCCATGCCTGGGTAAATGCCCGGCTCTTTCGTCTCGATGTAGTACCGTTCGTCCGTCCCGAATTCCTGAATGATTTCCTCCAGAGTCGGAACGGTAAGGCCGACATAGTGCGGCTGCGCTTTATGCGGGTACATGTCGTTGAACCAGGAGCCCGCGTCGAGTTTCTTCAGTTCTTCGAGCGTGAAATCCTTCACGAGCCCGGTGCCGTTCGTCGTCCGGTCGACACGCTCGTCATGCATCGCGACGAGCACGCCGTCTTTCGTCATCTGCAGGTCCACTTCGATGAAATCCCCGAGCATCGTGCCGCCCATCCGGTAGCCTTCGATCGTGTGCTCCGGCGCATGGCCCGAAGCGCCGCGGTGCGCCACGTTCCAGATCGGGACCGGTTCTGTCGGGATCACTTTTTCATCTTCGTGGAGCGCCTTCTGCTTCGCCCTCGATTCTTCATCGATCATGACGGCGACCAGTGTGCCTTCCGAATCTTTTTTCTGCATGCTGAATCTCTCCCTTTCCGCTGTCTGTCCGATGCCGGTCGGCGGATGCTTCCGTGTACCGGCATTCTCAGCCTTCCGGCGGTTCGCAAAAATCCCATATTTCTATTTTCCCGTAACCACCCCGACGAAACTAAAAACTGCCCTGCCGAAGCACTGATTTTATTGGAATAAAAGAAGGGAATTCTTGGTACACGACGTCCTGCCCGGAGATCGGGCGCCTTCCGGCATCCGCCCTCTCCTGGCAGCCTTCCGCTAGTGCACGATAACTTCCTCCGCGATGAGCTGCCCTTCACTCAGGAGCTCGTCATTGGCCTCCGGCAAGACAGTCACACGGGATTCCTCTTCCAGCTCCTCGAACGAGTCGACGGATCCGCTGAATACCGTGCTGTCTGTAATCGTCACTTCGTACGCCGGAGACTCCGCCTCCGGATCATCGACCGGAATCCCGAGAATGAAGCTGTCCGCAAACTTCTCCATGACGACGCCTTCGTAGTCACTGCTGCATCCGCTTAAGAGGAGCAATAAAATCAATAGAATCATCCGCATCATTTTCTGTCGTCTCCCTTCACTGAAACCAAGCTGCAGCCATTCATCGGTTATCATGGGGCTCAACGCTGGCTGTCCATTCGAGCATGACTCGTTTAGGAAATAGTCGGTTCCAAATCCCGGAAAGTTTCAGGCAGTCTGTGGGTGCGGAGCCATTCTTTCAGATCGTCCTACTGTCAGCAGCTTTGTTGAGGGTTTTCTCGAAAACTAAAAGCTTGGACAAGTTCCTGTCCAAGCTCTTTTTCTCAATTCTTCCTTATGACAAAAGGGCAACCCCGAAGTCATTCCTCCCGGTGGATCACTTGCAAGCCGCCGTTCTCCATGATCCGGACCGGCTGATAGCTATCCAGGAATTCTTTTCCTACATAGCCGGTGGAATTCAACTCTTCCGCACCTCTTATATAAGCTTCTTTATCCGTAATCAGCCGGTAAAAAAAGCACCGGCTTCCCGCTTCGTCTGTCGCCTCTTCGAAGACGAATCGCTCGCCGAACCGCTCTTCAAAGAACGTCCGCGCTTCTTCATGGCTTTTGAACCGCGGCAGTCCGGCTTCTTCGCGCCTGCCGATTCCGTTTGTATCCACGATTTCATCCCTCCTAACTGTCCCATTCATCCAATCATCTTGTGTTGGAATAAAAGATGATCCTTCATTCACAGTTTATCGCAATTTCTGGTTTGCTTCCTTTTCAGTGCACCGCTCGAAAATTTTATCGAAATTCAATAAAAAAAGAACGAAAAACAGAAACTTACCGCGAACCCGCTTCGTCTTGTTCTAGTACAAAGACTAAAAAAGGAGCGAGTTTTCGTGCGGGATTTTATTCGATTCGGTTATTTGCAGGCGCTGTGCTGCATTTTCCCGGTCATCATTTTCGCGGCGCTTGCGGTCTCGAAGGTTGTGGAGGTACCGGGATTGCCCCGCTATGACCTGATTCTGCTCATCTGCCTGGCCGGCCAGGTGTTCATGGTGGCATCGCGCCTTGAATCACGGGATGAACTGAAAGTGATCTGCGTGTTCCATGCGATCGGACTTGCGCTGGAACTGTACAAAGTGCACATGGGGTCGTGGGCGTATCCGGAAGACGCGTACACGAAGTTTTTCGGGGTGCCGCTGTACAGCGGATTTATGTATGCGAGTGTCGCGAGCTATTTGTGCCAATCCTGGCGGCGCATGGAACTGAAAATGTACAGCTGGCCGCATCCGGCGCTGACCGTGCTCATTTCGGCACTCATTTACTTTAATTTCTTCACGCATCACTTCACGTATGATTTCCGCTGGGTGCTGAAAGGGATGCTCGTCTTTATTTTTTTCAAGACGATGGTGACGTTCCGGGTGAACGGCCACCTCTATAAAATGCCGCTGCTCCTGTCGTTCGTGCTCATCGGGTTTTTCATCTGGATCGCGGAGAACATTTCGACGTTCCTCGGCGCGTGGCAGTATCCCGGCCAGGCAGCGAGCTGGTCGGTCGTGCATATCGGCAAGATCAGTTCGTGGTCGCTGCTCGTCATCATCTCCGTGATCATCGTCGCACAGCTGAAGCGGGTGAAGAGCGGGGAGGATTTGCCGGAATTTGCGGGGGAACGCCGGACGGCCAGGAAAGCGGGCGGCGGCTGAACGCGCTGAGTTGCAGGAGTGCCTGGCACCGGTGGGGCGGCAGGATGCATCGAAAATGGATGAAGGGTTTACCGACAGTATTTCACGGCATGAGAAAAAGCTATAAACTGAGCCGTTTATAGCCTTCTCTGCTTACCTCTCTTCATCTATGTTTTTCAGGATCTTGCCTCGGACGAAACTCAAATGCCTGTACATCGCGCTGAAAGCTTCATGCGGATCGCGTTTCTTTAGCGCATCATAAATGGCCTGGTGATGTTCCACCGTCGTTTCCGGCTCGCGGTACTGGATCAGGCTGTCTGTCTTTTGATGGGTGATGAGCAAGGATGTAATCATACCTTCAACAACCGGATTGTTGGCACTCAATGCAATGATCTTATGAAATTCTTTATCGTATTCCCCGTAGTTCATATGGGCATTTTTTTCGATGTTCCGGATGGTGGCTTCCAGCTGCTCCAGCTGGTCTTCCGTGATTTTCTCGGCGGCAATGGTCACGAGGCCCAATTCAAGTGCCATCCGTGCCTCGATTACAGCCGGCAAATTGTTGATCGACAGAGCGAGCATCGCGGTGAATGGGTCACTGCCGACTTTTTCATTGACGACGGTTCCGCCCCGCGGCTTGCGTTTGATGATTTCGAGTGTTTCGAGCGAACTCAGCGCTTCACGCAGAACCGTCCGGCTAACACCGAGCTGCTCCATCAATTCCATCTCAGGCGGCAATTTATCACCGGGTTTTAATTCCCCGTTGATTAGCAGAAAAACGATTTTTTCCAGCACTTGCTGCGAAAGAGTGCTTTTGCGGATTGAATTCACGATCGGATCTGCCATAACTATCACCGCCTTTCCCGGACAGATGTCTTTTACTTCTATTCCTAGTTTACCTTATTTTCTCCAGAACTTCTTCCTTTAATCCCGGACAAGAGCGGGTCTCTTGTTGTCGAATTCCCAGCCTGGGATCAAGTATTGCATCCCGACAGAGTCATCTCGTCCGCCGAGTCCATTATCCACGTAGCATCGGTGTGCTTCCTCGATCCGGTCCATATCGAGTTCGATTCCCAAGCCCGGCGCATCCGGCACTTCAATTTTCCCATCGACGATCCGGAAAGGGTTCGCCGTGAGGAATTGCCCGTCCTGCCAAATCCAGTGGGTATCGATAGCAGTGATCTTCCCGGGTGCAGCTGCCGCGACATGAGTGAACATCGCAAGGGAGATATCGAAGTGGTTATTCGAATGGGACCCCCACGTCAGCCCCCATTCATTGCACATCTGAGCAACTCTGACAGAGCCTTGCATCGTCCAAAAATGCGGATCGGCGAGCGGGATATCGACAGACTTCAACTGGATGGCATGCCCCATTTCCCGCCAGTCCGTAGCGACCATGTTGGTCGCAGTCGGCAGTCCGGTCGCTGTCCGGAACTCGGCCATCACTTCCCGGGATGAAAATCCGTTTTCTGCACCGCACGGATCTTCCGCGTAGGCGAGAATGTGCTGTTTGCCTTTGCAGAGGCGGACCGCTTCTTCGAGCGACCAGGCCCCGTTCGGGTCGAGTGTGATGCGCGCATCGGGGAAACGTTCTGCGAGGGCCGTCACCGCTTTCATTTCTTCATCCCCTTTCAAGACCCCGCCTTTCAGCTTGAAATCCTGAAAGCCGTAACGCTTCTGGGCAGCTTCCGCCAAGGCGACGACCGCTTCCGGTGTCAGCGCTTCCTCGTGACGGAGGCGCAGCCAGTCATCGGAATTATGGGGATCACTCAAATACGGCAGATCCGTCTTATTGCGGTCGCCGATATAAAATAGATAGCCGAGCATTTCGACGTGTGTCCGCTGCTGGCCTTCACCTAGGAGTTCCGCCACCGGAACCCCGAGGAATTTGCCGAGCAGGTCGAGGAGCGCGGCTTCCAGGGCAGTCACCGCATGGATCGTCACCCGGAGATCGAATGTCTGAGCGCCTCTTCCGGCCTCATCTTTGAAAGCGAATCGTTTCCGGACATTATTCAGAATACGGTTATACGCACCGATCGGTTCCCCGACGACGTAGTTCTGTGACTCCTCAAGCGTTTGCCGGATCGCTTCGCCGCCCGGCACCTCCCCGGCTCCCACATTGCCGTGGTCATCCTCCAGCATCACAATATTCCGAGTGAAATACGGACTATGGGCGCCGCTGAGATTCAGCAGCATACTGTCGTGCCCGGCGACGGGGATGACACGCATTTTAGTTACTTTGGGAGTGGTGTTCTTCAGTTTACTGTTGTTGGTCACCATATAAACGCTCCTTAACTATGTAGTCTCGCCATGAAGGATTTTTTCGATTAAAAAATGGGGAGTTAAGCTTTTGCCGCATAACTCCCCACGATCGTTATTTTTTCACGAAAACAGTTTTGATCGAGGTGAAGAATTCAATCGCTGCACGGCCCTGTTCACGGGAGTGGGAGCTTGACTGCTTCATGCCTCCGAATGGGGCCTGAAGTTCAACACCGGCGCTCTCTGCATTGACGCGGACGAGTCCGGCTTCCATATCATCGATGAATCCGAGCATGTTGCCGATGTTCGTTGTGAAAATCGAAGCGCTCAATCCGTATTCGGAATCATTCGCAAGTTCCAGCGCTTCTTCAATGGTATCCACTTTCATCAGCGCGAGGACCGGTCCGAAGATTTCCTCCCGCGCAATCCGCATGTCCGGTGTAACATCCTCAAAGACTGTCGGCTCGACGAAATAGCCATTCTTCGTCTCTTCTTCCGATACCCGGTTTCCGCCATAAAGTAATTTCGCGCCTTCTTCTTTTCCGATCTTCACGTAAGAAAGGACGTTATCCAGCTGATTCTCACTTGCTACAGGACCCATCCAGCTGCTGTTTTCCATGCCGTTACCGACAGTGATTTCCGCCACTTTTTCCAAAAGCCGCTCTTTGAATTTATCGTAGATCCCTTTCTGCACGATGACCCGGCTGGTGGCCGTACATTTCTGACCGGTCGATTTCAGCCCGCCGCTGATGGTCGCATTCACTGCCAGATCAAGTTCTGCGTCATCTGCGACGATGACCGGGTTTTTGCCTCCCATTTCAAGCTGATACTTGATGCCGCGATCGAGTGCAGCGCGGCCGATCTGCTTGCCGACTGTGTTGGATCCGGTGAACGTGATACCATTCACTCCAGGATGTTCCGCCAAGCCCTGACCGATGACCGAGCCGGAGCCGGTGACCATGTTCAGTACACCTTCCGGGAGTCCCGCTTCCGCAAAACATTCCACGACCCGTGCCGCTGTGACCGCAGTATCGCTTGCCGGCTTGAGCACGACCGCATTGCCGTAAATGAGCGCAGGTGCCATTTTCCAGATCGGGATTGCGACCGGGAAGTTCCATGGCGTAATGACTCCGACAACGCCGAGCGGGGTTCTTGTCGTGAACATGAGGGCTTCGCTGTCTGTCGATGGGATGACATCCCCGACCGGCCGCATGCCTTCTCCCGCATAATAGCGGAGGATCGCTACACCGCGTGCCGTTTCACCTTTCGCTTCTGCAAATGTTTTCCCCATCTCTTTCGTCATCGCTTCTGCAACGTACTCTGTTTTCGACTCCAGCACATCGGCGACTTTGAATAAAAAATCGCCTCTTTCTTTTCCGGACAGTTTCCGCCATTTTTTCTGGGCTGCGGAGGCTGCAGAAACGGCTTCATCCAAATCATTGGCTGAAGACATTTGGAACTTGCCGAGCACTTCCTCGCTGTTGGAAGGATTCAGGCTTTCGGATGTCTTGCCTGTATCGGAAGCTTTCCATTCTCCATTGATATAGTTCAAATAGGTTTGTACTTCTGTATTAGTCGTCATAAGCTCCTCCTATATGTGTGTTGAATGATTGACTCCTCACATCTGATCCGGCCTTCTGCTGCAGCTGTCGCACTTTGTTCCGCTATTCAGCTTGTTTTTATTTTTGTTTTCGCCGGGTATTTTTCCAGCGCCCTTTCTATGACGTCCTTCAGCTGTTCATAGTGATCCTGCTCGACCGGTGCGATCGGCGCCCTCACATTCGTGGTGACCGGAAGTCCGACAATTTTCATCCCTGCCTTGATTAGTGAGACAGCATATCCTTTTTTCTGCTTCCTGATTTTATGGATCGGCAGAATGACGCTGTCATAGATTTCACGGACCGTTTCTTTATCCCCGTTCTGAAGCGCTTCAAAGTATAGCGCTGAAATGTGGGGAATGTAATTGGAAATAGCGGACGAGTATGTCTTAAAACCTAAATTCAAGTAAGCGCCCATCGTAACTTCCGCCAGCGGCATTCCATTGATCCATTCGAGGCGGTCGCCGAATTTATGGGTGAATTCCGCCACCGTCTCCATGTTGCCGATGCCGTCCTTGTAACCGACGAGCTGCGGGAGCTCACAAAGTTTTTCAAGCGTTTCGGCGGTCAGTACACAATTATCCCGGTTGTAGACGATCGCATTCAATTCCGTACTGGTGATGATTTCACTCAAGTAGTTGTAAATACCGTCTTGTGACGGATCGATCAGGTAGGGAGGCAGAATCAAGTAACCGTCCGCGCCCAGCTCTTCTGATATCTTCGCCTGCTCGAGGGCATGGACAATATTTCCTCCGACACCTGTGTATAATGGCACCTTGCCCCCTGTTCTGCTTTTTGCAACTTCCACCATTTCCCGGTATTCTTCCGTGCTGATCGCGTGGAGTTCACCGGCTCCGCATGCTACGAAAATCGAAGTCAACCCGGAATCGAGCAGGAAATCAATGTTCGCTTCCAGCCCTTTCACATCCAGTTTTCCAGATTCATCAAAAGGGGCAACAGGAAAGCCGAGGATCCCTTCAGGGGCTTGTCGGTTATTTTTTGACATGGGTCATCCACCTTTGTTGGTTTATTTTGTAATACTGTATGACAATTAAAAAGTTCTGTCAATTTCCTGCTGTCTCAGACACCGGCAGGAGTTTTCGACTCATCAAGCTTCTGAATCGGCGAGATTATCTTTTTTATTCTTAAATCCTGCATAGATGCTGAGGGATAATGCAATAACTGACATTGCCATGAGTGTTCCGGCGAGCGGACGGGTGAAAATCGGCAGGAAACTTCCCTTGTAAATCGCTAACGTCTGCAGCAGCGCTTCTTCCATCATGACTCCGAGGATGAATGTCAGTGCAATCGGTGCGACCGGGATATCCGCCTTTTTGAACAAGTATCCGACCAATCCGAAGAACAATAAGCCTCCAACATCCCAAAGGCTGTTGCTGATGGAGTACGTCCCGACGATCGATACCGCGATGATGATCGGGAATAAAAGCTTGAAGGGGACACTCGCGATTTTCGCCCACATGCCGGCCATCGGCAAGTTCATGAAAAGCAGCATCGCATTCCCGATAAACATGCTGGCCAGGACCGCCCAGACAAAATCGGAATGCTGGATGAAAAGAGTCGGTCCCGGCTGAAGTCCATGGAGGATGAAAGCACCCATCAGGACAGCCATCGTCGCGGAGCTCGGGATGCCAAGGAGGAACAGCGGAATCAGCGCGCCTCCTGTGAATGAGTTGTTAGCCGTCTCCGGGCCCGCCACCCCTTCGATTGCGCCTTTTCCGAAACGTGAAGGATCTTTTGCCAGCCGCTTTTCCATCGAATAGGACATCAGGGCCGGTACGACTGAACTTGTGCCTGGAATGAGCCCCATGAAAAATCCGAGGACGGTTCCGCGGCCGATCGACGCAGCGGAAGGCTTCCATTCTTTGCGTGATGGAAACATCCCTTTGACAGCTGGCGGTTTGATCGGATTTTTGAGCTGCTGCTCCATACCGATCAGGATTTCCGAAAGACCGAAAAGCCCCATCGCAATCGTTACGAAATTAAAGCCGTCAATGAGATGGGTGATCCCGAACGAATAGCGGACAACCCCTGAACTCGGTGCCATTCCATACATGGCGAGAAGGAGTCCGATCAGGACGGCGATCATGCCGCGGATAACTGATTTTCCGGCGAGGCCGACGACCATGGTGAGACCGAAAAGTATCAGGGCGAAAAATTCAGGAGGACCGAAAGAGAGGGCGAACTTCACCATCATCGGCGCTACAAGAACGACACCGATAATCGCGACGACACCGCCGATAAATGAACCAATCGCCGATATGCCGAGCGCGACACCGGCTCTTCCCTGCTGGGCCATCGGATATCCGTCTAAACCGGTGATGACAGAAGCTGCTTCACCGGGAACATTCACTAAAACAGTTGTTATCGTCCCACCGTACATGGAACCATAGAAAATGGCTGCCAGCATGACGATTGCTGACGTCGGATCCATACCGAATGTCAGCGGTATCAATAGAGCGGTACCGGCACTCGGCCCGAGCCCGGGAAGAATCCCGACGAGCATACCGACTGAGACACCGATCAGGGCATAAAGCAAGTTATCCCATGATAAAGCGATTGCGAAACCTTCCATTAATAAACCGAATGTATCCATGCTGCTTCCCTCCCTTTACCAACCAAGTGCATTCGCTGGAAGCGGAATATTAAGAAATGTATCGAACACGAAGAACAGCGCGAGCGAAACACTTACAGCAACCGCGACTGATGTATACCATTTGACGTCCGGGAGCAGCAGCATCAGCATCACCAGCACGCTGGCAATGATATATCCCGTGAACGGAGCGATAAAAATAAAAATGAGGATCGAAGCCACGATGGTAAGGAGCCTTACCAGCACTACCCCTGTCGGGAAAGCTTCAGCAAACGAGATCCGCTTCTCTTTCCTGATCGAATCACCGATATAGAGAAGAGCTACTGCGGCAAGTACGCCGCTGATCCACCTTGGGAAAAAGCCCGGCCCTGGTCCGTACGGTCCATAGTATTGCATCGAGAATGAGCCATAGAACATCATGGCGGCAAACCCGAAGACCAGCAGACCGATCCACATTGCATAATTCTTCAACATCATGGTTCCACCTTTCCTCACAGCGAAAAATATGACTGTTCAAGCTGTATCCTTCCCTGCACGGTCCTTAAAATGCGAATACCCGGATCTGTATGACCCGGGTATTCAATTGCTTTGCTGCTTACCATCCCAGCAATTCTTTCAAGCCTTCCACATCTTCAAGATCCTGTTCCAGAAGCTGTCTGTATTCTTCTGCATCAGCGTACTGCACTTGTGTACCGATTTCTGTCATTTTTGTTTGATGCTCTTCGTTTTGAATCGCGTTTTCCAGTGCTGCCTTCAGCACTTCAAGTTTTTCAGGATCAATTCCGACTGGTGCAACCAATCCTCTTGTGGACTGCTGGATGATCGGATCGAATCCGAGTTCGCCGACTGTCGGAGTATCCGGAAGGAATGGGGAACGCTCTTCCGCTGTGACTGCGACGACATCCAATTGGCCGCCTTCATCCATTGAATAAGCCTCACCGACGCTGGTGACGAGGACATCCACATGGCCGCCCAGGAAAGCCGCGCGGGATTCAGCTGTCCCTTCGAACTGTACAGCTCTGAACTTTGTTCCGAGTCTGTCGTTCAGTTTCAGGGTGACCAGGTGATCGTCGCCAGCCACACCAGTTGCAGTGGTGGTCAATTCGTTCTCTTTAGCGTATTCGACCAGCTCCTCGAAATTCGAGAAACGTTCATCATCTGTACGGATGGCGATGGCACCAGGATCCGCGACGTGATTGGCAAGCGTTTCAAAATCACTGAGATCCACTTCACGTTCCAAAGTCGGGTTGACAAGCCCGCTTGCCACGTTCGGCGAGTTCAGGTAACCGATGGTCTGACCATCCGGCTCTGCATTGGCGATATTCGTCCAGCCTACCCAGCCGCTTCCGCCAGGCTGGTTGACGACGTTCACCGGAACACCGAGCTCTTCTTCCAGGAACGGCTGCAGCGTTCTTGCAGTCGTATCCGTTCCGCCTCCTGCATCATATGCGACGATTACATTAATCGGCTCTTCCGGGAACGCCGCCGTTTCTTCTTCCGCTTCCGCCTCTGCCGGCGCTGCTTCTTCTGCACATGCGGCGAGCAGACCAACGATAAACATTAACAGCAGTCCCATGATCCATCGTTTATTCATGTTTGTATCCCCCTTAAGGTATGTTTGGTTGTCCGGTTTTCCTGCGACGGTTTGCTTTATCCTTCAAATTCCACCAGTGCAGCAAGCATGGCTTTTATATAACCGATCGAATAGGCGAATCCGATGCTTGAATAATTCCAGCCGATATTGGAATGTGCCCATTTCTTGTCGGTGTCCGGGTTGTCCCCTTCCATCAAGGGCACATGGTCCGGATTCAGGCAGCCGTCAAAGCCGACTTTCCTCAATTCCAGCATGATCTTGAACATATTCATGTCCCCGTCATCCAGCAGGGCTTCTTCAAATGCGCCCGCTGTCGGGAGGCTTCCCCGTACGTTCCGGAAATGTACGAGGAAGATTCTTTCTTTCCGGCCGTAATTGTTGATTTCATCGAGAACGAGTGAACTGCCGCCTTCTTCTGCTCTTGTTCCGACGCAGTAGATATAGCCGACGTTCTTGTTCGGAAACTCATCAATGATCCGGTGATAGCCCAGTCCGCCGAACGGCGTATCCCAGTTCGGTGTGTCCGACGGGTGCATCCCGACTTTCACGCCATAATCTTCCGCTGCCGGTACGATTTGGCGGTATACTTCCTTGTATCGTTCACGCCAGAATTTCGCTTCTTCCAGAGTCGGCGTTTCAGCCCGTTCGCGTGTGTAGCCGAGACTTTCTCCCCTGGAAATCATCCCCCCTCTCTGAATCGCTTCATAGCCCGTTGTCAGACCGTGGAATACATCTCCGGCAAACCGCTGTCTGACAATTTTTATTCCAGCTTCTCCGAACACTTTCACTGCATTGACAGCGTTTTCAATTTCCTCAGCGCCATCCGTCTCATTGTTCATGAACGATTCAGTGATATTCGGCAGGGTCACTCGGTTAATATCCATGCCCCACGAGCGGATTCTCCGTTTTTCCTTCAGAAGGGCATCAAGATCAGGATAGCCCTGCTCTTTTACTCCCGGGAAGGAAGAGCCGTTTCCAAAATCGATGCAGTCGACTCCCAGTTGGCTCATCTGCTTTAAATCGCCATCCGGCAAGTGAAAATTGTTTATGGTCACTGAAACTTTCATCATATTTGGACACCCGACTTTCTTATTTGCAGCTGTTTTTCAAGAACCATAGCAAGTAAAGCAAAGAATGACACCTCACTATGGTCCCGCCCTTTTAAAGGAATGTTCAGCTGCTTCGCACCGCTTGCACTCCTTCGCGTCATTCCGCTCTCCCATTTCTCCATCCCCCTTTTTGATTCCTTCGCCTACTGCCGTTCTTTCAGGCCGCGGAGCGCTTTATCCCTGACATAGCTCAAGTGCGTATACATCGCCTGATAAGCTTTTACCGGATTCTTCTCTTTCAGAGCTTCGTAAATCGCCTCGTGATGACCAATCGTGATCTCCGGATTTTTTTGATTCGTCGAGATCTGTTCGAGCGTTTTGTCATAGAGGTTCAGGACCGGCCCGATCATCGCCTCCAAAAGCGGATTGCTGGCACTGTGAGCGATAATTTCATGGAATTCCTTATCCGTGGCGGTATAATCGCCATCCGCTTCCTTCATCGCTTCCACTGTCGCGTTGAGCCGTTCCAAATCTTCATCCGTGATTTTTTCCGCCGCCAATGTAACAAAGCCCAACTCCAGCGATATTCTTGTTTCAAGAATAGACTTCAAATTGCCGGAAGAAAGCGCTAACATTATCGAGAATGGCTCACTTCCGATCCGGTCAGAAAAGAATGTCCCTTTCCGGGTTTTGCGGTTTACGATTCCCATCGCTTCCAGTGACGATAAAGCTTCCCGCATAACCGACCTGCTCACATTGCACATTGTCATCAGTTCCATCTCTGTCGGCAGGCGGTCCCCAGGTTTCAGCTGCCCACTCTGGAGGAGTCCGATAATCTCATCGATCACCTGCTTCGATAAGTTCTTCTTATCAACCGTCTGAAACTCCATGTTTTCTCCTCAGTTCCTGAATCGGTTCACCCCGATTCTTTTGTCTTTTTGTTATTTTGTAATTTTGTATGACAATTAAATTAAGATTGAACCCATTGTAATAGGACAACAATTCAGAAGTCAATAAAAAATTGAAAATATTTTAAAAACAATTTTTCGATGGTGCTTGGATCAGTCTTCCCTAATCATTTATGTTTCTTTCATGACTTCATTGGATGATGGCAAGTCTTGGTATATACACGCCGCCATTGGATATGGAAGCATTTAAAAACCGCAGCTTCCTTCGAAGGAAGACCGCGGCTGCGTCTGGATTCTATTCAATTTATCGGATTACAGGAGTGCCTGGCACCGGTGGGGCGGTCCGGCCGCCTTCACCAATATCGGATCTCCGGAAACAGCAGCCATGCGAGTGCCAAGAGGACACCCAGCGTGACACCGAACTCGGCGGCTTCATAAATGGCCTGAGTCCGACCCTCGCCGTGCTTCCATTCCAAGTATGCCTGCAAAACCGTTTGCATGGCGTAAAGCGGAATCAGCCCTAAAACGAACCACGGTATATACAGCCGAAGTGCCAAGGTGACGAGCAAGACGAGCAAAAACAGGCCCAGGTAGCCCATTCTCAGCCGGAAATCCCATTTCCGATGCGTTTCATTCACATAGTGCATTTTGAAAACCCTCATTTTCCTGATGCCCAGCCATTTCCGCATGACGGCATTGAACAGCCAGATCAGCAGGAAACTGCCGGCAACGAACAGAAACAAGTCGAGCCAGATCTGTTCCGGCAGTGAATAATACGGCATGCCCTCTCCTCCTTCCGCCCAAATGACATTTTGTCAGCCAATATTTTTCAAGCCGCACACCGCGCCAGCTTTCAATAAGCCGAATTGATCGTCTCCACAAGCCCGCCTGGGTCCGTGTATTGAAAGCGCCCGATCTTCCCCTCTTCCGTCATGATGGCCTTTCCTTTCAACTGATGGGTTGTAGAGTTGCCTTCTCCATCCGTAAAAACCACTTCGAATGAGAAGGAGTAATTGTTCGGCGCGTTCTCGTTCCCGCTCCGTTCGATCACAATGTTCTGCACAGTTGTCTGATGAGAAGACTCCGCACGCTGAAGCACGCTCATCATGCTCGCCGTCCTGATGAAATCGTCCATTTCGTCTTCAGTGAAGTAGGCGGCGAACGCGTCCTCATAGTACTCCATATACGCCTGATAAACATCCGACGCCAAGAACGCCTGGTACTCCTCCTCGGTCATGTCGGGAAATTGCGCGTCGTACACCGCTTCTTCAAGCCGGATGAATTCGTCGCGCGGCGAAGTGAAATCCGTCTCGATGACAGCGGAAATCGCTTCCTGCGCAGTCGCCTCCGACACCACGACCGGTCCCGTCGCCTCGGAATCGGCGCCGGCCTCTCCGCTCTCCGTTCCCGTTTCCCCTTGTTCAGCCCCCACGTTGACAGTGGCCGGTTCCCCTGGCGCTGATCCGCTGCAGCCGCTCGCCATCCCGGCAAGCAGCAAAAGCCCTGCGATTGACAAAAATTGAGTCCTCATATTCAGCCTCCTTTATTTATTCCAATAAAACCGGTCCCTCTCTTTCTCGCCGGTTTTTACCTAAACTCCCGCCAGCTTATCCTGTTATTTCCATTCACTCGTATAGTAGTTATACGCTTCATTGCCGGATGGGTTTCATTTTTCGTGTTTTATTGGGCATTCACAAAAAATAAAACCAGTTGGAACCCGGTTGTTGCTACCGCCTGTGAAACCTGCTACAATTCCTTACGAACGGTCGTCAGGCAAAGGAGGCACTATGACTACGCAATCAATCAAAGACGCGGCGCTGATTTTATTTGCCGAACATGGCTACAATGGCACTTCGCTGTCGCACATCGCGGCGGAGACGGGCTTGAAAAAGCAGTCGCTCTACTCGCATTTCGCCAGCAAGGATGATCTGTTCCTGCAGGTGCTGGAGGAAACGTTCGCAGCCGAGCTGCGCGACCGAGAGCAATACGTGAATGACCGGTTCAGCGAGCCGCTTGACGAGTTCCTGCTCGGCGCACTGCGCGGGATGACCGGCCGGTTCGGGCATGACGCACGCATGAAGTTCTGGCTGCGGGTGTCGTTTTTCCCGCCCGCCCATTTGTACGACCAAGTGATGGAGTATGTATACCGGTACATCGATGGAGTGGACGCGCTGTACTTAAAGCGCTTCGAACAGGCGGCGGCGCTCGGGGAAGTCACGCGCCAGAATCCGGAGACCGCGACACTGGCGTTCTCCGCTCTGATCGATTCCATTTGTGTGGAGCTGGTGTATGGCGGTGAAGAGCGGACCGAGCGGAAGCTGCAAGCGGCTTGGGCGGTGTTCTGGGCCGGTTTGTAAGGGGGTTTGCCCGGGGTTAGCGGCGCTTATCTGGGTCTCGATGGCGTTTATCTGGGTCTTGCCACCGCTTATCTGGGTCTCGACACCCCTTATCCCGGGCTCGACACCCCTTATCTCGGGCTCGACACCGCTTATCCCGGTCTCGGCACCCTCTATCTCGGTCTCGGCACCGCTTATCCCGGTCTCGACGCCCCTTATCCCGGTGTCGATACCGCTTATCTCGGGCTCACCACCGCTTATCTCGGGCTCACCACCCCTTATCTCGGGCTCAACACCGCTTATCTGGGTCTCGATGGCGTTTATCCCGGTCTCGACGACCCTTATCCCGGTCTCGACACCGCTTATTCCGTTGTCGACACTTCACCTCGTCCCCGCCCCCCCAACTCCCCGCTCCGTCGCCCTGACAACAAACGAAACACTGCAGCAACCTGGAGGGAAATAAATGCATCACGCAGATACGAAAAAAGAAAAAATCAACTTGTTTCTCTCTGTCCTCTGGCCGATCATGGTGACGCAGCTCAGCCTGTACGCGATGAACCTGATCGATACGATGATGTCAGGACGGGTCGGCACGGAAGACCTGGCCGGTGTCGCCATCGGCTCGAGCCTCTGGATGCCGGTCTTCACCGGCGTCAACGGCGTGCTGCTCGCGGTGACGGCGATCGTCGCCCAGCTGTCGGGCAGCGATCAGAAAAGCAGGATTGCCGCTTTCGTCACACAGTCGCTGTATTTGGCGGTCATTCTCGCGCTGCTCGTCATTGCGGCGGGCAGCTTCCTGCTCGAGCCCATTCTGACGTTCATGGATCTGGAGCCGGAAGTGCAGTACATTTCCTTTCATTACTTGATCGGGCTGTCGATCGGCATCGTCCCGCTGTTTCTTGCGAACGTGCTCCGGAACTTTTTCGACGGACAGGGTTACACGACGATCACGATGTACATCACGGTGCTTGCGGTGCCGTTCAATGCCCTCCTGAACTACGGGTTGATTTTCGGCAACTTCGGGCTGCCGGCACTCGGCGGCATCGGCGCGGGCTATGCGACCGCCTTCACATATTGGATCATGCTCGCCTTCAGCATCTGGATGACGTTCCGCTTGCCGAAAGTGCGGAATTACCGGCTGTTCCGCATGTGGCCGGCCCCTTCCCTCAAGGCGTGGAAAGAAGAGCTCGTCATCGGCATTCCGATCGGGCTGTCCATCTTTTTCGAATCGAGCATCTTCTCGGTCGTGACGCTGCTCGTCGGCATCCTGTTCTCGACGGTCACTATCGCCGCAAACCAGATCGCCCTCAGCTTCACATCGCTCATCTTCATGATCCCGCTCAGCATTTCGATGGCGCTGACGATCGTCGTCGGCTATTCCGTCGGGGGCGGCCGGCTGCAGAACGCCAAAGAATACGGCAAGATGGGCGTCCTCGGCGGCATCGGCTTTCTGGCAATCAATGCGGTCTTCCTGATCTTCTTCCGGGAATCGATCGCGCAGTTCTACACTGAAGATCCGCTCGTCATCGAACTGGCGGGCCAGTTCTTCATCATCGCGATCCTGTATCAGCTGTCGGATGCGGCGCAGGCCGGGCTCCAAGGCGTGCTGCGCGGCTATAAGGACGTGCAGATCCCGTTTGTGATCGCCCTCGTGTCGTACTGGGTCATCGGCATCCCGTCCGGCTACACGCTGGCGGCGTATACGGACCTCGGCCCGTTCGGCCTCTGGATCGGCATCTCGCTCGGACTGACGGCGGCCGCCGTCGGGTTCTTCACCCGGCTCCGCATCGTCCAGCGGCGGCTGGACCGGTCGCCGGATATGCAGGCGGCACTTTCCGAACCGCAATAAAAAAAGCGTCCCGGTCGGGGCGCTTTTTCCGTTTTGTCCGATTTTATTCCAGCAAAAGCAGCGCGATGAGCGCCACGATGAAATGCGGGACGGCGAACAGGAGCGCGTTTCTCATTTTCGTCAGCTGTTCCCGCTGCTCCCGCCTTTTCTCGGAGCTCGTGGTTTTCGCCGAGCTGTCCCTTCTGCCCATGACCACCGCTTCCCGCAGCACGGCCAGGATGGCGATGGCGCCGGCGATCATCCACGCGAGGCTCCAGTTGTCCGCAAGATAAGCGATGAGCAGGACCGCGAGTGCCGTCGCTGAACCGATCAGAAAAGATTTCATGCTTGTTCCTCCATCTTGTGAAATTCATCACGTCCATGATACTGCACTTGCCGCGTGTTGGGAAGCGGACCGCCAGCGGTTCTCCTGTTTTATTGCATCGCGGAAACGATCTGTCCGAGCGCCCGGTGGCCTTCGGGGATCGGATAGAGCGGAAAGCAGTGCGTCATTTTCGGATACTCGTGGTACCCGACCTCCGCGCCGTGCGCTTCCAGTTTCCTTTTGAGTTTCCGGGCATCCGGGAACAGGATGTCGTGCGTGCCGGCGAACAGCGTCACCGGCGCGAGCCCTTCCAGATCGCCGTTGATCGGGCTGACCGGCGGCTTTCCAGGGTCGCCGGAACCCGCCCACAATTTCCCGAGCTCCTTCATCCCGTGCCGGGAAAGGAGCGGGTCGCGGTCCTCATAGTCGGCGATCGCCGGGTTGTCCATCGTCGCGTCCGTCCACGGCGAGATGAGGATGAGCCGGCCCGGCTGCGGCAGCCCTTCTTTTTTGAGCAATTGGGCCAACGCCAGTGCGAATCCGCCACCGGATGATTCGCCCAATAGCACAATGTCTTCCGGCGCCGTCTCGGCCAGCAGCTCCTTGTAGACAGCCAGGACTTTCGGAAACGCCTCCTCATAGGAATGTTGCGGCGTTTTCGGATAGATCGGCATGATGACGTCCCGCCCGCTCCGCTTTGCGAGCCGGTCGAGGAACTGCCAGTGCCGCTTGTGCGGCTGCAGGATATACCCGCCGCCGTGCAGGTGGAAAATCCGTTTCCCGCCGGATTCCCGTCCTTCCGGGGACAGCCGGTACACCGCCATTCCTTCTTTCTCCGTCCGGTCGACCGTATGGCGGATCTTCGCGGATTTCGGGATGCTGTACGGCTTCTCCCCTTCTTTTTTCTTTACTTCAATAAATTCATCGAACTTCGCCGGGTCGGACAGCACCATCTTCACACCGGTCAGCCGCATGACGAGTTTCACCAGCTTCGCCGCCGCGCTCTCATCACCGGTCTGCCTCCGGTACGCAAAATAGCCGCCGGCCGCCGCGAGGGACCCCGCCAGCGCTGCGCCCGTCCGTCTGTTCATCAGCTGTTGAATGATAGTGACCCCTCCAGTCAGTTATAATTTTGTTCAATAAAACCGGCTATGCCGGTCATCCCTGTTTCCTCCCCTTTTCCCGGGCGGAACGGGTTGTAAGCATACAAAACAAGCGCCGCCCGAAAATGCACCGGCCGTCCCAAAAAGAACCGGGACGGCCGGTGCATGCTGAAACGGGCGGATACTTCTCCAGATGCCCAGCTCACTTATTGAAATCGACCGTCTCGTTCATATCCGAATCATCGCCCATCCGCTCATCGCTCGTCAGCTTCTTGGCGAAATTCTTCACGGCCTTCAGCTTATTGCCGGACTCCCAGTACTCGGCAGTCTCCGCCGTCACCTTGATCAGCACCACATTCGGGTCATCATACGACGTCTCGAGCAGCTTATCGAACACCGGATTCCAATACTCCTTCTTCCGCTCCAAGTCCTCGACGAACTCCGCCGTCCCGCTGATGGACACATACGACTTCCCGACATACGCCACATTCACATTCGGATTCTTTTGGATCTCATCGTACTTGACCGTATCCTTCAGCGTCAAAAACCACAGCGTCCCGTCGAACTCCTTCTCCTGCGTCTGCAGCGGGCGCGAGACGAGCTTGCCTTCCGACACCGTCGTCAGCATCGCCACATCCACATCCTTGATCAGCTCATATACCGTCCTCACAGCCTCTTCATGCGCATTTGCCATAACCTTCGTCCTCCTTATCATTTCCTTGCGGTGCCAGGCACCGAGATTTTTGCCCCGGCGGGACATTTTCTGCCCGCCGCAGCATGTTTTCCATCGTCCGTTTCCGGGCATACATTAACTAATATACCCGCGAGTCAGTTTCGGAAACTCGCGGAAGAAAGGCAGGTCAAAAATATGAGTAAAGTTGCAGTCATCACAGGCGCCGGGAGCGGCCTCGGGCAGTCGACCGCCCTCCGCCTCGCGCAGGAAGGTGTCCGGATCGCAGTCGTCGATGTGAATGAAAAAGGCGGCAATGAAACGGTGGAAAAAGTGAAGGAAATCGGACCGGACGCACTGTTCATCCAGGCGGATGTATCGAAGGCGGAAGAGGTGAAGAAGTACGTCGATCAGACGGTGGAGCATTTCGGCACCATCGACTATTTCTTCAACAATGCCGGCATTTCCGGGAGCGGAAAGTACTTCCTGGAAACTGAAATCGACGAAATCGATAAAATCGTCGGCATCAACCTCATGGGCGCGCTGTACGGCGTGCGCTATGTGGCGGAAGTCATGCTGAAAAATGGCGGCGGCTCGATCGTCAATACGGCTTCGAGCGCGGGTGTCATCGGCCAGGACTCGGTCGTGACGTATTCCGCCACGAAGCACGGGATCGTCGGACTGACAAAAAGCATGGTCGCGGAATATGCGAAAGAAGGACTCCGTGTCAACGCCATCGCCCCGGGACCGACGGAGACGCCGATGGTGAAGGCGTTCTACGAAGCGAACCCGGAAATGAAAGAGAACGCGACGGCCGGCATTCCGCAACGGCGGCTCGGGACGGCGGAGGAAGTCGCGGAACTCGTGACGTTCCTGCTGACGTCGAAAGCCGAGTATATCAACGGTGAAGTGATCCGGATCGACGGCGGGTTCACGAATACGAAATAAGCCAGTTCACTCGAGCAGGAGGGGCGCTTAACCTCCGGCCTCTCCCATGACTGTATGGACCCTTAAGTACATGCCGATTCGATGCAGGCGAGCGCCCCACTGAATCATAACGAAACACAGACTTCGAGCCCCGGAACTCTGCTGAGAGCTTCCGGGGCTCAATGACGTACAGGGGTTTTAAAAAATCCGCAGCAGTCCGTCCGTGAGTTCTCCTCCACAGACCTTTTTTGCGGAACACCTATGCCAAGCCCTTAATAGAAAAAAGCAGGCCGAAGCCTGCTTTTTCGTCTACGTATCCAAAAAGGTTTTATTTTTCAACTCCGCTGAATGACAAATAAATTCTTTCGCCAGCTTCAGACTGTTGTCCAAATCATCCAGATCCACGATTTCAATCGGCGAATGCGTATATCGGGAAGGGATGGAAATGACGCCGGACGGCACACCGGAAGCGGACATATGAATAGCGCCGGCATCCGTGCCGATCCCCATAAAGATTTCAGGCTGATAAGGGATATTCTGCTGAATGGCCACCTTTTCCAGAAGCTGCACGACAAGCGGATGAGCAATCAGTGACTTATCCGCAATTTTCACGCACGGGCCAGCACCGAGAGACCGGGTACCGGTCATAAGAACATCGTACGTGTCGCTTGTGGGTGTAGTGTCAATGGCCAGCGCGAAATCCGGACGGATATCGGAAGACAGGACCGAAGCTCCCCGTAGTCCGACTTCCTCCTGTACCGTAAAGGCGAAATATATATCCCCGTGCCGGCACTCAGACTGCTCTTTCAAACGGTTGAGGAGCTGAATGAGAAGTGCAGATCCTGCCCGGTCATCCAGCCCCTTACCGGCGACTCGGCCGCGCTTGCCCCCTCCGAGCAGTTTAAGTTCGCTGCCATAGCTCGCGGGCTGTCCGATTGCCACGCCCATTCCTTTCACTTCTTCTTCCGAACTGGCTCCGATGTCGATATAGAGGTCACGGTGGGAAGCGATCCTCTTCGGATCATCCCACTTTACATAGTGAGCCGAGATTGTACCGATGACACCTTCTACATAACCCTTCGATCCTTTGATTTTGACGGGCTGTGCCAAGAGAATCCGATTATCGAAACCGCCCACCAGTTCGAAGCGGAGGGTGCCGTTCGGTTCGATTTTTTTAATAATAAACCCGATTTCATCCGAGTGGGCTGCCAGCAGGATCGAAGGCATTGATTCGTCAGTCGCATCCAGCTTAGCAATCAGATTGCCCAGTCCATCCACTTCCGTTTTATCCGCTTTTTCTTTCACTTCATTTAAGATAAAACGCTGGACGTCCTGTTCAAACCCGCTGGGTCCTACCAGCCCGCATACTTCTTTCAACAGTGAAAACATCCGTGTCACCTCGCGCCCTCATTCATTTTGCTAAATAAACATCAGCCATTACGTCAATGCTCATCGGGTGAGCTTCAAAACCTTTTACATAATCAGCTTTTGCGAGCGGTGGAGTGGTATATGCCAGCATGATCCATGGAACATCTTTGTGGAACACTTCCTGCGCTTGCTTGTACAATTCAATTCGTTTATCCTGATCGATTGTCTCGCGCGCTTCAGTGATCAGGGATGTGAATTCATCGCTGTCATAGAAAGCGACATTCTGAGCAGGTTTGACGATATTCGTCTGGCTGAGATTTGGATAAAGGAAATTGTCAGGGTCTGCCATGACACCTGTCCAGCCGTAGAAGGCCATATCGTGTGCTCCGTTGCTCGTATCATCCAAGTACGTTGCCCACTCCATCGTAATAATTTCTGCTTCCACTCCTATTTCAGCGAAGTCGGACTGTACCGCTTCGGCGATCTTCATCGGTTCCGGCAAGTAAGGGCGGGGATTGTTCATCGTATAGAGAGTAATCTTGAGTCCATCCTCGTATCCGGCTTCTGCCAAAAGCTTTTTCGCCTGCTCCGGATCATATTCATAGCCTTCGATTGACTCGTTGAATCCCCACAGTGACGGCGGAATCGGATTGGTCGCCACATCGGCAAGGCCGTAGAAGAACGCATCAACAATCGCCTCTTTATCGATCGCCATATTCAATGCCTTTCTGACACGCACATCATCAAAAGGCTCTTTTTGTGTATTGAAAGCGATATAGCTGATATTAAAGCTCGGCCGCTTAATCAATTCCAGTCCTTCCGCTTCTTTGACGACAGAGACGTCTCCCATATTCAAGCCTTCCATCATATCGATTTCGCCAGCCATCAGAGAAGACAGCCGTGCGGAATTGTCCGGGATCACCCGGTAGATAATCCGATCCAGGTAAGGCTCCTCTTCCACCCAGTAATCCGGATTCTTCACAAGGGTAATGGAATTATTTCTGCTCCATTCCTCGAACATGAACGGACCCGTGCCGACTGGATGTTCACCAATGTCTGTCCCGTATTTCTCAATAGCCGCCGGGCTCGCGATTCCGAACATAGAAATTGCCAAATAGCTCAGGAACGGGGCTGTTTTACGTTTTAGTTTGATCTCAAGCTCGTGCTCGCCTGTCGCTTTAACAGATTCGATTAAATGATCTTCGTCACCCTTAAAACCGCCATAAAGAAACGGGTAGTAGGCGAAATCGCCGACATGGTACGGGTTTTCAGGATCCATCCACCGTTCAAAGTTGAACACGACTGCTTCAGCGTTAAAATCAGTGCCATCATGGAACTTGACGCCTTCACGAAGCTGGAACGTCCAAGTTAAACCGTCTTCACTCGACTCCCACTCGGTTGCCAGTTTCGGTTGCAATTCCAAATTCTCGTCATACTCCAGTAACGTTTCAAAAATACTGTGGGTCACCCGGATGGATTCACCATCCGTTACGTTGATCGGATCCAAGCTGACTGAATCCGCCCCTCTTCCATAAACGAGTGTACCGCCATACTTTTCTTCCTCCGTCAATTCTTCACCGCTCACTGCGCTGCCCGCTTCCTCGCTGCTGGAACACGCCGCGAGCAGAAGCACGAATGAAAGCAGCATATAGAAGAATCGGTTCATTTTTTTCTCCATTAATTCGCCCTCCTAAATATCAATGTTAATAAGTATAATTAAACATGAATGTTTATTCAATGACTTTTGAATAAATTAAATATTAAGTAGAAAATACCCACTGGCTTTCATACTAAAGGAGTGCACAAGGAAAAAATCGGCAACCCCGTAAAAGTAACGTCTTACTAACGAAACGATTCTCAGCAGGTCCCGTCTTATGAGGAAATAAAACAAAATAGGAGGAATAACATGAGGAAGCGGATGGCGTTATGGGCTTTCGGTCTGCTGGCTGTCCTTCTTTTATTCAGCTGGCAGATCCAGACAACGGATATTGGATATGTGGTTGAAGTCGAATCAGCGCGCACCGACGCTGAAAATGGGGCCACATTCGTTATCAGCCGGGATCTGATAGGCGGTGGCCCGGAAAAATTGGCGGCTCCTCTAGACAGAGAGCTGTTTCATCGGGGCACTTATTACACCATTCCTTGGCTTAACCGTCTGACCGGCACCGAATTTGAAACAGGGGATCTTGTAAAAGTCTATTATACCGGCAATATGGCAGCTTCGGCTCCGGGACAAGTCGATGGCACGAACTTGATTTTGAAGCTGGAGGACTGAAAAGGAAACCTCTAAAATGGACACCACGAGAGACTTTCCCAGACTTTTAAATGATTTACCGACGCCCGGTCAAAATTAACCAAAGACAGCCGGGGAGTTTTCCTTTATCCTGAACAGGAGTACGTCAGGAGGAGAACACCATGGACCCATTGCTCCACGGAATTGTACTGGCGTTCGGCCTCATTTTGCCGTTGGGGGTCCAGAACGTCTTCGTATTCAATCAGGGGGCGACCCATCCGGCATTCACGCGGGCATTGCCCGCCATCACGACCGCCGCGATTTGCGACACCCTGCTCATTTCCTTGGCCGTCACCGGTGTCTCGGTGGTCGTCTTTACTTTCGACTGGCTGAGAACCGCTCTGTTCGTCGCGGGCTTTTTGTTTTTGACGTACATGGGGTGGGCGATGTGGCGGACGGCTCCCGAAACGGAAACAATCCGGGAGACCAGCCGCCTGTCGGCAAAACAGCAGATCCTGTTCGCGGCATCCGTTTCGCTGCTGAATCCCCATGCCATCATGGACACCATCGGAGTGATCGGCACCAGCTCACTCGTCTACAGCGGTGAAGAGAAATGGATGTTCACAGCGGCGGTGATCGGCGTGTCCTGGATCTGGTTTTTATCCCTCGCAGCCGTCGGAAGGAAAGTCGGCCAGTTCGATACGGGCGGCAAGCTTCTGAAACGGATCAACCAGTTGTCCGCACTGATCGTCTGGGCGATGGCTCTGTTCATTTTATCCCAACTTTTTACATACCAATAAATTCAAAAACCATCTCAGCTAGTATGGTGACTTCCTAGCAAATCCGGCTATGAACCATACGAGCTGTTTTTTATTTCCAGCCGTTCGGCTTCACATGATGATCTGCTTGTCTAAACCACCTCAACATAATCAAGGACGAAAAAGACTGCCACGGAAAGCCGGTTTGCAAGGGTATTCTTTTCCCACTAAAAAACCCCCCTTCGGTAAGGGGGTTATTGAATGAGCTGATATTGACCCAGAAGAGTGAGGATCCATCCGGCAGCTTCTGAGGGATTGTTGAACACCCGCACTTCGCCGGTCGGAAGGGTCGTCACTTTCAAAGCGGACTTATCCGGAACACCCGCGACAGTAACCAGCGGAACGTCTTCCTTGCTGAACGTCTGTATGATATTCGAACTGTTGAATCGAATCATCGTTCTGACAGTTTCTTGAACAAATTGTTCCGTCATTTTGTCAATCCCCTTCCATCAATAGAAAGTGAACAACTAATCGGGTCGATTTTTCACTTGGTCTGATTTCAATTTACCACCGTCTTTAATGAAAAAAGCCGTTTTAACTAAACTGATACAGAAACGAAAAGCTCCTCACAATCATCGCTATCAGTTGTAAAAAAAGACATGAAAAAAGACTTACAGGAAGTCAGCACCGGTTTACATCCGTTTGCTTCTCCGGTACACTGAAGATGCCGGAAACGTCCGGTACATGACAAAAACTGCATACCGTTTTTCTGCACTGGGGGTGCCCACTTTGGCTGAGATGCGAGCGCGAGCTCCGATCCCTTATGACTCGATCCGGATAATACCGGCGTGAGGAAGTGCAGTGACGTTCCGTACACTTCTTTTGTTTCGTTTGCTATGGATACGTGGCTGCATCTTCGCGGATGCGGCTTTTTTTCATGGAATCAAACACAAGGAGGAATTCAACATGGAACAACAGCACTGCGGCACAAGCCCGATCGTGGGCTTCCGGTTCTCGCTTCATCCGATGAGCGACCGGTTTATCGACATCATCAAAGGAGCTCTTCACGAAACGGATACATCCCAGGTCTGGATGCACACCGACGATGTCTCGACCGTCATCCGCGGCAAGCAGCCGCACGTCTTCAATGTCGCCAAAGCCCTTACGCTCCATTCGGCCAAAACCGGTGAACATGTGGCATTGTCCGGCACTTTTTCCGCCGGCTGTCCGGGTGACACGGAAGGCGATGTGTATTTGGAAGCGGACGATGAGCTCCAGAACAGAGACGACCGGAACCAATACGTCTCTTCCCAGTTCGCGCTCTACCCGATGAACAATCCGGATTACATGGCCATCATTTACCGGGAAGTCGACCGGGCAAAAGCGCGCGGTGTCTTCAACGACTCGATGCATTACGCAAGCGGCATCCATGGCGACATCCATGACGTCTTCGCCTTTTACGAAGAGGCGTTCACACATGCCCGCTCGAGCCAGTTCCCGCACCTTGTCATGACGGTTTCGATGAGCCTCAATAGCCCATCCCACGGAGGCGAGTGACATGCTGAAATCCTGGAAACTGAAAGAAATCATCTTGATGAGTGTCTTCGCCGCTGTGTTCGGTGTGGTGTATCTGTTATTTGTCCACATCGGGAACATCTGGGCCGGGTTCATCGGCCCGATCGCTTACGAGTGGATTTTTGGCATCTGGTTCATTGTCTCGATTTTGTGCGCATACATCATCCGGAAACCCGGAGCGGCCCTTTTGTCAGAAACGATGGCAGCGGCAGTGGAAGTCATGCTGGGCAACGCGATCGGCCCGCGGCTCATCTTGTCCGGCATCGTCCAGGGACTCGGCGCAGAAGCGGTGTTCGCAGCGACCGGCTATAAGCGGTATCAGGCATGGGTGCTGATGCTGGCCGGTGCCGGGTCGGCCGTCTTCAGTTTTGGCTACGGTTACTTGCTGTCGGGTTATGCGGCACTGGATCCATCGTTTGTGGCGCTCATGTTCATACTGCGGGTACTGAGCGGGGCACTGATCGCCGGACTCGGCGGCAAGTATTTGGCGGACGGTCTGCTGTTATCCGGCTCCCTCCGCGGCTATGCCATTTCGCATAATAAAAAAGGTGATGCCCATGTGTGAACCGGTCATTTCCCTTGAAAACGTTTCGTTCCGCTTTCCGGATAAGGAGCGGAATACGCTGCAAAATCTGTCTTTTGAGGTCCGTTCCGGTGAGCGGGTCGTCATCAGCGGTGTGAGCGGATCAGGCAAAAGCTCGCTTTTGTATTTGCTGAACCGGCTGTACCCCGAAAACTGCGACGGGGTTCTTACGGGAAACATCCGGCTGTTCGGAAAACCGGCTGCAGCGTACACACCGGGCGAAATATGCAAAAAGACAGCGACTGTACTGCAGGATCCCGATGCGCAATTTTGCATGCCGACTGTCGAGCAGGAATTGGCGTTCACGCTGGAAAACCTGGAAATTGGCTGGACAGAAATGGAGGCGATCATCCGTGATTCGCTTGAATTAACCGGACTGACTCCATTTCGGCATGCCGTCATTCAGACGCTGTCCGGCGGCATGAAACAGCGGGTCGCCTTAGCCTGTGCGATTGCCATGCAGCCGGAGGTGCTCGTGCTGGATGAGCCGATCGCCCATCTCGATCCGCATAGCGCCTCAGCCTTTATTCGCTTGCTCGATGAGCTGCAGAAAACGCGCGGCTGGACCGTGATTGTCGTGGAGCACCGGCTGGAGTTGTGGGAAGGGTTCTTTGAACGGGAACTCGTCCTCGACCGAAACGGGGCATTGCAGGCGGACCGGCCGTTCACCGCTCCCTCCGCCCCGCCGTTTCCGTCAAAACAGACCCGGGCGTTTGAGGAAACCGCATTGAACATGCAGAACGTATCGGTTTCCATCAACGGAACGCGCATACTCCGGGAAATTTCGTTCACTGCGGCGGCGGGAGAAATCATCGTGATTGCCGGCCCGAATGGCAGCGGGAAATCCACGCTGCTAAAAGTCTTGTGCGGAATCGTTCCGATCGACACCGGCGAATTGGCAGAGGTTGCCGCCGGCTACGTGCCGCAGTCCCCGGAGTACTTGTTCATGACGCAGCGGGTGGCGGATGAACTGGCTTATTCCGGATTGTCCACTGCTGAGGAAATTCAAAACTCTGCCCGCCGGCTCGGACTTCTATCCATCTGGGATTCTCATCCGTTCGCTGTCAGTCACGGGCAGAAGCGCCGGGTGGCGACCGGTGCGATGATCGCCGACAAACGCCAAGTTCTCCTAATGGACGAGCCGGCAGCTGGACAGGATGCGGAAGCTCTTCTGGAGCTGGCGGCACTCGTCACGGAACAGGCCAAATCCGGCATGGCTGTCGTCATTGTAACGCATGACATGGCCTTCGCTGCAGCGGTCGCGGATTCAGTCCTGCTCATGAAGGACGGCCGATTGTCCCGGAAGTTTCGGCCGGCAACGCTATGGCATGAGCCGGACGTATTAAATGCGTATCACCTGGTATCACCGGAAGGAGCGGCTCATCGTGCAGCGCATTTTGCATGACATGAACCCGGCGGTGAAACTGGCCGCCGTTACCGGTTCAGTTCTCGTCCTGGCGTTATTTTTCAATCCGTGGACGCCGCTGTTCTTTTTTATCGGCACCTTGATGATCCAAGCATGTTTCAGCCGGATTTCCTGGAAACGGTATGTATTTTTCATGCTGCCGTTTGTGATCACCGCTGCCGGCTATTTGTGGACGACCGTCGTATTCGCGGCGGAGACGGAAGGCCCGGTTATCTGGAGCTGGGCCGGCTTTGACGTGACGGCCGAACAGTGGAGCCGCGCGCTGTCGCTTGCCTTCCGGGTGCTCGCTTTTTCATCGGTATCTCTGCTGTTTGCGTTCACGACGGATCCGGTGAAGTTCGCGCTCAGTCTGATGCAGCAGCTGAAACTTTCGCCAAAACTCGCTTACAGTATGCTCGTCGGGTATCAGTTCCTGCCGCTGCTCCGTGAGGAATTCACGCACATCCGGCAGGCACAGCGGCTCCGCGGAGCGGGAACAGAAACGGGGCTGCTGCACCGCGTCCGCAATATCCGCCGCGTGCTGCTGCCCATGCTGTCAGGGGCGGTCCGGAAAGCGGAACGGACGGCCTTCGCCATGGAAGCGCGGGGGTTCACGGGTGAACCCCGGACCGTGTTCTTCGAGCCGGTTCCGCTCACCCGGATCGATGCGGCAATGGGCATGCTGTTTGCCGCTCTGCTTCTGTTAAGCAGTATCTGCGGTGTAGCTCTCGCCTGATGGTTATCCAGCAAGAGGTTCAGCGCGTCCACAGCAACTTTGAGGCCGCTTCCATCCACTACAAGCTTATCGAACCGGGACCGAAACCGAAGGACAAACTTCCATCGTCAAATTCAAAGTCTGCCGCAGCCGGATAAATTATGTGGGAAACTTGCCGGAATGCTGCTTAATACCGCATTTGAAAGAAACCGCCTGAAGGCGAGGAATCCCTCGCCTTCAGGCGGTCTTTATGTCGATTCGTTCATCCATTTGTATCCGACTCCCCAAACCGTTGTAAAATGCCGGTCAATCGGGAAACCGGCCAGTCTCACTTTCTCGCGCATGTTCCGTACGTGAGAATCCACAGTCCGCCCTTCCGTCTCGGAATCATAGCCCCATACCTGTTCCAGCAGCTGGTCCCGGCTGAATACTTTCCCGGGATGCTTCATCAGCAGTCCCAGCAGCTGGAATTCTTTTGGCGTCAGCCTGATCATCTGTCCGGCATAACTCAGCTCGAACCGCTCTTCGTTCCAGACCAGACCATCCGTATCAACGACGTTTTTGGGACCTGCCCGCCTGAGAAGCGCTTCCATCCTGGCCAGCAGTTCTTCTTCATCAAACGGCTTTGTGATGTAATCATCCGCCCCGAGCTTCAGCCCTTTCACCGTATCCTGCCGCTGATCCCGGGCCGTCAGCATGATCACCGGCACATCCGATAGCCGCCGGATTTCCCGGCACAGCTCCCAGCCATCCATTCCCGGCATCATTACATCCAGCAGCACCAAGTCGAATTTATTCTGTGACAGCACATCCAGCGCTGCATCTGCATTCGATACTTTTGTGCACTGGTATCCATATGGCTCCAGATATAGCGCCAGCAGATCCAGCATCCGTTTCTCATCGTCTACCAGCAGTACGTTCCTCATCGTTTCCCCCTCTTTCCAGATGAATCCGCACAGTCGTTCCCTTTCCCAGTGTACTTTCCACAGAAACCTTCCCGTTGTGGGCGTCAATAATTTCTTTTGCCACTGCAAGTCCGAGACCTGAACCGCCGTTTTGCCTCGATCTCGATTTGTCAGCCCGATACAGCCGGTCGAATACATAGGGAACGTCTTCAGCAGGGATCCCTTCTCCGTCATCCGTGATCCGGATATCGATTCCGTCCTTGTATTCCGCCGCGACTGTTACATGCCCATCAGCCGGCGTATGCTTAAGTGCGTTATCCAGAATGTTCAACAGCACTTGCTGAAACCGTTTTGCATCCACAAAAGCTGAAAGTCCCGGCTGGCAATCCACTTCAATCCGGATCCCTTTTTGATCAAATCTCGATCTCACTAACTCCGTCACTGAGCGAATCAAACCGCACAATTCCGTTTCCTGCCGGTCAATGGCAAATTCATGCTGATCCATTTGCGCCAATTCAAATAAATTCCGGACCAGTCCGGTCAGATGTATGGCCTCTTCCCGGATGATATTCATGTAAGTGGCTGTATCCGCTGCTGTTGTGCCGGGACGGCTGGCTATATCGATATACCCCTTGATATAGGTGAGCGGTGTTCGAAGTTCGTGCGCGATACTCGCCAGAAATTCGTTCCGTTCATTTTTCAATCGATTTAAATCTGCTGATAATGTCGTGATGGCTCCAGCCAGCTCACCGAGTTCATCGTGACGCCGCGTGTCCAGTTCAACGGTTGTTTTTTCGCTGGTGAGCTGCTGCGTCGCTTTCTTTATTTTGATCAGCGGCCTCGTGATAAGCCGCGACAGCAGCATAATCGCAATAATGGTTGCCATTATGGTAATCAGCCCGATCAGCAGAAACTGGTCACGCAGATAGTCGACGACTTCCCGGATGCTGGCTGATTCCGCAAACATAAAGACATGCCCTTCATGCCGGCCATCAATCGTGATGGGGCTGTCCGTGGCAATATAACGGCTTTTTTGCCAATCATCTTCAACGACACTGCCCGTTTCAGAAAACCGATTGAAATCGGTATGGCTGATGGTCTCCAGCATCTCAGGCGTCACCTGGTCGGAATAGGTAAGGACACGGCCACCCGCATCCGTAACGATCACTGTGAAATCAGAGGCGGATTCCATGACGCTGACATGCTGCAGTGTCTGCTCCGTAAAATGTTCTTCAAGCACTTCGCTATGCGTATTGCCGCGGGCGAGCAGATTCGCCATTACCTCATCAATCCGTTCGTCCGCCAGATTGACGTACAAGACGAAGTATAGCAGGACTTCAATACAGAAAATAAATACAAAAAACAGCAACCCAACTTTGACAGATAATTTTTTCAGCATATTCGACCTCTTTGAATCTCGGATTTTCTTGCATTCCTCTGCTTCTGCTGTATTTCTTTTTGATTACAAAAAAGGAAATTGCACAATTTCTCGATATGGAATCTGTAAAATAAACAGAATGAGTTTACGTACAAAGGAGTTAATCGATCGATGCGTTTGAAAGACATTCTTCATCAAGTGGATACTGTGAATTCCGTGCCGCCTGATACAGCCAAGACTCTTATTAACGGCATAACAGATCGTTCTTCAGAAGCAGAAGCGGGCTTCCTGTTTGTAGCGGTAAAGGGCTTCAGTGAAGACGGACATGATTACATCCAATCCGCAATTGACCACGGAGCAGGTGCAGTCGTTGGAGAAAGAGAAGACCTTGTTCTGTCCGTTCCCTATATCCAAGTGCAGAACAGCAGAAAGGCCTTAGGGCTGATTGCAAAGAACTTTTACGGCAATCCTTCCAGACATAAGACCGTGATCGGCGTAACCGGCACGAACGGAAAAACGACGACAAGCTTTTTGCTGAAACATCTGTTTGAGAGCAGCGGGATGTCCTGTGCTCTGATCGGCACTATTCAACATGTCGTCAACGGTGAAGTGATCCCCAGCGGGAATACGACACCCAACGCATTAGCGATCCATCGGCTGCTAGCCAAAAGTCAAGATGCAGTCGTTGTCATGGAGGTTTCCTCCCATGGAATCGATCAGTATCGGATTGAAGGCATTGAATTTGATTGCTGCTTATTCACCAATCTCCACCGGGAACATCTCGATTATCATGGAACGATGGAAGAGTACTTTTTGAAAAAAGCAGCGTTATTCCGTCAGTTGAAAGACGATGGAACCGCAGTACTGAACACCGACAATTGCTGGGGGGAGAGATTGGCCGCTGACCTGAAGCAAAAAGGGAAAACGGTCGTGACAGTCGGATCAAGTACCGGGAACGATATTTTTCTGAAAGACTTTCAGGTCAAAGACTCCAGAATGACTGTAGACGAACAGAGTGTGAAGACGTCTGTTCCCTCTCCGATGATCGGTATCCACAATCTTTATAATACTGCAATGGCGTACGCAACAGCGAAGCAGGCTGGGGTTTCCACACAGCAAATACTTGATGCACTGTTGACCTTCAAAGGAGTCAGCGGCCGGTTCGAAATGCTGAAAATGCCCAATGGCGCGACAGCCGTCATTGATTATGCCCATACAGCTGATGCCCTCCACTACTGTTTATCTACCGCGAAAAGCCAGAGCCCCTATAAGCTGATTCACGTCTTTGGCTTCAGAGGAGACCGGGACCCGAGTAAACGGCCGGATATGCTGCAGGTTTCAACGAAAATCAGCGATTGTTATGTTTTAACTTTCGATGATTTGAATTCCGTTTCCCCGGCAGACATGACAGAGGCGCTGAAGCACTTGAACAATTCTTATGGAAATAAAAAAGGGGTGGTTATACCGGACCGCAGTTTGGCGATTCAGCATGCCATAGAAATCAGCGGTGAAGGTGACTGGATCGTCATTACGGGGAAAGGCAACGAACTCTACAAGCAACAAGTTCAATTGAGGACAGTTTCCGATAAGGATACAGTCCAGTTCATTGCTGAAAAACAGAATAACTGGAATACAAAAGAGCTCAACTGAAGTCAGATGAGCTCTTTTTCTGTAAATGGCCGTCCGCCAATCAGCTGGTATTTATTCAGCCGACAGTTCATCTCCCGTCACCCACATATGGTTGGCCACGACTTCGCCTGACGCTGTTACATAATCAATTGTATAAACCGTAGTCTCCTCCGCTGTATCAATGGTCGCGGTGGCGCCTTCCATTCCTTCCATATGGTCAGCGGTCACCACCACTTCCGTTCCGGGTTCCAGTGGCTCTTCACCCGGGTCTTCGAGTTCTTCATGGATCACCCATTTATGGCCATCAACGGTTTCTCCACTTTCCGTCGTGTAGGAGATGGAATAAACAACTGTATCATACGCACCGGATACGGTTGCCTCAACACCCTGCATGCCCGGCATATGATCCGCTTCAACGATGACTTGGCTTCCCACTTCGAAAGTCGGATTCTCTGCCACCCGCAGTCCTTCCGGCACCTCTCCTGAACCGGCGTGTTCCATTCCTTCGTGTGCCCCTTCTGCCATCCCCATTTCTTCATGGGAGCCTTCGCCCATATCCATTCCTTCATGGGATCCCTCTGCCATTTCCATTTCTTCAGATTCCGGAGAAATTTCCGGCTCCGCTCCGGTATCTGAACAAGCCGCCAAGGTCAAGGCAAATGCGGCCGAAGCCACTCCCAATTGCACTTTACGATTCACCATACTAATCCCTCTTTCCTGATGTCCTGCCCTCAATATACGGAAACTTCATGCAGTTGCTGTGCAGAAATCATGACAGTTTCCCGAAAAAGTTTTTACGAAAGTGACAGAACGGAAAGACAGTTCATGTTGTCGGAAACCGTTTAATAATTATTGGAATAGATGATAAGAATAATTTCGGCCGGTTTACTCAATCCTCTTCTTCTTCAAGATCGTCGATCAACTTCTTCATCTCTTCAATTTCCCTGCGTTGCGCTTTTATGATCTCCTGTGCCAGCTGCTCCACGCGCGGGTCTGTAATTTCTGCGCGTTCACTGGTTAGAATGGCAATGGAATGATGGGGAATCATCGCCTGCATGTAGTCCACGTCATCAATGGTTTCCTGGCTGCGGGCAAGCCAGAACGGCACGATAATCAAAAGAGCGCTGACAGCATAAATAGCGATGTTCAATTTCTTGTTCTTGTACATATGCTGCATGAACGCCAGCATGACAATTGCCATGACACCACCCATATAAATAGCCATGTATGTCCGCATTTCACTGAAGAAAATATGGTCCCAACGGTACACAGTGGAATACATGAGCCCGTACATAATCAGAGTGGCCGTCAAGACCATTAAGATGAAACGCACGTACATCTTCATTAAGCATCTTCCTTTCTAATATCGTTACCATCTTTTTCCCCTTTTCTTTTCCATACTAACGACTAAATGGAAATTCCATAGAAACTGCATATTTTAAGGATATTTGCAGTCTTCTTCTTTTTAAGCAGCAAAAAATATTTTGGCAGGAGTCAGCTCTTTTTTCGAGAATCTAACTAGTGAATGGAGGCAGGAAAATGAAGACGGAAATGTTGATACAGAATCAAAAGAGTTGGAATACGGTCGCTGACCATTTTAACGGCATCGATGCTTTACCCAGCTTCGGACCTTTCACCCAAACGGACGAAGAGCTGCATCTATTTGAGGCCATACAAGATAAAAAGGTGCTGGACATCGGATGTGGCAGCGGCCACTCCTTAGCCTATATGAAAGCTCAAGGAGCTGCAGAATTGTGGGGCATCGATTTTTCCGAGAAACAAATCGATACCGCGAAAATAACCTTAAAAGGAGTGCAGGCAAACTTGCACTGTGCAGCCATGGAAGAGGATATCAATCTTCCCCAGGGTTATTTCGACATTGTCTACTCTATTTACGCCATTGGATGGACGACCGATTTGGAAAGCACCTTCAACTTGATTTATTCCTATTTAAAGCCCGGCGGTTATTTTCTGTTCAGTTGGGACCATCCGCTTTATGCCCATCTGCAAAGTGAGAATGGACTTCTTTCCCTTAAAGGCTCTTATCAGGAAGAAGGCATGACGCGCTATGAGAACTTTAAAGGGGAAGATGCACCGGTTGTCATTCCACAACGGAAGTTCAGTACTTATTTGAATTCATTAATTCAATCTGGTTTTACGATTGAAGAAGTCGTCGAGTCGGATGTTCCAATTCAGCTGAAGAACATGGAACCGGAAATATCCGACCGCTATTATTCACTTTACAAAGCGCAGAAGTTTCCTACAACGATGATTATTAAAGCAAGAAAATGAATATGTATATACACGAGAGGAAAAGCAGTGCTGATTTGCATTGCTTTTCCTCTTATTTGTTTTGCTGCTGCTTCTAAAAAGTTTCGATATGAAGTTATTTCCTAATAAGTTTTAATTCCTTTATAAGTCTGCTGCTTTTAGTAATATTTGAAGTTTTTAGAGCTCTTTTTTATCTGAACTGTTTTAAACTCGGTTACCCTTTTCAATTTTTCTTCTGATGTACAGAATGGTGAATTTTTCGATTTCTCTTGCCAACATTACAAAGGAGGTTCCAAACCACTTTACGGACGTCCTCCCCTTTATAATCACATTCACTAAAAACGGTTCATCCCCCACCCTTAACCAACCAGCGCCATGATCAGCTCGAATGTTCCGCTTTCATTCAAAATCATCAGACCGAGCCCGATGAACACGACGGGGACGATGATCCGTCCGTACTTTTCGATCGTGATGGATACCGCGCCGATTGCCGCGAGCTTGTAGCTGAGCCAGCAGAGCGCAGCGGTCAGCCCGTAAAAAATGACGAGCACGGTGACCAGTTCCTCTCCTTCGAGTGCCGTGAAGTACGGAATGTAGACGCCGAGGTTATCTCCGCCTGCTGCGAGCAACAGGATCATCACGCCGACCGCGACATTCCGGAAGCGCCCGACCGATTCGAGCACTTCCTCCTCGTCCTTCTCTTCTTTTTTATTGAGCAGCACACTGAACCCCAGGTAAATCGGGATCAGCCCGAGAAAGCCGATCCACCGCCGCGGGATGAACGCGAGCCCGTAAACGGCGAGCAAGCTGACTGCCACCAGCACGGTCAGCCCCGCATACTGGCCGATCACGATATCCCGCGCCCTGCCCTTTTTCAGCTGCGCGAACAGGATGACCAGGATGAAAATGTAGTCGATGCTAGTGGCAATAAAAGCGGAAACCGCGGACACAATGACCATCAGCACCACCACCCCCTCCTCTCCCAAAATTCCGTTGTCCTGTATGTACCCGGTCTGATGGAGGACATTCTTGTTTCACCCAAGGATTGCCTTATATTGTGAAAAACCAAGGAAACAGAAGAAGGGTCAGTGCAGTCAATGCCACAAATAAAAGAAAGACGGCCGGCAAGCGAAGAACCGGAACTCCATGGGTCACTCCGGTTTATCCGTAAAACAGTCTTCACAAACGAACTTGCCTTCATTCCGCAGAAACGCTTTGATCTCGGTGAAGCCTTTGCGCTCCGGGTAGCGCATTTTAACATAGACCGTATCGTTCCCTTTTATCTCCCGGCTGCATACCATGCACTGCGGTTTTTCCCACAGCATGGCCATCACCTCCTGTCATGATTGATTGTTTATACGGAATACTTACCGGAAAGTTCCATTCGGCTATACCGGAAGAAATAAAGGGAGCCGATCGGATGATGGAATGGACAGGAGCGGCCGGACTGTGCCGCGATGGCGAAGGACGGCTGCAGCCGCTCAGGCGCTAAAAAAGCTCCCCTGCGAAGGAGAGCTTTCCGCGATCACAGTCCGAAAACGATCCGCCAATAGAAGCCAGCCGTCAAGCTGACGATGGCGACCCAGGCGGCCAGCGCGAATCCGCCGATTTTCAGCAGATCCTTTTCAGTAAAGTGGTTATAAGAATAAGCGATCAGATGGACCGGCGATTGGGTGATGAACAGGAACCCCGGAACGCCGGCCAGGAACACCGCCATCGTGACGAGCGCCGGGGAAAGGCCGTCCAGCGCCTGCCCGAGTGTGAGCCCGAGCGGCAGGATGATGGTCAGCAGGCCGAGCACATTGACGAAAATCAGCCGGATGGCGGCGGTCAGGCAGATCAGCAGGACGAGGATGACGAACGGCTCATCCAGCGGCAGGGTATGCAGCAGGAAGTCGGCCGCGACTCCAATCGTCCCGGTCTCCACCAGCATGCCCGAGACCATGATGGTCGCCGCGAAGAACAGCAGCATATCCCAATCGATCGATTTGCGCGCTTCTTCCCATTTCCAGATGCCGATGCCCGGCATGACGGTCAGTGCCGCTCCGAGCAAGCCCGTCAGCGGAATCGAAATATCATGGATCTGCTGGGTGCTCCACAGAAGCAGGACGAAGCCGATGATGAGCAGGACTTTTTTCTCCGGCCGGCTCAGCTTCCCCATATCGGCCGCTTCATCGTCCATCACGCGCAGGAGCGCCTGCTGATCGATTCTTTCAGCGGGAAAGACAGCGAGTGACAACACGCCGAGCAGCAGGGCGAAAACGAGGATGGGCGGGAAAAACAGCAGCAGCCATTTCAAATAACTCAGCCCGTCGACATTCTCGTTGAGGATGCCGAACGTGTAGATGGTGGAACTGGCTCCTGTCGCAACCAGCGCCCCTGAGATCGACACGATGTAGGCGATGCCGATAAAGAGGCTTTTCCCGAGGTTTTGTGCATCGGTGATTTTCTTGATGCTTCCGAGAAGGCTATCGAAGACGGAAGCGACCAGGCTCCCTTTTCCGACATTCGACGGAATCATCAGGGACAGCAGGAACATGAGCACGTACGACATGAAGACGAGCCCCTTCCCCGATCCTCTCGACAACCGCAGGACCGCCAGGGAGATCCGTCTCGCCAAGCCCGTGCTGATGAACGAGGCCGAAATGATGAACGTCGAAAACAACAGCCAGACGATGTCGGTGCCGATATAGCTGAGCGTCTCCTCATAGGAAAAGAAGTGGAATGACAAGATCAGGATGAGGATGATCGAACTTTGGGCAAGCGGGAACACCCGCCCGATCCACAAAATCTGGATGATGATCAGCGTGGCGAACGCCTTCATCTCGATGGAAGCCCCTGTGTAGTCCGGGAGGACCAGCAAGTACAGGATGGATGCGACTGTGATGAGTATGGTGTTCTTCATTTTGCAGGACCCCTTCGGACGACTTGAAATTCGGGTGCGGCCCGGTTGCTCCGGCCCAATAAGAAAGCCACCAATCGCTTGGTGGCTTTCCCGGAACGCTGAAGTTTACTTGCTTACGGCATTTGTCACTTCATTGCTGTACCGGCCGGCTGATGTTCCCGCAATCTTTCCGAATACGGCTCCTGACATCAGTCCTGAACCACCCGGGTAGTTATGATAGAAAATCCCGCCGATCATTTCGCCGGCGGCAAAGAGCCCTTCGATCGGTTTCCCTGATCCGTCAAGCACATGGCCATCCGTATCCGCATGGATGCCGCCGAACGCGAACGTGATGCCGCATGTCACCGGATAAGCATAGAACGGGCCTTCTTCGACCGTGTTCGCCCAGTTCGTCTTCGGCGGCACGATGCCTGTCGTCCCTTTGCCGTCCTTGACGGAAGGATTGAACTCCCCTTCCTGGACACTCCGGTTGTATTCCTCGATCGTGCGCAGGAAGTTTTCCTTGTCGACATCCAGCTGATCGACGAGCGCTTCGAGCGTATCCGCTTCGTAAGCCGTCGCTTCCTCGAGATTGTACTCTTCACGAAGAAGCGGACGCACTTTCGAGTCGAAAATCTGATACGCCACGTGACCCGGCTGCTTCAGGATTTCTTTGCCGTACTTCGCGTACGTGTAGTTGCGGAAGTCCGCGCCTTCATCGACGAACCGTTCGCCGTTTTTGTTCAGCATGATGCTGAGCGGGTACGAATGCTTTTTGTAAATGTCGCCCGGCTTGTTGAAATCGCCCACTTTCGGCGCATTGTAATCCGTCCCGATGGCGTGGCAGCCGGACCACTGGCCATACTTCTGCGCCCCGACGGCAAGCGCCATGTCGATGCCGCCGCCGGTGTTGTATTCCGTGCCGCGCACGATCGCCGCATCCCATTCGTCGCCGATATGCTGCCGGCGCTGCTGGTTGTTCGCTTCAAAGCTGCCGCAGGCGAGGATGACGCCCGCGCTCTTGATCCGGGTCTGTTCACCGTTGATCTCCGCCGCCACGCCGGTCACTTTCCCGTCTTCAGTGATCAGTTCCGTGGCATTCGCATTGTAGATGACCTCGATGCCGCGCTCTTCCGCTTTTTGGAATAAAGAACGCATCAGGCCGATGCCTTTTTCTTTCGTCTTCAGCGGCAGGCCGCCCCAGAAATGGCGTTTGCCGTCCTCGACGAATGACTGGTTGCCTTTATTGAGTTCGAATTCGACGCCTTGCTCGCGCATCCACAGGATGGTCTCGAGCGATTTGCCGACGAGCGTGCCGGCGAGTTCCGGGTCGCTCTCTTCTTGCGTCACCCGCATCATATCGCCGTAGAAGTCCTCGTTTTTGTACTCCGGCATCACGGTGTTCGCCGCTTCCTCATCGGAAAGCGACGGGATGATTTTCCGGATGTTGTCCAAGTTGCCGTATGCAGCCCGGATCGCACCGTCCGTAAAGAAGGAGTTGCCGCCTTTTTTCTCTTTCGGTGCCCGTTCAAGCACAGCCACTCTGCTTCCTTGTTCACTCGCAGCGATCGCGGCGCACAGCGCCGCGTTCCCTGCTCCGACGACAACCACATCGTATGAGCTTATCGATTCTTTATTCACCGCTAAATTTCATCCTTTCTGTCAGTCGGCAGCCGGTCCGGCTCCCCGCAGTTTTTTGAACGACTTGATAATGAGCGGATAAAACAGGGACAGCACGGTCAGGACTACGAGGACCACCGCGATCGTGGAGCCGAAGAAAATGCCGAACCCGCCGTTGGAAGCCGCAAGCGACATCCGGAAGTTCTGTTCCATGTCCCCGCCGACGATGATCGCCAGGATCAGCGGCGCGATCGGGAAGTCCAAAATTTTCAGCAGCAGTCCGAAGTAGCCGAAAATGAGCAGGAAGAAGAAATCGATCGTGCTGTAGCCGAGCGTGTACGTTCCGATGAATGCCAGCATGACGATGATCGGATACAGGACTTTCGCCGGCGTATCCAGGATTTTGACCAGCAGTCCCACGAGCAGGATGTTGATGATGATCAGCGCGATGTTCCCGATGAACATGCTGTTGATGAGCGTCCATACCATTCCCGGATCGTTTTCGAATAAAAGCGGTCCCGGTCGGATGCCGAGCATGATGAGCGCCCCCAGCATGACCGCGGTTGTTCCGGATCCCGGAATCCCCATCGTCAGCAGCGGGATCAGCGCGCCGACGGAAGCGGCGTTGTTCGCCGATTCAGGCGCAGCCAGTCCTTCAGGCGCCCCTTTCCCGAACTCGTCAGGCTTTCTGGAAATCTGTTTTTCGGTCGTGTAGCTGAGCATGGAAGCGATGGAGCCGCCTGCGCCCGGCAGAACGCCGATGATGAAGCCGAGCGGCCCGCTCCGCAGAATCGGCCATTTCGACCGCTTCCATTGATCTTTCGTGAACCAGATCTTGCCGACTTTCTTTTTCTCTTTTTTCTCTTCGTCGATGTTCAGGTAATTGAACAGCACTTCGCCCACTGCGTAAATGCCGATGATGACAATCAGGAAATCCAGCCCTTCGCTCAAGTGCGGGATGCCGAATGTGAATCGGTACACGCCTGTCTGCGTGTCGATGCCGATCGTGCTGAGCAAGAGTCCGAGCGACATGGCGATGAGGCCTTTCACCATCCGGCCGACCGAAAGGGAAATGATCGCCGACAGCGTCAGCAGCATCAGCAGAAAATATTCAGCGGGTCCGAATTTCAGTGCAAAACTGGAAAGCGGCGCCGCGAGCGCGATGAATCCGATGGTGGCGATGATGCCGCCAATGAACGATGCGACAGCGGATAGGGCCATCGCCTGCCCTGCCAATCCCCGCTGCGCCATCGGGTAGCCGTCGAATGTCGCTGCGATCGCCGACCCGTCACCCGGTGTATTCAGCAAGATCGAGCTTCTGGAACCGCCGTACATAGCGCCGTAGTAGATGGCCGCCATGAGGATGAGAGCGCTGGTGGCGTCCATGCCGAATGTCACCGGGATCAGGACCGCTACCGCTGTAGCCGGTCCCAAGCCCGGAAGCATTCCGACGATCGTCCCCAGAAAGCCGCCGACAATGATCCAGAAAATGTTGATCGGCTGCAGCGAGGTTAGAAGTCCTTCTAAAAATGCATCCATTGCGATAACCTCCTAAGGCAGACTTACGCCGAGCAGTTCACTGAAGGCGTACCAGGATACGAATGAAAAAGTGATGGTGACAATGATGTTCGTGATCCATTTCCGGCGGCCGTTCACGATGAACAGAAGCGCGCCAAGGAACAGGATGGTGGAAAACAGGAATCCGACCGTTTCAAAAATCAGCGCGTATCCGATTCCCAGTGCGATGGTCGCGCCGATGAGCAGCGGTGTCCGCCCGCTCAGCATTTCCCTGATCTGCTCGTTGTCTTCGTGTGCCCGTCTCAGTTCCTGGAACAGGTAAATCACACTGAAGACGAGCAGGAGAACCGAGACGCCCATCGGGAAATAAAGCGGCGCATCCGGGTTGCCGAGCTTCGCTTTCGGCAAGTTGTACGTTCCGAGCAGAAACACGATACTCAGCACCACCAAAAACACCGGCATCCCCATTTTGATTATTTTCATAGTTGCTCTCCTCCCGTCATCAGGTGGTCACAGAATTACTGGCCGAGCCCTGAATCTTCCACGAGTCCTTCGTAAAGCTCTGTCTGCTCCGCGAAGAATTCGGCTGTTTCCGCGCTGTCTTTATAGAAACTGTCCCAGTCGTTGTTTTCGAGCAGTTTCGCCCACTGTTCCGTCTCTACGAGCGCGCCGATTTTTTCATCCCAATAAGCGATTTCCTCTTCCGTCATATCCGGCGGTCCCATGACGCCTCTCCAGTGCGGGAATTCGACCGGAATGCCCTGTTCCACGTACGTCGGCACGTCTTCGATATCCGGCAGCCGTTCCGGTGAGGAAATGGCGATAATTTTAACGTCGCCGGCAAGGTGCTGGTCCTTCACTTCCGACAGGGAAGTCGTGACCGCGTCGACATGTCCGCCGAGAAGGGCCGTCAGCACGTCACCGCCGCCTTCGTACACGAGGAAGTTCAATTTTTTCGGATCGACACCGAATTCACGCGCCGCCTGGACGAATGACAAGTGGTCATCGTTGCCGAGCGCCGGACCGACACCGATTTTCACAGCGGACGGATCGTCCTTGATTTTCTGCATCAGTTCTTCCACATCGTCGATTTCCGAATCTGCCGGAACGGCAACCGACTGCCACTCGGTCGCAAGCGTCGCGAGCGGTGTGAAATCCTCGTACGTGAGCTCGCTTGTCCCGAGGAGGTTGTTGGTGATCAGCAAGCTCGAATTGACTGCCAGCGTATGGGCATCCTGTTCGCTGAGGTACTGCCAGCCGACTTCTCCGCCGCCGCCGGGTTTATTCGTCACCGTAATATCCTCTTCCACCAGTTCGTTATCTTCCAGCACTTTCTGCAGTGAACGCGCGGTCAAGTCCCATCCGCCGCCCGGTGAAGCAGGTGCGACAATTTCAATCGGTTCCGTCGGGAATGTTTCCCCTTCACCGCTCGCTTCTTCAGAACACGCAGCAAGGGCAAGGGCAGAGGCAGCAAGCAACCAAATTTTCTTCATTATTTTCCACTCCTTCTGTTTTTTCGCCGATTCCGGCTCGTTTAAGACTGAACTCATCATAAACGCGGATTATTCTGAATGTAAACGTTTACAATTTTAATAGTTTTATGTTTTTTGCGGCCATTTTGTTCATTAACGCCACTTTTTTTGCACATAAAAAAACAGCACCGGAAGCAGTGCTGCTTTTTCAGCGGTTCGCCGGGAAGTATTTCCGTTCGGGGCGCCCGACGATCCCGTAGACGCTTTCCGCTTTCGCCATCCCCTGGCCGACCAGGTATTCCAAGTACCGCCTGGCCGTCGTCCGGGATGCCCCGAGCTGCTGGCCCACATTATCCGATGTCAGCCCGTCCGCGTTCTCCCGGATCAGCTCCATGACTTTTTCGAGCGTGATGGCGTTGATGCCCGTCGGCAGGTCCTGCTGCTGGATCTTCACGCCTTCCGCTGCTGCCGCCGTCTGGTTGAACAGCTCCATGATCTTCTCGCGGGCGATTTCCTCGCCGCCTTCCAGCAGCCGCCTTTTTTCCTTGTACTGCCCGATCACCTGCTTGAACTGATCGATCTGAACCGGTTTGATCAAGTAATAAAACACGCCATAGTTCATCGCTTTCCGGATGAATTCCTTCTCCTGCGCCGCGGTGATCATGATGATGTCCACTTCCGGATGTTTCAGCCGGATCTCATGGAGCAGGTCGGAGCCGAGCCGGTCCGGCATGAAGACATCCAGCAGCAGGAGGTCCACCTGTCCCGTTTCCAGAAGTTCCAGCGTCTCTGCGGCATTCATCGCCTTGCCGGCCACTGTGATGCCGTCGATCTCATTTAAAAATGCCTCGTGTATTTGAGCGACCCGGAAGTCGTCTTCAGAAATAGCTGCACGGATCATGCAGAATCCCCCTCCTCTGTTCCGTTTTCAGTTCTCTTTTTCGGCACGTAGACGGTGAAGGTCGTCCCTTCACCCGCTTCACTTTCCACTTCGATCAGGCCGCCGATCGCCTGCAGTTCCCGCTCCACGTTGAACAGCCCGTATCCCCGGTCTGTGCCTTTTGTGGAGTAGCCTTTCGAGAAGACTTCCGGAAGCAGTTCCGGCGCGATGCCGGCGCCGGTGTCCGTCACTTCGAATACGATGTCGTTCCCGATATCCGTCGAAAAAAACGAGACTTCCCCTGCCGGCTGCTGCTTGGCCGCATCGAACGCGTTGTCGATCAGATTGCCGAGAATCGTCAATAGCGGCATCAGATCCAGCGCATGCGGCAGCGGCTGCAGCGAGCTCTCGGCGCTCACCCGGAATTTCACTTTCTGCTCGGAGGCCTTCGCGGCTTTCCCGAGCAGGATCGCCTGCACTTTCTCATCCTTGATGTTCGATAAAATGACGTTCGCCTGGACCTGGTGGCCGGCGGATTCTTCGTTGATGAAGCCGATCGCTTCTTCCGTCTTCCCGAGCTGCAGGAGGCCCAGCAGCACATAAAGCTTGTTTTTGAACTCGTGCGTCTGCGCCCGGAGATCTTCCGAATACTGTTTGACTTCCGTCAGCGTGGCCGCCATCTCCCGGACATCCGTCTTATCCCGGATAGTGAACAGCGTCCCCGTCTTTTCACCGTCCGCGATGATCGGCTCCGAGTGGAGGACGAGCGACTGGCCGCTGTACACGAGTTCGGTCGTGCTTTTCTCTTTGAGTTCATGGAATGAATCATAGACACTGCCGGGCGGCAAAACGTCCGCCAGCGGTTTCCCTTTGACCCACTCCCGGATATTCAGCATCTTCTTGGCGGCTTTGTTGATCGCGGTGATCCGCTCCTCTTCATCGACGCCGATCAGGCCGTCCCGGATAGACTGGAACAGCGCCGTCCGGTTCCGATAAAGCGACGCGATCTCCCTCGGTTCAAGCCCGAGCGTATCCCGGCGGATATCCGCAGCCAGCAGCCAGCTGCCCAGGATACCGAACAGCAGGGCGATGGCGGCCGATGTCAGGATCACTTTCGTCCCGGTCAGGATGCTGCTGAAAACCGTCCGCATCTCGAAGACGACTGACACGAACCCTTCCACTTTCTTGTATCCTCCATAGTCGACGTAAATCGGCGCCACACCTGCCAGCAGAAGGTCGGCACCGTCGCCGATCGACGACACGTAACTGTTCCCGAAAATGAGCGCGCTGTTCTCTTCCGCTGTGCCGGCCAGCCGCTGGAGGACCCGATCCGGCCCGTCTTCGATGACCGGTTCCTCCCTGCCACTGACGACGATGCCCGTCGCATCGATATCCTGCCGGATGCTGCCGATGATCCAAGCGGTCTCTTCCCTTCTGTCCCCTGTCGTCAGCGTTTCCTGGACAGTCGGCATATACGAGAGCGCCTTCGCCGTCTGGGCAGCGATCTGTTCCGCTTCATCGATTTCATCCTGGTAAGCGAAATAAATGAAGATCGACGTCAGCACGGCCACAATGATCAAAATCAGCGCGATGACCAGCCCGAGAATTTTCAATTGCATCGAAACTTGGGGAAAACGTTTTCTTTCTTTTGTCATGATGGCGTCCCGGATTGTCCTTTCTATACCGACGGATCGCTGCATGCAAAGCCATGCGGAGACCCGCTGTCACTTTTCAAATTTGTTCCAGCCGGTAGTGCCGGCGGCTTCTTTTTCCGTCGGACAGCCGGACAGAAAATTCTGTCGCTGACTGTCTGTGAATTAGTTTAGCACTTCACAGCGGGTTTGGGGTTCTGTTTTTTAATATTTTTTTGCGCCGGGCATCCCGGCAGCGAACAAAAAAACTGCCCGGCGCGTCATGGAAATGACGCTTCGGGCAGCTTTCTATCCTGGTTCCAGTTTTTCCGGCTCCAGCTGCAGCAGGCAGGCTTTCACACTCGGGTGCCGGAGGCGACCGTGCCGGCACCGCTCCCCTCTTTCTTCATCATCGCAGCCATACCCGCACCCATGAGGAACAGG
>NZ_NHTN01000022.1 GCF_002167005.1 Indiicoccus explosivorum
TTTTTTAATGGATGAGGACATGCAGGAATGTTACGATCAGGGTTCCGGCTGCAAAGAACCAGTAGTTCGACGCCCTCGTCGCTTTCACTTCTTCTTTGAACGTATTGAGGATCAAACCGCCAGCCAATATGGAAATCGCGATCGCTGCGAATGATTCAGGCAGGTTGAACAGCACCCCCGTCAGCCAGCCGGCAAAAATCGCGGCGATGAGGAAATAGCGGCCATACTTATCGTAGTCTTCCTCGTGCAGTTCATCCAGCTTATGGTCCGTGCCGATGAAATGAGCCCCGAGTGCCAGGAAATAAACCCCCATGGCCCAATAACTTTTAAAGTCTTCCACGACAAAAATGTAGCCGATGACGAAGTTATAGAAGAAAAAAGCTGTAATGTGGACCATGAAGAACCCGAAAGAAGACCGCCCTTCCTCGTCGCTTTCGCTTTTCCCTTTCTGCTGTTTATTTGTCAAGGTATCCAAACCGAAATAAATCAGCAGACCCAAGAGCGCGAGGATGTAGGTATAATCTTCAAAAAAGGTGAGCCAGCTGCCGGAACTGATCGCCTCCTTCAAAACAGTCAGGTAGTGAGCAAGCTCCGGGATCAAATAAATGAAGGTATAAGCGATGGTTCCGCCGCCGGCAAGGGACAGCCAATTGCTCCGCGGGCCGGACGGGGACAGTTTCATGTATTTGGAACTGAAATGGAGAATGATAAAGCCAATGATGAATATAAGACCGATCCAATGTTTTGTTGTCATGCGGACACTCCTTTTCTACAGCTTTTCCCTTCCACGGCCGCTTGAAACAAACAAAAAAGGACAGCCAGGCTGCCCCTTGTAACATCATTTATTCAGCGCACTGAACGATTTCTTCAGCTTTTCCGCAAAGTCTTCCGGCTTTTCAACCGATTGGACGTGCAGATACATAATAGCAGGTTCTGCGTACAGCCAGTGATTATGGAGTGCACTGATCGTCAGGCTGTTTTCTCCGAGTGCCCGTGTGAATCCTGGCACTTCATCCGGCAAAAGGACAATTTCCGCGTGGTTCAGCGCAGTTCCATCGTCCTCCAGCGCTTCAAAGTGGATTTCCATATCCAGCTCACTTTTAAACGGCCGACCTTGAACCGTCACCGACAGGTCGCGGGATATCGGAGCTTCGACAACCCCTTTATCCGCTTGTGCTTCCGCTTTTGTTCCAAGAATATCCCCGAATCGTTTCGCTGTTTCTTCCAATTTGCTCATCAGCCGATCATCTCCTGTCTGTAAAATTGGCGTTATTTATTTTATTGCCTCATGGAGATTTTCTAAACCCGCTTCAAGTAAAAGCGGAAACAGGAACAGCCAGGGAGTGTGCCGGCATGATCCGGCAAAAACAAAAAGCAGACCGAAGTGTTCCGGTCTGCTCGCTGTATTTCTGATTTACATTCTGCCAAAGCCTGTGAAGCGGTCGCCCCAGTAAGGTCCGTAGACGCTGTCGATCTGGACGCTGCTTCCGGCTGCAGAAACCATCTTGCCTCCGCCGATGTAGATCCCGACATGGGAAATCCCGGCTTTATACGTGCCCGAGAAGAAGACGAGGTCTCCCGGCTGCGGGCTGCTGACTTTGTCAGCCATATTGTAGAAGCCTGCTGCGTTCGTGCGGGATACATTCACTCCGGCTTTTTTCAGGGAGTAATAAATGAAACCGCTGCAGTCAAAACCGCTCGGGGTAGATCCTCCCCAAACATAAGGAACGCCGATGTACTGTTTGGCGATATCTGCAACAGCGGAATAAGCGCTGCTGGAAGAGACTGATTTGACTGCCGGAGCCGGTGCGGCCGCAGTCCGGGCTTCAGGAGCGGAACCGCCGACTTTGAGCGTCTGGCCCGCATAAATCATATGGGAATTCAGTCCGTTCAGGCTCATCAGTTCGGAAACCGAGACACCGTACGAACGGCCGATTTTATAAAGAGTGTCGCCCCAGACCACTTTATGGACAGCTGAAGTGCTCTCTTGGGCGGGAGCAGGCGCTGCAGCGCGGCTGGTGCTTGTTTCGATGACTTGTCCAGGATAAATCAGGCTGCCGGAAATGCCATTGATCGAGCGCAGGCTTGAAACCGATGTTCCGTAAGCTTGCGAGATGGACCAAAGAGTATCCCCTGAGCGCACTTCGTGCTGTGCAGCGCTCGCAGGTGCAGCAATGGCAGATGACAGGGCAACAGTGGCAGCAACAGTGATCAATGCTTTTTTCGCTTTTCTCATTTTCCGCTCCTTAAAATTCTGGAATCTATCTATCTGTTTTGAAGAGATTCTCGTATTTACCGCGACCGGAACCGGCGCGTAAGTATAAATGGTATACATTGGCAAGCTGCGGATTTCAATGCTTCTTGTTTGAAGCCTTGCCCAGTGTAGCACGATAATCCGGCAAATAAACCGATGTCATGATTTTGTTAAGAAGCTAATATCATTTTGTCATCTTGTCTTATTTCTTTAACATAAACTTACTCTGATATAGAAAAAATACAAAAATTTGTTATGGGGATAAAGTAATTTATTCCCTTTTTTATGTAACGGACAATGAGAATCGCCTTTTTGTGCGCGTTTTTACTGTAAATTCTGAATACATCATTTTACTGATATCATCTCGTTGTTTTTGGATGTTTGATTGAAAGTCAGCCGGGTAAACTTTATAACAGATACTTTTTTCAGAAGGAGTGGTTTCGGATGATTAAAAATAAATGGATCAAAGCGGGCGCAACGGGGCTTCTGTCGATGAGTGTCCTTGCCGCTTGTGCAGAAGAAGAACCGGTCGAAGAAGAAGTTGTGGAGGAAGAGCCGGTCGAGGAGGAAGCCGTTGAAGAAGAGGTTGTGGAGGAAGAACCGATCGAAGAAGATGGAGCGGACGAAGTGGCTGAAGCGGTGGACTTCGGCAACATCTCTGAAGAAGAGCTTCAGACGACATATTTGGACCCGCTCGGATGGGACGCTCAGGAATTCGAGGACTTCCTAAATGAGGAATATGATATGGGACTTGCCGATTTCGGAGACTTCTCTGAACTCGAAGGGACAGTCGGACCTGCTGCGGATATCGAAGCAGTACTTGAATAACAAGTGGGTGTGGGAAGACTGATTAATGAATGTTCTGTCACAGAAAGGGAATGACGGCCATCCGGTCTTCATTCCTTTTTTTGCTGCGATCATTTTTGGGCTGTCAATGGCATTGCGGGGATTCAGAAAGGCCCATAATTTGCAATGTGGCCTCCGAAGAGCGCAGGAAGGGTTAATTTGTTATACTGACAGGGTAAATAGGAGTGACGGACAGACGCGCTGGCCAGGAAGCGGACTACGTCACAGTAATGAGTGGTGGAATCATGTCATTTTTCAGACGCAATAAGCAGGGAATTACACAATATGCGAATTACACAGTAGTCGGAATCTGCTGCGCGGCGATCGATCTGCTCGTCCTGAACCTTCTGTTGGTGCTGTTTCCTTCAGCGGATACAACGGTTCTGACGCTTTTCAATACGATCGCTTACACAGCGGCCGTCACGAACAGTTACTACTGGAACTCGAAATTTACGTTCAAGGTAAAGAAAACCCGGAAGCAGCTGATCCCGTTCATCCTTCAGGCGGCTGCGAGCCTCGCCATCGCCAATGCCGTCTTTATCGGCGGGCTGTGGGCGATCGAGCAGCTGTCGCTGTTTCCGCGCTGGATCAGCACGAACATCGCCAAGGGACTGTCGATGTACTTGTCGTTCCTGTCCAGTTTTTTCTTCAATAAATACTTCGTCTTCCGGCCTGCGCTCCAAGCCAAGGAAAAAGAAAAGTGCTGGAATGAAGAAAACGACAGGCGGACCGGCACGTGGAGAAAAAGCGAATACAGCCAAAACAGCAGATGAAATCAACCGGTGAACAGTCGCCGGTTGTTTTTTGTTTTCACCCCCCTTATAAACTGGATGGCACCGGAGCAACGGGAATTACTGAAATAAAGCGGAGGTCACGGATCCCTCATCCAAAATGGTCCGCAAGCAGCGGAGAACCGTGAAAAAATTTAAAGGGACAGAGCCATTTTTCGTATGGAAGTGTTAAAATCAAGAAATAAGCCGATATAGTTGGAAAATAGATGAATTGTGGAAGCTGGACTAAAGAATTCACCTGCTGCAATGGCTTGGCCAGTCGATGAACCGGCCGCCAGTTTTCGATCAAGGTGGATTGCCCGGCTCAGCTTGTGTGAAAAAAATAAAAACAGTACGGGAGAGCTTCTATATGCTGCGAGGACAAACAAGGTATTCAAGACTGGCACACATCACCAAGATGATTAATACGAAACTGGATCTGCGGGAAGTGCTGGAACAAGTGACCGTTGCCATTTCGGAAGAAGTGGTCAGCTGTGATTCAGTAGGGATCTACCTTCCGCAGGATGACGGAACGTTCCGAGGCTATGTCGGAAAGCCGGAACTGATCAATGGAATGACCCTGGACAGTCACGTGATCGATACCGATTACGATCTGCTGGCCAAAGAGGTGATCGAAACACAGAAGACCATTTATATCCCCGATACTTCGCTGGACAGCCGACCGGATCCAAGGGCAGTCCAAGGATTCGGGATCCGCTCCCTGCTCGTTCTTCCGATTTCCTATGAACAGGAATTGTACGGCCTCGTGTTTTTATTTGATTACGGCGTTCCGATGAATTTGACAGATGAAGAGATCCAGACCGTGGAAGCGTATGTCAATATGGCTGGTGTGGCGATCCGAAATGCCGAAATCCTGACGCGGAAAGAAAAAGTGATTGCAGAAAAACAGCTGCTTCTCGATGTGACCCGGGAATTGACGATGAGTTCTTCCCTGCAGGAAGTGCTTAATGTAAGTTTCCGATATGTGTCGGAAGTGCTGGGGAATCCGAACGTCGGCATCCATTTGCTCGATCCGATTGCTGAACGGAGGATCATGCCTTCCAGGCTTAGCACGGACAGCGCCTGGAAAGAAGAGGACTGGCTGGCTACCCACAGTGAGCTGCAGGTGGATTTCACCGACGATCCGCTTTTTTTGGAAGTGGTGAAAAATAAAGAACCGCTGCTGATTCCGGATGTGGATCTGGACGACCGGCCGAATAAGGAAATCTGCCGGTCGTTCGGTATCACCGGAATCGTCATGCTGCCGCTTGTGGCGACGGGAGAAGTCCTTGGTGCTTTCGCGGTCGTGCAGCTCAATGGCGGGAAGATGAATTTATCCGCTTCGACTGTCCAGCTAGCGCAGTCGATCGCCGATGCGGCGGCCGCTTCACTGTCCAACTTTCTCTATATGGAAAAGCAGGAAATGATCATTGCTGAACGGACGTCGGAGATCCGGATCAAAAATGATGAGCTGGAGCGGGCAATCGCGGATCTGGCCAATTTGAGCCGGGAAAGGGAATTAATCCTGAATTCAGCCGGTGAAGGCATTTTCGGTCTGGACCTGGATGGACGGATCACCTTCAGCAACCCGGCCTGCAATGCGATGCTGGGATATGGGGAAGGGGAAATGAACGGCCTGCCGTCCAGCCTGGTTTTCGGGTACCACCTTGTACCGGACCGTAATAAAGCCGGGAAATATGCGACGGACAGCCGCCAGTTTTTCCGCAAAGATGGGTCCGCTTTTGCCGCGGAGTACGTTATTTCACTCATTGAAGAAGATGGGGAAGTGCTCGGGGAAGTGGTGACGTTCAAAGATGTGACCGAACGGATGAAACTGGAAGAAGAAGTAAGGTACCTCGCTTATTATGACAGCCTGACCGAACTGCCCAACCGTATTCTTCTCCGTGACCGGCTCGAGCAGAAATTGGCTGAGGCAGCCAAGACGGAGCGGAGCGTGGCGGTATTGTATCTGGACCTCGACCGGTTCAAGCTTGTCAACGACAGTTTCGGCCATAGTTTCGGGGATATCCTGCTGAAGGAAACGGCTGTCCGGCTGCACAAAAGCCTGCCGGAAGGAGCGGTGCTCTCCAGGCAGGGCGGAGATGAATTCACGATCGTGCTCCCTGGCATCCGCAGGAGAAGTCAGGTTCTAAGCGTGCTTGAAAAGATTACGGATATGTTCGGGGACCCGTTTTATTTGAAAGGGAATGAGATCTACATTAAGACAAGCATCGGTGTGAGCTTGTTCCCGGATGATGGCGGGGATGCAGAAACACTTATCAAGAATGCCGACGCCGCCATGTACAAGTCGAAGGAAAAGTCCGGCACGTACTTCCACTTTTTCAAAAGCGAAATGAACGACAGGAACTTGGAGAGCATCCGGCTGGAAAATGCACTCTACAAGGCACTGGGCCAGCAGGAGCTCCGGATCGACTATCAGCCCCAGATCGACAGCCGGTGCGGTCGCCTCATCGGCGCGGAAGCGCTGATCCGCTGGATCCACCCTGAGCGGGGACTGATATCGCCCGCCGATTTCATCCCCATCGCAGAAGAGACGGGCCTGATTGTGCCGATCGGGCGATGGGTGCTGGAAAATGCCTGCAGGCAGCTGAAGGAATGGCAGGAAAAAGGGCTTCATGACATGAGTGTCTCGGTCAACCTGTCCGGCCGCCAGTTCGAAGAAGACGACTTGGTCGACATGGTAAAAGGCATGCTGGACGGGCACGGCCTCGAACCGCAGTTCCTCCATATCGAGCTGACGGAAAATCAGATCATCCGGAACTCGGCTGTGACAGTCTGGAAAATGAAACAGCTGAAAAAATTGGGCGTCAAAATCGCGATTGATGATTTCGGGACCGGGTATTCCTCGCTGGGCTACCTGAAAAACTTCCCGATCGATGCCCTTAAAATCGACAAATCGTTCGTCCAGGACATTGAGTGCAATGGAGATAATACAGCGATCACCAATACAATCATTTCGCTCGCCCATAACCTCGGCTTGGATGTGATAGCAGAAGGCGTGGAGACACCCGGTCAGCTGGAGTTCCTGAACGGACGCAACTGCTGGTACATGCAGGGATATTATTTCAGCCGGCCTGTACGACCGGAGGAACTGTCCGCGAAATACTTGGAAAGCTGACGACTGACACGAAATTACAGGAAAGCAGGGGGTTAAATGAGAGCGGTAAATGATGTGGTGGCGTATTTGAAACAGACCGGTGTGGAGGTGATTTTCGGGATACCCGCAGGCTCCGTAAATGCTTTTTTCGATGAGCTGTACGGTGTGCCGGAAATTACACCGGTCATTGCGAAGCATGAAGGCGCGGCCGCTTATATGGCTGCGTCATATGCGAAATATGCCGGTAAAATGGGTGTCTGCATCGGCAGCAGCGGACCGGGCGGAACCAACCTCGTATCGGGAGCTGCGAATGCGATGCGGGAACAGCTGCCTGTCCTGTTCCTGACAGGCGCCGTCCCTGTCAGCACCATGGGGTTGAATGCTTCACAGGAGCTGGATGCGGCACCGGTTTTCGCTCCTGTCACCAAATACAGCGTCACCGTGACGGATTCCGGTGAACTGCTGCACGAAGTCGCAAAAGCGGTGGAAATCGCTCATTCCGGCGTGCCGGGACCGGTCCATGTGGCAATGCCGATCGACGTGCAGATGGGGGACGCAGGACGGACCGAAATGCCGGAACTCAAGAAACGGGCCGGTCTGGTTCCGGACTCACAAGCGGTTTCAGCTGTGGCAGATCGGCTGGCGGCCGGGAAACCCGGGATTTTATTCGCAGGACAGGGGGTTCGGGGAAGCGTCAGCAAAGTGATGGAACTTGCCGGACTGCTGGGCTGGCCGGTCGTTGCGACTCCAGTAGCAAAAGGGCTGTTCAGGAATGATCATCCGCTGTTCGCGGGTATTTTCGGCTTTGCCGGGGATGAGAGTGCTTCAGAATTGATCAGCGGCGGAACTGCGGAAACGATTTTCGTCCTCGGCTCAAATTTGGGCGAAACTGCCACCAATAACTATAATCCGGGACTGACGGATGGCCGGTTCTTCATCCAGGCGGATCATGATCCGACCGTATTCGGGCGAAAATACAACCCGGATATCGAACTGCTCGGCGATATGGATTTGATCCTTTCGGAGCTGATCCGGGAACTGGAATGGCGCGGCTTGGAAAAACCCGGAAATCCTCTCGACTACAGGAGGCCGGCGGAGGAATCCGGGGAAGACTACAATACGAAGAATGTCCTGTTGAAGCTGCAGCAATTCCTGCCGCCTTCGACCCGCTACACGATCGATATCGGGGAATTCATGTCGTATGTCATTCACCATCTTCCTGTCCTGGAAGAAGATACATATGACATCAATGTCCATTTTGGCGCGATGGGCAGCGGACTGAGCGCAGCCATCGGCTCGAAATTCGCAGAACCAGACCGTCCGACGGTCGCAATCACAGGCGACGGCTGCTTTTTCATGCATGGCATGGAATTGCTGACTGCAAAAGAATACAATTTGCCGATTTTGTTCGTCGTCATGAACAATGCGCGGCTCGGTATGGTCTATCACGGTCATACGCTCCAATACAAGCGGTCCCATCCGACATTCGAGCAGCAGCCGGCCGATATCGCGGCTATGGCGGCAGCGCTCGGCATAACAAGTGTGCGGGTCGAAAGCATGGAAGACTTGGAACGCGGTGCCGTGGAGAATCTGATGGCCTCCAGCGGACCGGCCATTCTGGAAATCGCCCTGACTGACAATAACATCCCGCCGATGGGCGACCGGGTAAAATTCCTGTCCTCCTTCGGAAAATAAAACACTCCCCATTCCGCCAATGACGGGATGGGGAGTTTACATATCGGTGCACGCAGTCCGGATGAATTGGATGACTGTCCCGATTGTTTTCCCTTTGAAAACGTCTTGTACCGGCGACCCATCAGAGCTGAGAAAGTAACAGCCTTGAATCGTCTGATCCTCCGTGTAGCCCATTGAACACAGAGCTTCGGTGAGCGCAGGAGGAAGACCGGCTGCGTTCGAACGTTCAAGGTAGTAAGCGCTAGGTGTCACCGACACATCCGCATCGAGATAGCCGCTCCGGATGATGAAAAGATCCGTTTCCGACCGCGTCATCCACTGGCCTTTAGAGTAAAGCGAAATCCGTTCCCCTTCCAGGGCCGCAATCCCTTCGAGGTTGATTCCGAAAAGCCGGTTCAGCATGAGCCGGATCTCCCGTCCGCTGAACGGCGGATCATACATCCCCATATAGAGATTGATGGCTTTACCGGCGGTAGGTTCGTCCAGCAATTCAGCCATGCTTCTGTCCAATAGCTGCACTTGTTCTAAATCGATCCCGAAAACTTGCCGGATTAACCTGCAGATTCTGTCCCCGCCGGCAGGATGCGGGAACGAATCCAAAAAAGCGTCCATCTCACCGATTTTCCTCATAGGCCGATGCTCCTTGCGTATAGTTAAAAAGACTCTGTTATACGCATTATACTGCAGGCGTTCAGGCGGATGCCAGAAAAATCTGTCCGCGGAGCCGGTAATTTTCAGCGGCTGACTTCAGACGAACACATAGGAAATCCACAACAGATGCATGAGCAGGATCATGGAGTAAAGAGAATTAGCAGCAATGAGAAAATAGCGCCAAACACGTTTTTGGATAGCGGCAAAAGAGGTATGGAGCAATCCGAACAGGCAGAGTGACAGCAATAGCTTAATGGCTAAGATGGTCAGCGGGGAAAAGGAGTCCAGCAGCGGATTCCCTTCTGTAATAAAACCGGATGTAATACCCGCGTATGTTAGTATCCCATCCAATGCATTGAAAAGAATCAGCAGCCACAAGAGATTTTTCATTTGCAGAAGGCGGTCAGCCGCCAGCATGGTCGACACCTCATTTCATTCCATTATTGTTTTTTAGGACGGTCAGTGTTTTCTCCCCTTTTCCCCTGAATTCTGAAAAATATACATCGCCCGCATCTTTCACATCGAAAGACCTGCATGCGGATCGACAAAGCGGGAGCTCAGCCGGAATAATTTTAGCAAGACTGAAACTTCATGTTTTTCAGAACGTAATTATTAAAGTGGAACTAAATTTATTAGCGGGAGTGAAGAAGATGACGTTTTTCGACAAAGTCCGTGCCAGCGCGGGCATGGGGAATGCAAAAGTGGATGCACGTGTGAAGGAAACGCGGGTCAGGCAGGGCGGAAGTGTGTCAGGGGAAGTATTCATCGCCGGCGGAGCCGTCGAACAGACCATTAACGGCGTTTATATTTCAGTGATGACGCAAGTGCTCGTCGAACACGATGACCGGAAGTTCATGCAGGATCTGGAGATCCAGCGGCAGAAGGTGAGCGACAGCCTCGTAATCGGGGCGAAGGAAGAAAAAACGCTTCCGTTTGCATTCGATTTGTCGCCCGAAACACCAATGACGGTGGGCCAGTCGGATGTCTGGCTCAAAACAGCACTTGATGTCCCGTTCGCGGTCGACCCGAAAGACAAAGACCACTTGGAGGTTTCGGGCAATGAAGCGGCCAAGACGGTCCTGGCTGCAGTGGAACAGCTTGGATTCTCGATGAAGAAAGTGACGAACTTGAAAAGCCGCCGGACCAGGACCGGAGTGGTCCAGGAATTCGAGTTTTACCCAGGATCCGAATTCAGAGGGGACTTCAGCGAATTGGAACTGGTCTTCATTCCAGATAAATCCGGCACGACGGTCTTTCTCGAGCTGGACCATAAAGCCAAAGGACTGGGCGGGCTCCTTGCCGCGGCGATGGATATGGATGAATCCCGCACATCGGTCCGTTTTACGAACGGGAGCATCGGAAGCGTCCGGGAAGTCGCCGAGGGGCTTCGCCGCACGATCGAAAATATGAAAAGGTGACTGGAATCCGGGGAATTTCCCCGGATTTTTTTCTTGCCGCGAAATACGTTTAATCCGGCGGCTGTTTAGGAACATAGGGAGTAGGTGACTTTTTAGCGAACAGGAGGAATAACTGCATGGCAGAAGAATCGAACCGGAAAAAAGAAGTGGCGCATTCGTTGAAATCCGAAATGCCCGCAAAAGAAGTAAAGGACGGGGTGGAAATTTCGAATCCCCTGGAAATCGTCCAGCGGCTCATCGAAGTTGCGGTAAATGATTTGGATCTCCCGGAGGGGACTTTTGAAATCCTGAAAAAGCCGAAGCGGATTATGAAAGTTTCGATTCCGGTCCGGATGGATGATGGTACATACCGGGAATTTGAAGGATTCCGTTCACAGCACATTGACGTGCTCGGACCGACAAAAGGCGGAGTGCGCTTCCATCCGAAGGTGACGGAAGATGAAGTGGCAGCCCTTTCCATGTGGATGTCGCTTAAATCAGCCATCCTCGGAATTCCGTATGGCGGCGGGAAAGGCGGGATCGTGGTGAACCCGAAAGAACTTTCCGAACGCGAATTGGAAGAACTGAGCCGCGGATTCATCCGCGAACTGGAGCCGATCATGGGACCGGAAAAAGATATCCCCGCTCCGGATGTAAACACGACACCGGAGATCATGGGCTGGATGATCGATGAATTCTCACGGCTGAAAGGCAAGAACGTACCCGGAACCGTCACAGGAAAACCGATCATCCTCGGCGGTTCGGAAGGCCGGGTGGAAGCGACCGGCCGGGGTGTAGTATTCACGATTGCCGAAGCGGCTGAACGCCTCGGACTCCAGCTTGAAGGGATGACTGCGGTTGTCCAGGGGTTCGGCAATGTCGGTTCGGTCACTGCCCAGCTGCTCGCCGAACGCGGTGTTAAAGTGGTCGGAATCACTGACGCCGGCGGCGGTGTTTACCACGGAGATGGATTGGATGTGGAAGATCTCCTCCGCTACGTAAAAGAGAAAGGGACTGTCAGCGGTTACCGTGATTTCGACGGATTTTCGAATGACGAATTGTTCAGTGCAGATTGCGATATCCTCGTTCCTGCAGCGTTGGAAAATCAGATCACCGCAGAAACCGGACCGAAGATCAAAGCGAAAATCGTAGCGGAAGCTGCGAACGGCCCGACGACACCTGACGGAAATGCGGCCATGGAGCAGAACGGAGTGTTCGTCATTCCGGACATTCTCTGCAATGCCGGCGGCGTGACGGTCTCGTACTTCGAATGGGTCCAGAACACCACTCACCTGGCATGGACCGAACAGGAAGTGAATGAACGGCTCCATACTGAAATGACACAGGCTTTCGAAGATGTCTTCCGCATGAAGGAACAGAAAAATGTCAGCATGCGGGAAGCCGCTTACCTGGTCGGTGTCGAACGCATTGCTGATGCGATGAAGGCAAGGGGCTGGATCAAGTGAAGCGGGAGCACTGATACAGTTTTCCGAGAGTTTGCAGCCCCTATGTTTGCGGAATTCTCTGCATATTTGATAACCTGTTGAAAAAGGAGGACGATGTAATGGCTGAACCGATCGAATTGACGAAAATTAAAGTTTTCCAGCGGGATACGCCCAATAAAATCCGTGAAGCGAAAATAGCCGGTTTCGACGAATCGCTGTTTTTCGGTGTCCACGGCGGCGTCCGGGCGTTTTATGGCGTGGATACGGAAATCGAATATCCTTCCACGCTCGACCATATTGTAGCGGCTGCAGGCGGCTGACTGGTCGGGACATTGTCCGGCGCGCTGGAAGCGCGTCAAATTCCATCTTCTCCAGACAAAGTGAGCGCGGATGTCCAAGGGACGATCGAAGCGCCTGAAGGAGTGCTGAAGATCACCAAAATCAGCTGCCGCTACCATGTGAAAGTGCCGGAAGGAAAAGAGGAGACGACCGAAAGGGTCCTGAAAGTTTTCGACCGGGGCTGCCCTGTGGCCCAGACACTGGAAGGCGCAGTTGACATCGAACACAGCTGGGAAATCGAAACGTATAAAGCATAGGAAGCAGGAACACCCGCCCGGAGCCGGCGGGTGTTTTTTTGAAAATCTCTTTCCGGAAGTTTTCACGGAACAGAGAAGGGAACAAGGAATACGTGATGGGGAAAGGAGGAGGGGGAATGGACTGGTCAAAATCGAAGTGGCGGCTAACCGGACTCGTCTCTGTCCTGTATTTGCTCATCCCCTTTACACTCGGCGTGCAAAGCGATGTGGAAATCCGGGATGCAATGACATTCCTGTTCAATTGGCTCATTGCGGCATCGGCCGTCGCGCTCCTCATCCGGAAACTTACCGTCCGGAACATGTGGGACTTGACGGTCATCGGCATGTTTGTCCTTTATTTGTTCATTCTGTACCAGCTGGTCAGTTACATCCCCCTCAGTTTTTATTTGAGCGATGGGTATGTCGGAGACTGGTACATCATGTGGGAGCGGTTCAACTTAATCCCGTTCGGCACCATCAAAAATGCTGTACTGAACCCGCTGAATGTCGATTATGTCATACAGAGCGGCGGAAATCTCGTACTGCTGCTGCCATTCGGATTCGTCCTTCTGAAGTTCGGCCTCACATCAACAATCGGACGGACGGCCGTCGCCTGCTTCCTGATTTCATGCAGTATCGAAGGGTTCCAGTTTGTCCTGAACCTGCTGGCTTCGGGCCATACAGACATCAAAGCGTCAGGAAAAAGCCGTGCAGTCGACATCGATGACGTCATCTTGAATACGCTCGGCGGTTATTTGGGAGCCTGGCTGTGTGAAAAGATCAGCCGGATAGCTGCCGGCGTGAATAAAAACTGAAGCTTCGGGCTTCACGTGCCGCCTTCCAGGCCGATATAAAAGAAAGGATAATCGCTGAAACAGAAAAGGAGCGGAAGGAATGGCAGAGACAGCAAAAATGATCGTATTCCGGCTGAATTCGGAGCAATATGGGGCAGGCATCAGCCAAGTGCGGTCGATCGAACGTCTGGAAAACGTGACAGAAGTGCCCAGGACTCCGGAGTTCATTAAAGGGGTCATCAACTTGAGAGGGGTCATTACACCGGTCATCGACTTGAAAGAACGGCTGGCTTTGCATCACGGAGAGGCAGCTCCTTCTTGTCATGTGCTGATCATTACGATTGATGAGACGCAGGTTGGACTGATTGTGGATGAAGTGCTTGGCGTCCAGGACATGGATGAATCGGTGATCGATCCGGCACCGGCGATGATCGGCGGCGTTTCAGCTGAATATTTGGAAGGGATCGCCAAGCTGGAGGACCGGCTCCTGATTCTGCTTGATTTGAAGAAATTGCTGAACAAAGAAGAAGTGAATCAGGCGCAGGAAGTCATCGTGGGATGAACGGCCGATTGGCCGGATAGCTTTCAAAAGTAATGAATTACAGAAGGAAAATACATAACAAAAAAACCGCCCCAAAAGGACGGTCATAGAACTCATCAGGAGGGCGGAGAGGGAAGCAGGACAAACCTGTACCCTTTCCGCTTTATTTCGCGTATCAACCCGGGAAGCGCCTGAACGGTCTGCGCCAGTTCATGGAGCAGGATGATCGCGCCATCTTCCAGGTTTTCTGTGACATTCTTGATGATGTCATCCGGCCGGTTTTTTAATTCCCAATCGAGGGAAGCGATCCGCCACATCACCGTCCGGAGTTCAAGGGAAGCGGCAGCGTGCAGCGTGGAATCATTGAACTGGCCGAACGGCGGCCGGAAATAGACAGGCCGTATGCCGGTCACTTCCGTCAGGCGGTCGCTGCTCCTCTGCAGTTCAGCCAGCTGCTCTGAGTAGGATAGGCGGGTCATATCGGGGTGTCTGACAGAGTGTGAGCCGATCAGATGCCCTTCTTCCAGAACCCTTTTCCACGGCCGGTCAGGATAGAGGAGGCGGCTTTGCCAAAAGAACATCGCGGGCACGTCTTCCTGTTTCAGGATATCGAGAATTTCAGTCAAGTACTTGCCTGGACCGTCGTCGAATGTCAGTACGACCGCCTTGCCGCTGTCAGGGGCGGCGGTCACAACGGCCGGGTTATGGGAATCGTACACGATCCCGTCACAGCCGGCCACTCAAGGGCTTTTCAGCATATCCGCCACTCCTTTCAATCATTCCATTCCGGGTGCGCTCACTTGCCGGGAGCCATACGTTTCTTCGAACATGCCTCCATCGAAATCCAGCGGGTTCCCGTCAAAGATCAATTTTCCTTCTTTTAATGCAAGAATGCGGGTGGCATACCGCTTAGCCAAGTCCACGTCATGGACATTAATGATCGTCAGCAGATCCATCCGTTCATGCATTTCCTGCAAAAGCCGGAAAACGTAATCCGCAGTTCCGGGATCGAGGCTCGCGACCGGCTCATCTCCGAGGAGTACGGAAGGGTTCTGGACGAGTGCCCGAGCGATGCCGACCCGCTGCTTTTGACCGCCGCTTAAATTTTCGACCCGCCTTGAAGCCATTTCCTCCAATCCGACATTCCGGAGAACACGATCCGCCCGTTCTTTTTCCTCGTCGCTGAAAAGGCCGAGAAGGTTTTTGACGGAAGGGCGGTAACCGAACATGCCGGTCAGCACGTTCTGCCGGACACTCAGACGGGGAATGAGATTGAAATGCTGGAAAATCATCCCCACTTCCCGGCGGATTTTCCGCAGTTCTTCATCGCCGGCGCCGGTCACCTGCCGCTCGCCGAGGATCACTTCCCCTGATTCAGGGCGCTGAAGACCATTGATGCAGCGGATGAAGGTGGATTTGCCGGCCCCGCTTTTGCCGAGCACACAGACGAATTCACCGGTGTTCAGTGTCACGGTCAAGTCCGACAGTGCCGCTTGTTCCGTCCCCGGATAGCGGACTGTCACATTATTCATTTTCAGCATGTGGTCCGCCTCCTTAAATGACCCGGTTCCGCACGAAGCTGCCGATGAAATCGACCGCGATGACCATCACCATGATGATCAGGACATCGAGTGAAACAGATGCGTACTGGAACGTTTTAAAGTCGTTGAACAGCCGCTGGCCGATTCCGCCGCCGCCGATGAAGCCGAGGATCAGGGATGTCCGGATCGCCACTTCAAAACGGTAGAAGAAATTGGAAAGTACATTCGGCCAAATCTGCGGCAAAATGCTGAACAGGGAAGCCAGCCAGTTTTTTGCGCCGACCGCCTTCATCGCTTCCTGCGGCCCGGGATCCGCCGCTTCAATCAGCTCGGAAATCAGTTTCCCCATGACGCCGATATTGTGCAGCATGATGGCAATGACTGCCGGGAAAGGGCCGAGGCCGAGCGTCGTCAGCAAAATCAGGCCGAACACGATTTCCGGCACGGACCGGACAAAACTGAGGCCGATCCGCATCAGATTATAAAGTGTTTTTGATGGAGCCGTGTTCCTGGCGGCCGCAAAGCTCAGCGGCAGGGCGATCAGAAGCCCGAACACGCTGCCGAGAAAGGCCATCGCCAGCGTTTCGAGCATATCCTCGACCATGTCCGGCAGTTCAGAGAAATTCATCGGGAACCACTGGGACAGGAATTCGATCATATTCCGGAAATCCCGGAATTTGGAAAGGTCGAACTCGGTCAGCCGCATGCTGAAGTAGACGAGGACGGCCAGGACCGCCAACGTGATGAAATTGCTTTTCTTAAACCACACCAAACATCAACTCTATTCTTCGCTGACTCTATTCTTCGATGATGCCCTGCTGGATCGCTGCCTGTCGGATGCTTTCATAATCTTCCGGAGAAGCTTTCGTGAAGCCGTCGGCACCGAAGGCATTGAGGATCTCCTCGTTTTCAATCGCCAGGAAGGCTTCCTGGATCTTCTCGATCGTCTCATCATCGGTCTCTTCTGTTACGGCCCAAGGATACTGGAACAGTTCCTCGGATTCCCAAATCACTTTCACTTCTTCTTCGCTGATGGCACCTTCTTCGACCAGCTGGTTATAGATGGCGGAGTCGATGGCGCCCGCTGTCACTTGGTCATTCGCTACCGCTTGTGCTGTGGCATCGTGGGAACCGGTGAACCGGACAGAATTGAATTCGTGTTCATCCTCGTCCGTGTAGACGCCGCGCTCCTGCAGCTCGATCGACGGGATGAGCGAGCCGGATGTCGAGTTCGGATCGCCGAACGCGAAATCGACTTCAGACGGATCGGCAAGGAGGTCTTCCAGCGTTTCCGCTTCGTTATCCGCCTGCGTGATGATGTACGAGTGGTAGAACGGTTCACCGCCCACCAGCTGGGTGACGATCGCCTTGGCATTGCTCTGTTCCTGGGCGATGACGTACGTGAGCGGTCCGAGATACGCCATGTCGATCTGATCGAAATTCATTGCTTCCACTACACCGTTGTAGTCAGGATATACTTCGATTTCAACTTCCCGCGCAAGGGCTTCGTCCAAAGTGGCCTGCAATTCGGTCATTGCCCCTTCCAGTTCACCGACGGTTTGGGCTGGGATGACACCGATTGTGAACGGTTCATCCGAGACTTCTGCCGCCGCTTCGTCTGCCGGTTCTTCCGCTGCTTCTTCACCGGCCGGTTCTGCGACTTCTTCCGCCGGTTCTTCTTCCGCGCTCCCGCATGCCGCGAGGACCATTGCTGCGAGGAGCAGAAGAAGGAAAATCATCCATTTTTTCATTTCTGATCAGCCTCTTCCTTTGATGTAGTCTTAAAAAGTCCTGAAACGGAACAAGGACCCGCTAGAAGAGCCCTTGTCCCGCCATGCCGTTCAATTACACAACCTGTATTTTTCCGGCAGGGCCGTCTGTCACTTCGCCGATGACTGATGAAGTGACGCCTTTCTCCTTGAGCCGGTCCTGCAGCTTATCCGCTTCTTCCGCCGGAATGGTGATGAGCAGTCCGCCGGACGTAACGGCATCACACAGGATGAGCTGTTCCGTCTCGCTGATTGCGGCATCGAATTCGACGTCGTCCGCGAGCCATTTCCGATTCTTTTTTGTGCCACCGGGGAAGACGCCCTGTGCAGCGAGTTCTTTCGCTTTTTCGATCACCGGCACATCCGACTGGCGGATAGTGATGCCGGTGCCGCTGCCTTTCGCGATCTCCAGTGCGTGGCCGAGAAGTCCGAAACCGGTCACGTCCGTGCAGGCATTGACATTGAACGATTCCATCGCTTCTGCGGCGTATTTGTTCAGTTGCGCCATCACTTCCATGACTTCTTTTGTGCTGTCCTCGTCCAGCTTGCCGTTTTTGATGGCCGTCGTCAGGATCCCGACGCCGATCGGTTTGGTGAGGATCAGCTTATCGCCCGGTTTGGCCGCTGCATTCGAGCGGATCCGGTCGGGGTGGATCGTGCCGGTGACGGACAGGCCGAACTTCGGTTCCTGATCATCGATGGAATGGCCGCCGACGAGTGTTGCGCCGGACTCCTTCACTTTATCCGAAGCGCCTGCGAGAATTTCCGCGAGGATGCTGGAATCGAGTGTGTTGATCGGGAATGCGACGATATTCATGACCGTGACCGGTTTTCCGCCCATGGCATACACGTCGCTCAGCGCATTCGCTGCACCGATCTGGCCGAACATATACGGGTCGTCGACGATCGGTGTGAAAAAATCGAGCGTCTGGACGAGGGCGGTATCGTCACTGATCCGGTAAACGCCGGCATCATCCGCTGTTTCCAGCCCGACCAACAAATTCGGGTCTTCAGTGTTTTTAGGTAAATGACGCAGAACCTGCGCCAGGTCCTCAGGACCGATTTTGCATCCTCAGCCGCCTTTTGACGACAGGGAAGTAAGCCTGATGTTCTGTGCATTCGTCATGATGATCCCCCTTGCTTGTTTGAATAGTGGCTCAGCGGCCCGGTCCCAGTGCGCGGCGATACATCGACATGATCGCTTCCGCTTCATCGCGGGGATCGTGGTGTCGGGCAATAAAGGACTTGGCAGCACCGCCCAATTGCTGTCTCAATTTGTAATTATTCAGCAACCGTCCGGCATAATCAAGGAATTGACTCGGGTTTTTATAAATGAACCCGGTTTTCCCATGTCCGACGATACTTCGGTTGCCCTGATTATCCGACACGATGACCGGAACACCGAGCGCCATCGCCTCCAGGATGGCCGCCGGCTGCCCTTCAGAAATCGATGTGTTCAGCAGGACATCCGCTTCCCGGTAAAGAGAACCCATTTCCTCATGGGGCAGCTGGCCGAAATACCGGATCCAGCTTTCGTTGTCGGCGATCAGCTGCCGGACGGCTTCCCCTTCGTCCGCTTCCAGCACCGGCCCGGCAAGCCACAGGCGGACTTCCGGGTGCCGGTCGTGGAGTTCACGCAGCATGCGGATGGCGGTGGGCACATTTTTCACTTTCCGGATGCCGGCGGGGAGGAAGAAAAGAAATGTGCCGGTTTCTTTTTCCGGCTGATCAGCGCCGGTTTCCGGAAACGCTGTTGCTCCCTGGCCGATCACCGTCACTTTGGGCTCAAGAGCAGGCAATTCACCTAAAAGGATGTCGCGCGCCTCTTCATTGAAGACGTGCACGCCTGCCGCTTCTTCCAGGCAGCCGATGACTGTGTCGCGTTTCGCCGGGTCAAACAGATCGTGGTTCAGGTCCGTTCCGGTCATTGTCACCACGAAAGGATCCGGCCGGTCTGCCTGGCGCTTTAGAAACTGTGCGAACTTGAAGGCGTGGAAGCCATGCACGATGTCCGCGCCGGGCGGCAGGGCCGCTTCTTCTGTCGATGAGATGATCGCCGTCTCCGCGCCGAGCTCTCGGATGCCCGCCGCAATCCGCCGGACGGTCACTGTATTGCCCCGCATCTGGTCTGCGTTGGGAGAGGCAAGAACGACTTTCAATTAGGCACCTCCTTGCAGTATGAAGCATCAGCTGCTTCCTGATTTTATTATCCGTAATTCAAGAGAATTTGTCACACCATCCGGCTGACGAAAAACGACCGGCCAGTGAAGCGGCCAGTCGCTCGGAAATTTATGTATTGGCGGGACTGTGTGGGAATCGAACCCACCGGAGACGGCACGCGCCTCCCTCAGGGTTTTGAAGACCCAGGGGGACACCAGTCACCCATCCAACCCCATGCACTTATCAATTAAACCTGTTTCATTCTATCCTGAAATAACCGGAACTGCAAGGCACGAGTTTCGGGACAGGACGCCGCGCTTGAATCGGCTGTGACGGAGGGCTAAAGTAAATATATCTTAATCTAATGAAAGCGTGTGGGGAAAATGGCGGACACTTATTATACGATCGGCATGGCCGGTCACATCGATCACGGCAAGACGGCACTGACAAAAGCGCTGACGCAAGTGGATACGGACCGGCTGAAAGAAGAAAGGGAGCGGGGCATCTCCATCGAAGCGGGATACGCGCCTCTTGAGACAGCGGACGGGACCCATGTATCGATCATCGACGTCCCGGGTCATGAACGCTTCATCCGTCAGATGATTGCAGGGGTGGCGGGGATCGATCTCGTCGTCCTCGTCGTGGCGGCTGACGAGGGTGTCATGCCCCAGACGGAAGAACATTTGGACATTCTGCAGTTCCTCGGCGTGAGCCGGTGCATTATGGCGGTCACAAAAATCGATCGGGTCGATGATGAAATGCTCGAATTGGTCACGGAAGATATACAGGACCGGCTGGCAGGGACGATTTTCGACGGAGCTCCGTACGTCTTCACCGATAGCATTTCCGGCGAAGGAGTGGAAGATCTCCGGCAAGAGATTTTCCGCCAGCTGAAAGATGTGAAGTTCCGGGACAGTTTCGGATCGTTCCGGCTGCCGATCGATCAAGTCTTTTCTGTGCAGGGCCAGGGGACCGTCGTGAGGGGGACGGTGTATGAAGGAGCGGTCGCAAAAGGCAGCCAGCTGACAGTCCTGCCGTCGGGCGTGCCTGTCAAGGCGCGGCAGATCCAAGTTCACCACCAGGAACAGCCGGATGCACGGGCAGGCCAGCGCGCCGCGATCAACTTGGGGGGGGCGGACAGAGAAACGGTCCGCCGCGGCGATGTCCTCGTGGCTTCGGATCATTTCCTCGTGACCGACACCATCGATGTTTCCCTCAAGACGATCCGTGAACCGTTTACGCCCCTGAAGCAGCGGGCGCCGGTGAAGGTCCATGTCGGCACTTCTGAAGTGATGGGTAAAATCGTGCTGTTCGACCGCAATGAGCTGGAGCAGGGCGAGGAGGAAGTGCTCTGTCAGATCCGGCTCGATGAACCGGTCGTCGTGAGGCGGGGCGACCGGTTCGTCCTCAGGCGGCCGACTCCTGTCGAGACGCTGGCCGGCGGCTGGGTGATCGAACCGAACGGTGGGAAATACCGGTTCGGTGAAGAAACCATCCGGCTGCTCGCCGGGAAACGGGAAGGGACACCGGAAGATCTCATCCGCGCAGCCCTTGATAAACAGCCGGTCCTGTCGCTGAAAGAACTGATCCAGCAGACGTCACTTTCCGAACCGGCAGCTGCAAAAGCCGCAGAAGAAGGACTTGGCGCCGGCTGGCTGACCGCGCCATCTTCGGGGAAGTTCGTGCTCACCCGCACATTGAAAGAAGCAGCCGGAGCCATCGAGGAAATGGCGGCAGAAACCCACACCCGATCGCCGATGCGTCCGGGTGTTCCGAAAGCGGAACTTCTCCAGACCGTATCATCACGCTTTCCGAAGCCGGTGACAGAAGCTGCGCTGAATGAACTGATGGGACAGGGGAAGGTCCGGCAGAACGGGCAGTACGTGGCACTTGCCGATTTCGAGCCGCATATGCCCGAGAAATGGAAAACCCGGATGGGGCATGTCCTCTCCCGGCTGGAGCGGGACGGAATCGAAGTCGGGAAGTGGTCCGATTATGCGGACGAAGAAGGGCTGCCGGAACAGCTGGCCGCGGAGTTCGCCGGTTTCCTGACAGAAACCGGCCAGGCGTTCCGGCTGACGCCGGAACTCATCGTTCACCGTTCAGCCTACGAACAGGCGCTGTCCGACTTGCAGGCCGGAACGGAAGAGACATTTGCACTGAAGGAAGCGAAGGATGCGCTCGGCCTGTCGAGAAAATACTTGATCCCGTTCCTTGAGCTTCTGGACCAGCAGAAAGTGACGATCCGCCAAGGCGAAGAGCGAAAATGGGCAAGCGGCCGGAAAGGATGACGAGGATGGGGTACCGGATACAGATCAAGTTTTGCATGATGTGAAACTATGCACCAAAAGCCGCAAGTTTTGCGGAACAGCTGTTTGAAAAATACCGGACGGACATCGTTTCATTGGAACTCGTGCCGGGAGGCGGCGGTGTGTTCGAAGTGACCGTCGACGGAACGAAAGTATATTCAAAAAAAGAGACGGGACAGTTCCCGACAGTGGACGAAGTGGCCGGGCGGATCGACCGGCGCTGAAAACGCTGCCGCCTGTCCCGGCAAAGGGGGCAGGCAGACAGATGAAGGAACACATGCGGCAGCTGCCGCCAGTGCACGAACTGCAGAAAGACGCGCGGTTTTCGGAGCTGCAAAAGAAGAGCGGCATGACGGCGGAGCGGCTGACGGATTTTATTCGTCGGGAACTCGACGGGCTGCGCCGGGAGCTGCTGAACGGGGAAGAAGTGGAAAAGACGGGAGCGGACGGGCTGGCGGGGCTTGTGTTCGACCGGGCGGAAAAGCGTGCTTCCGTCTGGGCGAAAGACCGGCTCGCCCGTGTCATCAACGGGACCGGCACCGTGCTTCATACGAACCTGGGCCGTTCTCGGCTGAGTGAACGGGCGGTCCGGCGGATGGCGGAAGCGGCCGGCTCCTATACGAACCTGGAATACCGAATTGCGGAAGGCGAACGCGGTTCGAGACATGACATCATTGAAGAACTGCTGAAGGAAGCGACAGGGGCGGAAGCCGCGATGGCGGTCAACAACAATGCGGCGGCCGTCTTTCTCGTGCTGAGCGCTCTGGGAAGAGACCGCGAAGTCATCGTTTCCCGCGGTGAACTTGTGGAAATCGGCGGCTCGTTCCGCGTATCATCGATTATGGAAGAGAGCGGTGCGCGTCTCGTCGAAGTCGGCACCACGAACAAGACGCATTTAGGCGACTACCGCCAGGCGATCCGGGATGAGACCGCCATGCTGATGAAAGTCCATACGAGCAATTTCAAAATCGTCGGTTTCACCGAATCGGTCGGTACAGAACAGCTGGCCGGGCTGAGCCGGGAACACGGGCAGCTGATTTTTTACGAGGACTTGGGCAGCGGCGCGCTGTTCGATTTCAAAAAACTGGGCATCGGAGAGGAACCGGTCGTGCGGGATGTCCTCCGTGCCGGCGCGGATCTCGTATCGTTCAGCGGCGATAAGCTGCTCGGCGGACCGCAGGCCGGGATCATCGCGGGCAAAAAGGAACTGATCGGCCGGCTGAAGCGCCATCAGCTCGCCCGTGTCCTCCGGCTGGATAAAATGACGCTGGCAGGACTGGAAGAGACGCTGAAGACCTACATAGACGGCGGGGAAGAAGTGAAGTCGCTGCCGACCGTGCGGGACATTACAAGACCGGTCGAAGGCATCCGCCAGCAGGCAGAGGAATTCGTCCGTCTGCTGGCTGCCGCGAATCCTTCGCTCACGGCTTCTATTTTAGAAACAGTTTCCCAAGTCGGCGGCGGGACGATGCCGGATGTGGAAATTCCGACGGTTGCCACGGCGGTCAGTCATCCCGGACTGACTGCAGGTGAATTGGCGGCGCGCCTTCGAAACGGGACACCCGCTATCGTGACGCGCATCGCCGACGGGAAAGTGATCGTGGATTTCAGGACAATCGGTCAGCAGGAAATGGATGAGCTGATCCACGGGTTTTCCTTGATCGGCTAAGTATAAGAAAGGGCGTGGAAGTTCATGGAAAAAACGATTTCAGCGGAGGACCGCTACGTACGGAAACTGATCCGGGTGCTCGATACGGAAATGGCTTACGTTGATACAGGGGAAGGGGATCCGATCGTCTTTCTGCACGGCAATCCGACTTCTTCCTATCTTTGGCGGAATGTCATTCCTGAAGTGGAGAACCACGGGCGATGCCTGGCGCCGGATCTTGTGGGGATGGGGGAGTCCGGCAAGGCGCCGGACGGGTCATATCGGTTTTTTGACCATGCCCGCTATTTGGATGCCTGGTTTGATGCACTGGAGCTGGACAATGTCCTGCTGGTCATCCACGATTGGGGATCCGGACTCGGCTTTCACTGGGCGAACCGCCACCGCGAGCGCGTGCGGGGTATCTGCTATATGGAAGCCTTCGTGCGCCCGGTAACCTGGGAAGAATGGCCGGCCGCCGCCACAAAGATTTTTAGGCTGATGCGGTCACCGGCGGGTGAAGAATTCGTTCTCAAAAAAAACGGATTCGTCGAGCGGATCCTGCCTTCGAGTGTGATCCGCAAGCTATCGGAACAAGAGATGGCGGTTTACCGGAAACCGTTTCCGGAGCCTGAAGACCGGAAGCCGACCCTCGTATGGCCGCGGGAAATCCCATTCGATGGAAAACCGGAAGACGTCCAGAAAGCGGCAGAAGCATATGCCGCCTGGCTGTCGGAAAGTGACGTGCCGAAACTGTTCATCAATGCAGAACCCGGGACCATCCTGACGGGGCCGCAGCGCGAGTTCTGCAGAAATTGGCCGAACCAGCGGGAAGTGACGGTGAAAGGTCTTCATTTCCTGCAGGAAGATTCTCCGGAAGAAATCGGTCGGGCTGTGGCCGATTTCGCAGCGGATCTCAAGTGAGCGGGGCGGAAAAAATGACTCAGAGATGGGAAAAGGCGGCTGCCGCACTGCAGAACACCGTAGTCACACCGATGCCGAACAATGAGCCTGTAGTGATTTCGGAAATTCCGGAAGGCATCCGCTGCATCGGCATCGGGACCGATGCAGCAGTGTTCCAGTCTGTACATGCACCCGAAATCGCCTTGAAGGTCTATGCGGAAGAAAAGAAAGATAAAGCGCAGACGGAAAAAGAGGTCTATGACCGTCTTGGTTCTTCCGGCTATTTCCCGAAGTGCTACGGGACGGAAGGACGGATTCTCGCGCTGAGTATGGAAAGCGGCATTACTTTGTTCGACTGCCTGCTTCAAGGTGTGCACGTTCCACGCCAAGCCATCCAGGACGTGGAAGATGCCCGGAACTACGTCCGATCCAAAGGGCTGAATCCCCGGGACATCCATTTAAAGAACATTCTGCTGCAGGAAGGGCGGGCGAAAATCCTGGATGTCTCGGAATACGTCCTTCCCGGAAATGATTACCGCTGGGAACATTTGAAGCGGGCATACGATGAATACTATCCGCTGCTAGACGGGCGGCCGATGCCGTTCTGGCTCTTGGAGACGATCCGCAAGTGGTACAACCAATGGAACCGATATCATAATTCCTTTGAAGAGTTCATGAAACACGTATACCGGCACACGGCCTTCAGAAAATGAAGGCTAGGGAAGTTTAATAAGTAATTAATTACATAAGGGAAATAAAAAATAAAAAACCGACACACAAGAAAGAAAACCTGCATGCCGGCCAAAAATCATTTCAGTAAACGCTGGACAGTCTCTTTCACTTCTTCTGCAGTTCCAAGATTCAAGATCGCATCCATTTGCTTGGCCATTTCCTCCTGTGAAAGGTTTCTCAGGAGCGACCGGATTTTCAGGATGGAAGAAGCGTTCATTGAAAATTCATCCAGTCCGAGACCGAGAAGGATAGGAACCGCCACTTCATCACCGGCCATTTCACCGCACATGCCGGCCCATTTGCCTTCTTTGTGTGCGGCATCGATGACAGTTTTAACAAGCCGGAGGACAGCCGGATTATAAGGCTGGTACAAGTAGGAGACGCGTTCGTTCATCCGGTCGGCTGCAAGTGTATACTGGATCAGGTCGTTTGTGCCGATCGAAAAGAAGTCCACTTCTTTGGCGAATGTATCCGCCATGACAGCGGTGGAAGGGATCTCGACCATGATGCCCACTTCGATATCGTCCTTCACCTCAATGCCTGAGGCGGTGAGCCGTTCCCGTTCTTCTTCAAGAATCGCTTTCGCTTTGCGGAACTCCCCGAGTGTGGCGATCATCGGGAACATGATTTTCAGATTCCCGTGCACACTTGCGCGGAGCAGCGCCCGCAGCTGGGTGCGGAACAGTTCCTCCCGTTCAAAAGAGAGACGGATCGCCCGGACGCCGAGAAACGGATTCAGCTCTGCCGGCATATCGAGGTAGGACAGTTCTTTATCACCGCCGATGTCCAGTGTCCGCACAACAGTCGGCTTATCTTTCATCCCTTTCAGGACAGCGCTGTACGCTTCCAGCTGTTCTTCTTCCGTCGGGAACGAATCCCGGCCCATGTACAGGAATTCCGTCCGGTACAGTCCGATGCCTTCGCCGCCATTGGCGATGACGCCTTGGACATCAGTCGGATTCCCGATATTGGCAGCAAGTTCCACATGCCTGCCGTCCGCTGTCACGGTCGCCTCATCGACCAGCTTTGACCATTCTGTTTTTTGCTGAAGGTGTTCCTGCTGCTTCGCTTCATAACGGGCAATTTCACTTTCTTCCGGGTTGACGAGCACTTCCCCGGCCAGCCCGTCCACAATGACCGTATCCCCGTTCCGAACCGTGGCCATAGCCGACTTGGCTCCAGTAACGGCTGGAATCTCAAGCGTCCGGGCAAGAATGGCGGAATGCGACGTCCGCCCGCCGACATCGGTGATGAACCCTTTGACGAATTCGGGATTCAGCTGGACTGTATCGGAAGGAGTCAGATCTTTCGCCACTACGATCATTTCCTGCGAAATAAGGCTTAGGTTCGGATTTTCAGCGCCGAGCAGGCGGGACAGCACCCGTTTGGCCACATCGCGGATGTCCGCCGCACGTTCTTTCATGTACGCATCATCCATCGATTCAAACATCGACACAAACATCGACGACGTTTCCTCCAGCGCGAATTCCGCATTCACTTCAGCTGTCCGGATTGTTTCCTTGATCGGTCCGATCAGTTCCGGATCATTCAGCACAAGGAGGTGAGCTTCGAAAATCGCCGCCTGCTCATGCCCGATCGTCTCGGCCGTTCTTGAGCGGATGGCCTCAAGTTCGGATTTTGCCTGTTCAAGCGCCTGTTCAAAGCGCGTTGTCTCCGCTTCCGGATCGGCGACCGTGCGTTTCTCCACTGTCAGATCGGGGGTTTCGAGACGGTACGCCTTGGCAATGGCGATTCCGTCGGAAGCCGCAATTCCGGTCAGGAAGGAAGTCATTCGTGCCCGATCCCTTCGGATTTCACGATTTCATCAAGTTTGTCCATCGCCTGCTGTTCGTCAGCGCCGTCCGCAGAAATGGTAACGGTTTCACCCGATTTGATGCCAAGGGACATCACTCCGAGGATCGACTTCAAATTCACCTTTTTCTCTTTGTACTGCAAAAAGATGTCTGAACTGAACCCGCTGGCTGTCTTGACGAGCGTTGAAGCCGGTCGGGCATGGAGCCCTTCTTCTCCTGCGACTGTATACTGTTTTTCAACCATGTCGATCCCTCCGTAAAGTATTATTTCGTGCCATTCGCCATCCGGATGTGCCGCCGGACTGGGCTTCCGTTGATTATAGGAGCATTGCCGAATAGGATGCAATCAAACTGGTTATTTGACAGTTTTTGATTGCTTATGAATGATTATGATTGATTTAGAACGGAATATCAAGTAGAGTGTTCAGTAAGAACTACCGACTTAGGCAGGTGACTGTATGTTAACGCAAAAACGTCACGACTTGATCATGCAATTGCTGGAAGAGAAACAAGCGGTAAAGATCCAGGAAATCGCCGAGCTGACAAACGCTTCTGAATCGACGATCCGCCGGGATCTGACAGAACTGGAAGCTCAGCAGCTGCTCGAGCGCGTCCACGGAGGTGCGACGCTCGCCAATCAGCGGCGTGAAGAACCGAGCATTATGGATAAATCCGCCAAAAACCTTCACGAAAAACGGATGCTTGCGGCATTAGCCGTTTCCCTGATCGAAGAAGGAGACAGCATTTACCTTGATGCCGGGACAACCACGCTGGAGATGATTCCGCTGCTCAAAGGCAGGGATGTCGCTGTCGTAACAAACGGAGTCAGCCACATGCAGCAATTGATGGAAGCGGGGATTACGGTCTATGTGACAGGAGGCCTCATCAAATCCAGGACGGGCGCCATAGTCGGCGCCCGCGCGCTGGAGGCATTAGGGAGGTACCAGTTCGACAAATGCTTTCTCGGTGTCAACGGCATCCATGAAAAAGCGGGTTATACGACCCCTGACCCGGAAGAAGCGGCGATGAAACAGCTGGCTTCCCGGCAGTCAAGTGAGACCTTCATCGTTTCGGATTCTTCCAAGTACGGAAAGACAGCTTTCGCCAAAATCGCGGATCTGCAGGATGCCGTTCTCGTCACAGATCAATTGCCGCTTCATGTGGCGGCTTCCCTCAAACAATTTACGTCAGTGAAGGAGGCAGACCATTGATTTACACATGCACGTTCTCGCCATCCATCGACTACACAACGTATCTGCCTTCTTTTAAGACCGGCAGGCTGAACCGGGCGCAGGAAGTCCAGTTAGAGCCCGGCGGAAAAGGAATCAACGTTTCACGCGTGCTGGCACGGCTCGGATCGGACAGCACCGCGCTCGGTTTGGTCGGAGGATTCACAGGCGCTTTCATTAAGGATTTCCTGGAGGCTGAGGGAATCCGGACCGGCTTCGTCCAAACAGACGGCACGACCCGGATCAACGTAAAAATCAAAGCATCTGTCGAAACTGAACTGAATGGCCCGTCACCCGACGTCACTGAACAGCAAATGAAAGCGCTTCAAGAAAAAGTTGCAAATCTTGCGGCTGAAGACTGGTTCGTCCTTGCCGGAAGCCTGCCCGGTTCCGTGCCCGACAGCTTCTATGAGGAACTGGCGGCATATTGCCAGGAGCGGAGAGCGCATTTTGTGCTCGATACTTCAGGTCCGCTGCTGTTGCGGCTGGTCCGGCAGCAGCCGTTCCTCATCAAACCGAATGCGGAAGAATTGGGCGACCTGTTCAGTACGGAGATCCGGACCGCCGGACAGGCAGCCGCCCATGCACAGGAACTGGTGGAACAAGGCGCCCGCCATGTCATCGTCTCCATGGGAGGAGAAGGCGCGGTGCTCGCTTCGGAAGATGGCGCTTTTTTTGCAGAAGCGCCCCAAGGTACTGTGATCAACACAGTAGGAGCCGGTGATTCGCTCGTCGCCGGATTCATTTCCGCTTATGCGGACGGTGCGGACCCGGTGGAAGCCTTCCGGACCGGCGTGGCAAGCGGAAGTGCCACTGCATTCCGGCCGGACCTGTGCGAAAGAACCGATGTGGAAGCGCTTTTGACACAAATCCGCGTCACCCCATTTGAAGAACAGGATGTGAAAAAATGAGAATCACGAATTTATTGACCGAAGAGACCATCGTCCTCGACCTCAAGTCCCGTGAGAAAACGGAAGTGCTCGCCGAATTGGCGGATCAGCTGGACCGGGCCGGAAAACTGGCGGATAAGTCCGCCTTCACAGAAGCGATTTTAGCGCGGGAAGAACAAAGCACGACCGGCATCGGCGACGGCATCGCGATTCCGCATGCAAAGACAGCCGCCGTCAAAGAACCGGCGATCGCTTTCGGCCGCTCGATCGAAGGCGTGGATTATGATTCCCTGGACGGCCAGCCCGCGCAGCTGTTTTTTATGATTGCTGCCAGTGAAGGCGCGGCGGACGATCATTTGGAAGCGCTGTCCCGCCTTGCCACGTTCCTGATGGACGAAAAATTCCGCGTCCGCATCCTGGAGGCGGAAACAAAAGAAGAAGTGCTCCGCGCGGTGTCGGATAAAGAAGATGCCGAATTCGGGGATGAAGAAGAAATCATTCCGGAAATCGATCACAGCACGGCTGATATGCCGGATGATGCGGCGAAGGATGTCCGGCTGCTTGCGGTGACAGCCTGTCCGACAGGCATCGCCCATACGTACATGGCGGCAGAGAAACTGAATGAACGCGCCCGGGCACGCGGTCTGAACATTAAAGTGGAGACGAACGGCTCGAGCGGCGTGAAGAACAGGCTGACCGATGCGGAAATCGAAGCGGCGGATGCCATCATCGTCGCAGCCGACACGAAAGTGGAGATGGCCCGATTCCATGGCAAGCCGGTCATCCAGACAAAAGTCGGTAAAGCGATCCACGACACCGATGCCCTGCTCGATCAGGCGATCGGCGAAGCGGTTCCGACATACCGGCATGACTCAGGCGGTCGCGGGGATACGGAAGAAGTGACCGAAGCATTCGGCGGATTTTATAAACACCTCATGAACGGGGTATCCAACATGCTGCCGTTCGTCGTCGGCGGCGGGATCCTCATCGCCCTGTCGTTTTTCTGGGGGATCGAAGCGACGGACCCGACGAGTGAAGAGTACAACCGCTTTGCGGCCATGCTCAGTGAAATCGGCGGCGCACAGGCCTTCTTCCTGATGGTCCCGGTGCTGGCCGGCTTCATCGCATCCAGCATCGCAGAACGTCCCGGCTTTGCACCTGGGGCTGTCGGCGGACTCATCGCCATCACGGTCACCGGTGTCGACGAAGTCAGCGGCGGTTCCGGATTCCTCGGCGGACTCATCGCCGGCTTCCTGGCGGGCTATGTGACGCTCGGTGTCAAAAAAGTCTTTTCTTATGTGCCGGACTGGCTCGAAGGGCTGAAACCCGTCCTGTTTTATCCGGTGTTCAGCATTGCCATCACCGGCATCATCATGATGCTCATCAACCCGCCGCTCACTCAACTTTACACCGGGGTCTCTGCATTTCTTGAAGGACTTGGCGGTACGAATCAAGTCATCGTCGGGCTGCTGCTCGGTGCGATGATGGCCATCGACATGGGCGGGCCGATCAATAAAGCGGCCTATACGTTCGGCATTGCGATGCTGAGCGCAGAGAACTTCACGTTCATCGCCGCCATCATGGCGGCCGGCATGGTGCCGCCGCTCGGTCTGGCGATCGCCACTACCTTGTTCAAGAACAAATTCACCCGGCAGGAGCGGGAAGCGGGCAAGACGGCGTATGTGCTCGGTGCCTGTTTCATCACCGAAAGCGCCATCCCATTCGCCGCAGCCGACCCGGCCCGTGTCATTCCGTCCATCGTGACAGGTGCGGCCCTTGCCGGCGGCCTGTCGATGCTCTTTGACATCGGACTCCGTGCACCGCACGGCGGAGTTTTCGTCATCGGGCTGGTGGAAGAAGGAAGCCTGCTCGGAATCCTTCTGTATATCCTGGCCATTCTCGCCGGTGCGATCGTCGCCGCACTCATGGTCGGACTCTTGAAAAAGAAAAATCCGGCCGCTGCCTGACAGTGCGGCGCACGCCCTCTTCTGAACAGAAGGGGGCGTTTTTTTCTGCCTAATCCGCCGGCAGCGGTTATAATGTAGGAGTCTTGATTCAATTTCAGCAAAAAGGTGGAGTTCCATGATCGCCGTCATTGATCACCATGATTCATTCACATACAATCTTGTCCATATTTTCGAGCAGCTCACACCTGACGTCCGTGTGCTTCAGCATGACCGCACTTCACCCGAAGAAGTTGCCGCTATGTCCCCGACGCTCATCGTCCTGTCACCCGGTCCGGGAACTCCGGAAGACGCACAGACGGCCCTCCAGCTCTTGTCAGTCTTCAGCGGCGGTATCCCTGTGCTCGGCGTGTGTCTCGGCCACCAAGTAATCGTCCGCCATTTCGGCGGAACCGTCCGTCAGGGCGTCAAGCCCGTGCACGGGAAAGTTTCGCACCTGCAGCATGACGGATCGGGGCTGTTCTGCGGAATCCCGAATCCTTCGCCGGTGGTCCGCTACCATTCGCTCGTGGCGGATGAAGGGGAATTCCCCGCTTGCCTCGCTGTCACGGCCCGTTCGGAAGACGGAGCCATCATGGCGGTCCGGCACCGTTTTCAGCCGGTCGAAGGCATCCAGTTCCATCCGGAATCGATCCTGACAGCAGACGGTGCCCGCATGCTCGGCAACAGCTGGCGCGCCGCTGTCCGGTGGAAGGAGGGACAGCATGGAAACCCCGTTCCTGCATTTTGAATTCGCTGATTCTTCCGGTACGATCCGCCCGAAAACATTCACCGACCCCGTCCGGATCCTGTCCGCTTCTTCCTTAGCTGAAGTCGGACCGCTGTTCGAAGCGCTCGAAGCCGGGATAAACGAGGGGTATTCTGCAGCCGGGTTCGTTTCCTATGAAGCCGCCCCGGCGTTTCACCCTGCCATGCGGACGAAACCGCCGGGCGATGTACCGCTCGTCTGGTTCGGCCTGTTCAGGGGAACGGCGTCGCCGCCGACTTTTCCTGACAGCGGACCGTACACCGTCTCGAGCTGGGAGCCGGATTCTCCGGAAGCGGCTTACACGAAGGCCATCAACGCCATCCGGGAAGCGATCCGGAGCGGCACGACGTATCAAGTGAACTACACCGCCCGGCTCCGGGCGCGGTTCAGCGGAGACGATTTCGCGTTTTACCGGCAGCTGGCCCGCAACCAAGAAGCGGATTACAGCGCTTACTTGAATATCGGACGCTGGCGGGTGCTGTCTGCTTCACCGGAACTGTTTTTCCGCACCGATGGCGGGCTCATCACAGCGAAACCGATGAAAGGGACAAGCGTCAGGGGAAGAACCGCAAGCGAAGACCAGCGGCTCCGCGAACAGCTTCTCGCTTCTGAAAAAGAACGGGCGGAGAACCTCATGATCACCGATTTGCTGCGGAACGATTTGAGCCGCGTCGCCAAACGGGGGTCGGTCCATGTGCCGGAACTGTTCAGCGCGGAAACGTATCCGACCGTCCATCAGCTGACATCCACGGTCCGGGCGGAACTCCGTCCGGAACTGAGCGTCTTCGACTGGTTCAAAGCCCTGTTTCCGTGCGGGTCGATCACCGGCGCCCCGAAAATCAGCACGATGGACACAATCGCCGGACTTGAACAGTCACCGCGCGGCATCTACTGCGGCGCGATCGGTTATATCACGCCGGAAAAAAACGCCGTGTTCAATGTGCCGATCCGGACGGTGGTCCTCGATACAAAAAGCGGGGAGGCCGTGTACGGAGCCGGCGGCGGCATTACATGGGACTCGACGGCCGCCGGTGAACATGCGGAACTCCTGGCTAAAGCCCGGCTGCTGACTGAACGGCGGCCGGAATTCCATCTGCTGGAATCGCTCCGGCTCGATGAAGGAAAATACCCTTTCCTCGACCGCCACGTTTCCCGGCTCAGCCGCACAGCGGGTTATTTCCGGGTTCCGCTGGACGAGGAAACGGTCAGGCGGCAGCTGGCGAGCATATCCCGGCAGCATCCATCAGGTGTCCACAAAGTCCGGCTGCTGGCAGACAGAAACGGAAGCATCCAGGCAGAAGCCGCGCCGCTTGGTGTGACAGCCGGTCCTGTCCGCTGCCGGCTCGCGTCCGGACCGGTCGATGCCGGCAGTCCGTTCCTTTACCATAAGACGACGAACCGCTCCATGTATGAACAGCACGGTGAAAAAGACGGAAACGGGGTCTTTTCTGTGCTGTTATGGAATGAAAGAGGCGAACTGACCGAGTTCACCACCGGCAATCTGATCGTTGAAACAAAAGACGGCTGCTATACCCCGCCGGTTTGCTGCGGCTTATTACCGGGGGTGTACCGTCAAGTGCTTCTCGATGCCGGAGAAATCGAAGAACGGATCCTGAGACCGGCGGACCTTGAAAACGCAGAGCGGATCTGGTTCATAAACAGCGTCCGGAAGTGGCTGCCGGTGCAGCTGATTCCCTGAAACCATAGAGAGAATAACTGGAGGGAAGGCCCGGGAAAACCCGGAGCCTTCCTTTTTTATGCCGTTTAACAGCCGGATTCGCAGGGGAAAGGGGTAACAAGAATGAAAAACAGACAGGAGGACTGCCCATGACCACGATCAGAAACGTCCGGCTGTACCGGCCGGACCGCCAGGATAATCCCGCCGAACGGTACGCCGTCAGCTTGAACGGGGACACAATCGAGCGGATCATGCCGGATTCGGAAGCGCCGGCTGGAGAAAGCTATGACGGCCGGGGGCTGACGCTCGCCCCTTCGTTTGCCGACAGCCACATGCACCTGCTCCGCTTCGGCCTCATGAAGCATGAACTGGACCTTCGGCTCGTGCGGACATGGTCGGAAGTGAAACAGCTCGTGCGGGACGAGTACAATTTGAAGAAAATGGAGCACGGGGACTGGATAGTCGGCCGGGGAATCATGGATGACGAATTCACCGATATCGACGCACCTCTCACTGCAGCCGATCTGGATGAACTGAGCCATGAACGCCCCATCTTTTTTCTCCATGATGACGGCCACGAATGCCTCGTAAACAGCACGGCGCTGGAACTGATCAAGCGGAAAGATCACTTGACTGAACTGCCGGCGGAATTCATCGAAACGGACGGGGAAGGGAACTGGACCGGACGTTTCAAGGATTCGGCTGTCCACTTTATCCACCGCCATTTCCGGCAAAAGACGAAGACGGAAGTGAAAGAAGCGCTGGCGGATGCCATGCCGCACCTGATGAAGAACGGAATCACATCCGTGCATACGGACGACCTCAACTTCTGCGGTTCCTACAGGACACTGTGGGAAGCGTATACGGAACTGGAAGGGGAAGGCCGCTTGCCGATCGACGTCCATCTCCATCACTATATTTTCACCATCGGCGACTTGCGGTCATTTTTAGAGGACTGGACTCTCAGGACCGGGGAAGGGACCCGGAGGGTAAAAGTCGGTGCCGTCAAAATCTTTTTGGACGGCACCCAGCGCCTCCACACCGGCGCACTCCGGGAACCATACGCGGATCGCCCCGACACACGCGGTGTCTTGAATTACCCGCCTGATACCGTGAAGGAAGTGGTGGCATTGGCCGATCGAAACAGGATGCAAGTCGCGATGCATGCCATCGGTGACCGGGCAGTGGATGAAGCGCTGGACGCCATCGAATTCGCAGGTGATAATCGTCTGCGTCACCGGATCATCCACGCCCAGACGTTGGCTGAAGACCAGTTCGGCCGGCTCGCGCGTGTCAGACCGTACGTCGAAATCCAGCCGGGGTTCATGTTCCGGGAATGGAAAGGGACGGCCAAATGGGCCGGCAAGGAACGGGAACCGCTGTGCAATGCATGGGGTTCCCTGGAACGGGCCGGCATCCCGTTCACCACAAGTTCCGACACGCCGATCGGCCCGCTGTCGCCGATCCTGGAGATATTCGCCGGCGTCAACCGCACGGATCCGCAAGGCAATCCGAAAGGCGGCTGGATACCGGAAGAGAAAGTCGGTTTCGATCCCCTCTACAGAGGCTATACAACGGCGCCGGCCGAACTCGAATTCCGGGAACATGATAAGGGCCGGCTGGAGGAAGGGTACCAAGCAGATCTGGTCCTGCTCTCCCGCCATCCGGCCGATGTGTCGGACTTCGGAATAAAAGAACTGGATGTCCTGGAGACATGGTCCCACGGAAAACAAGTGTATGCACAAGATTTTCTGAAGACATAACGCAACGGAACCGGAGGTGATTCAGTGGATAAAGACACGAAGAAAAAAATCACGCCGGCGGTTCTGCTCCTGACCGGAATCGCCATCGCCGCCGGACTCATCGTCCTGTTCGCGGAACTGGCGGAGGAAGTCCTTGAAAAAAGTTTCCGGTCGTTCGACCAGGCCATCATCGACCAATTTGCGGCATGGGACAGCCCGGCACTGGACTATGTCATGATCTTCATCACGGAGCTTGGATCCGTTTGGTTCCTGACTGTCCTGTCGCTTGCGGTGGTCGGCTACCTTTGGTTCAAAAAGCACGACAGGTGGACGATCCTCTATTTCATCATCGCCATCGCCGGCAGCGGCATTCTCACGTGGATCCTGAAGCAGTTCTATCAGCGGGAACGCCCGTCGATCAACCCGGATATCGACGCCATCGGCTTCAGCTTTCCGAGCGGCCATTCCATGGGTTCGCTCGTGTTCTACGGTTTTTTGGCGTATTTGGTGATCCGCGGGCCGCAGAAAGCCGGCATGAAATGGCTCCTTGTGGGAGCGGCAGCAATTCTGGCACTGCTGATCGGTTCGAGCCGCGTCTACTTGTCGGCTCATTTTCCGAGCGATGTGCTGGCCGGCCAGCTGTCAGGGGCCATCTGGCTGCTCCTGTGCATCATGGCGCTCGAATGGACAAAATACCGGCGCGGCAGCAAGGATACCGTGACGGATTCTGAAAAATCGTAACCGGGACTCTTGTTTCACCGGCAAGATCTTTCATTTTTTTGCGGTTTAACGTAACATTCCGGCCATTTTCGGGATCCCGGACAGCCGCGATGTTTAGGGCGGAAGCCGTTAGGGAACGAAAACAACTAGAGGGATTCACAGGAATCCTAGAAGATCAGATCATTCAAAGGAGGAATCAGTAATGCCAAAGACACTCATCGGTGGTGTATACGAAACAGAAGAGAAAGCGCTGAGAGCGATAGAGTCGCTGAAGGAAATGGGCTTTGATACAAAGCAGCTTTCCGTCTTCGCGAAAGACAAAGATACTGTAGAGGATATTGAAGACCGCACGGATGTCAACGCGGAAGCCGATAAAGACGACCGCGGATCACATGCCGGCAAAGGCTTCGGAATCGGTGCGGGTACTGGCGGTGTGCTCGGCGGGATCGCCGGACTGATCGCTGAAATCGGCCTTCTGACCATTCCTGGAATCGGGGTGCTGGCTGCTGCGGGACCGCTCGCGACAACACTCAGCGGTGCTGCGATCGGTGCGACAGGCGGCGGGATCGTCGGTGCACTGACGGGTGCCGGAATTCCGGACGAAAATGCGAAAGAGTATGAAGAGTACTTGAAGAACGGCCACATTCTGCTGATCGCAGAAGTCGACGAAGAACAGCGCGAAAAGCTCCACGGTGCATTCCGTGATGCGGAGCCTGTCACAACGGATGTATTCGTCGTAAAATAAATCAGGATACAGGACCGCAGACAGGGAAAAGGCGACCGGCCTTTTCCCTGTTTTTGTCATGACGAGGAAAAACGGTCAAGGAGAGGTGATGGAATGAAAATCGGTTCTGTCGCGGAAATTGTCCGCCATCCCGTAAAGTCGTTCCGGGGTGAAACCGTGCAGGCGGTCAGACTGATGGATTACGGACTATTGGGCGACCGGAGCCACGCCTTACTCGAGGAAGAGCGGCCGGGCAGGTATTTGACGATTACGCAATATCCCGGCATGGCCAGATGGCGTGCGGAATTCGCAGGAGAGGATTCGCTTGACCGGTACCCGGATGTCCGGGTGGTTTCCCCGGACGGCCGTGTCTTCCGGTGGGGAGATGGACAATTGCTGGCGGAGCTGTCCCGGCTTTCCGGCCGGCGGGTGTCTTTTGTTTCCTACACTCCGCAAGAAGTTCCGCTCGGCGCAATTGAGGAAGAACCGGTCCAGCTCGTCTCCCGTGCTTCAGTGGCTGAAATGGAACGGCTTTGGGGAGAGGGCGCCATCGACTGGCGGCGCTTCCGTCCGAACTTGCTGCTGGATTTGGATGGCAACGAGCCGTTCCGCGAAGAGCAGTGGTATGGCCGTACAATGCGGATCGGACCGGAAGCGGCCATCCGCCTGGAACGTCCTTGTGAACGGTGCATGATCATCACGGTCGATCCGGACACCGCCGACAAATCACCTTCTTTATTGAAAACCGTCGCGAAAAAACGTCAGAACCGCTTCGGGGTCTACGGCACCGTCGTGAAAACTGGGATGATCCGGACAGGCGACGAACTGATGCTGGAAGACTGAAACCGGCTGACGGAACCCGTTTTCAGCAGGCGCCGTCCGGGAAAACAGGAAGAAGACGGATCGGTTGAAAAATCAACGCGAGGAGGGATAGCGATGAAAGACCGGGATGAACGCCGCATGTGGGAAATCGGGGAAGCGGAACGGGAAGGCCATGACAGACAGGAAGAAAGAAACCGGAAAGCGGAACGGAAAGGAAAAGAAGACAAGGGCGAAGTGGAAAACATCGGCCAGCCGGATATCGATAACGGAACGAGCGATTGGACGGCGACGGAGAAGGACAGCTGACCGGCAGAACCGGCAGGAAAAGGCTGAATCGCATGAAGGGGGGACTGCGGGTATGGAACTGACACCTGTACCGGACCACATAAAACCTGATCTGGATGTTTTGTTCGTCGGATTCAATCCGAGCATCCGGTCCAGCGAGACGGGGCATCATTACGCCGGCCCCAACAACCGGTTCTGGACGATTATGCATGAAGCCGGCCTGACACCGAAGAAATTATCCCCGAAAGAGGATGCGGATCTGCTGTCGTACGGTTATGGCTCCACCAACATCGTCCCTCGGCCGACAAAAGAAGCGGCTGAGATCACGAGAACGGAGTATGCCGAGGGAGCGGCGGAACTCCGCCGCAAGATTATCCGCTATTCACCGAAAGTCGTCTGTTTTGTCGGCAAAGGGGTCTACCAGCAATACAGCAGGCGGCAGAAAGTGGAGTGGGGACGGCAGGAAGACCCTGTCCTGCCGGATGTCACCGAATTCGTCGCGCCTTCTTCGAGCGGGCTGGTCCGCATGAAAAAGGACGAAATCGTCGGGATATACAAAGAGCTTTCGCGATTTGTCCATCCCGGAAACAGGGAGCCGGCAGAACTGGCGGAACAGACGAAATCCAACGGGTAGCAGCTTGAAATCGCTGCAGAGCAGGAAGTGGTATAATGAAACCGCCAGCTTGTTTTTAGCTGCCGATCGACCGAAAGGGTGAGGACCATCCAAGAAACGAATTTGGCTCAAAGGAGAACGGAAGAAGAAATGCTGGAGTTGATTTTAAGGACAGCGAAAACGGACGAACGCATCCGCGCCGTCTTCCTGAATGGATCCCGCGCGAACCCCGCTGCACCGAAAGATCGGTTCCAGGATTTCGATATCGTCTATGCGGTGACGGAAACAGCGTCTTTTTTAGCTGATCCTGAATGGATTTCTGTATTCGGAGAGTTGATCATGATGCAGGAACCGGATCGGATGGACCATCTTCGCGGTCAAAAAGTGGATTTCGGCACTTCCTACAGCTACCTGATGCTCTTTTCGGACGGAAACCGGCTCGATCTCCGGCTGCTCCAGAAAGATAACGCCAGGCGGGCCGCGCTGACGGAATCGCAGACTGTGGTGCTTTTAGATAAGGATGGGATCATTCCGCCCCTTCAGCCGGCGACCGACAGGGACTATTGGGTTTCACCGCCTACGCCCGCCGCGTTCAATGCCGCTGCCAACGAATTCTTCTGGTGCTCGCAAAACGTGGCCAAAGGGCTGTGGCGGGATGAGCTTCCTTATGCAAAAGCCATGATGGACAGCGTCGTTCGAGTGCCGCTGGATGCGATGATGCACTGGCACATCGGCCATCAGTACGGATATGAAATATCGCCGGGGAAAATGGGGAAATACTATAAACAACTCACCTCCCCCGACGTTTGGCGGATGTATGAACAGACATATGCAGGCAGCAGTCACTCAGAAATGTGGGATTCGTTATTCGCGGCAATCACTCTGTTCCGGAAACTCGCGGCAGAGATTGCCCCTCTGGCCGGATCGGTTTATCCGGACCAGGACGACTGCCGGATGACCCGCTACCTTGAAGCAGTCCGGAGTGATTCAGTATCCCGCAGGCAGTGCCGGGACAGTTCAACCCGTCCATAGGAGACCAACTGAAATAAAGCGCCGGTCCTTCAGAGAAGGCCGGCGCTTTTTAAATGGTGAAGAGGAACGCCGCGAGCAGGGCGAACAGGACGGCTGCGAACGCGATCCCCATCTTGTGTTTCCGGCTCGTGACTTTCAGGATGACACTTGCAGCGAGGCCGATGAGCAGGAAAATGACGATGGACAAAACGAATGTGATGAGCACGTCATACCAATACATCTGAACACCTCTTTCTGTTTCCGTTCCTTCCTGCTTCCAGTTTACCCCGAATAAGCGGTCCTCAGACGTGCCGCTTGGTTTTGAAAGGCATTCACCGGGGAAGGGGAAGGTAACAAAGGAAAGGGGATGAAACGATGAATGCCCGTCAAGAACTCGATCGACTCCGGAACCTGGAACCGGCTCCGCGTGCGCAAGTCTTCCGCCTGTTCGACCGGCTGGAAGGGACGGATCCGGCGTTCATGACCGGCTTATGGAAAGGCGCGGAACTGAAAACAGGTCATCCGATGGACGGCCTGCTGGAGGCGTCCGGCTGGTTCGGAAAGCGGATCACCGGTCCGGAAGCCGTGGACCCCCTCGTGTTCCGCAATAAAACCGGAAAGCTTTTCCGCATCAATCCGGGTCTGTTGCCGCTGTCTGTCCCGTTTGGCATCCTCCCGCGGAGCTTAGTGAGACGGACAGCTCCGGACATCCTCCCGCTGTTAAAAACGCAGAAAAGCAGGGCGCGGATCCGCATGATGGAACACCGGGGCGCAACGGCGGCCGCGATGCTCTACGACCAGCTGCCGATCGTGGACGTGTTCCGGAAAGTGGATGACTGCACAGTGCTCGGCATGATGGACATGAAAGGGCAGCAGCCTTACTTTTTTATTTTGGAGCGGGTCCGCTCCCGGCAGTGAATTCCGGCTCGGGGGAGCTCCAGGAAAAAGAACTTCTGCAGCCGAAATAATCAATGCTATACTGGACTGAAGAGGGAAGGTCAAAGATTTCAGTAAGGGGATTTTACGTGAACAGACAGGCATTGACAGCGACAACGATGGAAACCGTACAATGGTTCATTTTTTTACTGGCGAGTGCAGTGGCGCTGCCGATCGTCATCGGCGCCATTTATCATATGGATTTCGCCGAACTGGCGGGTCTGATGCAGCGGACGTTTTTCATTGTCGGCACCGCCTCTTTGCTGCAGGCGCTTTTCGGGCACAGGCTGCCGATCATGGAAGGGCCGGCCGGCATCTGGATCAGCATCTTCTCGGTCATGGCCGCGACCGGCCTGCAGGGCGGGACTTCGCTCGATGAAACCCTCCGGTCCCTGCAGACCCTCATGATGCTGACGGGGCTGTTTTTGTTCCTGTTCGGCGTCTTCAAAATTTCACAGCGGATTTTGCCGATCTTCACGCCGCTCGTCACCGGCACGTTCTTTTTCTTGCTGACGGTCCAATTGAGCGGCACGTTCCTGGCCGGCATGCTGGGGCTCCAAGGCGAAGCGGAGACCATACAGCCTACAGCTGCACTTCTCGCGTTCCTGACGTTTTTCATCGTGCTCGGACTGTCCCTCTTCGCCCGGGGCTGGCTGAGCAGTTATGCGGTGTTCATCGGCATCATGGCCGGGTGGGCCGGCGATCTGCTGTTCAGGAAAGGCGGGGCCCCTGAGGAAGAAACGGCGCTGTTTTCCGCGCCTGATCTGTTCGCGTTCGGCGTACCGGCGTTCAGTTTCGGCATGATCCCCACCGCCCTCATCACGGCTGTCATCATCATATCGAACGTCGTGGCTTCCATCGTCGCGGTCGGCCAGACGGTGGATTCCGGACCGGCGGACAGGCGGATGGAAGTGGACCGGGGAACAGCGGTCTCAGGAATCGGCACCGGCCTGGCAGGGATGTTCTCCTCCATTGCCAACGTTCCGCTGTCGACGTCCGCGGGATTTATTGCTCTGACGGGGCAAAAGGCAAGAGCGCCATTCGTGTACGCATCGGCGCTCCTGATTCTCATCACGTTCTTCCCGCCGGTCGTTTCGCTGATTTCCAGCATTCCAGCCCCAGTGGCCAATGCCGCGCTGATGGCGACATTCGTGCAGCTCGTGGGCCTGGCCATCAATAACGTATCCATGTCGCCGCTGGATTCAAGGAAAATGACGATTGTCGGCGTGGCCTACCTGCTCGGCATGGGCACGATGTTCTTGCCGCCGGAAGTGTTTGCCGATCTGCCGGGCATCATGCAGAACTTGATGAGCAATGGTCTTTTGCTCGGCACGGGACTGGTCATCCTGCTCGAACAGCTTTGGAAAGAAAAAAGAGATCCACAGCGGACAGACCCCTGACACTTTCCCGCATTTGTTCATCACACACTGCCCGGACTTGGCGCCGCGGCAGTTTTTTCATGCAAAAAAAGTGCCGGAATGGATTCCGGCACAGAGATTGCAGAGCACAGGCAGCCGTTACCGGACAATGCCATAGTAAACCTTGGACGTCATCCGGTAAATCATGAAGTAAATGACACTGAACGCGACGACGACCGTTGCGAATGACAGCAGCCACGTCCGGTCACTGGTGATGCCGAACAGCAGAAGCATTTTCCGGACGATCGGGTAGGCGAACAGGACATGGATGACGGCAACCGCGATCGGCAGCAGGAACATCCACACGAGCTGCGACCGGGTGGAATCGCGGATCATGTCCCGGTCCAGGCCGACTTTCTGCATGATCTGGAATTTCCCGCGGTCATCATACCCTTCCGACACTTGCTTGAAGTACGTGATCAGCACGGTACCGATCGTGAACAAAAGGCCGAGGAATACGCCGAGGAACAGGAAGCCGCCATTCATGCTGTACCATTCTTCGGTGACGGCGATCCGCGAGCGGTAGTTCGAGGTCGGGTATCCGGCTTTTAGTGACTCCACCGCCTCGGCATACGCTTTTTTCTCTTCCTGTGTCCCGTCCGTATTCCAGGCGACGTGCGCGTCGATGCCCGCCATGACTTCGTGTTCGACATCCGCATAGTAAGCCTCCGAGATGCGCCTGATATGCAACAGATCCGGCACGACGAGCATCGCCGTTTCGGTAATGCCCTGGCTGTCTTCCGTGACGGAAGCCGGGTCTGCGGGTGACAGGCGGTACGTGGTGCCGCCGAAGGTTAATTCCTCCGCAGAGAACGATTCATCCGAATGATAAAAGAGTGCTTCATCCGGCGCCAGGCTGACCGATGCGCCGATCAGCCGGTTGTAGTCCGCCACAGGGATCACTTGAAGAAACAGCGGCAAGTCGCCGGATCCCCTGATGTCCCGGCGCGGTTCGAACTGCCCGCCACTGATTTCCCCTGCGAAGGACTGGAACCGGTATGCTTCCGATCCGGTCACCTCAAGCCCCATTTCCGCCGCGGTTTCACGGACACGATCCTGGAAGCTCATGAACGATTCCGTCAGCTCTTCAGGCGTGAGTTCGGCGCCGTAGACCGTCCAATTGTTTTCATAGGGAAGCTGGTTCTCAAGGATTTCTTCTGTGCCGACGAAAACAGTCATGGTCGTCGATACGGTGATCATGACCATCGTGGACAGGATACAGATGTTTGCAAGACCGACCGCGTTCTGTTTCATCCGGTACAGCATGCCGGATACCGAGATGAACGCCGCCGGGCGGTAATAAAACCGGCTGTTCCTTTTCAAAGCCTTCAGGATGAAGATCGAGCCGGAGACGAACAGCAGGTACGTGCCGATGATGACCGCAAGCACCGCTGTGAAGAAGTACGTCAGCGCGCTGAGCGGGTCGTCCATCGACAGGGAAATGCCGTAACCGGCAGCGAGGAACGCCAGCGACAGAACGAACAGCACCACCGACCCTTTCGGTTCCCGCTCGCCTTCATTCGACCCTTTCAGCAGCTTGACGGGTTTCGCGAACGTGAATTGGCTGATGTTGTACAGGAACGCGAGCAGGAACACGGACACGGACAGGCCGGCTGTCATAAGTGCGGTCACGCCGGTTGTGGAATAATCCAGCTGCACCGGCAGGTTCATCATGTAATTCAGGAGCAGAAAGAACAGCCGCCCGAACACGAATCCCGTCAGCATCCCGGCCCCGAGACTTACGAGCCCGGTATACAGCATTTCAAACAGCAGCACCTTGGCCACGTGCCGTTTCTCCAGCCCGAGGATGCCGTACAGGCCGATCTCTTTCTTCCGCCGCTTGATCAGGAAGCTGTTCGTGTACAGGATGAAGATGAACGCGAATATCGCAATGACGACCGTGCCGAACTCGAACATCATCGTCAGGGATGCGGCCCGCGTCCGGACGAACTCGTTCGTCAGCAAGGACGCCATAAGATGGAACATCGCGATGACCGCGACAGACGCCAGCACATACGGGATATACAGCTGCCGGTTCGCCTGGATGTTGCGGAGGGCGAGGCTGGAGAAGAACCGGCTATTCACGCCGCCCACCTCCGCCGGACAGCACCGTCAGCGACTGTGAAATGCGGTCCGTGAAGTCATCCGGCGATTCAGCGCCCCGGTAAATCTCGTGATACACGGCGCCGTCCCGGATGAACAGCACCCGGTCCGCAAAACTCGCCGCCCGCACGCTGTGCGTCACCATGAGGATCGTCTGGCCTTGGCTATTGATGTCTTTCAGCGTCTCCATCAAATTTCGGGACGATTTCGAGTCGAGCGCGCCGGTCGGCTCGTCCGCCAGAATCAGTTTTGGCTCCGTGATGAGCGCCCGGGCCACCGCCGTCCGCTGTTTCTGTCCGCCGGAGACTTCGTAAGGGTACTTGTCCAGCAGATCCGCAATCCCGAGGTTTTCCGCGATCGGCAGCAGCCGTTTCTCCAATTCGTCCACCGGCGTCCGCGACAGCACGAGCGGCAGCAGGATGTTGTCCCTGATCGAAAAATTATCGAGCAGGTTGAAGTCCTGGAACACGAATCCGAGCGTTGAGCGCCGGAACGCCGACATTTCCTTATCCCGGATGGAAGACAGCGGTTTCCCGCCGAGGTACACTTCACCTGATGTCGCGTCATCGAGTGTCGAGATGATGTTCAGAAGCGTCGTCTTGCCCGACCCCGACTCCCCCATGATGGCGACGAACTGACCGCCTTCCACGGAAAAATCGATGTTGGCAAGCGCCGTCGTTTTCTGACTGGAAAACCGGGCGGTATATACTTTCTCCAACTTCCTGATTTCCAATAAAGCCATTGAGAATCCCTCCTTACGCCCATCTTAAGGCAGCCTGTCCGCCGGTGCCTGTACGCATCCTTACAATGAGGCGCGGTATCTTACGGAATCGTAAGGAACCCTCAATCGAAACGGGAAACTTCTTCCCGGCCGAGCCGGATCCGCACTTTCGTCCCTTTCCCGACCGCCGATTCGATGGACAGGTCATGCCCGAGCCGCCGGCAGATCCGCCTGCTAAGATACAGGCCGAGCCCGGAAGACTTCTCGTTCAGCCGACCGTTCAGGCCGGAATAGCCTTTATTGAACACTTTCGGCAAGTCTTCCGGCCGGATGCCGATGCCGGAGTCTTCGATGACGAGCGTTTCCTCGGGCTCCATGTAAATTTTCACTGTGCCCGCATCCGTATACTTCAGGCTGTTCGACAGCAACTGCTCGATCAGGACGCCGAGCCAGCGCCCGTCCGACAGGACCTTCACCCCGAGCGGTTCATAGTCGAGCCGGATGCCGTTATAGATGAATAAAATCGAATACTTCCTGACGGCTTTCTTAATGACCTCATCGAGTGCCACTTCCGCAAGATCCAGGTCGCCGCCGTCCGCTTCAAGCTTCAAGTAATTGAGTGCCATCCCGGTGTAGTCCTCCAGACGGAGCAGTTCTTTCGCAATCTGTTTCGATTCGTGCTCATGGTCCGTCAGGCGCTGGCGCAGCAGGCTGATCGCCGCAATCGGCGTCTTGATCTGATGGAGCCAGAGCGTGAAGTAATCGAGCTGATCCGCTTCCTTTTCCATGTAGCGTTTCTCAAGCTCACGCCGTTCCGTCAAGAGGTCCGCGATTTTGTCCACATACAAGCGGTCGGCGGGATTCGCTGTCACCGGAAGATCGTCCAGCCGCGGCAGATCCGCCTGCTGCAGCTGGGTGATTGTGCGGTAGCGCCGGACGTAACGGACATACTGGAAAGCGAGATACATCAGGAAAAGGAACGCGGAAAGCTCCAGGCTGTACAGCAGCAGGCTGATGGGGAGGCGCCCCAGCACATATACGAGGACGAACAGGAAACTGGTCCCTGCATAGACGATGAGCTGCGGCCGCATGGCAGGGAGAAAATGCTTCATCACGTCCGCGTGCCGGATGTTATTCATCCGGACATTCCCGGCCGACCGCATAGCCGACGCCTTTCTTCGTCACGATGAATAGGGCCAGCCCGATCCCCGCGAGCTTTTTGCGGAGACGGGCGACGTTGACCGCCAGCGTATTGTCGTCGATGAACGACTCGTCCTCCCACAGCTTGACCATCAGGGCGTCCCGCGACACGAAGTTCCCTTTATGCTGGAACAGCTGCTCCAGGATGCGGAGTTCCGTCCGGGTGAGATCCGCCGCCTGCTCTTTGTGATATATTTTGGACTCCCCGGGCTTCAGAATCGCTTCCCCGGAATGAAGGAAGTGATCCGCTCCCTGGAAATCATACGTCCGCCTGAGCAGCGCCTGCGTCTTTGCGACCGCGACAGAAAGATCGAACGGCTTCGTGATGAAATCATCGCCGCCCATCTGGATCGCCATGACGATGTCCATATTCTCATGGCGTGAAGAAATGAAAATGATCGGCACTTTAGAAACCTTGCGGATCTCCTGGCACCAGTAATAGCCGTTGAACGCCGGCAGCTGGATATCCAGCAGCACAAGCTGCGGATCGAGCTCGCGGAACTGTCCGATGACATCCGTGAAATCGGTTACGACTGCCGCTTCGTAATTCCATTTCTCCAGCTCTTCCTTAAGAATGCCGGCGATCGTAAAATCGTCTTCCACAATCATGATTTTGAACATGGTCTCATCCTAACTGTCAATGAAATGGGGGGTTGCCAAACAGGAACCGGACGGCTCCATGTTTCCAACCCTCTCTTTACTGCCAGTTTACCATGACGCTTACTGCGGGAATATGTTCCGGCGGAAAAGGAAGGAGGCGGCAAAAGTGGAAGGAAGTTCGAGGGGTCCGGAGAAAAAAGGGCAGCAATAAAAAACAGCCTCCCTCTGGAGGCTGCCGGAGCTGCCATGCCGGTATCACCGGTTTACAGCACATCCTTCAGCTCGATATCCGAATAAATCGAAATGAACACCGTGGCATCGCCATCCCCGATATTTTTCACGAAATGGGGGACACTGGCGTTCCAGCTGAAGGAATCTCCTTCTTCGACGATGAAGGAATCCTCGCCTTGTTCCGCCAGGATTTTCCCTTTCAATACCAAGTGGCATTCTTCCCCTTCATGCGCATGCGGTTCGCCGATGGAAGCGCCGGGAGGGAACTCGACAATCATGGTCCGGAGCCCCCCTTTTGAAGCGAGATGTTCGATTTTCAACTGATTGAGCGATGTACTGGTCCGTCCGTCTTTCCGCACGACCCGCATATGCTGCTTTTTTTCCAGCAGCAAATAAGGGAGCGGGACGCCCAGCGATTCGGCGATGGTGCCGAGCGTATTGATCGAAGGGGATGTATTGTTGTTCTCGATGTTGCTGATGAAGCCCTTGGACAAACCGGTCGCTTCACACATCTGTGCGATGGTCATTTTTTTTCTGTTCCGGATGGCCCGGATTTTCGTTCCGATCTCCATTTTCTTCACCTCTGAAGTTCTCTTTTAAGAAACTTATTTTTATATTAACAAATAAATGATTGACATTCCATGAACAGTTGGTTATCTTTTAGATAACTATTATTCTTATTATGAAACAAAAGAATAACGAGTTCTTTTTTTCTTTATTTGTTTCCAGATAAGAATATTAGTTCTATAAATTGAATAACCAGTGGTTTATTCAGGAAATATAATGACGAAAGGGTGTGAGGAAATGGAAGCCCCTATGACGTATGCGCTGCGGAAGCCGGCACAGCCAGAAGCCGGTGAACGGCACCCCGCCATCTTCGTTCTCCACGGAATCGGCAGTGATGAACAGAACATGCTGCCGCTGATCGACGGACTGGAAGACCGGTTTGCCGTATTCAGTCTCCGCGGCTCGCTGCATCACCCGCCCGGGTACGCTTATTTTACGATCGAAGGGTTCGGGAAACCGCACCGGCAAGTGTTTGATGACGCAATCAGCAGGCTGACCGGCTTTATTGACTATGCTGTGCAGCATTACCCCATAGATCCGGACCGGCTCTATATCGCCGGATTCAGCCAAGGTGCCATCCTGGCCATGACACTCGGCCTGACCCTTGGAAGCCGGATCCGGGGAATCGCTGCACTCAGCGGTTACATTCCTGACTTTGTGAAAGAACAGTACCCGGTCAAACCGGTCGACCAGCTTTCCGTATTCATTTCCCATGGACAATTTGACGGCGTCCTGCCGTATGACTGGGGACTCGAAAGCCGGAATTTATTCAGAGGCAGCGATTCCGACGTCACCTTCCGCACGTATCCGGAAGGGCATACGGTTTCAGCGGAAAATAAACAGGCGTTCACGGACTGGGTCATGGAAGATCTGAAAAGAACGGAACGTCCGGCAAAGGAGGAATAAACGATGCTGCCCGCTTTATTTGTAGCCCATGGTGCGCCGCTGCTCGCTATTGAGGATAACGATTACACACAGTTCCTTCATTCGTTGGGGAACGAATGGCAGAAGCCGCGGGCGATCGTGCTGTTATCGGCACATTGGGAATCGCCCATCCAGCAGGTGAGCGATGCGGAGACATTCGAAACGATTTACGATTTCGGCGGATTCCCCGAGGAACTGTACCGGATCCGTTATCCCGCAAAAGGAGATTCTGCGATGACTGAAGAGATCATGGCTCTTTTGAAAGCCGAAGGGGTCCCGGCTGAAGCGGACTCCGAGCGCGGACTGGATCACGGCGCTTGGGTGGTGCTGAAGCTGCTGTATCCGGCGGCGGACATCCCGGTCATAGCCATGTCGGTGAATCCGCGGCTGACACCAGCCGAGCAATATAAGATCGGCGCTTCCTTAGCTCCTTTGCGGGAGCAGGACGTGCTGATCGTTGCGAGCGGCGGGACGGTCCATAACCTTCGGGAGCTCCGGATGATCGGCAGGAATGAAACGGTCGATCAGTGGGCGGTGGAATTCGATAAATGGCTTGAGGATCGGCTCCTGGGATGGGACACATCTTCTCTGTTCGCGTACGCTGATGTGGCGCCTGCCGCTGAACTGGCGGTGCCGCCATACGGCAATGAACATTTCATCCCTCTTTTCTATGCGATGGGGACTGCAGACCGGGAAAAACAGGCGCAGCTTCTGCATCGCGGTTACCGATATGGGAATTTGAGCCACAGTGTATGGCAGTTCGGATGATGAAGATAGAGGATACTGGAATCGCTTGATGACAAAACAAAAAAATTGGAGGTTGAACACATGGAAAACAAATATGAATGGAGCGCTTTGGTTCTGAGATTGGTATTGGGGATGACGTTTTTTGTACACGGACTGGTGAAGTTCCAGGGCGGGATTGAAAACACCGTGGGCTGGTTCACGAGCATCGGGCTGCCCGGGGTTCTCGCATACGGCGTCGCTTCGCTGGAAGTAGCAGGCGGCATCGCCCTGGTCCTGGGGCTGTTCACCCGTTGGGTCTCGGGTTTGCTGGCTGTGCTGATGATCGGAGCGATCCTGAAAGTGAAACTGGCAGTAGGCTTTTTGGGGAATGGCCAGATGGCCGGTTATGAACTGGACCTGGCATTTTTGGCGATGGCCGTCTCACTGGCGATCACCGGTTCCAAGGCATTCGCGCTGGACGGGTACTTCGCCAACGAGCGGAATACCGAAAAAACGGTCTCCGCGCACTGATTTTACTGCAAGACTGATGGACCAAACAGGCATTACTTCACTTTAAGGAGTAATGCTTTCTTTCATTTTCTGACGAGAGGAGGAGGGCCATGCCGATTATTCACGTCACCCTTCTGGAGGGGAGAGAGCAGCAGGCGATCGAAACGTGTATCCAGCAGGTTACACGCACTGTCCACGAGTCGCTCGGAGCACCTCTTTCGAGCATTCGGGTCATAGTGAATGAAGTGCCTCGGAACCGCTACGCGGTTGGCGGCACGCTGAAAAGTGAAATACCGGATTAAACGAAAGAAAACGGAGGGAGAGGAAAATAGATGGAGAAAACAGCACTTCGCTCAAATGTCCTTTCGGTCTTGGAAGAGAAAATGCGACTGATCGATACGGAAGACGGGGCCATCCATTTAGTCGGGCCGGTCCGGCTTCCGGTGAACTTATACGGCCAGACCCTCAGTTTCGAGTGGTACTGCTGGCTGAACGACGAGGGAGGGACTTCCGGTTACCATGAAATGATTGAAAAATTATCGACTGCGGATCTCGCTGAACTGCAGCAGTCCAGTGTGCTGGTCTATGGGGATTTCGCTGATGCGGATGATGCCCTCATCCGGATGCATTCCATCTGCCATACCGGGGATATCTTCGGGAGCAAGCGGTGCGACTGCGGCTACCAATTGAAGCAATCGATGAACAGGATCGCTGAACATGGCGCAGGCGCCCTGTTTTACTTGGCTGGCCATGAAGGGCGGGGCATTGGGCTGTTCACCAAGGCATTGGCTTATCTTCTGCAGGAAAACGGGTTTGATACGGTGGAAGCCAACGAGCAGCTCGGATTTGTGGATGACTCGAGAAACTATTCTGATGCGGTCCATGTGCTGAAAGCCCTAAGAGCCAAGCCGGTGACCTTGATGACGAATAATCCCAAAAAAATTGAAGCACTGGAGGCGGCCGGACTTGAGGTTACGAAGAGACAGCCGCTCTGGGGAGATGTATCTGAATACAATGAGCACTATCTCCAAACAAAGATTCAGCGTTCCGGTCACTTGGAGGAAAAAGACGGGATTCAGGCGGTCGAGGAAACAAAAACATCCTGAATGGCAGATCGCACGGATCACTTGGCACCACAATACCGGACAGCGGCTAAGAGTCACCCGCTGTCCGGTTTTTTCTGTCCCCGCAATCTTTTCAAGTGCGTATTCTTGGCAATGTCCATCACAGCACGGACGACCATCAGGAAACTGCCGGCGATGAAAAAGGAGATGGCAAACGTCTGGTGGTCTTTCGAGAGGAAGAGCACACTGCCGATCAGAAACAATATGCCGAGGAGGAGATTATTCAGATTGGACAGCACCTGATACCGCTGTTCAATGATGATTTCATGATTTCCTGCATCGATCTGGAGGCTTTTCTGTTTTTTCCGGATGTCCATGTCTTCTTCTCCTCCTTTTCAATGTGCAGCGAGACTAGCGGAAAAGAATCGAGATTCCCATAGTCTTACATTACCATAAGCTGTGAACTGATTTACCTCGTAAGCATGTATGGGGTCATGATTTGAGCTATAATTTAATTGTCAGTTGGCAATGTTTGGTTTTCATAACAGTGATATATATTGAGTCATAAACCAGTAAAAGACGGGAGTGAGAGGGTTGATAAAAGGGCTTTATGAGGCACATTTGCCAGTGAAAAAAACCTTGCTGAATCCATTGAGTTCTATAAATAATTGGATTTGGAAATAGCGTATCAAAAAGAAAAATCGGCTTTTTTCTGGATTGAAAAAGGGGAAAGCTGGATAGCTTATGGGAAACAGATAAAGCAGAAACGCCATATCACCCTTCCTTAAGGCATATTGCATTCCGAGCGGACATAGAAACCATTGAAAAATTGCTGTTTTCTTCCGAGCACTATGGAATAGAATTCGTGGGAATCGGTTTAACTAATAAGCAAAAAGAGCATTTCTGCAAAGCACTTCCTAAAGATAGTAGTAATTATGAATGGTAAGTGTTACATGCTTAAGTTACTTGCTGGTCCCCCTGTCTATGAAGGTGAATATCCACACTTTAAAATCTTTAAGAACTCATTTTATTTATCAGGAATGAATTTTTCGAAAGAGGGGTTTGAATAACATGAAAAAGAAGGCGTCGGTTGTTATAGGGGCTATGGTACTTATTTCGGTAATAGTTTTCTTATCCATTCGGCTGTACGATATGCACACTGATAAGCAACTTTATCAGCGAGCAGTCATATATGGATATGAGGATACATTGCGGGATTACGAGGTATTGCTGCAAGTACAGCGTGACATCATTAGTGAAGAAGATGAAGAAATTCAGGAACGACTTATAGATTTATACCGCAAACTTTCGTTTGAAATGAACCCTCAGCATAATACTGGGGAATTGCTCAAACTCTTCTACGCGCAGAATAACCCTGATTCGGCTGTCGCGGATTATGATATCCGGGATATACTTGTTCCGTTTTCTCATACCTTGGAAGGAGAGGGAGAAGAAGACTGGGTAAGAGCCGCGAATGACTTTGAAGAAGCGATAGAACAAATGCGAGAAGAACTTGAAGTGATAAAAGCTGAATTGGATTTACCGCCAGATGAAGCTTAAGTGGAACCTAATAGAATAAAATTCAACAACAGCACAACTCCTCTTATAATTACCATTGCTATGGCCATTAGGCAGTTGTTGAATTTCTGGTCCGGCAAGGCACAGGTAGGGATATATAGAGCTCAGCAAGGAGATATCATTTTTGCTCGCCATTGTGGTCCCGATAATAAACCGGTCATTCCCGCTGAATGTCTAGCTGACAGGGGAGAATACAGTAACCGGAACGGTTCTGTGCCAGCATATCAGGGCGATCGATACACAGGCCAGAGATGCTGAATTCAGGGAAAAGGCAGCGGCAGATACACTCAGCAAAGTGCTGGAGATTTTGCCAAAGCTCTTTTAAGCGCTCAGTGCCTGCGAAGAGCAACGTCCCATGTATCAGGAACACTTGGAAGGGTTCCTCTGACTGGTTTGATGGTTTTTGATTCGGACTAACACAGGTTGTTTGGATTGGGGGTTAAGAAATGCCGAAATGCACCAACTGTCATCACCGATGGACCTGGAAAGAAACGCTGAAATCGTCTTTCACGCTGGATACCGGTATGGAATGTCCGTATTGCGGCAGCAAACAGTACTTGACGAGGAAATCGAGAAAACGGATCACCGGTTTCGGGCTCATCGGACTGCTTCCGCTCGTGCTGACCGCTTTTTTCGATTTTTCTTTAGGCACCCTCGTCGGCCTGTTTTTCCTTATCCTGATAACGCTTTTAATTTTTGTCCCGCGCCTGACAGTACTGACGGGCGGAGAAGAAGGGGCGCTGTATTGATTTCTTTCTATCCATATGAGCCGCTGTACCGGTACTTCTCGGTTTTTCTGAAACGGAGCGGGCGGAGAAGCAGTTGTAAAACGCGCCGCTTTCCACAGTGGCCCGACTCGTGTAAACTGTAAAAAGCTACAGCGAATGCACAGTCCGGAACGAACATCCTACCGCCGAAATCAAGGCGGGGGGAGCGTTCCGCAAAGGAAAGGAATCGGTTTTAATCATGAAAGAGAATTTCTGGCAGGATCTGCCGCGACCGTTTTTTGTATTGGCGCCGATGGAAGATGTGACGAACGTGGTGTTCCGCCATGTGGTGGCGGCTGCTGCGCGGCCGGACGTATTTTTCACGGAGTTTACGAATACGGAAAGTTATTGCCATCCTGAAGGCATTTACAGCGTCCGCGGACGCCTGACGTTTACCGAGGACGAGCAGCCGATGGTGGCGCATATTTGGGGCGATAAACCTGACCACTTCCGGGACATGAGTATCGGAATGGCCAAAGAGGCCTTTAAAGGCGTCGATATTAACATGGGCTGTCCGGTGCCGAACGTTGCATCGAAAGGGAAAGGCAGCGGGCTGATCAATTACCCGGAAACAGCAGCGGAAATTGTTCAGGCTGCAAAGGCAGGCGGACTGCCGGTCAGTGTGAAAACCCGACTCGGCTATACGAGTGTGGAAGAATGGAGAGGCTGGCTGACACACCTGCTGAAGCAGGACATCGCCAACTTGTCGATCCATCTGCGCACGCGGAAAGAAATGAGCGCGGTTCCGGCGCATTGGGAACTGATTCCGGACATTATGGCGCTCCGCGATGAAGTCGCGCCGGACACGCTGATAACGATCAATGGGGATATTCCCGACCGCCAGAAAGGCCTTGAACTCGCTCATGAATACGGCGTCGACGGTGTCATGATCGGGCGGGGGATTTTCCATACCCCGTTCGCATTTGAAAAAGAGCCGAAAGAACACAGCAGCAAAGAACTGTTCGATCTTCTTCGGCTGCATCTCGACTTGCACGATAACTATTCGACGGACATTGAACCGATCGCCTTTAAGCCGCTCCGCCGTTTCTTCAAAATTTATGTCCGCGGCATCCGGGGAGCCGGAGAACTCCGTAACCAGCTGATGCACACCGAATCGACGGATGAAGTGCGCGTGCTGCTGGATGAATTTGAGAGCAAATCGAATTTAGCGGAATTGGCAGCAAAGTAGAAACTGGTTGAAAACGTCAATGAAAATTCATTAGGAAGAACAAAAAGAGAGAAACCTTGCGGTGATGAGGTTTCTCTCTTTTTGTTTAATGAAATCGCGCATGCGCAGCTGATGCCCTCGGATTCAGAAAAGCTTTTTTCATCGAACGCTCTTTTCTAAAAAGAGGTAGGCTACCGCAGCCAGCAGCAATAGGCGGTTCTGTCCAACGCCTGATCCTTCATTCAAATAAACGATATCGTTATCCATGTCCCGGAACAGCCCGGTCAGTTCGTGCGGAAAAAATCCGTTATCGAACCGGACTGCATGCCTGCCGTCGGTATCCAGAAACGAAAAATCCCCGGAAAAGTTTTTCAATTCCCCCGAGAGAATCACTTCACCCGCTGAATTCTTCACCACACCTTTTGTTTTTGCCAGACTTTTGAAATCCTCTTGAATATACATGCCCAACTGAATGCCGTGTGGGTCGTTGATGGCAACAGCTGACCGTTTCAGTCCTTTCCGCTTCAGCGTCAGGAGGAGTCTGCCGCCGGAGCGGTACAGGCCGTAGGTGACCGGCAGCAGCATCACCAGGGAATCTTTGAAAATGAAACTGAGCGGATAGAACAGAACCGGCACATTCATCGGTTTCACTTCGCCCATGGATTCTCCTGTTCTACTGAACAGCAGGAGTTTCGGGAAGAAACCGGGATCGCGTTTGATGATCAGGTGGTCCAGTTCTTCAATCGGTGTCCCTGATTCCGGGATGGGAATTTTCTTAGAGTCATTTAACTTATTCCTGCTTGATGCAGAAACGGCAAGCAGCACCACTCCGGTCACTGCGATCATAGATACGTTCAGCCAGTCTTCAGGAGATTCTGGCGGTTCTGTCAAAAGAAGAACCGCCGCAATGCCGAACACGGCCACGGCAGCCCAAAATGCCGCTTTCATGCGGCGGGCGTACATCTCGGAAAACATGCGATCACTCCAGCTTTTAGTGTTTCTTCTTTTTCTACGGGTGAGTTCTCTTTGGCGTTTCAAAAAAGTGGACAGCATCCATAAAAAAAGCTGAACTTCGGGGAGGCAGCTTTTTCCTGTTCAACAGACTGGATCTGCGCAGTATTCATTGCGGCGCATAAGGTTTGGCAAGATAGATGAATCCTTTCCTTGAAACGGTGAACTGGCTGACCGTTTGGCCGGTATTCCGGTCGACCGGCGGCTTGTCCAGCGTGTAGGCAGACTCTCCTGTCAGCTCGAAACGTGCTTTCTCCAGTTCGTTCAGCTGGGCGTCGACAGTGATTTCCGCGGTGAGCGCTTCGTTCGGATGGCCGTTGAACAGCAGATGCGTCCTGAGCGCCGTATGGGGTGAAATGTGGAAAAGGATAAATAACAGCCCGATCAGAACGAGCAATGAAAAAAGTGAGCGCATGACTTGCCTCCTGGACGTTTGGTTCCATTGTATATCTTTTGAACCAGTAAAGGGAAGGGGTTTTGGAAAAAACAGGGGATAATGGCTTGTGGAAAGTACTGTCGGCAGTTGCGCGCTAAAAAGCTGTCAGTTCCAACGGAGTGACAAACTAAAAAAACAGACCAGGCGCAGTGCCCGGTCTGTTTCCGTATCTTCCTTTATTACATTCTGCCGTAGCCGGCGAAGTGGTCGCCCCAGTACGGGCCGTAGACGCTGTCGATGCCGACACCGCCGCCATTGGCAGAGACCATTTTCCCGCCGCCGATGTAGATGCCGATGTGCGAGATGCCCGCTTTGTAAGTGCCTGAGAAGAAGACGAGATCGCCAGGCTGCGGATTGCTCACTTTATCCGCCATGTTGTAATAGCCTTGGGCGTTTGTGCGGGAGACATTGTGACCCGCCTGGTTCAGCGAGTGATAAATGAAGCCGCTGCAGTCGAAGCCGGCAGGGGTCGAACCGCCCCAGACGTATGGCACGCCGACGTAGCGTTTTGCGACATCCGCCACTGCGGAATACGCATTCGTCGTGAACTGCGATTTGACTTGCGGAGCGGCTGCAGTTGCAGCACCGCTTGTCTCAATGGTCTGCCCCGCATAGATCAGGTGACTTGAAATGCCGTTGATCGCCTGCAGGCTGTTTACAGTCGTTCCGTATGTCTGGGCGATTTCCCACAGTGTATCTCCATAGCTTACTTGATGAGTGGCTGCGCTCGCCGGTGCGGCGGCTGCAGATGACAGGGCGACAGTGGCAGTAAAGGCGAGTAGTGCTTTCTTTGTTTTTCTCATTCTCATTTCCGCTCCTTCAAAACGTAAATCCGTTTAGTAGTTGTCCGTGCCTCGTCAGTAAAAACCATATGTGGTGTTGCCAAAAATTCATCTTTCGTTTGAAGCCTTGCTCAGTGTATCATGGCTTTTCGGAAAATAAACCGATGTAATGGCTTTGTGAGTGCTTTCTAATCTTTTTGTTACAGTCTGTGATGTTTTTAATTTTGTGTAATACAGGGCTGAAGCCAATAGCCTCAGCGGATGAGCATGGTTGGCAGAAGCGGAACGGGGATTTTCCTGTAACATAGGAAAACCGGAAATCGGCCCGATTCTGCTGTCCGGCATGTGGTTTTCCAGACCGGCGGCTGGCGGCTGCAGGCCGAATTGGTTCCACTCATGCCTTTTCGTGGTACAATAGCGGTCATCACGCAATGGTGCGGAAGGAGAAGGACGATGATTAAAAAGAAAAAATGGATGTTGAGTTTAGCTCTGAGCGGATCCGTGGCATTGCTCGCGGCTTGCGGAGGAGCAGAAGAGACGGCGGAAGAACCCGCAGAGGTAGAAGAACCGGCAGAGGCGGAAGAGCCTGCAGAGGCGGAAGAGCCGGTTGAGGAAGGGACAGAAGAAGAAGCGGAAGCCCCGGCAGTCCCTGAGCCGGACTTGGAAGGAATTCCTGACGTCGTGGCTGAAGTGAACGGCGAAGAGATCACACGGGAGGAATTCGAGTCCGTGTACACAGCGCAATTCCCGCAAATGGCCATGCAGGCGCAGCTGACCGGCCAGGAAGTGGATCAGGACCAGCTGAAACAGCAGCTGGCGGAAAGCTTGATCTCCCAAGAATTGCTTATTCAAGAGACGGCCAATCAGGAACTGACCGCTTCCGAGGAAGAAGTGGATGCGGCGCTGACTGAACTGGCGGAGCAGAATGGACTGGCTTCAGCTGAGGAGTTCCTGACAGCGCTGGAAGAGCAGGGGCTGTCTCCGGAAGAAGTCCGGGCCCAAGTGGAAACGCAAGTGAAAGTGGAGAAACTGATCGCCGAAGAGACGGGTGAAATCAATCCGACAGAGGAAGAACTGCAAGCGCTCTATGACCAGATTCAAGCGCAGCAGGAACAGGCGGGCGGCGGAGAACTTCCGGCTTTTGAAGAAATCAAACCGGATCTGGAACAGCAGATCATTCAGCAAAAAGAACAGGAAGCCATACAGAACCTCGTCGCGGAACTTCGTGAAACTGCCGACATCACCGTCAATCTTTAATGAATCTGATACGGCAGCTAAAAAACAGGCAGCGGAAATCCGCTGCCTGTTTTTTCGCGTGCAATCAGTCAACAGCACTGGCGCTCGCCGGCTGCTTTTTCCTCTTCCGAACGTTCCGGCGGCGGACAGCAGTCCGTGTCATTCCGCTTCACTTCTTTGATTTCAACCGCACAGCAGCTTTCCTCTTTGTTTTCTCCGAACAGTTTGATGAACAGATCCATGGGAAACACTCCTTATAATTAGATTAGGTAAAACAGGAATCCGGATAATGTAGCCATCGTGATGACGGACACAATGAACGCAGCGACGAGCCGCTTTTGGAAAATGCTGTTCAGAAGCGTCACTTCAGGCAGGCTTGCACCGGCAGACGAGATCATGAGCGCCATGACCGGGGCGATGGCCATCCCTTTCGCCAGCAGTATGGCGGAGACCGGAACCATGGCGGAGAGCCGGATGTAAAGCGGAATGCCGATGACTGCAGCAAGCGGCACCAGCCACCAGGATTCTTCGCTGAACAATCCGGCCAGCCATTTATCCGGGACGGCCCCTTGGATCACCGCCCCGATGGCGGCACCGGCAAGCAAGTAGGGAAAGACCGACCGCATCAGCTTCACCGTTTCATTCCATGCATGTTTCAGATTGAATGTCCCAGGTGCCGGATGGTACCCGTTCAACACGACTTCTTTCACGCCGGATTGGAAACCGAACTTCTCGAGTGCAAAACCGACTGCGACCGACAAGGTTCCTGCAATGACCGTATAGGCAATGGCGACTTTGACACTGAGCATGACGGCCATCAGCGTGATGATGGTCGGGTCGAGCACCGGCGAGGCGAATAAAAACACCATGACGACACCGAATCTGACGTTTTTCTGCAGCAGAGTGACCACAACGGGAATGGTCGAACAGGAACAGAACGGGGTAATGAACGCGATCGCAAGTGCAGCAACGGAACCCGTCATGAAATTCCGCCCATCCAGCAAGCGGTTGAGTTTGTCGAACGGCATGATTCCCTGCAGGACATTTACAAGGAACGAAATAGCGAAGAACAGCACAGCCAGTTCAGCCGCGAGTGAAATGAAACTTTCCAGCGCCTGGACAAACACGGAATCACCTCCTTTATTTATTTGCAGTATGCAAGTATTAGCGGAAAAAGATCACCCCGGGAAGGGGGTGCAGCAACGATCCGATTTCAGCATGGCGTTATTCAGCAGCTGAATGGAGCGGAAGACCGTTTCCTGTTCTTCTTCACTCAACTTATCAAAGACATCTTTCAGGTATGCGTTCATTTCAGCGTCGATCCTTGCCGCGGTCTGTCTGCCTTCAGTCGTAAGGGACAGCAGCTGGATGCGCCGGTCATCGGGGTTCGGCGTCTTTTTGACAAGTCCCAGCTTGATCAGGGCCTGGACTTGCCGGCTGAAGGTGGTGATGTCCGTTCCGAGCGTTTCAGCCACTTGCTGCATGGACGGGGCATGCTGCCGTTCGATTTCAAAAAGGATCGAGCTCTGGATGGGCGACAGGTCATGTTCATCCGTCCGGCAGCAATTTCGGTTCAAAAAACCTAGGCGCCGGGTCATGATTTGAATTTCTTCGCGAAGATCGTGCATCGGTGATCACCTCTGATTCAGTTATACCCCATTAACTTGCAATATGCAAGTATTTTATTTCAGAATTAGGGTTACATCAATATGCAAGAGCCATCGGTTATCCGAAAGCAGTTGAAAAAGCGAGCGGCAGATGATGTGAAAGAGAACGAAAAAAAGCAACCCACCCTTTGAGTTTTCCCGGCTCCTAGGTGGGTTACTTTCTCACGTTTGAGGGCCATTACCGGACCGTATCCTGCAGCCGTCCAATGCACCACATTGGGCGGTTATTATTATTCTCTAGTTTCAGTATACCACTGATGTTCAAGGATTCAAACACATGCAGGCAGGTGGCAGTTATCCGTCATACGAAACGGCGGCTGGGGACTGTAATGAAACAAAGAGCAGCGGAATTGACAGAAAAATTACAGCGAGCAAATAATAGACGAAAGATGGATTAGATGACATTGAAAATCAAACCATAGCGCAGATCCGGATACGAAATGCAACGGGAATCAGAGAGCTTAACGAAGCTTGGTTGAAAATAGCCAGCGGATTGGCAAGTCAGAACGGCTTGTGATCCGCAAGCATTGAAAGTTTATCCGGACGCAATCTTTTGAGTAAATTCAATATGAATACAATGAAATAAAAGCTGTGGAAACAGATACGATAAATCCTTTGGAATACACAAAACTGACGATCAGCAAAAAACAGCCGGATTTCCCGAAAAACCGCTTTTGTCTCACTATTAAAAGTATACTTATTAAACGAAACGTTACTTCCTATAATTTATATTATGTAAACTAAAAATAATTTTCGCTTGCTGAGTGACTCCGCACTGCCGCGGCATCCCTTCTATTGCCGTGCTCACTGTCTCTGCATTTGCTGTGTATCCATATACCTTCATTTCTCCAGTGCCCGGTGATTTGAGCGCATTGAAAGTAAAACCCCATTGCTGTCCGTTTTTGCAGATCGTATGGTTCATTGCAGAACCCATAAATTAAACGGCTGCAAATTTCATCGGTCACTTCATCACATTAGGTATTTCTGCTCGTGTAGCTGTCCGGAGACTTTTAGCATTAATCCGCTGTTTTCATAAATACTAGCCATGCGCCCATAGTTTCTTACTAACATATAACAACATTCCTCGCTAACATATAACAACATTCCTCGGGTTTTTGCTGAACTGGATTAGACACCTTCACCATCATTTATTCTGCCTAATAAATCTCAAGAATATAGCCGGCCCCAAAAATACGGCAGCCGGCTACTGTTAATTGCTCATGTCCTGCTCATGGACAAAATCCGTGAAACCGCACTTTCAGCGGACCGGATGGCACCTTCGAGATGACCGCTGTACTGCGGATCGGTTTCAGTGCCGGCAAACAGCAGTTTCTGTGCCCATTCGCCTTCAACCATTGGCTGTCCATAGGTCCCGTAAGCTTTAATCGGGCTCAAGTCTTCTTCCGATGCAGTATCCGCATCCGCCGACCAGTCTTTGTATAGGATCGCTTCCGGATTTCCTGCTTCCTCGCCAAAAACTTTCACGAGCTGAGCAAGAACAAGCTCTTTCACTTTCTCTTCTCCCAACGCTTCCCGTGCTGCTGCCGGGGTTCCGAAGAAACCGAAAAGCGCACCCGCCCCCTGTTCAGGAGAAGCGTCATAGATCTCTTGCAGCGGCCCGACGGAGCTCAGAACAAATCCGGAGACGCCGGTTTCCCGCCAGAATGGGCGGTCGTAAACTGCGACCGCTTTGGCCTGTTCAGCCATCCATGTAGGCTTATTTTCGATATCGCGCAATAAATCCCGAGGAAGTGAAGGGGAAAATGCGATGTATTTGGCCGTCAGGCGGGGCGGCATCGCCAAAATGACGGCCCGTGCCTGGATGGATTCGGTTTTACCGTCAGCACGGACAGCTTCGACGATGACATTCCCTGTTTCATTCAGCCGGACTTCGGTCACCCGGGTCTCCAGCTCGATCGTGCCTGGCGGAAGTGTCGCAGCCAGTGCGTCGATGAGTGACTGGACCCCTCCTTTCAGCCGCATCCGTCTGTCTTCGGCGTATCCTTGGAGAATGCAGCGTTCCGGCGGCTGGGTCTGGAACCGTTCCAGCAGCACTTCACCTTCGTTATACTGATCGAACGTTTCAAGCTTCAGTTCGTCCACAAGAGATGCGATTGCATGCTCGCCGGGCCAGAACCAAGTCGGTCCGAGGTCGAACCGTCCCAATTCAGGGCTGTCCGGAACTTCCGTGCTCAATGCTCTGCCGCCGATCCGGTCTCTGCTTTCCAAGACCCGGCAATCGATTCCCTGTTTTGTCAGCAGGAATGCTGCATGGAGTCCGCTGAGCCCCGCACCTGCAATGATGACTGGATTATTCATAGGCTGCCTCCTTGGATGATGGAATGGATTCATTGAATTATATCGTGCACAGGGATACAAAAAAAGAAACGAAAAAAAGGGGATGCCAAATCCCCCTTCTTCTACTGCTTCAGCAGCCGGGACACCGTCTCGTTGATGAACTTGCCGTCTGCTTTCCCTTTCAGTTTCGGCATGATGACTTTCAGCACCGCCCCTTTGTCGGAAGGGCCGGTCGCTCCGGTTTCGGTGATGACTTCCCGGACGGCCGCTTCGACTTCCGCCTCGCTCATCTGCTCCGGCAGATAGCGGGACAGTTCGGTGAGCCGTTTTTCGAGTTTGTCGATGACAGCTGCATAATCCCCTTCGGCTTTCTGGTATCCTTCAAGTTCTTCTTTCGTCTGTTTGACTTCGCGGCTGACGACCGTCACTTCCTCATCGGCCGATAATGGGCCTTTTGAATTGATCTCTTCGTTCTGCAGAGCGGATTTGAGCTGGCGGAGAGTCGCGAGCCGCTCTTTGTCCTTCGCTTTCATGGCTTCCTTAATATGCTGGTCAATGTCCGATTTGATCGTCATGGCTGTCTGTCCTTCCATTTGGTAGTCGGTTCAATCCGCTGTCTCCAGTGTAGCAGAAACGGCGCTCAGTTTTTATTCCGGTATAAGTAAAGCGTGATCGGGGCGAAAATGGCGGTCATGACCACCGAGACGATCAGGACCCAGAGCACATCCCCCGCCGTTGCCGTTCCGTGCATGAGTCCGCGGACCGCCGTGGCAAGGAGGGAGATCGGATTGATTTCGACAAATCCCTGGAGCCATGACGGCAATGTTTCTGGTGCGACAAAGACGTTGCTGACGAAGGTCAGCGGCATCAGGACCATGAAGCTGATCATCATCAAGGTTTTTTCCGAACGGACGATCAGTCCGAAAACTGTCCAGATCCATGAAAAGCTGAATGCGAACACCAGGATCAGCAAAACGGCACTGAAGAGGCCCATCGCCCCTCCTTCCGGCCGGAACCCGAGCGCAAACCCGAGCGCGATCATGATGGCGGAAGCGATGGTGTACCGGATGACATCCACGAGCAGCGCGCCGACCAGCGCCGACGGCAGCCAGATCGGCAGTGTGCGGAACCGGTCGAAAATGCCTTTCCGGATGTCGTTGTTCAAATCGATTCCCGTGTAGATGGTGATTTGGGCAACGGTCATGACCAGGATGCCGGGAAGCAGGAACTGGAGGTAATCGGCGGTCGACCCGGCAATCGCACCCCCGAACAAGTACGTGAACATCAGCAGGAAAATGATCGGGAAAACCGTGACATCGAACATCTGCTCCGGCACATGCTTGATCCGAAGCAGCGCCCGTGTGGCGAACGCGGCAGTAGAAGCCGCGGCATTCGGCCGGGCGGGCCGGTTTCCGGAAGCGACCGCCGCGTGCAGCCGCGCGTCCGGATTGTCGGTTTCCCTCCGTTCAATAACGTCCGTCATCAAGATTCCTCCTCGGTGTGCGCGTCCGGACTCACAGATTGTCCGGTCAGTGTCAGAAACACTTCATCGAGACTCGGTCTGCCGAAAGAAAAATCACTGACCGCAATCCGTTCCCTGGCCAGCTCGCCAAGCGCTTCCGCTGCGAGGGAAGGGTCCTCGACCTGCGCCGTCAGGGCGGACGGGTCGCCTGCACTGAAAACAGCCATCGCCAGGCGTTTTTCGAGAATGGCCGCTGCCCGGTCCCGGTCATCCGCATTTGCCAGCTCAACATGGAATGTGCCGCTGCCGACCGATGCTTTCAATTCGGCGCTGGAGCCTTCCGCTATGATCTTTCCGTCATGGATGACCGCAATCCGGTCCGCCAGCTGATCCGCCTCCTCCAAGTATTGCGTGGTGAGCAATACCGTCGTCCCGGCCCGGACCAGTGTCCGGATAATCGCCCACACCTGATTCCGGCTTCTCGGGTCGAGCCCTGTCGTCGGTTCATCCAGAAACAAGAGATCCGGCGTCACCACAATACTGGCGGCGATATCGATCCGCCTCCGCATGCCGCCTGAATAGTTTTTCACTTGCCGCTTTGCCGCGTCTTCGAGGCCGAACGCCCGCAGCAATTCGTCCGCGCGCCCTTTCGCTTCCCGCCGGCTGTAGCCCATCAGCCGCGCCATCAGGATGAGGTTTTCAATGCCGGTCAAATCTTCATCGATGGAGGCATACTGGCCCGTCAGGCTGATGCGGTTCCGGATGTCATCCGCTTCCCTGGACAGGTCATGACCGAAAATCCGGGCGGTCCCGCCGTCCGGTTTCAGCAATGTGGCGAGCATTCGGATGGTCGTCGTTTTCCCTGCTCCGTTCGGTCCTAAAAACCCGTACACCGTCCCTTTCCTGATCGCCAGGTCGACGCCGTCTACGGCGCGATGCTTGCCGAAGACTTTGACGAGGCCATGCGCTTCAACCGCCCATTCGGTCTCCGGTGATGCTGTTTGCAGTCCTTCCATTCCGATCACCTCTGATTGGTTATCAATAAAACCAGACAGCAAAAAAGGAACACTTGTTCTATATCAGCATACGCCTTTCATCATTCCGGCGCAAGTTAACTGTCTGAAAAATCAGCGATTTTATTCCCTGAAACTAGCTGCGGAATGCAGCGAAGTCAAACTCCCGCGACCTGGTTCCGTGCGGGTGCCAGTGTCAGACCCGCAGCAATCCGCGGAATCCCCGGGCGGCATAGTAAGAATCCGCTCCGTTATGGTATGTGAAGACCCGGCCGTAGCGCCGGTCGCAGAAAAGTGCCCCACCGAGTTTCCGGACATCATCCGGCGTCCGGATCCAGCTCGATGTCTTCTTATCGAATTCGCCGAGTGTCTGGAGGGCGCGGTATTGTTCTTCCGTCAGCAGATCAACGCCCATTTCCGCAGCTATTTGGAGCGCACTGAATTCCGGTTTATGTTTTTTCCGCGATTCCAGCGCTTCCTGGTCGTAGCAGCAGCTCCGCCGGCCTTTTGGGCTTTCCGGCGAGCAATCCATGAAGACCGGCTCATCGGCCGCATCCGGGAGTCGGATGACATCGGGTTCCCCTCCGCTTTGTTCCATTTCATGCAAAGCCATTAATTTTTCCGGCGCCGCCTCCAGCCGGTCCCGGATGTCCGTCCACTCGATTCCTTCGTGACGGTGCATGTTCTGGTTGAAACGGGCTTCCGCCGCCCGCAGCAATTCTTCCCGCTGTTCCGCCGTCAGTCCGCTTCCGTGTCCATCATTCATTGCCATGTCGATCCCCTTTCTGTTTCCAGTCTTCTCTAAGTGCTTGCACGATGAAAAAAAGTCCGGCCGCGCTTACCAGGGCGGCAAGCGACAGCGGAAGTGTCCCCACTTCCCTTAAAGCGGTGCCAAAAATGCCATATCGGGTGTCCCAGCTTGTGTTCATAATCACTTCTGAATAGACCGCCGCCGCGACCAGTGACGATCCGTACACGACGGCTCCGGTCAGCAGAAGCAGCAATCCTGTCACAGCTTTCTTCACAGTGGACTCTCCCCCTTTGTATGTACACCGTTCAAATCCAGCCGAGCAGGCTGCCGGTCAAAAACGCCAGAAGAAAGCAGCTGAATGAAAAATAGATAGCTCCTATTCCTTTCCTGCCGCACCGGACGCTTTCGATCCCGTACAGGAGGAACATCACCGCAAGGAGCGGATAAGCTGCCATGAAACTGATTCCCTCCATGACAAGGCTCCCGATGTACAATGCGAGGACCGCCACTGCTAGCGTGACATTGATTTTCCGGATCAAGTCATCTCCCCCTTTTCTTCGCTTCCGTCTGACATGGTCTCACTTAGTTAAACTCTACCATAGTTCGGTGAAACCGCAGGCCGTTCTCTCGACAACTTCCCTTATTCTCGCCATAATGGGACATATGTCCTTTCGGCGGTTTTCTCGATTCTGTACTGTAGGCCGTAAAGGAGGCGATTCACTGATGAAAGGAATTTTATTCGCGCTCGCCGGAGGGTTTTTCCTGACGTTCCAAAGCGCCGCCAATGCGGTCATCAGCCAGCAGACCGGAACATGGCAGGCCGCCACGCTGACGCAATTCACCGGTTTTCTCGCTGCGGTGGCCATCGTGCTCGTCCTGAGAGATACCTCGTACCGGCAGCTGAATCAAATCTCCCCGCTTTACGCATCCGGCGGCACGCTGGCCGCGTTCGTCCTGTTCAGCAACATGACCGCGGTCCATTTGATGGGCGTGACGATGACCATCGGCATTTTCCTCGTGGCGCAGCTCCTGTCAGCCGTCGTCATCGACAGCAGGGGCTGGCTGGATATGCCGAAAAAGAAAATCGGGCGCCCTCAGATCGCCGGTCTCGTGCTGATGATCGCGGGAGTCATTGTCCTGAAGTGGTAAGGAGGAAACGAAATGGATGAACGGATCAACTCGAGCCTCGACCGGTTCAGCCTCGGGAACCTGTTCCCGGAACACGTCCGGCAGGAGATGCGGCTGGAGACATATAAAGGCGGAGAACGCCTGTTTTCGCAAGGGGATGAAGCGCACGCCCTTTACTTGCTCATCGAGGGAAAAATCAAGATCTCGATGCTGTCACCGGAAGGCAAGCGGCTGATCCTGGCGTTCAAAACGCCGTTCGACCTGGTCGGCGATATCGAGTACATCCGGGAATGCCCGCTGATCAATACGGTGGAAGCTGTCACCGATCTCACGGCAATCCGGATTCCGTACACGGTCCTCCGGCAAGAGATGGCGGACAATCCCGCCTGGCTGCAGTTCCTCCTTGAGACGATCACGCGGAAATTCGAGCTCAAAACCCACGTAATGAACTTCAATCTCCTGTACCCTGTCGATGTCCGCATCGCGAGTTACTTGCTTTCCATGACGCCGAATAAACCCGTCATCGATTCCACACCGCTTGTCGACATGGCGGATCTGATCGGCACAAGCTACCGCCATTTGAACCGCGTGCTGGAACAATTCGAACAGGCGGGTTGGATCTCGAAAAAACGCGGAAAGATCACCATCCACAACCGGGCGGCCCTGCTGGAGCAGGCCGGCCACAATATTTACGAATAGGAGCGGATCCCATGGCAATCGGAATCCTTCTTGCACTGGCGGGCGGCATGTTCGTCGCCCTGCAGAATACATTCAATGCAAACGTGAAAAAACGGGTCAGCATCTGGTCCACGACGGCACTTGTGCTCGGACTGGGCTTCATCGCCTCGTTCGCCGCTGGCCTTTTATCCGAAGGAACCGCCCTGTTCCGTTTCACAGCGGAACCGTGGTTCTGGTTCAGCGGGCTTGTCGGCATCGGCGTGGTCGTCTGTGTGACGCAAGGAGTCCAGATGCTCGGGCCGAGCAGCGCCATCTCCCTCGTCATGGTCTCTCAAATCTTCTTCGGCCTGATGTGGGATACGCTCGGCTGGCTCGGACTGCAGCAAGTTCCGTTCACTTGGCAGTCCCTCATCGGCGTCCTGATGATCAGCGGCGGTGTGGTGCTGTTCCAGCTCGGACCGTCCCGAAGCCGGAAGCGCGCTGCATTCCCTGCCTTCCGGAAGGGATCCGCCCCCGCACCTTCTTCCAGGAACTGAAACAGGACTGTCCGGAGGAACCGGCTCTACTCCTCCGGCAAGTACCGGTACTGGAAATCTCCCACGGGAGTTTCAGCGATCAGCACACCCGCGAATTCCCCTTTAGGGTTCGGTGAATAAATCGCGGTGCCGACACGGAGCGCGCCGGCCGAAAACTCGTCCGCGCCTTTCGGGTCGTCCGCTTTCTCCTGGATTTCGCCGATCAAGTATTTTTTGCCGGACTCGATTTCGTTTTCCCCGATGAATTCTTCCGGGGTCCGGGTATACAGGCGGCCATCGTATTTGATGAAGTCCCGCGGCAGCTGAAGCTCCGACAAGTCTTCTTCCGTTATTTTCGTTTCATTCAGCACATCGGTGGAGCTGCCGGTCACCGCCGTCAGAACAGGATCCGCTGTTTCACTCCGGCCGAACCAGATCTTGCGCCCGTCGTCGATCTTGACGATCTGCGCTTCCTGCTCACCGATGAACACTTGGTCCGTATCCGCCGGCAGGAGGCCGCAGTACAGGTACGGTTTATCGACTCCGGCATACACCGACCATTGCGCGTTGCAGTCGTCCGCCCTTGCCCAATTCCAGCCATCCTCCGTTTGGTCGAACCACGACACATTGTAGGTCTCCTTGCCATCTTCTTTCCGCCAGAACACCGCATATCCGCCGTCGGCTTGTTCATGGAGTGTGACAAGGAAGTTATTTTCCGGAATTCCAAGCTGCTCGATGTGCGCCTCGTACGCTTCTTCCAGCGTGCCGGGTCCGCCGCAAGCGGCAAGGAAGATCGCCGCTGTCAAAAGTGAGACCAAATTCTTCATGTGGACAGCCCCCTTGCTCAGGATGTCGTTTAAATTGAATATTGTTACTATTTTTACTTTACCATACATTCATTGCTTGCCATTAAACTGCATAAAAAAAGAAAGTGCGGTTTCGGCACTCTCTTTCACTCCTGCTATTTGCGTCTCTGCACTTGGTCGTGATGACCGGTCGTCAAATCGGTCCGTCTTTTTCTCCGTTTCATTAAATACACAGTACCGGCAATCAGAAGACCGAGCGATACAACGACTATTGCGATTACGACTAAAAGGAATAACAATGTATCCATTCTATCTCCTCCCCAATCGTCTCCTTACTCAATACCCGAAAGGTCTCCGGTCTTAACCCAACTGCTTTTTCGGTTTGGTTTCTGAGTGCTCAGCCCAATCGTGTAATACGCCAAGCAATCATTTCCCGCTCCATGAAAAAAAGCGCCACTGCAGCGGGCGCTCACGCTTCATTCATTGCTGGCGGTAATGACTTTTCCACGCTCTCAGCCAATCCCCAATCACTTGTTTCAGCTCGTCATCGACCGGCTCTTTGATCTGCTTCTTATAATCGTTCATGATGCTGCTGATGGACGGGTCCTTATCCGTTTTCCGGAGGATGTGCGTCATATCCGGAATAAGCCGCGCTTCGCACGGTCCGCTGACGAGTCCGCAAATGCCTTGGACTTGTTCGGGTTTCACCTGGACATCCTTCTGGCCGGTGACGGCGAGCACCGGGCACGTCACATCCGGCAAATAATCCCGCACGTCGTACTGTCCGTGCTCCCGGTTCCATTTCGCGTTGATTTTCTGGCCCTTGAACCGCATGACCGGTTCATCACTCGATAAAAGCTTTTCCGCCATTTGCGTGTTCATTTTCTCGATTTTCTGGTCGACTTTCAAAAGCCGTAGAATAAACCCTTGGAATCCGGTCTTTGTCTGCATGTCCTCTTTCATCTGCGCCCGCTGCCAGGCAGTTGTATCACCGAGCGGCTCTGCAGTCCCGGCAATCAGGATCATGCCTTGCACATTCTGCCGTTTATTGACCGCAGGAGCAATGAGGGCGCCTTCACTGTGGCCGAGCAGAATGAGGCCATTTTCGTCGATGGCGGGATGGGAGGCTGCAAACTGCACGACGCGCTCCACATCATCGATCAAATCGAACAGCCCCGCGCTGTAGAAATCCCCTTCGCTTTTCCCGACCCCGCGCTTGTCATAGCGCACCGTAGCGAATCCGAGCGACGCGGCCAAGTCACCCAATTCCTTGTAGGCATTGATCGGCAGCCGTTTGGCGTTGCCGTTCCGGTCGATGTCGCCGCTGCCGTGCACAAAAACGACAGCCGGGAAAGGTCCCGCGCCCTCCTTCGGAAGTGTCAGCGTACCCGCAAGCGCCGCAGCGCCTTCAATCCGTATTTCCTGTTCTGTGAACATCATTTCCCTTCGCCCTTCCCTGGTATGATGATTGTGCTGATCGTCCGCTGCCGCCGCTTGTTTCCCGGCTTATTGCCGGTCAGTTTGGCCATGACGCTGCGGTACTCCCGGATCCAGTCTTCGAATTCCTCATCCGTCGCAAACACACTGGCCGTCCGGAAACTGACGCCGTCCCGGATGAAGTCTTTGTCCGGCTGTGACAAATAACGCTGGTATTCAGCCTGCAGGTAAGCGGTGAACGCGGTGAAATACTTCATGTTCTCTTCGTCGGAAATGGTCGAGATATCGGCACTCGGTGTCTGGAAAAGCTGCTGCGATAAGCTGTAGCTGTTTTTCACTGTTCCCCTGATCTGTTCCTGGTGCCGGATTTCCAGTATTCCGGCTTCTTTCAGTTTATTGACATGACGGTAAAGGGTCGCCGGCGGGATATCGTCCAACTGCTGTTCCATTTCCTGCACGGTCAGTGTCAATTCCGGCATCAGCGTCTGGACGATCCGCATCCGCACCGGGTGGAGAAGAAGATCCAGCTGGCTGTCCATATCATCGCCTCCTTTCATAAGAGTGGCAGGTCTTTAGAGAAAGTATAACTTCTTTTATTATCAAAATCAATAATGATACTATTCAAACCACAAACCGCTTCCGGTCGGGAGCGGAAAAATTTGTCTGGAATCCGCCCTTCTGGTACTGTATCAGCAAGGAACGAACAGGAGGAGAACATGTGGAAATGATTTCAATGAACGGAAAGACCGCCATTGTGACAGGCGGAAACAGCGGTATCGGATTCGAAGCGGCTAAAGCTTTTGCGGGTCGCGGGTTTCGTGTCTTATTGGCGGTCAGGCGGATCGGCAAAGGCCATGACGCCGTGGCCCGCATTCAGGAAAACCACCCGGATGCGCGCGTCGATGTGCAGGAACTGGACATCGCCGACCTTTCAAGCATCCGGGCATTTGCGGAACACGTCAGCACCCGATACGAGAAACTGGATCTTCTCGTCAACAATGCCGGCGTGATGACGCCGCCTCTTTCACAGACCGCGGATGGCTTCGAGCTGCAGTTCGGCAGCAACCATCTCGGCCATTTCGCGCTCACCGGCATGCTTCTGCCGCTGCTGAAGAACACGCCGGACTCGCGCGTGGTGACGATCAGCAGTCTCGCCCACCGGAATGCTTCCATCGATTTCGATAATCTGGACGGGGCGGACGGCTATAGACCGATGCAGTTCTACGGTCAGAGCAAACTCGCGAATCTGCTGTTCGCAAAGGAACTGGACAGGCGGCTTAAAGCGCACGGACTGGAGACGATCAGCATCGCCTGCCACCCAGGCATTTCCGCGACGAACCTGTTCAAGATCGGACAGAAAGACGCGCCGGAATTCCTGAAGAAACTGGCCGGGAAACTGCTCCAGACACCGGAAATGGGAGCGCTGCCGACCATTTACGCAGCGACGGCCCCGAACCTGACAGGCGGCGAATACATCGGTCCCGATGGCAAAGGGCAGCGGAAAGGCTATCCGACGCTGGAGCGGCCGGACCCTGCGGCGCTGGATGAAAAGACGGCGGAGCGGCTGTGGAATGTCTCGGAGGAAATGACGGGCGTCGTGTATGATTTTTCTTAAGTAAGATGTTGGTGTGTTTACTTGTTTTATTCTGAAGTGGAAATATTGCAGGTGCTTGTGAGAACGGACAGGAAACGCATGGGTACTGCCCCTTCTCCAGCATTTCCATAAGATGCGGGACATGAAAAATGCTGCCTGCTCATTTAGGAGGAGGATAGGATGAAAACTCATATATTGATCGGTATCCTGCTTTTCCTTACTGCTTGCTCGATGAACAAGGAGGAACTGACCGTCACCGGGGAGATTACAAAAATAAGCGAAGAAGAAAAGGAAATATGGATCGGCCGCAATCCGTTATATGTAGATGAACCTGAGGAGTTCGAGTTAGGCGAAGTCGTACGGATCACGTACTCGGCACCTGAAACGGATACTGATGTATGGGACCAGCCGGAATATGAAGTCATCCATGTCGAGCGGTTGCCGAATGATTTATATACTGATTTGCGGGAAACCGCCTGGGCATACCTGCCGGGCGATATTAAAGAAGAAATAGCAGCCTCTGCAAGAACGGATGCTCATATAGAAACCGGCATCAGTAACGCCAGCGATCCTTATGCTGAATTGGATAGCCTGGAGTATGACAATCAGGAAGTTTGGGAAGTGTTTTATGATTCCCCGAATTTTATCCAACCGTATAAAGTTTTGATAGACCAAGGAAGCTTAGAAGCTATCGGCCTTCGCCGGCCCGAAAACTAAAAATGCAGTTGGCGGGACAAGGAGGGGATTTCCCTGAATAGGTTCTGTTCTCTCTCGCAAAATAGGTAAGTCACTATCAAAAATGACTTCTAAATCGCAGTTGGATTGAGATTTAAGAACTGATTATCAATCCTATTTACTGGGAATTCACTCCAACCGACAAAGATTATAACAAAGTAGACCTGCTGTAAATCACCGTGCAATTTCCAGGCATAATACTTTGGGAAAAGGAAGATGAATTGGCGACCATATAAATTTATCGTCGAATTTTACTGGAGAGTTTCATAATTATCCCCACCACATAACTGTTACAAAAAATGCCCAAGCCGAGGCACTGGGCGCTACTATAAAAAATATTAACAAATAGAACATACGACTTTTTTCAGCGGCGCCTTGTTTCTTGAACAAACGAAGCAGTAAGAAACCCGCTATCAAGTATAAAAAAATGCCGAGCACTGTCATTCCAGTCAGGTAATAAACAGGATGAATGGGCACGGAGTTTTCACTTAAAAAGTAAGCCGTCTCTTGCCCGAAAAAACATAAAACGGTAGCCAGCAAGAAGACCACAATCAAGCTGATTTGGTTATTTCTCATCAAAGAACCTCTCTCTTATATTAAGTAATCAAGCTTTTTTAGTGACTATGTTAAGCAATTCTATTGGATAAAGGGATAAAATGTATCCCTAAACTTTATCGCGCTCCGATTACGTAAGGATTCATTAATCTGTTCTCCATAAAATTTTCCTACTTCAATTCACTCCGTTTATCACTTGGTGAAATTGTATATATCCCATATCTAAACAATGCAATATGCAAGTGGCACATCAACGGTTCGTTTGAACTTCTGACTAACTTAAATGTAACTCAATTACGCTCAAGTTACTCCAGCTCCAATTAATCCAGCTCTTGGACCCCTTTACCTACTACACTCCTTTTGGCCAGATCAATAAATACAACCAGATTTCCAGTTGTAGCGGTGGCTGTGTTATTGAATACAACCAAATAAATCTCTTCTTCATCATAGTTAGAGTCGATTTTGGATTGGATTTCAGGAGATACCGCTTTTTTAATTACTACAGAATCTTTAGGACTCGTTGGAATAAGCTCTTGCTCCTTGTCAGAAAGACTATTGAACGCAATCATTTCAATTGGCAGTTCTTTTTCAGCAGACATAGGAGAACATGCTGTTAACATGGCAAGAAAAAAATTGAAAACTATTATTTTCCTCATAGAAATCCTCTCCATAGCTTTAAGCAGGAATTATTTGAAGTGGAATTTATCCAAAGGTTCGATGCCGTTTACTTGCCACTTAAATTTTTTACCTCTATCGCTGCTGTTTGTGGAGGACTAGAATATATGAACGCCGGACTGTGCTTAACGTGGATTTGTTGCCCCCCTTCCAGCTTGGAAATCGTCGAGTGATCTATCTCCTCCAAGGTGAAAACGATTCCATCCCCTTTATATTTTCCCCATAACTCTTCCCAAGATAGTTGTAACTCCTCTTCACTTAAACCGGGAACGACCCAGACTGATGAATCGGATACAGAAAGTACATGTCCCGTTGTTTCAGTGTTAGTTCCCTTCTTTTCTTCCATTTCACTTAGTTTATTTTCAATGAGACGGGAAATGTCCATTCCCTCACCGAAAGACAGTCCTACTGCACCGTCCGAATTACTGATCGTGATGGTTCCCCGAAAGTCATTGGGGTCATCCGTGCCCAGGTAAAAGATTCCACCGCCTGCGCCTAAATTGACATCTTCACCTTGCTTCTCTGCCTTACTATAAGTCATATCCAAACTTGCATAGTAGTAATTTTCTTCTCCAATTTCAACAGGTGTTACCCACCCGGTACCATTGACACCGACTGATTGGTGTCCCATTTGAATTTTGCCTTCCATTGAAATGTCTGCAGAATCTTCTTTAATGGTTACATTTAGACTAATGGATGTGTTTTTGCGAGTCAGCTCAATCCCGTTCAGGTTCAAAACCTTCTCTATATCAGTATCAGGCGCAGATGGTGAGCTTCCGGGAAGTACAAATGGAACATTCGGATCAAGAGGTCCCTTGAGTTGGATTATATGCTTATTAAGCGAATCGGCGGGTCCGTCAGAGTGGAAAATTCCTTCCTTCGAATTTCTTTCTTCGTCAACTTTTATCTCTTGGCTGAACAAGTAGCCAGTAAAGCTGACGAAACAAAAAATGAATACTGCTGTAAGGACACGATGAAACCCTTCATTTTTGGGACTCTGTTCTTTTCTAATCTGTCGGAACACTTTTCTTTTTTGTTCTTCGTTAAATCGCTTTTCACGGAATATGGTCTTATTTGCTGTCTTTCGCAACTTCTCCAGTTTATCCTCCATCAGAACCCCCTCCCTTCCAGTATCGTCTTCAGTCTATTTTTCCCCCGGCGCATCCTGGTTTTGATGGTATTCTCTTGAAGACTCAATAATTGGCTGATCTCAGGAATTGTTAAGTTCTGATAATAGTACAAGAGCAAAACTTCTCTGTATTTTACAGGCAGCTTGAAAATGTGCCCCAGTAATGCCTCTTCCTCACTTCTGCTGACAGCAAGCTGTTCAGGAGAAGGAGTTTCAGAACGGGAAAGATTGAAAAATCGGGTTCCCATGACCACTCTTTTCTGCCAAGAGCTTTTCAGGATATCTTTACATCGGTTGATCGTTATGCGATAAATCCATGCTTTGAATGACTTGATTTCCGAATATGTGTGACGCTGCTGAAATACTGTGACAAACACTTCCTGTACCACGTCCTGAGCCATTTCCCAATCTTTTAAATAAGTAAAAGCAAGTCTAGTCAGCGATTCTCCGTAGTCATCCATTACGACTTCCAGCCATTCTTCAGCACTTTTACTGTCCGAAATGTTTTCAGTTCTGTCGGGTATATCCATCCTTCCCCTCCTTTCTCCGGGCACGAGTTATAGTATCGCTAAGACGAATCGGAAGCATTATTAGTTTCAGTTTGATATGAATAAAAAATAGCCATATAAGAATTCCCGTTTATTTGTAACTGGTTCCGTTTCCTCTCGCAAACTGAGTATATTTAAATGGTTAATTTTATTTTTAATTAGTATGATTTCAGATAGACCTGATTGGAAACCTACTGCTTTAGCAATAAGAGTGTCAGGAACCATAACCTGCACAAAAGGCGCCGATTTCAGCACATTCATTTTCTTTTTCTAACCATTCTTTAAATTGCTGTTAATAGACGTATAAACTTTCTTCTAATGCTGTCATTTGGTTTTCCATTCCAGTTCTTTTGAATTTTGCTATACCTCTTATACTGTTCGAACGATATTTCTTAAGTTAATTCAATTCCATTTCCGACATTCCTGCATCCTCAAGGACCTCTTCTCTCTTGTATTTCCCATTTTTGTCCGATTTTTCATATAATTCAACCTTCCTATGGTAAAATGAAATTGACTCATCAAAATTGGCACCGGTAAACTGAGTAAGTATAAAAATGACACGGTTTAGTAATACCTTTCCTCTTTTGTGTTAAGACTGCATACTCACTTTAAATCTTAGGAACAGTAAAAATACACTTAGTTTTACCCAGATTTAAATAACGTGTTATTACTTTTCGTCAGCCGATCGCTAGTACCTTATATAAAGAATTGAAGATGGTTCAAATGAATGGGAGGGAGTAAATAAGGACCAGATTCCGTAATTTGCTATTCAAGTTTTTAGGCACACTATTCAGAAGATGGGAATTGGTGTTTTCCAGTACGGACGTGCAGCAGAATTTTGAGATGATTGAAAAGCTTAAAACAAGCGGGGTAGATTACCGCATAAAAATCTTAAACTTCGGCGGGGGTGTTGGAGGAGCTGAAGGCTATAATACCGTCTATCATATATACGTTCGTAAAGGTGAAGGAATTCAAGCAAGCAATTCCATTCACCACTCTCGGAAGAGCCGTTAGTTTCCTCATCTTATTCCACAAAAACGCCACCTTTCTTTTAGTATTTAAAGAAAGGTAGCGCACCCTGAGAGGACATTGAAATATTCTGTTCAGTTTCCTAACTTGATGGCTATCGGACGGCTTCTTCAATCATTTCATTAACTCCGCCGTGACGACAAGCCGGTCTTCGTAATTGCCCGTCTCTTCAACAAAATCCCCCGTGCAGGTGATCAATATCAGCTGACTGCTGAATGCGTAATCAAAAATCCTGTCAACCGGAGAGCCGGATGTCTTGTATTGTTCGACGGAAGTAACCCGGTAGGTCAGCTGTTTCCCGTCTTTTCCTTCAATCACAATTTCATCATCCGGCACAAGGTCCGGCAGCTGATAGAAGACGGCGGGACCGGTACCGGAATCGACATGGCCGGCCATGATCGCATTTCCCCGTTCTCCGGGCCGGGCGCCAGAAGTCAGCCAGCCGACTTCATCCGTGTTTACCGGCACATCCATCTGGCCATTCGGCAGCACACCGACATCAATGATGTTGGCGTCGATACCGATTGCGCTGATCCGGATCCGCTCCGCATCCAGCACCGTCCTTTCCTCTTTGATCACCCTTCCTTCAGCTGATGGTGCCGGCTCTTCCTTCAGCCGGGCAGGTCGCGGCGCATCATCCGATTTCGATGGTTCCGTACTCTTTTCGACTTCCGCTGCGGCAATCTCCGGTCCGGCTTCTGAAGCGCAGCCGGCCAAGAGGAAAATCGCCAGAGTCATCGTCAGCAGCTTCATCTTAACCGGCCTCCCTTCTTACCCTTCGTTTTTCGCTTCGCGGCGTCTAACGGCCAGCAGGCTCACCGCACCAAGCGCCATCAGGCTGACAGCGATTTCTGCCGCATAGTCTCCTTCATCGGCCATTCCGCCCATGCCGGTTTTCGGCATTTCTGTCGGCATTTCCGCTTCGAATTTTTCCGGAAACTGATCGACGATCGCGCTGGAAAGGACAGTGCCAACACCGAACATATGCGCGTAGGCTTCCCGGATCGCCGAGTAAGCAGCAGCATAATCCTTTTCAGTGTAGCTGTTGAACGCGGTTAGCAGTTCTTCGACGTGCATGTCAAGGGCCGCTTCCACATCTTCCGCTTTCAGCCGTCCGTCTGTCGCGGCTTCGAGGAATGCCGCCTGTTCCGCTTTATATTCCTCAAGCGCCGCAATTGCCGCTTCTTTCGCCGCTTCATCACCGGCGGCAGTTGCCGTTACATAATCGACGAAGTAACCGATATGGCTGCTCCAGATATCCTTGAACTGCTGGGCTGCTTCCTCGCCATAAACCGAACCGATGGCGGCGGACAGGTCATCCGTATTCGCAGTCAGTGCCGCGGCTGCAGCTTCGAAGTCGGGCGCTCCGTCGATCCCCTTCTGCATGGCGGAAATTGCCAGCGCCGCATGCTCAGACAGGAGATAATTCAAGTCCGCGCGGAGATCGGCTGCCAGTGTGTCCACGCTGGTATTCCCGAATTTTTCAGGGAACTGGTCCGTAATCGCCCAGGCAAGCCCTTTGCCGAATCCAAACATATGATGCAGCGAGTGACGCAGGTTCTCATACGTCTTATCGAAGTCTTCCATCGTATAATTCTCAAACGCCCAAATGAGCTGGTCGATATGCATCTGAAGCCCTTCTTCAAGTTCAGATGCTTTCAGCCGGCCTTCTGTCGCCGTTTCAAGGAACGCTGCCTGCTCCGCTTTGTATTCTGCGAGATTCGCCAGCGCCGCTTCTTTCGCCGCCTCGTCACCGGCCGCGGAAGCTGTCACATAATCCACGAAATAGCCGATGTGACTGCTCCAGATTTCCTTGAATTGCTGGCCGGCCTCTTCCCCATAGACGGAAGCGACAGCAGCCGACAAATCATCCGTATTCGCTTGGAGTGCGGCTGCCGATTCTTCGAAATCTGCTGCGCCGTCGATTCCTTTCTGCATCGTGATGACCGCGAGGTAAGCATGTTCCGACAGTAACGCGTCAAGTGCCGCACGCAGGTCCGACGCCGGTGTCGAGACAGCCGGTGTTTCATGCTTCTCCCCGTTATGCGCGCTAACAGTCAGCGCCGCACCTGACATGAGCAAAGAAAAACTGAGCGGCATGGCAACAAATGTCTTTTTCCAATTCATTGTGAATCTCTCCTTTTCGTCTGTTGTAATTGACTTCATAGATGAAACGGAGAGGGTTCCATTTTAGATCACAAATTTCTAAAAAAACAAAAAAACTTTTGTCTGCCAATCAGCCCCTTTCTGAAAATCGGTGAAAAAATCCGCCGTTCCGCCTGATGATCAGGGGAACAGCGGATTCTCTTTTAAAGCGGTGCGCTCAGGACGACTTCCCCTTCCGGAAGTTCATTGCCATAGCGCGGTTCCAGTGTGATCGCGACCGTATCCCAGCTGTCGAGGTTTTCACCGAATGTGAAATATGCGGTGCTTTCCCCGCCTTCCGCCGGAGAAAGGTAACCGGCAGGCATCGGATCGCCGTCAGCAATCAGCCAGACCTGGTACACTTGCTCCCCGCTGAGCGATTCGAGTTCTGATGTCTCTACGGCCAGTGTCAGTTCCCCATCCTCGCCTTCGATGATGGAGGCTTCTCCTGCTCCATTGAAGGCGCCGGCCGGCTCAAGAGCCACCGAACGGATTTCTTCTTCCTGCACGGCTTCTCCTCCGTTAAGCGCGAGGAAAGCGTAGCCATTACCGAGGAGCGACAGGACGAGCGCGGCTGCCAGACCGTATTTCGTCCAGCTGCGCTGAACTGGCCTTTCTGTCGTTCCGTCCTGCCTGTTCAGCACAATCGTCTCTTCTGGAGTCGTCCCTGTTTCATCTTCATCAGCGAACACAGCTGACAGAATCCGCCCTTTCATCTCGGCCGGCGGCGCCGTCATTTCCGCTAAATATGGAAGATCCCCTGTCATTTCAATCACTTCCCGGCAGTCTGCGCATGCAAGCAGATGCGCTTCGAATTTGTCTCTCTCTTCAGGAGCCATTGATCCTTCCAAATAATCAACAAGCAGTTCACAGTCCTGATTCTTCATGTGCAGCCCCCCTTTCCTGCAGATGGTGAAGGGACTTTTTCAATTTCCCCAGCGCGAGCCGTATTCTGCTTTTCACCGTACCGAGCGGAACACCGCTCATTTCCGCTATCGTCTCATGGGTGTATCCTTTAAAATAGAACAGTTGGATCATTTCCCGCTGCTCAGCCGACAGCTTCAAGACGGCCGCTTCGATCTGCTTTCTCTTTTCTTGCCATTCCACTTCTTCGATTACCGACGCATCTCCGTTTACAAGTTCCCCGGCTTCCTCAAGCGGCACGGCAGCCTGTTTCCGCTTCCGGAGTAAATCAAGGGCTGTATTCCGAGTCATCGTGAACAGCCACGAAGAAAACGTTCCTTTTCCTTCGTCAAAAACGCCGGTTCCCTTCCATAACTTAATAAAGACTTCCTGCAAGGCTTCTTCGGCCAGCTCACGGTCTGCTGTCATTTTCACTAAAAATGAAAACAGAATCCTTTCGTATCGGTCATACAACTGCTCAAGCGCTGCCCGGTCCCTTGCCTGAATCTGTGAATAAAGCTGAGTATCCGAAATTTTCTCCATTGCACGTCCCCTTCTCAGATTCGTCTGCTTCTGCCTTAACTAAACGAAGCGGTTCAGTATTTAGATTACTTGTAACCTTCGGGGTTGAACAGCTTTTTCTATGTAGCAAGGGAGAGACGATGCTTCTATTCCGTTTTTAAAGGGAAAAGCAGAATAGATAATTGCTGCTGGAATTATTTTTTTGCCAGAAAGAAAAACGAGCAACCTTAAATACTGTGCTCGTTTTCTAATTTTGTATATTTAAAAATCTAGAGACTTCCTACTTAGACCATTTGATAATAAAAGGCCATAAAATCATAATGAAACCAGAAACTGTTAACGATTGGCAGCCGACCCGTGCCGGACAAACCGATCGGCCACTAACAGAATGGTATCTCTTCCAATGAGGTCGCACTTCGCTACGGGTAAACCGCGCTAAATGCTTGGAGGCATAGGCGGTTTGCTTTTTCATGAAAAAGTAAAGGCTAACGCGAGTACGGTCACCATCAACATCGAGAAGTTGATCATTAGACCGAAAACATCGTGTCTCGCCATTTGCATCACCTCCCTTCCGATCCGGCGTGGCCATGTCGGGAAGCGAGAAATGCAACCGCCTATAGTATCCGCTTTTGCTGCCACTTAAGAATAACTTAGTCGGTTTCTTTTCTAAGGAGCAGCTCTCCCTAGTCCATCCCACATTTTAATTTTGCAGCAATAACCACGTTGAAATGCACGGTTCGAGGCTGATTAATCGTGCAATACAGCTCCCTATAATCCGGTTTTGCATAATCCCATTAATAAGCCATTGCCATGTCCAAACTTGAATCGATATCTATTAATGTATTCAATTTCAATTAGTAGCGATATTGAGAATTTCCTCAATGATATTCTCCATTTCCTGTTCACCGCAGATCCGAAGAAAATGATCAGCTTCATCAGCTGTCGGGCAGGCGGCAGCTTCTTTCCGTTGCCGGTTCAGCACCTCTCCGAAAGATGAAGCGGTCCTTAAAATGGCTGTAGTTCGCTGACTGCTCGCTACTCTTTCAGCTAAAATGGTGTCCGGGATATCGAAGTAAACAAGGATTGTCTCAAATCCGCAGTCACGGAGATATCGGAGCAGGGTCAGGCGGTCTTGCTGGTTTCGGTTCGAGTTGCACAAAATAAGGTGGCACGCTGTCTCATTGATTGCATAGTCGACGATTGTTTTTGTGAGAGCGTACTTGATTGTGTTCGGGCCCTCGGCAGGCAGTAATTTAGCGTAATTTGTATGGAGAAATTCGCCATGGTTGTCTTGGTCAATGACGACTGAATTGGCCAATCGTTTTTCTAAAGCTTTCGCAAATGTCGTTTTCCCGCTATGGGTTTTGCCCACAGTAAGGATCGCTGCTCTTTTCATTTTTACAACTCCATTTGAAATCAAGTCCAAGATCAACGGGGCTTGCCGACTGAAAAACCTTCAAACAAGCGGCCGCCGTGCGGCTTTAAGACGTGGTCGGCTAAATCGATGATCCCGTGCTTTTCATTTTTCCGGTAAAAGTCATCAAACGCCGCTGTGAAAATACTGGCGAATTCAGCGTCGTACCGCTTCATTGCCCTGACAATCCACTTGGAGGCGCCGATCCACTGGCCGTTCGTCCGGAGTACAAATTCGCTGAGGAGTTCCGCCAATGTGTTTGCGATGAACAGCTGTTCCGCCCGATCCTTACTTCCTTCAAAATCATCCAAGGCATCGGTGATAAAGTACCGTTTCAAACGGATTGTTTCGGCATTCCACTTTTCCGGCCCCCTCGCCAGCAAGTCCCGGGCTTCTTGCCGGATCACCTCAAGTTCTCCATCATCTTTAATCACGGTGCCTTCTGCCACCATACGCGGCAAGGAAGGTCTGGCCCGTTTAATATCGTCCTCAAAATACGTTTTATAGGAATCGAAATTATGGACGAAGGCTTCGACCGGCCAGCCGAAATCAATAAAAGATTCCCGGTAAGAGGCGGCTATCTTCCGGTCGAAAATGACCAAATCGAGATCAGACGTCTCCGTCGCTTCCCCGCGGACAGTGCTGCCGGCCAGGATTGCGCAGTCGCAGTCGGGGAAATAGGCTGCTAGGATACGTTTTGCTGCATCGGCTGCCGGATATTTTTCATAAGCCATTAAGCTGTCCCCTTCTTTCTGTCCTCTCCATATATTGTTCTCTTATGGAAGTATGAATATGTTCGGTCACCTGTTGTGGACGTATTCCACTTGTAGGAATCCGTCTTTCAAAAGCAGGATCATCGAATGCAGCCAGGCACATATCGGTCTTCCTGAAGCACCAGTCGCCGTCCCGTTCTCCCCGTCCGCGGAGCCGCTCATGAATCACTTCTTTCGATGCAGTGAGACAATAGTGGACTGTGTCAGGATCGATCTGCCGGAACCCTTCCTGAATGAAAGTGAAAATCTCTTTGTCAGCAAGGGTCATCGGCACAATCAGATGCCGTCCGTACTCGGCCTTTAACTGTCGAGCCATTTCTACAACAAGCACTTTCCAAAGCTTCAAGTCCTGAAAATTATCCGTTTGCTCCGACGGCCGCTTTAATGTGTCCGGGATGATTTCCCTAAGCATGAACCCGACGGTCTCTGGATCGAATAGCATGCTGTTATCTATTTTAGGCAGCAGCTCATTCGCCACAGTCGTTTTTCCGACGCCGAACGCGCCGTTGATCATGATGATCATTATGTTCCTCCTGTTTCTAATGCAATCTCATTTTACAACGGGCCGGGGCACTCTCCGCACCCAATCACGGATAAAGCGTTCCTGATGCGAATTCAGTTTCGGCAGCTCATTACGGGAAAAGAACCGGTGCTCGTGGCTTTCGTCCGTGTCATGGATCAACTCTCCGGAAAATTTCTCTGTGTGGAAGATGATTTGAACGCTGAAAACCTGATCGCCATTCTCGTATTCCGCAAAGCCCGCTTCTCCGGAATACAGACCGAACAGCTGCAGGTCGTCCGTCTCCAAGCCTGTCTCTTCCATCGTCTCCCGCAGAGCAGTCCCGATGAAGGTTTCACCGGGTTCCATGACGCCGCCCGGGATTCCCCACACATCTTTGTCCTTCCGGTGCTGCAGCAAAATCCGTCCGTCCTGTTCGATGATGATGCCGCAGCCGATGGTCATGAGAAGCTCATTGCCGATCAGTTTGCGCATCGTCTGTATGTAATTCATCGGTTCGATGGCTGTTCACCTGCCCATTTTTCAATAGTTTTCCGGTACAGTTCGAACCGCTTCCAGACGGTCGGCACGATTGAACCCGCCGCATTCATTTCATCGAGTTCTCTGAGCGTAACAAGCCGCGCATCGCATACTTCCCCGGTTTGAAGGGAAAGGCTTTCCAGTTTAATCGGCTCAGCACTTTTCCATATGTAACTGTCGAGAAAGTGCGTTTCCCGCTTTAATTCTCCCAGGAATTGAAGCTCATCGGGAGCGGCAATTAAACTAGTCTCTTCTTCAAGTTCCCGGAGCGCCCCTTCTTTGCTGGTCTCACCGCGGGTGATCGAGCCGCCTGTAAACTCCCAGGACAGCGGACTGGTCTTCACGGGATCCCGCTGCGTCACCAATAGCCGTCCATCCGGATTAATTGTATAGATTTCAACGACCACGTGGTAATCGCCTGGTGTCAGCTGATCGCCGCGGCTATGGAATTGGCCGGTATCCCTTCTGTTCTCATCCACTACGTTCCAAATCTCCAAAATGTACACCCTTTCCTATCGCGCGGTTCTGGATATCCTATACAAAACATGTCTTTTGAGAGAGCTGCCAGCCCCGATTTTCGGGTGGTCGAACTCTTTGATTTTTGTCATGCCGATCCTTCTCATGACGGTCTCCGAAGGGGCATTAACACAAGCTGTAAACGAGTAAACTTCAGTCAAATTCAAGCGTTCGAATGCAAAATCGAGACAAGCCTTAGCGCCTTCGACGGCGTAACCTTGCTTCCAGTACTTTTTATCCAGTCGCCAACCGATTTCAACGACACCTTGAAAGTCCACGTCCAGCTTCACTTCGAGCAATCCGATGAACCCGATGAATTCGCCATCTTCCTTTCGTTCAACCGCCCAGATGCCAAACCCTTTTTCATCATGGTGGTCTTCAAAACGCTGAATCAGCAAATCGGATTCCTTCCTTGTCAAAACATCCGGAAAATATTTCATCACTTCAGCATCAGCATTCAACGATGCAAATAAATCCCGGTCAGACTCTTTCCATCTCCTGAAACCCAATCGTTCGGATTCAAAAACATAACCGTTCTTCATTGGAACACTCCTGCAAATATTTTGTTTTCAGCAAATTTTTCAAACCCTTTTCAACCGCCTCGAGTATGTACTGCCCTATTATAGCTGCAGGTGAAGAAAAGATGCTATCGCTTATACAGACTGATTTAGGCAGAGATAGTTCCCGCGGGGTTTTTCACTTAACAAGGTGCCTTGGCGTCTTCCGGCTGATTCCCCCCTAAACTAATAAGAGCCCACCCCTGTCTGGGATGAGCTTGTGAATCAATTCAGTTACTTTGCCACCGATTGCTTCAGGTTGTTCAACTCGCTGGAGAGTTCGTCGAACCACTCTTTATCGCCTGTCACAAGAGCCAGGTCGATCAAAAACAAGAGCTGCCCCCGGTCTTTCGTCTGTGTCGCAGGTGCCGGCTCCACGGCGCGGAGAGGCAGCCGGATCGTCTGACCGGCCAGCTGGTCGATATCGCTCACCGCGACGGTCACGGTCACTTGTTCTTCGAGGATATCCAAATCTTCCACAAATCCGATCAGCAGTTCGCCATTCATCAGTTTTCCCTTGACCCAATCACCAATTTGCAGGAATGTGTTCTTTTCGAAGTTCATGTGATGACCCCCACTTTAATCAGTTTTTTATCGGTCGCGTGGCTGGATGTTATGTTAGCAATTGCCGTCGATGCCGCAGGATTGGCCGGCAAACAGGACTTGAGGTCTCTGTTTTTTCGCTTCTTCATCGATCAGCTGCTCGATCGTCTCTTTGGAATGCAGTCCCGCAATGGCGGTTTCGCCGATCACGAACGTCGGCACCGCAGTGATATCCGCTTCTTCATAAGCATGATCGAGGGCTTTCTGGTGGGCTTCTTCATACTGGCGCGTTTCCAGCGCCTTCCGGTATTCCGCCTCATCGAGTCCGATTTCTCCCGCCAGCCGGGTCAGCACATCGATGTTGCCGATATCCTCTTGTTCCTGGAAAAAGGCTTTCATCATCCGGTTGTTATAGGCGGTCGCCTTCCCATGTTCTTTCGCATACTGGAAACCTTCGAATGCCAGATGGGTATGCGGCTGCGGGGAGACATTGGGCAGGACGATATCGATGCCCATGCTTTTCGCTATCGGATAGACCGACTGTTCCCACGTGGACTGCAGGTAATCGCCTTCGGGTCTCAGTGTTTCATTCGGATAGGGCCGCAGTTCGAACGGCATCCATTCCACGTCGACGTCTTTTCCTTCGATCGCTTCCTGAAGCGGCTGTTCTGCCAGGAAACAGAACGGGCAGACATAATCGGAATATACCTTCACTTTTACCGTCATCGCAAAAACCGCCTTCCTAATTCTTTATCTGTAATTTTTTTCATTACAATTAGTATAAAAATAAATCCTTATTTGCCGTCAGGCTGAATCCCCGGATGGCTGCTGCCTGATGAAATCGACCACTTCTTTAATGGTGTATGCCTTCAAATACTCGCCCAAGTGTTCTTCAGCACCCAGGAAAATCCGGAACAGCACATGCTGCATATTAGCGCCGACCACACAGTGGCCGTTGGCTTCCGGACATTTGGGCTGCAGCGCACCATCGGAAGTGATTTTATAAATATCCCATAAAGAAACTTCGTCGGGATTCAGATCAAAAATGAATCCGCCGCCCGTTCCTTCCTTCGTTTTAATATAGCTGTTCTTGCGCAGCAGGCTTAACACCGTCCGGACGCGGACAGGGTGAACAGATGCACTTTTGGCGATCATATCGCTTGTCGCCATTCGGTCCGGCTGCAGTGTGAGAAACGCCAGACTGTGGACGGCGAGCGTAAAATTGCTGTTCATATCCTGCCTCCTTCCGGTCCTCGATGTTATACTGTAATTATATATGTTACAGATGAAGTGGGCAACCATTCTGCTTCAGTGGCCGGTTCAAAAATCATAGCTCCGTTTCCCGCTACTCCCCGCCTGCTGAAATCCGGAGCTGGGCACTTTCCAGTCCGGTTCGTTCTTTCAGTTCCTCCGACAGTGAAACGGTCAGTTCCTCCCCTTCCGGAACATCCGAAAAGACGTATGTGACGCCGCTGTTCACGGTGCCATCCGTCATGATCATGTCGTCGGGCTCCTGACTTGTCTCGACTACATGCTCATGGAAATTCCCGCTGATCTTCCCTTTGCCGAAGACTTCGGGCGGCAGTACGGTGAACGGCGCCTGCTTCTGCACGACCGTGACTTTCGCTGTGCTGCCATCAAGTTCGACTTGCCCATTTGCCGGCACCGCTTCCCCGTTGACAGTCAACCCATACGTCCACTGGCTTTTCGCAAATTCAGCGAGTTCGCTTTCATTGAGTGTGGCCGTCAGGCTCTGCAGCTGCTCCCTGTATAGGGCCGCTTCCTCCTTCGTATACTTCAAATCGAGTTCGAGAGAATCAGCCGTTTCCTGCAGGGCAGCTAATCGCTCTTCCAGCTCTTTAATGTCTTGTTCCTGTGCCGCGACCGTCTCCTCGAGCGGATTGATTTCATCCGCTTGTGCGGAACTGTCGTCAGCGCTCTCATCTGCACAGCCTGTCAGCAAAACGCCCGTCAGTAAAATAGCTGCAGCACCCCATTTGTTTATGACCATTTCATATCCCCCTTCGTGATGCGTTTTTTTATTCTCTTTAATCCCTGGACGTCCGGTCTGCAGCTCTAGATCCTGCCGAAAGACCGGAGAGTCCGCAGATTTTCCACTGTCAGCCGGCCCCGCCATTCCTCTTTAGCGATTTCCCATTCCTGTTCAAACTGCCCCCATGACCAAGTCGGGTCCCAATAGCCTGCCGGGTGCTGCTGCCGGATCAGAAATTCGATGTTTTGAGGAATGCTTTTCTTGAACAGTTCATAAAATTCAGACGCAGGAGATTGGGCGACTTGCAGCGGGAGCAGACAATAAGCGTTCCATTCTGCCGGATCTGTGGTGACGCTCGCAGCCGCCATCTCTCTCAGTTTACCAGAAATCCGTTTGCGGTCTTTTTCGGGCAGCTGGTCCGCCAGCCGAATAAAACACAGCAATTCATGGTGATCATATGCTTCCAAATTGTTGATATAGCAGATGGCATATTCCGTCAGCCGTTCCAGCAGCTCCGCTGGCACAAGATGGCTGTACCGATGGAAATAGCCGATGAGTTCAGCGCTCGGGTTCCCCCATGGCCAGTCCTCGCTATAATTCCACCAAGGTGCTCTTGGTGCTGTTTCCACTTCTCTCGGCATGATCTGCCAGCCCTTTTTGTCTTCATCATATGTATTAAGCAAATAAGAGATGGTTCGGTTGACCATTTCTTCGGAAGCATCCGCCTCCACCTCCGTCAAAACCTGCAGCGCCACCGATGTCGCCAGTGCAGACGAAGCCTGACACCGGAAGTCCGGTTCCAAGCCGTTTCCGAATCCGCCATCCGGGTTCTGATAAGTGCCGAGTTCCGCCAGCACGGAAGAACGGCTTCCCGATTCGAACAAGTACTCGTACAGCGCCCGATCCAGCGGTCGGGCCCTGGTTCTCATAAAATGTGCCCCTTGTTTCAACGATTCTTCCATTCTCCCCATCTCCTGTCTTCCTGCTGCATTTCATTCCGGGTTCGTTTATTTTTCTGGTTTTGTGTCAATCCAATAACGAAGGATGACGTTCCCGTCTTCTTCGATGAAATCTTCATCAGCCAAGCCGCCGTTATTGAGGATCGTTTTTCTCGATGCTTCATTCCATTCATCACAGACGACCAGGGCGCGTTCGATCCCGAGCGCGTTCGCTTTTGCCAGTGACAGTTCAAGAAGCTTCGTCGCATAACCCAGCCGTCGTGCAGAAGGGCGGATGCCATATCCGATATGGCCTCCGTTATTAAAGAGCCGAGGTGTCAGACGGTGGCGGATATTGACGACGCCGATGACGTCTTTCTTTTCGTCCGCGAGCCAATAAGTCGAATCCGGCACCCAGCCTTCCGGGAGATTTTCTCCTGCTGCATTACTCTCTAAAAAACGGATCATGTCCTTGAAATCATCCGGGTCCCTTTTAATGACCCATGGCACCATGTCCTCACCGCTTTCTTTCCATTCCCGATAAAATGCGGCATACCCTTCTTTGTAATCGAACGAAGGTGCCACTAAAGATACGCTGCTGCCCACTGTTTCCCCCTCCTTTTCTCTTATGATTTATGCAAGCTATGCTGCTCCAGCAGCAGCTGACTTCCTGACTCCATTATACCTGTCCGGGATGGACCCGGCACTCAGGAAATAAAAAGAGACGGGAAGAGGGTAAACACTCCTCTTCCCGCCTTTGCATTTCTCAGCTTTTCGCTTCGAGTTCGGCTTTCAATTTTCGGTAACCGGTCTGGTGGCCGGTAACATCCGCCAATTCCTTCAGCTTATCCAGCAGGAGATCGCGGTCGATATCGTAGATGAAATCTTCCTTGACGTTCACGATGGTGTTTTCAGCAAAACACCAGATGGGTTCATGGAGCGAACGGTCGGCTGAAAAAGACAGCATCCGCAGGGCGGAAACGATTTCAATGATGATCGGCAAATCGTCCTTCGCGTAGTGGCGGATCATGCCGAATCCCCGGTACAGGGAATCCTCGAATTGCTGTTGCTGTGTAATCACCCGGACCTGTCCGTCCTGATCCGCCAAGTAAGGCGTGAACCGGATGTTTTTCTGGATGGTCTGCATGAGGTTTCCCAGCTGGTAGATGGCATTGATGGCTGACCGGGGATCTCCGCTGTTCATCGCTTTGATGGCGACTTCCGCCAGTTTGCTCATGGCGGAGTTGCTGTCCTGGATTTCCAGTTCTTTATTGCCGAACAGAAAGTATTTTTTGTACCCTTCCGGATCCAGTTCATCCGCTCCCGGGCCCCAGTAGGAAAACAGCGGATTATCGGCCAGTATGAAATGGCCGATTTTCTCGTGCATTTCCACAACGACATCGTCTTTTTGCGCCGCTTCGACCAGCCGGCGGAAATCGACCAGCTGCAAATAGCCGGCATGATCTGTCAGCACCGTCTTTTCGTTTGCTTTGAACCGCTCTTTCAAGTCGCCTGCCTCGTCGACTTTCAGTTTTTCCATGTCCTCCTGCACTGCGTTGTCAATGATCTCTTCAGAAAGCAAGCGCATATTCGACGTCACATTATGTACTTGCATCCAGTAAATCGAATGATTGATGAAAAACAGGAAGATGATCGCCGTGATGAACGTCAAAAGGACCGTCACAATCGGGACGAGCACAAAATCATCGTTTTGGTAATTGTTGATGAACAGAAATGTAACCAGTACGTAGATGAAGCTGCCGTTGAACAGGCTGACGTACAGCTGGGTCTGCCGGTCCGCGATATAGTCCTGCAGCATCCTCGGTGAGAATTGTCCGCTGAACGTCGTCAATACGACAAGCAGGATGTTGAGCGTGAATGCGCTGAGGAGAAGGACGGAGCTGATCAGCGTGCTGACGATGAGCCGTGTCGTGTCGTAGCTGAATGACAATATGCTGTCCGCCGGAATGAACTCGAACTGAAGATCGGCGAATATCGTCACGAGTGCCAGGACGATTGCCGCCAGGACCGATAAAAGCGGACGGAACCAGAGAGAAGCACTCAGTTCATGGTGACGCTGCCTCGGCGTCATCTGGATGTATTTCCGGATTTCCCTTGGTAAAAGCTTCACTTTCATTTATGCACCGCCTTTCCACAAAGAATCGATAGTATCCCTTACCCTCTATCCGCCGAATTATCCCTCTCTGGTTTCCGGCTGACGAATTTTGTCGTCCGGGTTTTAATTACCGATTTCTTTTTATTCTGAAAAATGGTAAGATACCTAGTAATTAAAGAGTGGTTTCTTTCAATTTTTCCGGTTTTTCTTTGTGAGTGGGTTGTCTGTCACATTTTCCTAGTTCCAAAACTGAATCGATTCTATCCATATTGAAGGGATGGACAATCTCATGAACCTACAACTTCTTTTAAACCGGATTCCGATGATTCACCCGCTGCCTGCCCAGGCAGCCGAAATTGAAATCACCGGTATCACCGATAATTCCAAACTGGCGGACAGCGGCAGCCTTTTCGTTGCCGTGAAAGGGTTTTGCGATGACGGCCATGAATATATCCGATCCGCGATCCAGCACGGTGCGGCAGCTATCGTCGGTGAACAGCCACAGCCCAGTCTTCCTGTCCCCTACATCCAAGTACCGGACAGCCGGAAGGCACTCGGACAAATCGCCGGGAACTTCTATGGTAACCCTTCCGGACGCAAGAAAGTCATCGGGGTCACCGGCACGAACGGAAAAACGACGACAAGCTTTTTACTGAAGCATATTTTCGAACAGAACGGCTATACATGTTCTCTCGTCGGCACGCTCCATATCGAAGTGAACGGGGAAATCCTTCCGAGCGGGAACACGACCCCGAACGCGCTTGTCCTGCACAAGCTGCTGGCCGAGAGCCGGGATGAAGTCGTCATCATGGAAGTGTCTTCCCACGGCCTTGTCCAGCACCGGCTGGAAGGGATCCAGTTCGATTGCTGCCTGTTCATGAATCTCCACCGCGATCATCTGGACTACCATGGAACGATGGAAGCATATTTCAAAAGCAAATCCATGCTTTTCGATAAACTGAAAAAGGATGGCACTGCCGTGGTGAACACCGACGATTACTGGGGAGAAAAACTCGCGGAAAATCTCGCGGGACGGGTGGACCGGCTGGTGACCATCGGCTCAAACGGCAGCAATGACCTGCACATCCTCGGATTCCGGAAAGGCGACTGCCTGCTCATTGAAGAGGATGGCGGACAGGCGGAGCTCTGTTCTCCGATGAAAGGGATGCACAACTTCTATAACACGGCGCTCGCTTACGCCGCTGCTAAATCGCAAGGCATACCGGCAGCCCGGATCCTGGATGTCCTGCCGGATTTCAAAGGCGTCAGCGGCCGCTTCGAAGTGACGGCGCTTCCGAACGGCGCGACGGCTGTCATCGATTACGCCCACACCGCCGATGCGCTGCACTACTGCCTGACCACCGCCAAAGCGCAAGGTGCCGGCCGGCTGATCCACGTATTCGGTTTCCGAGGCAACCGGGATGAAGGGAAACGAGCGGATATGCTGGAGGTGTCCGCGAAAATCAGTGATCTCTATATCCTGACTTCCGATGACCTGAATTCGGAAACGGCGGAGGATATGCTGAAGTCATTGGAAGTGCTGAATAACGAATTCGGCAATGAAAAAGGGATGATCATTCCTGACCGGAGCCTGGCCATCCAGCGGGCGCTGGAAATCAGCAACGCCGGTGACTGGATCGTCATCACCGGAAAAGGCCACGAAAGCTACAAGCAGCGCTTCCAGCTCGGGACGAACTCCGACCGGGAAACGGTCCGGTCGATATCAGGATTACCCTCATAAAGATAACTGACCGGCAGGCTCATCGGTTTTGAGCCTGCCGGTTCACGTGCAAAAACCAAAAATCCTTAAGGCCTTAAGGACAAATGCACTTGCCGTGTTTTCAATTGAACTCTTTTTGATCAGCTGATCAGCGTCATCGGAAAGAACAGCCAGCGATCATCCACATAAGAAACGGCGAAAAAGCTAACCAAAATTCCAGCCCCGAACCAAGCGGCGAACTGCAACCCATTCTTTATTGGCTTAATGGAGCTGCCGATAGCCAGCAGGAAAAGGATGAGCACGAAAGCGATAGTCAGCTGCCCATAGCTGAAACCCGCGAGCATGCTGAAGATATACAGACTGCCAACAGCCAGCCAATAAGGTTTAGGGTTCCCGGTACTGACTGCTACAATCGTGGCAATAAATGAAACCATCAAGGACGCGACAGCGATAAGTGTCAACATGATATGCATGCGCTCCTCCCCCTACTATTTCGGTTCGACGGTCATTCGTTCACTGGTCCGAGGGCCGGCAGGAGAATGAATCACGGTTTCGGAGCCGGTCATATCGCCCTCCTCGTCGACCATAACCGTCGTGTCGGTGTCAAACGGCAAATTGAAGACATCGTACAGCACAATCAGCAGCAGGAAAACCATGATCACCAGCAAGTCTCGATTGGACGATTCCTTCTCTTTCTCCAGTTTCATTTTTTGGCGGTACAGCTTCTGGACTTTCGCTTGATCTGCCGGTCTCATCTGACTCCCTCCCCCTTCTGCTCTCCGTATCCTTTGGCCCTTCGCTGAGACAAAGGGAACAAAAGAACATTCAATTCACAGTGGAACCAGAACCGCTTTGGGTGGGACTAACCGTTAGATTGTTTCTTTCCATCCATTTTACACCAATTGTAATGAAAATGATATGATTGAAACAATATTCTGCCAATTATGGAGATAGAGAGCGAATTATCTTGGACAGGCAAATTTAGATGCTTTCTCTACAAGATAAAGGAGGTGTATACAGTGGTCCACAATAACGGACTTAAGGATGAACAATTCAGCTATGCCCGGACATGCTATGATCATTTGGCGGGATCCGTCGGTGTGGAGATTACGGAGTCGCTCGTTAAGCAAGGAATGCTGGAGGAAAACGGGAAGAATTTTTCTGTTACAGCAGAAGGAGATGCATTTTTTAGCGATTTGGGCATTGATTTGGACGGACTGCACCAAAAGAAGAGAGCCTTTGCCCGAAGCTGTCTGGATGTTACGGAGAGGACGCCTCATTTAGCAGGAGCTTTAGGTGGTGCCCTGCTTGCGCGTCTGATTGATTTGGAGTGGATTAAGCGGATTCCCGAGACACGTACAGTGGAAGTCACTCGGAAAGGGCAGACAGAACTGGAAAGGCTGCGACTCATTAGTCACCCACTAAAATAGCACCAGAAAAATCCTTATCGGCAATGGCATACCCGATAAGGATTTCCTGCTTTGCTCAGTTGGTTGACCGCTATTATAGGCCGCCGCGGATCATCGATTCCAGATGCGCAGCAGCCTTCATTCTATTTCTCCCAGTTCACGTTTTCCTGCTTCTTTTCATTCACGGTCAGCTGGAAAATATCGGGGCGCGAATAATGGCCGACGGCATCGAAATCGAACCGGCTTTCCGCAATTTTGTCCATATCGAGTTCCGCATACATGATTTTCTCTTCCCCGTACACCGGTTCTGCCACCCAATCCCCGAGCGGCCCGGCGATGCAGCTGCCGCCGCGGCAAAGTTCTTCCGGGAATCCGGCGAATTCCGGGCGGGAAGATATCGCTTCCGGATACATACTTTTAGTCGAGTACTGATTGCATGACAGAACGAAACAGCGGCCTTCCGCGGCGACGTGCCGCACGGTGGCCGACCAAGTATCCCGCGCATCGGCGGTCGGCATTACGTAAATCTGTACGCCTTTTTCATACAGAGCGGCTCTCGCCAGCGGCATGTAATTCTCCCAGCAGATGAGCGCGCCGATTTTGCCGTACGGCGTGTCAAATACCGGCAATGTGCTGCCGTCTCCTTCTCCCCAGATCAGCCGCTCGGAACCGGTCGGTTTCAGCTTCCGGTGCTTGCCGAGCAGTTTGCCGTCCGGTCCGAAAAACAGCGCCGTGCAGTACAGCGTGCCACCGCTCGACTCCTGGTCCCGCTCGATGACGCCGATCACGACATAGGCGCCGGCTTTCTTTGCCGCTTCCCCGATTTGAATCGTTTCCGCACCCGGCACGTCGATGGCGTTTTTCCAATATGTCAGAAAGTCCTTTCGTCCCTCATCCGACCGGCTGCCGACGACAGCCCCGAACGACATCCCCCTCGGATAGGCGGGGATAAAAGCTTCGGGGAATACGATGATTTCCGCACCCTGTCCGCCGGCTTCTTCAATCAGCCGGATTGTTTTTGCGACGCCTCTTTCTTTATCCATGATTTCCGATCCGGCCTGTACGACAGCCGCTTTCACTAGTTTAGTCGATGGCACTGCAGTTCACTCCTTCATTCAATGTCGGAAGCACGACGCGCTAATACAGATTTTCCTTATAGCTCTTATCCAGCATCGCCTCAACCGCCTGCTCATCCGTATTGGGCAGCTTCGCGTGGGCCGCCAGGATTTTCGCGCCTTTCGGCAGCGTCTCTTTCGGCTCCCACGTTCCCGGTTCCCAAAGCCCCGAACGGCGGAACGCTTTTGCGCAATGAATGAAGCATTCTTCCACTTCTACGCCGATTCCGAGAAGCGGCCTTTTTCCGGCGGCCGTCATGTTTTCGAGAAGTTCCTCATCCCGGATGATGCAGGCGCTTCCGTTGACGCGAAGCGTCTCACCGAGCCCCGGAATCATGAACAGCAGGCCGATCTTCGGGTTCTCCAGAATGTTCTGGAGAGAATCCATCCGCTTATTGCCCGGCCGCTCCGGAATGACGAGCTGCTTCTCATTCAGCACGAAAACGAATCCCGGGGCATCGCCACGCGGGGACACGTCGCAAAACCCGGAGCCGTCCGCTGTCGAGATGGTCAGGAACGGCGCTTTTGAAATGAACTCCCGGCAGTGGCGGTCTATGTATGTAATGACTTTGTTGTTCACGAGTTCACTCGGGTTTCCGGTGATTGACCGAAGTTCTTCCCGTGAAGTGACTTGCTGCGCGAACCCTATCGCCGCCTTCTTTGTCATGCTGCTCCCCCCTCTCGTCCTTTATTCTCCAGTATAGCCATTCCATCAGAAAAAGGAGCGCATCGGCGGACCGACCGACTCCTTTTATCGGACAGACGGTTTAAAGTGCCGCCATCCCTCCGTCCACCCGGTACTGGGATCCGGAGATGAACGAACTTTCATCGCTTGCCAGAAATAAAACCAGATTGGCGATGTCGCTCGACTCGCCGTACCGGCCGAGCGGAATGCTTTTCGACAGTGTCGCTTCGTCGACATTCAGGCCTTCTTCGAGCGAACGCATCATTCTTGTGTTGACCGGTGAAGGATGAATGGAATTCACGCGGATATTCGATTCCGCCGCTTCGACAGCCGCCGCTTTCGTCAGCCCCACGACTGCGTGTTTGGAGGTGATATACGGTGCCACGCCCGGACTGCCGCTCAGCCCGGCGACGGATGAAGTGTTAATGACGCTTCCGGATTTCTGTTTCATCATGACCGGCAGCACGTACTTCAGCCCGAGGAACACGCCGCGCACATTCACGCTGATCACTTTATCGAAATCCTCGGTTTTCTGATCGACGAGCGGGGCCACTTTCCCTTCGATGCCTGCATTATTAAAAAATACATCGATCGTCCCGAACCGCTCCACCGTTTTGTCCACATAGCCGCGGACATCCTCCTCATCTGAAACGTCCGCCTGGAAACCGGCCACGTCTCCGTACTGTTTCAGTTCTTCCACCGTTTCATCAAGTGCTTCCTGAAACAGATCCACGAGTACAACCTTCGCGCCTTCCTTCAAAAACCGCTCCGCTGTCACTTTCCCGATTCCGCCCGTCCCGCCGGTGATGACGGCCACTTTGTTCTCCAGTCTTTTCATTACCGGTTCCTCCCATCACTCGATTTAATCTGACGATTTTAGAATAATCAAAAAAGGAAGGAATTGCAATTGAACAGGAACAGCAGCGGAAAGGTTCAACCTTTGTGACGTACCGGACAGCGCCAGCCCGCTGACGGACACTGCCTTTCCCTTGCCGTCCGCTTTCCTTGCGGCGTACTATAGAAGTATCAGAATGTGTTCAGGTGCTGCCGCTAATTGAGCGCAGAAGGAGGAATTAGGTGAAGAAACTGATCGCGAGTATCCTGCTGGCCGCCGTACTCGGCGGCTGTCAGGCCGACGAGGAACCGGAAGTCCCGCTGGATAACGAAACCGTCGCTGATGCTTCATACGAAAACATGGGGGAAGGCATTTTCTACGTCCCCCACAGCAAGCTGGAAGTGACCGTGGAATCGCTGAAAATGCTTCGGGCGGAAAATCCCGGCGTGGAAATCGTCTCCATCACGGAAGTGACGGGAACGGAAGGCGGCAACTTCAAACCGATCATCGGTTACTTGATCGTGACCAGACCGCTGGAAGAATGAATAACGAAATCGCTCCTTCGGCCGATTTCTGAAGATTATCGGTTTACAAACAAAAAAATCTCCCGTATAATCGGTCACAACCTTGAAAACTTCATACTCAATGGATGAGGCGCAATGATCATGAGTACCTGAGCCCCGAAAGCTGCAACTTGGGCTGAGCGAAAGGGAGATTTGCCGAAACAGACGTCCGCTTGCAGGCGGCTTCCTGTTGGATTGCATATGAACAATATGCAGTCTGTCATTATTCTCGGAATAATGGAGTGCTTCCACTTGGATATCAGTTACACAATAGACAAGTCGGGCACATGCCGGCTTGTCTTTTTTTATTCCCTCCCGAAAGAAGGATGGCCATGAATCGGAGCGTATTGAAATTCGGCGGCACGAGTGTCGCCGATATCGGCAAGATCACCGCGATCGCGGAATACTTGAAAAACAGGACCGAACAGGGCGAACAGCTGACAGTCGTCGTCAGCGCCATGGGCAAGACGACGGATGAGCTGCTGAAGACGGTCAGTTCCATCACCAAAACGCCGAAAGAGCAAGACCTCGCCGTCCTGCTGACGACCGGCGAGCAGCAGACCATTTCCTACCTGTCGATCATCCTCAATGATCTCGGTGTCCGGGCGAAACCGCTCACCGGCTACCAGGCAGGCATCGAGACGGTCGGCCACCACTTGAAAAGCAAGATTTCAAAAATCGATACGGATACGTTCAACAGACTGTACGAGTCGAACGACATCCTCATCGTCGCCGGCTTCCAGGGCTTCAATACGGACGGTGAAATCACGACGCTCGGGCGCGGCGGGTCCGATACGACGGCTGTGGCGCTCGCCGCGGCGCTGGAATGCCCGTGTGAGATCTATACGGACGTGGCCGGTGTGTACTCGACGGATCCCCGGCTGTATCCCGAAGCCCGGCGGCTCGAACAAGTCTCGTATGAAGAAATGATGGAGATGGCGGCGCTCGGTGCCGGGGTCCTCGTTACACGGAGCGTCGAAATCGCGAAAAACTACAACATTCCGATCTATCTCGGCAAAACGCTATCGGATGAGAAAGGGACATGGGTCATGGCGAGAACAGAAATGCTGGAGAAAAAAGCGGTCACGGGAGTCGCGCTCGATCAGGACATGATCCACGTGACGTTGAACTACCCGCACTACGATCCGGTTCTGCTGGACCGGGCATTCCATCACTTGGAGCAGGAAGAGATCAACGTGGATATGATTTCCCAGATCACGAACAACGAAGGGCTGCAGCTGTCTTTCACGATGAAGGACACGGAAGAAAATCAGATCCAGAAGATTTTCACCCGGCTGCAGGCCGATTATCCGGACCTGTATTTCAAAATCGAAGACCGCTTCGTCAAAGTGTCTGTCATCGGATCGGGCATGCGGGATATGACGGGTGTCGCTTCGAAAGTATTCCGGACCCTCATCGAAGCGGACGTCCCGTTCCATCAGGTGACGACATCCGAAATCAGCATCTCGTATGTGGTGGATGAACAAAACGGCGAACACGCCGCACGGCTCTTGTGCGAGCGGTTCGATCTGTAAGGAGGAGATTCTAGTGGCAAAAATCGCAGTAGTGGGCGCGACGGGTCTCGTCGGCCGGAAAATGACGGAATTGCTCGAAACAAGACAAGTGCCGGCGGACGATCTGGTCCTGTTTTCATCCAAACGGTCTGCAGGTACGGAAGTTCCGTTCCGCGGCCGGACGCTGATCGTGGAAGAACTGACCGAAGAAAAGACGGACGGCGGGTTCGATTACGTGCTCATGTCCGCAGGCGGCGGCACAAGCCGCACCTACTCCCCGCTGTTCGAGCGGCATGGGGCGATCGTCATCGACAACTCAAGCGCATTCCGTATGGATCCGGACATCGACCTCGTCGTGCCGGAAGTGAACGAACCGGCCCTCACGCGGCGCATCATCGCCAATCCGAACTGCTCGACGATCCAGTCGGTTGTGCCTTTGAAGATCCTGGACGATGCTTTCGGTGTCACGCGCGTCGCGTACACGACGTACCAGGCCGTTTCCGGATCGGGCGTCAAGGGCATCGAGGATCTGAAGCGCGGCGAACGGGGCGAGGCGCCGGTCAATTACCCGCATCCGATCTACAACAACACCCTGCCCCACATCGATGTGTTCGGCGAGGACGGCTATACGAAAGAAGAACAGAAAATGATCGGCGAAACGCGCAAAATCCTCGGGAAGCCGGAACTCGACGTGACGGCGACTTGCGTGCGGGTGCCGGTCGAAAACAGCCACGCGGTCGCGATGAACGTCACCCTTTCATCTTCCCCGGCCCCCGCTGAGCTGCAGACGCTGTTCCGCGACAGTGAACACGTCGTGCTGCAGGACGATCCGGAACACAACGTCTATCCGACGCAGCTGTCCGCCAGCGGACGCGGGGAAGTGTTCGTCGGACGGATCCGGGAAGACAAGAGCCTGCCGAACTCGTATCACGTATGGGTGACGAGCGACAATTTACTCAAAGGCGCGGCGCTCAACGCCGTGCAGATTCTTGAACACTTACTCCAGCGAAAAGAGGGATCGTGATGACGCATTTATTCGAAGGGATCGGAGTGGCTGTCACCACCCCTTTCCGCAACGGTGCAATCGATACGGAAAGCTTCTGCCGCCACATCGAGTTCCTGATCGGCTCCGGCGTCCGCAGCCTGATCATCAACGGCACGACCGGCGAAGGGTCGACGCTGTCGCGCGATGAGAAGCGGGAACTGCTGGCACATGCGATCGAAACCGCCGCAGGCCGCGTGCCGGTCATTGCAGGGACGGGTTCGAATGCCACCGAATCTTCGGTCGCCGATTCACAAGATGCCCAGGAACTTGGCGCGGATGGCCTGATGCTGATCACCCCGTATTACAATAAAACAAGCCAGCGCGGGCTGATCGCCCATTTCACTGCGGTGGCGGACGCGGTGGAATTGCCGATCCTCCTGTATAACGTGCCGGCGCGCACGGGCATGACGATCGAACCGGAAACGGTCCGGATTTTGAGCGGGCACCCGAACATCGCCGGACTGAAAGACGCCACCGGGGATTTCAATTACCTGTCGGAAGTGAAGCTGCTGACGGATGATTCGTTCGCCCTCTACAGCGGCAACGACGACACCGTTTTGCCGTTCCTCGCGCTGGGCGGCAGCGGGCTCATTTCCGTGGCGGCGAATGTGCTTCCCGCGGAATACACGGAACTGTACGAAGCAGCGAAAACGGACCTGGACCGCGCGCGGGAGCTGCATTACCGGCTTTACCCGCTCGTCCGCGCGCTGGGCGTGGATGTGAACCCGATCCCCGTCAAGGCGCTGACCGCCCATCTCGGATTCGGCCCATACGAGGTCCGGCTGCCGCTGGTCCCGCTGGAGGAAAACGAGATCGGCACGCTGACCGCCCTGTTCGACGGACTTCGGACGGAGGTGAAGTGATGCGGCTCCTTCTCCTCGGCTTCGGCGCCATGAACAGACGGACCGCGGCGCTCGCGGAAGCCCGCGGCCATTCCATTGCCGGCGTGATCCTCAGCCGGAAAAAGAAGGGATCCCATATCCGGTGTTCACCCCTTCGGATTCGCTGCCGGAAGCGGATGCCATCATCGATTTTTCTCATCCGGCACTCGTGAAGGAACTGCTCGCCTCCGGCACGTCCCTCCCGCTCGTCATCGCGACGACCGGCGATAAGGAAGAGCTCGTCCGCCTCATGCAGGACAAAGCAGAGACGCAGCCGGTATTTTTCAGCGCCAATATGAGCTACGGCGTGCATATCCTGACGGAGCTTGTGCGGTTTGCGACACCGCTCCTCGGCAATTTCGACATTGAACTGACAGAAAAGCATCACAACCAAAAAGTCGATGCGCCGAGCGGGACACTCGTGAAGCTGTATGACGCCATCAAAGAAGCCCGCCAGGAGGCGGAGCCGGTGTACGACCGGCATGAGACGGAAGCGAAGCGGAGCGGGTCTGAAATCGGCATCCATTCCGTGCGCGGCGGCACGATTGTCGGCGAACACGAAGTGCTCTACGCCGGCCATGATGAAACGATTGCGATCCAGCACACAGCGCAGTCAAAAGACATCTTCGCGAACGGCGCGATCGATGTGGCGGAAAAACTGATCACCAAGCCGAACGGCTACTATACTTATTCAAATTTAGGAGTGGATTGACATGGTCAAAGAATTTACAGCACAGGAAATCATCCAGTACATCAGCGATTCGGACAAGAAAACCCCGCTGAAGATTTATGTGAACACCGCACTCGACAGGGAAGCGTTCCCTTCTTCCTTCCAAGTGTTCGGCTCAAACGGCTCTTATACCATTTTTGCGGACCTGACCGACTGGAAGCCGTTCTACGAATCGAATGAACAGCAGCTGCAGGATTTGGTCATTGAACAGGACCGCCGGAACAGCGCCATTCCGCTTTTGGACGCCACGAACGTCAATGCGCGGATCGAACCCGGCGCCTTCATCCGCGAACATGCGGTGATCGGCGACAGCGCGGTCATCATGATGGGCGCGACGATCAACATCGGCGCGGTGGTCGGTGAAGGCACGATGATCGACATGAACGCCGTGCTCGGAGGACGCGCCACAACCGGCAAAAACGTCCATGTCGGCGCAGGCGCTGTGCTCGCGGGCGTCATTGAACCGCCAAGCGCGAAACCGGTCGTCATCGAAGACGATGTGCTCATCGGCGCCAATGCCGTCATACTGGAAGGTGTCACCGTCGGAGAAGGCGCCGTCGTCGCAGCGGGCTCGATCGTAACGGAAGACGTGCCGGCTGGCGCTGTCGTCGCAGGTGTGCCGGCGCGCGTCATCAAACAGGCGAGCGAAGTGCAGGGCGGCAAAATCGAAATCGTTCAGGCACTCAGAAAACTGAACCAGTAATCCGCAAAGAGGCTGACCGCCTCTTTTGCGTTTATCGGAGTTGATAAGATGAATCTGCAGGAAACCCTCACCACCCACAGACGCGCGCTTCACCGCATTCCGGAACTCGGCTTCCGGGAGTTCAAGACGTCCGCTTACATCCGGAATGCACTGGATGCGCTCGGCATACCGTATTCGGTGCCGCTCGAGACGGCGACGGCCGTTTTTCTGAAAGGGAATTCCGGCCGGACGCTCGGTTTCCGGGCGGACATCGACGGACTGCCGATCGAAGAAGAGAACGACATCCCGTTCAAATCGGAACACACCGGCGTCATGCATGCCTGCGGCCACGACGGGCATACGGCCATGCTGCTGGCCTTCGCCGAGCGGTGTCAGGCACTGCAGAAAAATGACAGCCTTCCGCATAATGTGTTATTGCTTTTTCAGCCTTCGGAGGAAGCCGATGCCGGAGCGAACCGGCTGGTGCAGGCATTCCCGTTCGATGACTACAGCCCGGAAGCCATTTTCGGGCTGCATGTAATGCCGGATAACGCGGCCGGCACACTGCTGACAAAAGCCGGTCCGCTGACGGCGAGCGCGACGGAATACCGGATTTTCATTGAAGGCGCATCCGCCCATGTCGCCAACAAAGAGACCGGCGCCAATGCACTCGGCGCGCTGAATTTCATCGTCACTCAAATTCAGCAGCTGCAGCACTTTTTCCTGAGCGGACTGAATCAGAACATCGTCCACATCGGCAAGATGCACGCCGGCGAGGCGATCAATACGGTTCCGTCGAACGGTTACCTTGAAGGCACGATCCGCACGTATGAATTGGGAGACTTGAAGACGGTGCAGGAGAAATTGTCCGCGGCCGTCCGGAGTGCGGATGCATTGTTCGGTACAGCTTCGCGCATTGAATTCGCGGAAGGCTACCCGCCGGTCGTCAACGATCCATCCCTCCTCCCGATCGTCACGGCGTGCGCAGCGGATTCAGGCCTCGATGTCGTAATCAAAGACAAGCCGTATTTATTCGGTGAAGACTTTTCGTTTTACCGGAAAGCGGCGCTCACCCACTTCGCGTTTCTTGGCGTACAGGATAAAGCGCGGGGTTTCACGAGCGGCCTGCATACGTCCACGCTGAATTTTGATGAAGCGAGCCTCGTCCACGGCGTCCGGTTTTATGAAACGGTCCTGCACAGATGGGGGGATTCCGCGTGACAGCCACTCTCTCGATCAACCGGACGAATTTATTCGAACAGGCGAAACGGATCCAGGACAAGGACAATGTGCTTGCGGTCGTCAAGAACAACGCCTATAACATCGGGATGGAATTGGCGTTCCGGACATTTTATGAAGCCGGAATCCGCGCATTCGCGACGACATCCCTCACAGAGGCGGTGGCGCTGCGGCAGCTCGATGCCGGGATCACGATTTTCCTGATGAACCCGGTGACGGAATTTGATGCGCTCCGGGAACACCGGATTGCGATGACACTCCCTTCCCTGCCGTTTTTCCGGCGATACGAACAGGAACTGCACGGAATCGATGTGCACTTGGAATATAAGAATTTATTGCGCCGCTCGGGGTTCGACCGGGCGGAAGAAATGCTGGAAGTGCTGGAGGCGGGGACGGTCAGCGTCACCGGCGTCTGGACCCATTTCGCGTTCGCTGATGAAATCGGGTCGGCGGAATACGAACAGGAAAAGCGAGACTGGCTCGCACTGCTGGACGCGCTTGGTGTATGGCGCCGGAAATTCCGCTTCGTCCATGCGCAGAACAGCGCCTCCTATGTGCGGGACGGCCTATTCCCGGGTCATACGCATGCGCGTCTCGGGATTTTATTGTACGGCTCCCGGCCATACAGCGGCCTGCCGGAAGACGTGGCGCCGCCGGTCATCTCGGTGCGCGCGAACGTCATCCAAACGGTCCGGCTGAAGCGCGGCGAGAGTTCAGGGTATTCAAGCGCATTCACCGCGCCGGAAGACTGCACCGTCGCGATCGCCGATATCGGCTACGGGGACGGCATCCTCCGGACCCGCGCCCAGCATGACGTCCTGATCCGCGGCCGCCGCTACCCCATCGGCGCTCTCATGATGAGCCATCTGCTCGTCGTCGTCGATGAGCACGTCCAGCCGGGTGACGATGTGTTTATCTACAACGGCGCTCTGCGCGTCGATCATTTTACATTTCTCGGCGTCGGCGCGAATTCCGAACAGATGAGCGCGCTGAACCACCTGACGCTCACAAAGGAGATTTTTTGGCATGAACCTCACACGCAATGATAACGATGAACTGGCCATCCGGGATGTCACGCTGACGGAACTCGCGGACACTTACGGCACGCCGCTCATCGTCTATGATGAAAATGAAATCCGCGAGCAGTGCCGCCGCTTCCACCGGACGCTGGCAGACAGCGGTCTCGGCTATACAGTCTCGTACGCAAGCAAAGCCTTCAGTTCCGTCCAGCTGTTCCGGCTCATGGCGGAAGAAGGTATGGGACTCGATGTGGTGAGCGAAGGCGAATTGTACACCGCGCTCGCCGCCGGTTTTCCGGCAGACCGCATCCACTTCCACGGGAACAATAAAACCGACGGCGAGATCCGCTACGCGCTGGAGGCGGGCATCGAATACTTCGTCATCGATTCACTCAGCGAAATCGGCCGGATCGACGCACTCGCCGACCGCCCTGTCGATGTGCTTGTCCGGGTGAACCCCGGTGTGGAAGCCCACACCCACGAGTTCATCCAGACCGGCCAGGAGGACAGCAAATTCGGCCTCAGCATCCGGCACGGGCTGGCTCTTGAAGGCATCCGGAAAATCCAGGCGTCCGAGCACCTTACGTTCAAAGGCGTCCACTTCCATATCGGTTCGCAAGTGTATGACCCGAACGGCATGATTCAGACGGTCGGCAAAGTGCTGCGCTGGCTGAATGACCACGGCATCCAGGCGGATGTGCTCAACGCGGGCGGCGGCTTCAGCATCAAGTACACCGATGAAGACGTCAGCTACCCGATCGAGGAAGGCATCCGGCGCATCACCGAGACGGTGAAAGATGTGTGCGCAGAAATCGGCTACCCGGTCCCGCACTTGTCACTGGAACCTGGCCGCTCCATCGTCGGCGAAGCAGGGCTGACGCTGTACCGCGTCGGCACGGTGAAGGAAATTCCGGATGTGAACACCTATGTCTCAATCGATGGCGGCATGAGCGACCACATCCGGACGGCGCTATATGATGCACAATACACGCTGGCTGTGGCCAACCGGCAGCCGGAAGGCGGATCCATTAAAACGACCGTCGCCGGCAAGCTGTGTGAATCCGGTGACTTGATCGCCAAAAACACCGAGCTGCCGCCGGTTGAGCCGGGCGACCTCCTCGCGGTCCTGTCGACAGGCGCCTATCACTATTCCATGGCGTCCAACTACAACCAGATGCTGAAACCGGCCGTCGTATTCGTAAAAGACAGCGGACACCGGGCTGTCATCAAACGGCAGGCGCTGGAGAATCTGCTCGTGAATGAAGTGATGGAGTAACAGCGAAAAAACAAGACCCGGCGATTCGCCGGGTCTTTCATTTGTTTATTGTTCACTGGACGTATTGGATCTGAACCGCTGTCACCCAGGAGCGGGCTTAACTGATCCACAGCATCCGGACATCCGCTGTCTCCCAGGAGTCCCCCTCTTTGACCAACGTGATCTCCAGCCCGATCGCTCCGAGTCCCGAAGTGTATTTCCGCGCTTCGACCACTGCTTCCTCGGCCCCGGTATAGCGCAAATCCTGGATTTCCAGCAGCACGCCTTCCAGTGACAGCGTCTCTTCGTTGAACAGACCGCGTGCTTTCAGTTCTTCGAAGTCCGCCTGCATGATGTCCATGCCATATTCATCCCCCATGTACTCGATGACCGCTTGGGCTGTTTCCTCGCTGACCGTTTCGGCTTCTCCGCCCGGCTCATCCAAATCGCCATTCTCTCCCGGCTGCATCGGTCCGGCTGTTTCGGGCAGTTCGCTGAAATCGAGCGCCATGTATTCGGCGCCATCATTCAGTCCCGGATCTTCCGCCATCAACGTCTCGAACACTTCGATATATAGCCCGGCCTCGCCATTGTCTGACTCTGCCGCTTGCGCACAGCCGGTCAGCGCCATCCCTAAAAAGCACAGACCGGATAAAACCGGTTTCCGCAAGGCGGATAGTTTTTCCATCTTGTCCATCCCCTTTTTCTCTCTATTTGTCTTTTTACCAGTTCGCCGTCTGTTTGGAAATTCCTTCAAAAAATGAACAACTGGCCCAATCCGAACTAAAAAATGATCCGCCTCACCGGCGGATCATTCTTCGTCTTTCTTTATTTCCTTAGTAAACACACTGACAACGCGTCCTTCCGCTTTTTCATCGATCATAAACGACCCATTGGAATAGCGGTCGGCCGGTTTCAGTTTCTTGACATCAAGCGGAATCCGGTTCCCTTTGTCTGTTTCGACAAAGACTTCTTCGTTCCCTCTGATTCCTAGAACGCCCGCCACCGAATGCGGATTCGATTTCACTTCGCGCAGCATGACCAAACCGCGCTTCGCCCGGGATCCGGTCTCGAATTCGCCCGGCTTCATCTTCTTCACCGCACCGCGATGTGTGACGAGGAGCAGCTCGAAACCTGCACCTTCCTCGACAAGAAGCGCAGATACAGCTTCATCGCCTTCTTTCAAGTTGGCGCCTTTGACACCCGCTGTGCGGAGGCCCGTCACCGGCACTTCGTCCATCAGGAAGCGGACGCCGTAGCCGAAGCGCGTGCCGATAAAGAATTCCGGTTCGTCCGTGTGGAGCGCTGCGAAAATCATCCGGTCGCCTTTTTTCAAGTTCATCGTCTTGATCGGTTTCGAGTAGCGCTGCATCTGGTAATCCTTCAATGCCGACTGCTTCACAAGACCGTTCGCGGAAGCAGTGACGATCGTCGCCTGTTCATCGAACGACGTAATAGGCAGCACAGACAGCACAGTTTCTTCATTTTCGAGCGGCACGATGCTCGACAGATGCTGGCCGAGATCTTTCCAGCGGATATCCGGCAGTTCATGAACCGGCTGATAAACAAAATTGCCGGCAGTCGTAAAAATGAGGATGGTGTCCTGGGTGTTCAGGTTGCCTTCGAACAGCAGCAAATCGGACTCTTTCATTGCGAATTCCTGACCGTTCGATGCCGCGTGCGATCGGAGGCTTGTGCGTTTCACGTAGCCGTCCTTCGTGACGGTGACGATCACTTCCTCGCTCGGCACGAGCAGTTCTTTCGTGATTTTCAGTTCTTCGATCTTCTCTTCGATGACCGATCGGCGCGGTTCCGCGAACTGCTTACGGATGGCGGCCAGTTCCTTTTTGATCACTTTGTTCAGTTTTTTGGCGCTTGTGAGGATGCCCGTCAGTTCATCGATTTTTTTCCGGAGTTCCTGTTCTTCCGTCTGGAGTTCCGTAATATCAGTGTTCGTCAGCCGGTACAGCTGGAGGGACACGATGGCTTCCGCCTGAGGTTCAGTGAATTTATAAGCGCTTTTCAAATTGTCCTTCGCATTGCGTTTATCGTTCGACGAGCGGATCGTCTTGATCACTTTATCGAGAATCGACAGCGCCTTCATGAGCCCCTCGACGATGTGAAGCCGGTCATTCGCTTTCTGCAAGTCGAATTCAGAACGCTTCGTAATCACTTCCTTCTGGTGCCCGATATAGGCATCGAGGAGTTTCGGCAGCGTCATCACCGTCGGCCGGCGATTATGGATGGCCACCATATTGAAGCTGTAGCTGATCTGCAGATCAGTGTTCTTATACAGGTAATTCAGCACACCGGTCGCGTCGATGTCTTTTTTCAGTTCGATCACGACCCGGAGGCCGCTCCGGTCCGATTCGTCCCGGACGTCGGCGATGCCTTCCAGTTTACGGTCGAAACGGAGGTCGTCGATTTTTTTCACGAGATTCGCTTTGTTCACTTCGTATGGGATTTCAGTGACGACGATCTGTTCTTTGCCGCCTTTTAAGCTTTCCGTCTCCGCTTTGGCCCGCACGACGATCCGGCCCTTGCCGGTTTCGTACGCCTGCCGGATACCGTCTGTGCCTTGGATGATGCCGCCTGTCGGGAAATCCGGCCCTTTCAGGACAGTCATGAGGTCCGTGACAGCCGCGTCCGGGTTGTCCATACGCATAAGCACCGCATCGAGCACTTCATGGAGCGCATGCGGCGGGATGTCCGTCGCATACCCGGCGGAAATGCCGGTCGAGCCGTTGACGAGCAGATTCGGAAACTTCGCCGGCAGCACCGTCGGTTCATTCTCGGTATCATCGAAATTAGGGATGAATTCCACGGTCCGCTTGTCGATATCCCGCAGCATCTCCGCGGCGATCGAGGACAGCCGGGCTTCCGTGTACCGCATCGCAGCCGGCGGATCGCCGTCCATCGATCCGTTGTTGCCGTGCATTTCAATGAGCATATGGCGCACTTTCCATTCCTGGCTCATCCGCACCATCGCCTCGTAGACGGAGCTGTCGCCGTGCGGATGGTAGTTCCCGATGACGTTCCCGACGGTCTTGGCGGATTTCCGGAATGCTTTGTCGTGCGTGTTCCCTTCCCGGAACATCGCATACAGGATCCGGCGCTGGACCGGTTTCAGGCCATCGCGCGCATCAGGCAGCGCGCGGTCCTGGATGATGTATTTCGAATAGCGGCCGAAGCGGTCGCCGATGACTTCCTCCAGAGGAAGGTCCTGAAACTTCTCAAGCTGTGTCAAATGACTTCCTCCTCTTCATGGATCAAATCGTTTTCAAGAATGTTGCTGTCGTCTTCGAGGCCGAAATCCACATGGCTCTCGATCCATTTGCGGCGCGGTTCGACTTTATCGCCCATCAGTGTCGTAATGTGGCGTTCGGCGCGCGCGCCGTCTTCGATCGTCACCCGGATCAGCGTCCGTGTTTCCGGATTCATCGTCGTCTCCCACAGCTGGTCGGCGTTCATCTCGCCCAGCCCTTTGTAGCGCTGGATCCCGTAGCCTTTGCCGACTTTCTTGATGGCGGCGTCGAGCTCGTTTTCGGTCCAGGCGTACTCGGTCACTTCTTTTTTGCCGGCCCCTTTCGATACTTTGTAGAGCGGCGGAAGTGCGATGTACACTTTGCCGGCATCGATGAGCGGCTTCATGTAGCGGTAGAAGAACGTGAGCAGGAGCACTTGGATATGCGCCCCGTCCGTATCCGCATCCGTCATGATGACGACTTTGTTATACGCGATATCATCGACGGCGAACTCGGAAGCGACACCGCCGCCGATCGCATGGATGATCGTCGAGATCTCTTCATTCTTCATGATATCTTCAAGCTTCGCTTTCTCCGTGTTGACGACTTTCCCGCGCAGCGGCAATATCGCCTGGAAACTGCGGTCCCGTCCCTGTTTCGCCGAACCGCCCGCCGAGTCGCCCTCGACAAGGTACAGTTCGTTTTTCTTGGCATTGCGGGACTGGGCGGGTGTCAGTTTTCCGGATAAAAGGGCGTCGGACTTCTTGCGCTTTTTCCCGTTCCGCGCATCTTCCCGCGCTTTCCTGGCGGCGAGGCGCGCCTGTGACGCCCGGATCGCTTTCCGGACGAGCGATGCGCTCAGTTCCGCGTTTTCTTCCAAGTAGTACATCAGTTTCTCTGAAACGACGGCGTCCACCACACTCCGCGCTTCGCTCGTCCCGAGTTTCCCTTTCGTCTGCCCTTCGAACTGGAGCAGCTCTTCCGGAATGCGGACGGAGACAATCCCTGCCAGGCCTTCCCGGATATCCGCCCCTTCCAGGTTCTTGTCTTTATCCTTCAGCAGGTTCATTTTACGCGCGTACTCATTGAACACGCGTGTCATCGCGGTTTTGGCGCCGGTCTCATGCGTACCGCCGTCCCGTGTCCGCACATTGTTGACGAATGACAGGATCGTCTCCGAATACCCGTCGTTGAACTGGAATGCGAACTCCACTTCGATGCTCTGCTGCTGCCCTTCGATATACGCGACATCATGGAGAACATCTTTTTCTTCATTCAAATAAGCGACGAACGCTTCGATGCCGGTCTCGAACAAGAAGGTCTCTTCTTCGCCTGTCCGCTCATCCTTCAGTTCGATTTTCGTCCCTTTCAATAAAAACGCGGATTCCCGCAAGCGTTCGGACAGTGTCTCATAATTGAACTTCGTCGACGAAAAAATGGTTTCGTCCGGCTTGAAATGGGTCAGGGTGCCGGTCTCTTTCGTCTTTCCCTTCTCTTCGAGCGTCGTGACCGGCTTGCCACCGTTCTTGAACGACTGTTCGAACACTTTGCCGTTCCGGAAAATCGTAATCTTCAGCGATTCGGACAGCGCGTTCACCACCGACGCCCCGACGCCGTGCAGGCCGCCGCTCGTTTTGTAACCGCCCTGGCCGAACTTGCCGCCGGCATGCAGCACCGTCATGATGACTTCCGGCGTAGGTTTCCCGCTCGCATGCATCCCTGTCGGCATCCCGCGCCCGTAGTCCCGGACGGAGATGGAATTATCGTTATGGATCGTCACTGAAATGCGGTCACCGTGTCCGGCGAGCACTTCATCGACGGAGTTGTCGACGATTTCATAGACCAAATGATGAAGGCCCCGCGTGTCGGTCGACCCGATGTACATGCCGGGCCGTTTCCGGACCGCATCAAGCCCTTCCAGCACTTGAATGGCCTCTTCGTTGTAGGTGTTCGGTTGTATCTTCGCCATCTGTTCCCCTCCAGCAAACATCTGTTCGTATTTTTAGTTTAATCGTATCGGTCCTATCTCTTCCTGTCAACTTCAAAGAAAAAGAGCGCGGCTGCGCCCTGTCGGTCATTTTACCAGTGCGTGTTCAACTTTGATGCAGCGGTCCATGATCACGCGGCGCCCCGCCTGTTCGAGCCGGCGGCGGACATCCCCGTCTTCGACGCCGAGCTGGGTCCAGAAAACCGGGCTGTCCGTTTCCAGGAATTCTTCGGCAAGCGCCGGAAGAAATTCGCTCCTTCTGAATACATTGACGATATCCGGCACTTCCGGAAGATCCGATAAACTCGGATAACTCGTTTCCCCAAGGATTTCGTCAGCCATCGGGTTAACAGGGATGATCCGATAACCGGCGCTCTGCATTGCTTCGGAAACACCGTAGGATGTGCGCTCCGGGTTGGGGCTGAGGCCGACGACCGCGATGGTCCGTGACCGGTCGAGGATTTCCTTGATCTCGCTGCGGCTTGGATTCTGCATATCACATCACCTGTCCTTTTCTTTTATCATACCTTAAACGGCGGTGCAACACGAAGTTTTCCCGTCCGGTTGTTCCCGGCTCGCCAGTCGTGCTAAAATCAAAGGGAATGAAACACGAACCGGCTGCTGTTCGGCAGACGGCTGGAGGAGCCGCTCTATGGAAACTATAATCGCTATTCTGCTCGCCTATCTGCTCGGGGCCATCCCATCCGGTCTGTGGATCGGCAAACTCTTTTACAATACGGATATCCGCTTGAGCGGAAGCGGAAACCTCGGGGCCACCAATACCTTCCGGACCCTCGGCAAAAAAGCCGGGATCGTCGTGACCGTGATGGATATCCTCAAAGGGACCGCGGCGGTCCTCTTGCCGCTTTTCATCGATACCGGCATCCATCCCCTCCTTCTCGGAGTCGTGGCGGTCATCGGCCACATCTTCCCGGTCCTGGCAGGGTTCCGTGGAGGAAAAGCGGTCGCCACCAGCGGCGGTGTGCTTCTCGGATACCACTGGCCGCTGTTTGTTGTCGTCGTCATTGCGTTCATCGTGATCCTGAGACTGACGAAAATCGTATCCCTTGCCTCGATTTCGCTCGGGTTCATTGCCATGATTTACACAGCGGTGTATGCCTGGCTGACCGGCGACTGGCTCTTGTTCGCCGTCATCGTCGTACTGACGGGGTTCATCGTCTATCGCCACAGATCGAACATCGCCCGCATCCGCGCCGGTACCGAACCGAAAGTGAAATGGATGTAAATGCTGAAGAAAAGGTCGTGATCCGATTGGATATCGTAGTTTCGAAAAAAGCGCTGGATTGGTTTAAAGAGGAGATGGAGGCTGAACCCGGAGACCATATCCGCTTTTTTGCCCGGTACGGCGGTTCAAGCAAACTGCATGAAGGGTTCTCGCTCGGCGTGACGAAAGACACGCCCGATGAAGCTGCCGCGGAACGGACGGTCGACGGTCTCCTGTTTTACGTCGAAGAACGCGACTTCTGGTACTTCGACGGGCACGACCTGCACGTTGGGCTGAATGAAGCCACCGGAGAACTCGAATACGACTACAAAAAAGCCTGAGTGTATCAGGCTTTTTTCGTACGAATTTTTCCAGCTGCTCGGTCTGCCCTTCCGCTTCGAGGATCATCCGCTGGCGGTCACCGAACAAATCGAAATGCGGGTAATCACTCCGGCGGTCATCGATCCATTCCTTTCGCAGCCCGTACTGCTTTCCCCAGGCGATCAGCCGGTCCAAATCCGCGCAGCCGACTTTCGTCACCGTGTCGCAGCCGGGAAAGCGGGGATCGAGCCAGTAATGCGTAAGGAACGCGATGTTGCCGGCCGCAACTTCCCGCTTCCAGTGCTCCAGTTCTGCCCGCTTAATCCCGAACGCCATCGGAAACCCGCTTGATTTCTTCATATTTGGCATGCCAGGACGGATCGATCCGCTGAAGCGATACCGGCCGGAAAGAATCTTTCTTGACGAGCACATGCTCCGACTTCGCACGGGCTGCGAGCCGGCCGTCCCCGTGGAGCACTTCATAGCCATACACCGTCCGGAGTCGGCCGTGCTCTTCCACCCACGTCCGGACAACCGCCTTTTCTCCGTAGCGCAGCGCTTGTTTGTACTGGATCGACAAATCGGTCACCGGCGCCAAGTACCCTTCTTTTTCGAGTCCTGCATATGTAAAACCGATATCCTCGATCAGTTTAGTTCTGCCGATTTCCAGCCAGACCAGGTAATTGGCGTGATAGACGACGCCCATCTGGTCCGTCTCCGCGTATCGAATTTCAATTTCTTTTTCACTGATAAACATGCCTTTTTTCACCTCATCTCCCATTATAACGGAGAAAACGGGAAAAAGCAGAGGCGCTCACTTGCCGTTGAGCGCCAGCTGCTTTTTGTCGACTTTCCCGATATGCGTTTTCGGAAAATCCGTCACCGGGATGAAGCGTTTCGGCACCTTGTAACCGCCGAGCCGGCGCCGGCAATGATCGATGAGCGCCTTTTCATCAAATGGGGGGCCATGGACAGGGATGATGAACGCTGTCACTGCTTCCCCCCATCTTTCGTGCGGCACGCCGACCACAGCGGCATCTTTGATTCCCGGAAATTCCATCAGGCATTTTTCCACTTCCTGCGGATAAATATTCTCGCCGCCCGAAATGATCATGTCTTTGCTTCTCCCGACGATGTACAAATCCCCCTCCTCGTCCGTCCGCGCCAAATCTCCTGTGCAGAGCCAGCCATCCCGGAAAGCGGCGGCGGTGGCGTTTTCGTTGTTCCAGTAGCGCTGTATGATGTGCGGCCCCCTCAGCTGGAGCTCCCCCACTTCACCGGTGCCGGCCGCCGTTCCGTCCGGAAGCACAACACGGACTTCATTGAACTGCATGCTTTTGCCGACCGCTCCGCGTTTTTTCAAGGCGGTTTCCGGCGGTATGCTGAAATTATTCGGTCCGGCTTCCGTCAGTCCGTAGCCTTCCTTGAATGGGATGCCTTTTCCCCGATACCTGTCATAGATGACGGCGGGACAGGGGGCGCCGCCAGACAGGAACAGGACCGGATCATGGAAGACCGCTTCGCTGAAAAGCGGCGTTTCCGTCATAAGCTGATGCATCGTCGGGACAAACAGCGAAACGGTCGCACGGTAATCCAGGACGGCCTGCAGCGCTTCCGTCGGCTCGAACCGGTCCCCGACCGCCACCGTTCCGCCCGCCATCAGGACCGGCAGGGAAAGTGCGTTGAGGCCGCCGGTATGGAACATCGGCATGTAATTGACTGTTACATCCTGGCCTGTCAGGCTCCAGCTGACGATGGTGTTGAGTGCATTCCAGTTCATGTTCGCAAACGACAGGACAGCCCCTTTCGGCAGGCCGGTCGTCCCTCCTGTATATAAGATCGTCCACGGGTCGTCTCCGTCCGCCTTCACTTCTTCCGAAGCTTCCCCTGCAGATCCGGCAGCTCCGACGGATTCAAGCAGCATAGCAGGGCAGTCACTAATCGCGCTGGCCGTCTCCGCATTGAGAGCATCCGTCACGATGAACACAGGGGTGCAGTCGGCGATGATGCTTTTCAGCTCCGGCTGGGACAGCCGGTAATTCAGCGGCACATAAAGGATGCCGCTGAGTCCGCAGGCGAACAGGACGGCAAACAGTTCCGGCCGGTTCTGGGACAGCACGCAAAGCCGGTCCCCCTGTCGCAGGCCGCACTCCCTGAACACCTGCTGCCATTTCCCGATCTCTCCGCAAAGTTCCTGGTATGTCCATTCTTTTTTCGTATGGATGCTTGTGAGGGCAACTGCTTCCGGATGGGAAGCCGCCCGGTTCAAAATCCATCGTGCTGTCACCAAAAGTCCTCCCCCTCCCTACATCATGATGCCGCCGTCGACATGAAGGACATGCCCCTGCACGTAATCTGCTTCGTCTGACGCGAGGAATAAATACGCGTTCGCGATGTCCCGGGGAGAGCCGAGCCGCTGCAGGGCGATGGCGGCAGTCATTTGGCCGATCACTTTTTCGGGCATTTTTTCAACCATCTTCGTTTTCGTGAATCCCGGCGCCACCGCATTGACGTTGATGCCTTTGCGGCCCAGTTCTTTCGCCCAAGTCTTTGTCATGCCGATGACCGCCGCCTTGGCCGCTGCATAGTTCGTTTGACCGGCGTTCCCGTATACGCCGCTCACCGAAGACGTGTTGATGATTTTCCCGCTTCCTTTTTCAACAAGGATCGGCAGCACGGACTGCGTGCAATTAAACACACCCGTCAAATTCACATTGAGCACTTCCTGAAAATCGGCTGCTTGCATTTTTCGGAGCATCGCATCCCGGGTGATGCCCGCGTTGTTCACCAAAATGTCGACGGTTCCGAACGCATCCAGCGCAGCTTGCACCATCCGGTCAGTGCTTTCGCGATCGGCGACATCCGTCCGGATGAATCGGACGCTGTGTCCGTCGGCGGCCAGGCGTTTTTCTTCCGCCGTCCCTGTCTGTTCATCGAAGTCCGCCAGCAGGACATGGGCACCTTCCTCACAAAACCGCTCTGCTGCCGCAAGGCCGATTCCGTTCGCCGCCCCTGTAATGATGGCTGTTTTCCCCTGAAGTCTCATTCCGTCTCCTCCTGCAGCAAAAATCCATGGATTTTCTGTACCAGCTGATCCAGGTCATCGACCAGCGGTGAATGGCCGCTGTCGGTCAGCGGGCGGTATTCGGCATTTCCGCCCAAATCCGCCATGATTTCCTGTGTCATCTCTTCCGTCACCACATAATCCCGGTCCCCCCGCAGCACCAGCACTGGCACGGTGATGTCCTTCGCCTGATCCGTCCCTTCCGTCAGTCCGTTGTGCCGGCTGCTGATATTGAACGTGTTGAGTGCATGATAAACTTCCGCCAGATTCCGCTGTGTCAGCATGTCATCGACATACTCTTCGTACTTTCGGCTGTCTGGCTGGCGATGCGAATAAATGAGGGCATTCCATACCGCTTTCAGCCCTTCGCGGTTTTTTGTATCATACAGCCCTTGGATTGCCCGTGTTTTACCGGCATCCGCCCGGACTTCTTCCAAAGATTGGAGCCGCCGCCCGGAATCCGGTGTTCCGTCATCTTTTGTGCCGAAAAACGGATATCCCCGTGTAGATGCACTCGCCAGCAGGACCAGCCGCCGCACGCGGCCGGGATGTTCCGCTGTGTATTGCATGCAGACTGCACCGCCTGTCGACCAGCCGATCAGGTCGAAATTCTCCAGGCCTAAGCGGTCGATAAAATCGGCAAGGTCTTCTGCAAAGTCGCTGATGCCGGTCACCGGCTCGCGGTATGACGAGCCGCCGAAGCCGCGCATATCGAGTGCAAAGAGCTTCAGTGAAGGGTCGAGTTCATCCATCAGCAGATCCCAATGTTTCGAAGAGGTCATATTCCCGTGCACGAGCACGACCGGGTGGTGTCCGCCGTCCCGTTCCCGGTATGTAATTGTTTCTCCATTTTCCAGGGTGACCGATTTCAGTGTCATGGTGCCGTCTCCTTTCCGTTCCCCCATTTTATTGTGGCCGCCCCCCAGGCGTAGCCGATTCCTGCACTGACCATCACGACGATGTCGCCGTCTTTCAGCAGCTGCTGCCGCTCTGCCAGCTCAAGGGATAAAATCTGGTCCATCTGGCCGATATGCCCGTACTCTTCCAAGTAAATAGCCTGGTTGGGGTCGAGCCCGAGCTCGTTTAGGACGAAATCATGCGCGGAGCGCTTCATGTGCAGGATCGCCAGGTAGCGGATGTCCCGCTCGGTATAGCCGCTTTTTGCCAGGGACCGGCGGATTACATGGAGAAAGTTCGCCATCGATTTCTGCTCCAGCCGCTGCTTCATCCCTGCCGGGTCCGGAACATCCAGCCGGTAGAGCCCTTCTGACAGGTGCGCGGCGGTCAGCGGGCTTTTCGTACCGCCTACCGGTACGATGACGTCCTCCGAGAACGACCCGTCCGTCATGATCTCGGACTCCAGCAGCAGGTTTGACGGGTGATCCCGTTTCAGTATCATCGCCGCTCCGCCGCCTGCCAGGTTGAACATGAACCGGGTGCGGTCATTGGTATAATCGATGAAGTCATGGTTGCGGTAGCCGCCTGCGAGCAGGACGGTGCGGATTCCGCTGTCGGCCATCATCAGGCTCTTCGCGACTTTCATCGCCATAATCGTCGTGCCGCACCGGAGGGCTACATCAAAAGCCCAGGCGTGATAAGCACCGATCTCTTGCTGGATTTTTATGGCGGCCGTCCAAAGCGGGTATTCCTTATGCTCTTCCCCGATATAGATGACCACATCAATCGATTTGGGGTCGACCTTCCCTTTTCTGAGCGCTTCCTGTGCCGCCCAGATGCCCATCTGCACCGTGTGTTCTTCCGGACCGGCGACCGGTTTCTGTACAATTCCGAGTTTGGTCCGGATGACTTCCGCAGGCAGTCCTGAAGCCTGTCCGATTTCTTCCGCCGTCATCGTCTGCTGAGGCAAGTATGTTCCTGTCCCGGCGATCCCGATTTTCATCGCGGCACCTCCGGTTTCGCCGGTTCAAGCGGCGGGGCGTCCGCTTCGGGCCGTCTGCGTCGGCTGAACAGCGATTTGAAAAAGCCGGCGATTCCTGTCGGGAAGAAGATGACAGCGAGGATGTACAGAATCCCGAAGAAAATGATCCACCGTTCGAACAGCGGGTACTCCCCCGCCAGGTCTGACAGGTAATGCTGCGCCAGTTCAATGATGCCGGCCCCGATGATCGGGCCGATCAGTGTGCCGACGCCGCCGATGATCGTCATAAGAAGGGCATCCAGCGTGACATCCATGGCCATGACGCTCGTATTCACGAACCGGAGGCTGACGACATAAAGCGATCCGGCGAGACTGGCGGTGACACCGGCCACGACTGAAGCGATCACTTTGTAGGCAAGTGTCCGGTACCCGAGCGCTTTCGTGCGCTGTTCGTTTTCCCGCACGGCGATGAGCACCCGGCCGAGCGGAGAATTCGTGAACCGCCGCAGCGCGAAGTACACAACGACCAGCAGGGCCAGCACGGTCAGGTAAAAAACCGCCCGGTCCCGGAACACATCGGGGGCGCTGAATGTGAACCCATCGTTGCCGTTCGTGACGCTCCGCCATTTTTCCGCCAGCACGAGGAAAAGGCCGGAAAGCGCAAGTGTCAGCATGGCGAAAAAGTGATCTTTCAGCCGGAGCGTCAGGAGGCCGACGAAAAACGAGATGATCCCCGCAATCAGCATACCGGCCGCAATCGACAGGCTGAAGACCAGAAGGGTCGGCTCGAACCGGTCGAGAAGGACCGCTGTCGTGTAGGCGCCGATTCCGAAAAACATGGCATGCCCGAACGACACCATGCCGGCATAGCCGAGCAGGACATCGTAACTCATTGCTAAGATCGAAAAAATGAAAATCTGGGTCAGCAGGATGAGCCACGTCCTGGAATCCGAAACAAACGGAATGGCGGCTAGCAGCACTGCTGCGATGATCAGCGATATCTTGCTCCAGTTCATTGGCTTTTTCATTTTGTCACCCCTTTGCGGTAAATAAGCCTTGCGGCCGGAAAATCAGGACAGCGGCCATCAATAGCATGTTGACAGCAAGCGACAGGGCCGGCACATAATAAGCCATGAAACTGCCGGCCAGTCCGACGAGGATGGCAGCGAGCAGCGAGCCCGGAAAACTTCCCATCCCGCCGATCACCACGACGATGAACGCGAGGATGGCGAACTCCAGCCCCATTTCGGCGTAGATGACGCCGGAGTAAGGGGCAAAGAGCGCACCGCCGAGCGCAGCGAGTGCAGCCCCGGCGATGAACACGAAGAGGAACAGCCGCTTGATGTCGATGCCGAGCGCCTGCACCATTTCCTTGTTGATGACGCCGGCCCGGACGATCAGGCCGATTTTCGTCCGCCGCAGGATGAACTGGATGACCGTAAAAACGGCGATTCCGACGGCAATGATGAAAATCCGGTATTTGATGATAATGATATCGCCGAACACCCAGCTGCCATTCAGCCATTCAGGTGTCGCTGCAGCCAGCTGGTTCGGTCCGAACACTACCTTCAGCATTTCCGTCAGCACGAGCATGAAGCCAAGTGTGATGAGGATCTGCTGGATATGGTTACCGTAAACAGGTGTGATGATCAGTTTTTCGGTGATCAGTCCGAGGATGATGCCGGTCAGAATTGCGCCGGCAATGGCGCCGAAAAAGCTTCCCGTTGCCGTGTAGAACCAGACGGACGCGAATGCGCCCCATGCAAACAGTCCTCCGTGGGCGAAATTCAGGACATCCATGAGTCCGAAAATGAGTGTCAGTCCTGAAGCGAGCAGGAAAATGAGCATTCCGGTTGCGAGCCCGTTCACGAGCAGATTGACGAATAGATCCATGCGGAACCCTCCTTATCCGATCCCTAAGTACTTGCGTTTCAGTTCATCATTCCCGGCGAGATCGGCCATTCTGCCGCTCTGCACCGTCCGCCCGTCATCGATCAAGGTATAGGTGTCGCCGATGCGGCTCGCCATCATGAAGTTCTGTTCGACCAGGACGATGGTGGTGTGCTGTTTCATTTCCTGGATGGCTTCCATCACTTTCTCGATGATGATCGGCGCCAGTCCCTTTGAAGGCTCATCGATCAAAAGCAGTTTGCTGTTGCCGACGAAGGCACGGGCCATCGCCAGCATCTGTTTCTGCCCGCCGGACAAGTGACCGCCGTCTTTTTTCCAGAACGTTTTCAGATCCGGGAACAGCTCCAGCACCGTATCCAATTTTTTGCGTGTTTCCTCTGTTTCCCGAGTCATGGCGACTTTCATGTTCTCTTCGACAGTCAGTGTCGAAAAGATGCCCTGATCTTCGGGCACGTACCCGATTCCGCTGCGGGAAATTGCATGGGTGCGCTTTTTGGTGACATCCGTTCCGCCGAATGAAACCCGGCCGCCGGAAGCGGGCGTCAGCCCGAGGATCGTCTTGAGCGTCGTCGTCTTGCCGGCGCCGTTGCGGCCGAGGAGGACGCCGACTTCCCCGGCGCGCGCTTCGAATGAAACACCCTGAAGGATATGGTATTGGCCGATGTGAGTATGGACATCATCCATTCTGAGGAGCGGTTCCATGCTCAATCCCTCCTAAATACGCGTTTTGGACCCGTTCATTCTGCATGATGACATCCGGGGGACCGTCAGCAAGAAGCCGGCCGTTGAACAGCACCATGATGGAGTCGGACAAATCCAGGATCATGTCCATTTTGTGTTCAATGAGCAGGATCGTTTTCTGCCGTTCGGTTTTTATTTTCCGGATGACGTCGAGAATGGCCGGCACTTCTTCGAGCGACATGCCTGCCGTCGGTTCATCCAGGAGCAGCACTTCCGTATCGAGGGCCAGCAGCATGGCGATCTCGAGTTTCCGTTTCTCGCCATGGGCCAGCTGGGACGCGGCCGCATCCCGCTTGTCCTTCAGCAGCACGAGTTCCAGCAGCTGTTCCGCTTCTTCTGTCAGGGAAGCATAGGATGAAAAGTGCCGGAGGAAGTCGAACCGGATTTTCTTCTTCGACTGGACGGCCAGCCGGACATTTTCCAGCACCGAAAGGCTTGGGAAAACGTTGGTGATCTGGAACGAGCGGCCAAGCCCCTGCCGCGTCCGGTCGATAGGGGACTCGCCGGCGAGGTCTTTCCCTTTGTACAGCACACGGCCGGCGGTCGGTTTCAGTTCCCCGCTGATCAGATTGAAAAATGTCGTCTTGCCGGCTCCGTTCGGTCCGATGATCGACTTAAAGTGGTTAGCGGGCATTTCGAAGTCCACGCTGTCCACCGCTGTATGACCGCCGAAGCGGATTGTCAGCTTCTCTGTTTTCAAAATTGGTTCCATGCCGCCCATCCTTTCTTCTGTCCTCTTCCACGACTAAGAGATGTCTTAGCCATGGAGAAAGACAGACCTGCAGGAGCAGGCTGTCTTCCGTTTCCGTTTGTCAGTTCATGACTGGCGGTTCAGTCTCTTCCGGTGACAGTTCCCGAATGAGGACCGGCACCGGATAGTCGACGCCGTTTTGTTCTTCAAGCCGGATCGAATAAAGCGTCTGGAGCGCCTGATGATCTTCAGGACGGAAGGTCATTTCCCCTTTCGGCGTATCGAAGGACATGCCTTCCATCACGTCGATCAGTTCATTGCCGTCTGTCGATCCGCCGGAAGCTTTCAGTGCTTCGACGATGGCGATCGCGGCAGTCATGCCGCCCGGCGTGAAGAGGTCGGGCACCTGACCGTCGTATTTCGCTTTATGCTGCTCTACGAGCCAGTCGTTCACTTCATTGTCCGGCAGTGTATGGTGATAGACGGTGAAGCCTTCCATGCCGACAAGCGGTTTCATGGTCGACAGTGCAGCGATGTCCGGCGCGCCGGTCGAGATCGTGATGCCCTGTTCCTGGAGTTTCATATCGGCGATCTGGTTCCACGGCGAGTTTGCACCGGCCCATACGATGAAGAGATAATCGGGATCCGCTTCAATGATTTTCTGCAGGTTCGATGTAAAGTCCGTAGCTGCCGGATCGGCATATTCTTCATGGATCACTTCCGCTCCCAGCTCTTCAGCCGCAGCTTTGAATGCTGCCACGCCATCGATGCCGAACGAATAATCCGGCGCGAACGTCGCGATTTTCACGCCCGGTTCAGCGATGGCGGCAGCGCCGGCGATCGCATCCTGCGAAGAGTTCCGGGAAGTGCGGAAAATGAATTCATTGAATTCGGAGCCGGTGATGCTGTCGGCCACCGCCGGTTCGACAACCATGATCGTTTCATACTCTTCCGCCAAAGGAAGTACCGCGAGCGTGTCCCCGGAACTGGAAGAACCGACCAAAAAGTCCACTTCGTCTTCTTCCAGCAGCTTTGTCGCTTTTTGGACGGCCACTTCAGGTTTCGTCTCCGTATCCTCGTAGACCACTTCGATCTTCTTTCCGTCGACTTCCATCGTGCCGTCCGTCGCGTATTCCAGTCCGAGTTCGAATCCTTGCTGGGTCTGTTTTCCATACGATTCCAGCGCCCCGGTCAGTGATGCCAGCACGCCGATTTTTATCGTTTCATCTTCCGCTGCTGCCGCTTCTTCTGTCACTTCGGGATCGCTGCAGGCCGCCCCGAATGCCATGACACCCGCTGTGAGGACAGTCAACAACACCTTTTTTTTCATTTGTTTCTTACCTCCTTTTGTCGATTTGAAAGCGCTTTCTTTATTCCGCTTAACTGTACACCCGGGCAGTTACAATCGGGTTACAAAAAAACGGAGAGGAATAGTCCTCTCCGTCGGTCAGCTGTAGCGAATGATGATTTCATACATTTTATCCGTCGTCTCCATCGGTTCAATCCCGAACTCCCGGTCCAGCATATCGGTACAGCGCTCATACCAGCGGATCGCCTGCGGCCGGCTGTTTTTCTGGTAATAGGCGTACATGAGCAGCCGGTACGCCTCTTCCCATGTATGGTCCGTGCGGAGGAGTTTTTCTGCCCAGTGGATTGTTTCGTCGTAACGCTGCAGGCGGGTCGTCAGCTGGGCGAGGCGTTCGAGGACGAGCAGGTATTGCTGTTCGTACCGTTCCCGCTCGAACCGGTACCACTCTTCGGGCTCACGTTCGCAGAAAAACGTACCTCTGTACAGTTTCTCTGCCCTCAGAAGCAGTGAATGGGCGGCCAGCGGATCCTTCTCCTGCATTCCCTGGTCCATCACCGCTGTAAATTCTGTCAAGTCGCAGCTCCATCCCGCTTCCGGGTTGAACCGGTACATGGACTGGTGGCGGGTGATGAAGAAAGCGTCACGCCGGGATGGCCGGTCCGGTTCCAGAGCGTTCAAGAGGGCGTTCAGCGCCACTTTGAAATTCCGGTCGGCTTGGGCCGGATTGCCGCAGAACAGTTTGTCGAGCAGTTCTTCTTTCGGGACGTAGCGCTCCCGGTTGAGGAACAGGTAAATAAAAATGTCCTTAGCTTTGTCCCGCTGCCATTTGACTGGTTCCGCCGCTTGTCCGCCCAGGGACACACTGAACGGACCTAACAGGCGGATCAAAAGCCGGTAGCCGGGATAAGCGGCATCGCGCCGGATGCCGCAGCTTTCACAAAGAGCGGAAAGGGCGGCGGACTCCGGGTTCTGGAGAAGGGCGCTTTGCCAGAGCGGCTTCATCCGTTCGATGTCGGCCGGTCCGTACAGTGTCCGCCGGGTGATGAAAAACTGGAAGCCATGCGCCATGATCCATTCCGCCAGTTCTTCCGCTTCCCGGCTGAACTCCGGAAGTTCCCCCAGTGCGTGCGTGGCGCTCATCCGCCAGTACCGTGCAGCCGCTTCACCGAATGCGTCGCCGCATTCTTGGAATGCGGCCAAGGCCGTGCCGGCTTCTGCCAGGACGCGGCGGTGCTGTCCGGCCTCATCGGCAATGATGGCCAAACCGACCCGGATGTAAGCGGAAAGCCAGCTGTCTTGGACCCGTTCAGTTTCACTCAGCCCTTTGTTCCCGAGTATCATCGCTTCGCTGATATCCCCTTGCCTCGCCTTCAGAATAGCGAGGCCCATGAATGGTTCCGCCTTCGCCCTCGATACCCGGAGACGTTCCATTTCATTAACCGCCTTGCGGTACCATGTATCCGGATGGTCATCCGGAAAAATTGAAAAGAGGCTTTCCGCATGTCCTCTCCTCATCCAGCCGACCGCTTCAACGAATTCCGATTTCTCTTTGGCTCCCCGTTCCATCGCCAATGCGGCCGACCGCGCCGCTTCATCCGCTCTTCCCATCATCGCATAGACGAGCGAGAGCAGCGCCTCTGATTCCCGGTGCGAGTCAGGAACGGGCGACTCTTCCTGGTTCCGGTCTTCGAGCAGGATCAGCGCTTCCTGAAGCCTGCCGGTGCGGATCAAAAGACGCGCATCGAGATTTCCTTTCTTCAGTACCTGTTCCGGCAGCTGTTCCTGCCCGATCCAGTCAGCCGCTTCCCTGGCTTTCCCCAGATTCACCAGATTCTCGGCGAACTGCCGTTTCAGGGAGTTCATTTCCTGCTCATGGACGGATCCATTCCGATCCGCCCAGGCAATCGCTTCTTTCAGATGGGGGTCCGCCAGACCAGGCTGGATAGTATCCAAATAAATATGCGCGATTCCGGCATGGGCGCGGCTGGCCAACCGGCTGTCGCCGGAGTCTGCGGCCGCAGCGAGGCAGGCCATGTACGCCTGCCTGGATTTCTCATAATACGCCAGGTAGCGATAGGCTTCGCCCTCAAGCAAAAGAAGAGCCGGTCCAGCGTCCCCGCGGGATCCTGCGAGCGATTTCAGGCACTCCAGCACCAGATCGAACTGTCCCTGTTCGATCAGCCGGCCGCCAGCTGAAACAAGCGTTTCTCCCAGGCAGCTATCATCTGAGGACTGTAAGGCTTGATGGATGGCCTGAACGCAATCGCCCTGCTCCAGAAAATACCGGGAAGCCGCAATCCGGGCTGTCTGATACCCGTCGAAATCGAGCGCCTGCCACTTGTTTTCAAGGAACTTCCGGAACAGCGCATGAAACCGGAAAGCATCGCTTGTAGCCAGTGACTGGAGAAAAATGTTGCTCGTTGCTGAGGAAGCGAAGAACTTTCCGGCTTCGGGACCGAAGTAATCCCGGATGAACGAATGCGAAAAAGTGCTAAAAATCGACAAAGAGAGCAGCCAATGCTGCTCTTTCGGCCCATGGCGGCTGAACACTTCTTCCGATAAGTAGCTGAATAAATCCTGGAGGGCCGGTTTGACCGTCTGCTCCAAGGGTTTCGGCGAATCGGTGTGCTGGATGGCCATCAGCTGGACTGCGATGGCCCATCCCTCCGTTAAATCCATGATTTCTTTGATATCTTCAGGTGAAAGTTTTTTATCGAAATAGTCGTCGAAGAAGACATCGGTCTCTTCCCCGGTGAACCGGAGATCTTCTTCTGTCACTTCTATGTAATGGGCGGCGGCTTTCATTTTCAATAAAATCGACCAGCGGGGCTTGGACCGGCTCAGGATGAAAAAACGGATATGGGCCGGTGCATGCCGGATGATCTTTTCCAGGACGAAATTGATCGAAAAAACGTGATCGACCAAATGGAAATCATCGATGGCCACAACCAGAGGGGTCCGGATCCCGTGAAGGGCGTTGGACAGGATGGCGGCGACCCTAGGCAGATCGGCTGTGTCCTGCTGACTGAAGCTGACCCGGAATTTTTCGTCCTGTTGGCGGATGCTTTCACATAAGTAATTCAGAAAAGGAAGAAGATCGTCATCTTCTTCCGAAACGGTATACCAGGCGCAATTCAGCTTTTCTTCTTTCACGTACCGGGCAGCGAACGAGCTCTTGCCGTATCCTGCACCGGCATGGAAAAGAAACAGCCGGGTCTGAGCCGCCCGTTTCAGTTTTCGGGTAATTCCTTGCCTCGGCATATAGGCGGATGCAGGCATGGGAGCGGACAGCCTGGAAAGCAGAAGCGGCGGATTCATCGGGTCGCCCTCTCCTTTCTATAGGTATACGGATAGTGTAGCACAGGAATCTTCATAAGAGAATGACAATTATTTCAAAGTTCTGATAACAAAAGGAACAAAAAATTGTTCGCCAATCCTACGATATTTTCCATGGAATTTAAAAAAGAGCCGCCCATTCAGGCGGCTCTTTCCGGTAAAGCGTCATTACTGTGCCAGTTTGTTGCGGAGAACCATTTGTAGGATGCCGCCGTGGCGGTAGTAGTCGACTTCCACTTCCGAGTCGAACCGCGCCAGGACGTCGAATTCTGTCTTTGTGCCGTCTTCTGCTGTTGCTGTCGCTTTCAGCAGTTCGCGCGGCTTCACATCATCGCTGATGTCCACACTGATCGATTCGCGTCCTGTCAAACCGAGTGATTCCGCATTCTGTCCGTTGACGAACTGAAGCGGGAGTACACCCATCATGACGAGATTCGACCGGTGGATCCGTTCGTAGCTTTCCGCGATGACTGTTTTGATGCCCAGAAGGGACGTCCCTTTTGCTGCCCAGTCACGGGAAGAGCCCATGCCGTAATCTTTTCCGGCGAGCACGACCAGGCCGGTTCCGTCTTCCTGGTACTTCATGGCAGCATCATAGATGGCCATGACTTCATTCGTCGGCCAGTACGTCGTGTAGCCGCCCGTGGTATCCGGCGCCACTTGGTTCCGGATGCGGATATTGGCGAAAGTGCCGCGCATCATGACCTCGTGGTTGCCTCGGCGGGAACCGTACGAGTTGAAGTCTCTCGGCTCTACACCGTGCTCGCGCAAGTATTTTCCTGCAGGCGTATCTTTTCCGATCGCTCCTGCCGGAGAAATATGGTCGGTTGTGACGGAATCTGCGAATTTTGCGATGACCCGCAGGTTGTCGAGTGTTTCAATCGGTGCCGGTTCTTTCGACAGACCTTCAAAGAACGGCGGATTCTGGATATACGTCGATTCTTCATCGAAGGAGTACAGCGCTTCATCCGAAGTTTCGATCGCATTCCACGTTTCGTTTTCGTCGAAAACGCGTTCGTATTCTTCGCGGAACAACTCAGGTGTCACCGTGCTCATGACGGCCTGCTTCACTTCCTGGGTGGATGGCCAGATGTCTTTCAGGTACACATCATTGCCGTCCTTGTCTTTGCCGAGCGGATCGTTATTCAAGTCGATATCCATCGTGCCCGCCAGTGCGAATGCGACAACGAGCGGCGGTGAAGCCAGGTAGTTGGCTTTCACGAGCGGATGGATCCGGCCTTCGAAGTTCCGGTTCCCCGACAGAACGGAAGTCGCAAGGAGATCGCTTTCCGTGATCGCTTCTTCAATTTCCGGAAGGAGTGGACCGGAGTTCCCGATACAAGTTGTACAGCCGTAGCCAACGAGGTCGTAGCCGAGCTGATCCAGGTAATCCTGCAGACCGGCGTCCCGCAGATAGCCGGTGACGACTTTCGATCCCGGTGCCAGTGATGTCTTGACGTAAGACGGCACGGAAAGGCCTTTCTCGACTGCATTCTTCGCCAGAAGACCGGCTCCGAGCATGACATACGGATTCGAAGTATTCGTACAGGAAGTGATCGCTGCAATCGCCAGCGCCCCTGTCTTCATTTCCGCAGTCCGGCCGTCTTTGAATTTGACGGTCGCCGTCTTATTGATTTCATCTTCATCCAGCGCGAATCCGTGCGGTCCTTCCGGAGCTGTAATGGATTCATTGAAGGATTCCTTGATTTTAGACAGCGGGATGAGATCCTGCGGGCGTTTCGGCCCTGACAGGTTCGGTTCGATGGCCGACAGATCGAGTTCGACGACGTCCGTGTAAACCGGTTCGATCGCCGGGTCGAAGAACATGCCGTTTTCTTTCAGGTACTTTTCCACGACTTCGATGTGTTCCGGGTCGCGTCCGGTCAGGCGGAGATAAGTGAGCGCTTCTTCGTCTACCGGGAAGAAGCCGCAAGTTGCGCCGTATTCCGGTGCCATGTTGCCGATCGTCGCCCGGTCAGCAAGCGGAAGCGACGGAACGCCAGGGCCGAAGAATTCGACGAATTTGCCGACAACGCCGTGTGCACGGAGCGTTTCCGTCACTTTCAGCGCCAGGTCCGTAGCGGTTGTGCCTTCCGGCAGTTCGCCGGTCAGCTTGACGCCGACCACTTCAGGGATCGGGAAGTACGAAGGCTGCCCGAGCATGCCCGCTTCCGCTTCGATGCCCCCGACACCCCAGCCGAGAACGCCGATTCCGTTGATCATCGTCGTATGGGAATCTGTTCCGACGAGCGTATCCGGGAATGCTTCGAATGTGCCGTCTTCATTTTCAATGGCATGGACGACGCTTGCGAGGTACTCCAGGTTGACCTGGTGGACGATTCCCGTCTCCGGCGGTACAGCGCGGTAGTTATCGTACGCTTTCTGCGCCCAGTTCAGGAACTGGTACCGTTCTTTGTTGCGTTCGAACTCGAGTTTCGTATTGATTTTCACCGATTCCGGTGTGCCGTAGCTGTCGACTTGCACAGAGTGGTCGACGACGAGATCGACCGGGATTTCCGGATTGATCTTGTCCGGGTCGCCGCCCATTTCAGCCATCGCGGAACGGAGGGATGCCAGGTCGACGACAACCGGAACACCGGTGAAGTCCTGGAGGATGACGCGGGACGGCTTGTAAGGCACTTCCGCTTCTTTGTTGGCGTTTTTGCCCCATTTTGCTAGTTCTTCTACATGTTCAGTGTTGATTACGTAATCGTCATGCTGACGCAATACGGATTCCAGCAGCACTTTGATGGAATACGGAAGCCGTGATACATCGGCGATTCCTGCTTCCTGGAGTGCAGCCAGGCGATAAAAATTGTACGTTTTGCCATTCAGCTCGAAAGATGACCGGCTGTTGTGCAGGTTGCTTTTTGCCATGTTTGTTCCTCCTTTGAATCTCATGAAAAGGCATTTACTGCATCTTTTCTCCACCTTACATCATAGCGAAATTCCAAGCATAAGTAAATTACATTAAAATTATTCGAGGTCATAAGATTTACGAATGGAGCATTTTCGAAACTTTTTTCAGTGTCAGTTCAAGCTGTTTCAAATGGCGCTTTTCATGCAGACCGACAAATGCGTACCATTGATTGAGGGGGACTTGCCCGAATACCGGATGTTTCATTGAGCGGTTTTCAAGCGCTTCCGGCTCCGCTTCGCTGAATACCGAATCAAGGCTCCTTCTCGATTCCGCCAATTTGTCCTTTATTTCCGGGATGGTCTGATAAAAATCGGTCGGCTGGACGAAATCCGGCGCTTCCACTTTCACCAGCCGGTTCACCGTAAGCGCGATCGGTTTTGGTTTTGCTTTTTCGCGTTCCGGTTTTTGCAATTCTTCCCGCATTTTTCGGGCAACTGTGGTTTCCATCAGGTAGAGATGTTCAAGAATCTGCATCGGCGACCATTCTTCAGGGGAAGGTTTGGTATTCACCAAATCGTTCGAATGACCGTCCAGCGCTTTGAAAAGCTTTTCACGGATCTCCGTATTTTTCGCTGTTTCCACCGCTTAGCCCCTTTCTCCTTTTCTTTAACTATCGCACACAACTTTTTTTCAGACAATTAAAATCTTTTTATAGTGGGGTTGATTTTTTTGTTTTTCCTTTTGTAATTACTTACTATTGATGATATAATCCCATTAATTCATCCAGAAAGGTGGTGTCCGGATGCCTTACGGTTACGAAAAATTCAGATTGAAGAATGGTATCAGTCCGAACACAGTAGTCCATGAAGTGCAGCTGATCGAGCATTTGCTAGATGCCGTGTCCCGCTATCATAACGGTCCTGTGGAACCCCATGAAATCCGTCCTTCCGATATTCAGCGGTTTTTCAAGGAACAGCGGGATAAAGGTTTGAAAGACAGCACCATCAACCGGAAGCTCGTCTTCATCCGGAAATGGTTTGATTACATGTGGCAAATCGGCAAAATTCCGGTGGATTTCATGCCAAAGTTCAAGCTGCCCGAAAAACTCGACCTCACCCCCGCCGATATTCATTTGGATTACAGTGAACTGCTAAACCGGCAAGAAGACGTGCTGAAGTCCGAAAAGCTTGCCCTGAATGCGAAAATCCTGTTTCTCCTTTACATGCGGGGACTCCGTGTCCGGGATATGACCGCGATCGATGTCTCCCGCGTCCAGAATTTCGGCCATAAACTCCGCCTTCAAGTCGATAAGAAGGACGGCTATACCCGCCCTCTCGACTTCATGGGAAGTGAAATTCCAATCATCCAAAAAGGGATTGCGCTCGCTTATGACCGGGGCACCCCTTTCCTGCTCGCTTCAAAAGTGAAGGACCAGTACACCGAATTTCAGATGGGTTCCCTGTCCGATTACACGGAAGCCTTGTCGGAATTCCTCGGTCTGCCTGTCCGGTCAGGTGATTTCCGGTTCGCGTTCGTCCGTCATCTCTACGCGGAAGAAGGGAAAAACGTGGAAGAGATCCAGGAGACGCTCGGGATCACGCTTGAATCCGCCGCGCGCATCCTCAAAGAAGCCCTTACCCGCGTAAAACCCAATCCGGGCTGACCTGAAAAAAGCTGCAGATCCTTCTTCGGATCTGCAGCTTTTTCGGTTATGGCAAAACGGTCGAGCCCATGAGGAAGCGGTCGCATTCCCGGGCAGCTCCCCGTCCTTCATTGATCGCCCAGACAATCAGGCTCTGGCCGCGCCGCGCATCGCCGGCTGCGAACACCCCTTCCTGGTTGGTTCTGAACGATCCGTGCTGTGCATCGATGGCGGAACTCGCGTTCGTCCCGATTTCCATCTCCCGGATGAGCCCTTGATCTGGACCTGAAAACCCGATCGCCAGCAGGACCAGGTCCGCTTTCCAGACTTTTTCCGTCCCTGGAATTTCTTCCCGGATCCGGTTGCCCTCTTCATCAATGCGGAGTTTTACATTGACTGTATGGACTTCCTTGACATTTCCGTCCGGCCCTCCGACGAATTTCGTCGTCATGACGGCATAAGCGCGCGGGTCTTCGCCGAAGACGGCTGCCGCTTCCTTCTGTCCGTACTCGACCCGGTGGATGACCGGATATTGCGGCCAAGGATTTCCTATTTCATCCCGGATAGCACCTTTCTTGTCGTAAATATCGAACTGGACGAGGCTGCGGCAGTTCTGCCTCACAGCTGTCGCCAGACAGTCTGTCCCCGTGTCCCCGCCGCCGATGACGATGACGTCCTTTCCTTCTGCAGATATGAAGTTCCCGTCTTCCAGATTGGAATCAAGCAGGCTTTTTGTCGAGGTATGGAGGAAATCCATCGCAAAATGGATTCCGCCCAGGCCGCGTCCCTCCACTTTCATATCCCGGTGGACCGTAGCGCCGGTGCATAGGATGACGGCATCGAAGTCATTCCGTAGCTGATCGGCCGGAATGTCCTTTCCGATTTCCGTGTTCACAACGAACCGGATGCCTTCCTGTTCCAGGATATTGACCCGGCGCATCACCATATCAAATGAAATTTTCATTTCGGGGATGCCATACGTCAGGAGGCCTCCTATACGGTCGCTTCTTTCAAAAACAGTTACGAGGTGTCCGGCTTTATTGAGCTGGTCTGCAGCTGCCAGTCCCGCGGGACCTGATCCGACCACAGCCACTTTCTTGCCTGTCCGGCTGTCCGGCGGATCCGGCACGACCCAGCCTTCCGAAAACCCTTTTTCGATGATGGACCGTTCAATCGTCCGGATCGCCACCGGCGGTTCATTGATGCCGAGGATGCAGGCACTTTCGCAAGGAGCCGGACATGCCGCGCCGGTGAATTCCGGGAAGTTGTTCATGACATGCTCCCGTTCGAGCGCATCTTTCCAGCGGCCATTATAGACGAGGTCGTTCCATTCCGGAATCAGGTGATAGACCGGACAGCCGGTAGTGGCACCGGCCAGTTCCATCCCGCTCTGACATGTCGGAACCCCGCAGTCCATGCAGCGGGCGCCCTGGACTTGAACTTCTTCTTCCGTCATCGGGACGGTATAATCCTTCCAGTCGTTCGCGCGCTCCGCCGGTTTACGTTCAGGCATCGCTTTTCGGCTATATTCCATAAATCCTGTTATCTTCCCCATCGGACCGCTCCTTTCCTATTGTTTTACAGTCTGTGACAGTTTGCTTTCTTCGAAAGCCGCCATTTGCGCTTCGTCATTGCCCAACCCTTCGTTTTTCAGTTCACTGATCCGTTCGTTCATTTCTAAGTACGCCTTCGGAATGACCCGGACGAATTTGGACGAAAAGATTTCCCAATGCGCCAGTATCCGATGACCGTTCGTGCTTCCGGTAAAGTCGGTGTACCGTTGGATCAGCGCTTTCAGGCCGGCGATTTCAGCCGGTTCCGCCAATGGCTGCAGCAGGACCATTTCTTTATTGCACCGGTCGGCGAACGTTTCGTCTTCATCCAGTACATAAGCGACACCGCCCGACATGCCAGCGGCGAAATTTTTCCCCGTCTGTCCGAGGACGACTACGCGTCCGCCTGTCATGTATTCGCAGCCGTGATCACCAATTCCTTCCGCGACGATGTCCGCCCCGCTGTTCCGGACAGCGAAACGCTCTCCGGCAATGCCGTAAATATAAGCTTCACCGGAAGAAGCTCCGTAAAAGCAGACATTTCCGGCGATGATGTTCTTTTCGGGAATGAACGTGGAGTCATGTGCCGGAGCGACGATGATTTTGCCGCCCGACAGTCCCTTGCCGACGAAGTCGTTTGCATCGCCTGCCAGTTTCATCGTCAGACCCTTTGGAATATAGGCGCCGAAACTTTGGCCGGCTGATCCGGTGAATTCGAGCGTAATGGTATCGTCCGGCAACCCTGCCGCACCGTATTTCAGGGTGACTGCACTGCCGAGCATCGTTCCTGTAGCCCTATGGATGTTCCGGATTGCGGTCTGGACATTCACCGGTTCGCCCGTTTCGATCGCTTTCCGGCAGCGCGGCAGAAGTTCCTGGTGATCCAGCGTCTGCTCGAGGTGATGGTCCTGTGCGATCATGGCATGCCTGCCGACAGAAGGCGGCAGTTCCGGCTGATACAGGAGCGGCGACAAGTCAAGCCCCTGCGTTTTCCAGTGGCCTTTCGCCTCGTCTGTTTCGAGCACATCAGTCCGTCCCACCATTTCATCCACCGTCCGGAAACCGAGTTCCGCCATCAGTTCACGGACTTCCATGGCGATGAACCGCATGAAGTTGACGACATGTTCCGGGTCCCCGCCATATTTTTTCCGGAGTTCCGGGTTTTGCGTCGCGATCCCGACCGGGCATGTATCGAGGTGGCAGACCCGCATCATGACACAGCCCAGTACGACCAGCGGTGCAGTCGAGAAACCGAACTCTTCTGCACCTAAGAGCGCGGCAGTCACCACATCGCGCCCGGTCATCATCTTGCCGTCCGTCTCGACGACAATCCGGTCCCGCAGTCCATTCAGCATGAGGGTCTGGTGGGTTTCAGCAAGTCCCAGCTCCCAAGGCAGGCCTGTGTGTTTGAGGCTGGTCTTCGGCGCTGCGCCCGTGCCGCCGTCGTATCCGCTGATCAGCACCAGATCCGCGCGGCCTTTCGCCACACCGGCGGCGATCGTGCCCACACCGACTGCAGACACCAGCTTGACGGAAATCCGGGCTTCAGGATTCGCGTTCTTCAAGTTGAAAATAAGTTCAGCTAAATCTTCAATCGAATAAATATCGTGGTGAGGCGGCGGGGAAATCAATTCGACGCCTGTGGTAGACCCCCGCACTTCCGCAATCCACGGGTACACTTTCTTTCCGGGCAGATGGCCGCCTTCCCCGGGTTTCGCTCCCTGTGCGACTTTGATCTGGATCTCCTCCGCGTTGACGAGATAGTGGCTCGTCACACCGAACCGGCCGGAGGCCACCTGCTTGATGGCACTTTTCCGGCTGTCGCCGTTCGGTTCGGGAATGAATCGCGCCGGATCTTCCCCGCCTTCGCCGGAATTGCTTTTGCCGCCGATGCGGTTCATCGCGACCGCCAGCGCTTCGTGTGCTTCAGCCGAAATGGAACCGTAGGACATCGCGCCTGTCTTGAAGCGCGCTGTAATGGCTTCAAGCGGTTCCACTTCGCTGAGGGGCACCGGCTTGCGCTTTTTGAATTTCAGGAGTCCCCGCAGTGACTGGAGAGACGCCGTCTCGTCCGTCAGCAGCCGGGCGTATTTTTTAAACAGAGCATAGTCATCGGTCCGGCACGCCTGCTGAAGAGTGTGGATGGTCATCGGATTATAGGAATGGTTTTCACCGTTTGCCCGGTACTGATACTCGTCCCCGGACTGGAGGTTTTTCTGGACATCCGGCCGTTCAGGGAACGCTTCTTTATGCCTCGCCAGCACTTCCTGCGCAATGATTTCCAATCCGATCCCGCCGATCCTTGAGGCGGTCCGGGTGAAATACCGGTCGATCACAGGCTGGCTGATGCCGACCGCTTCGAAAATTTGGGCGCCGCGGTAGCTTTGGATCGTGGAGATCCCCATTTTGGACAGTACTTTGACAATACCGTCAGTAACTGCGGCAACATAACTTGCTTGTGCTTCTTCCGCCGTTTTTCCGTCCAGGTCCCGGGTTTCTGTCAAGTCCCTGACTGTCCGGAGCGCAAGATAAGGATTGATCCCTTCTGCCCCGTATCCGATCAGGGCGGCGAAATGATGGACTTCCCTCGGCTCCGCTGATTCCAGCAGCAAGCTCACCTTCGTCCGCGTACCTTTCCGGATCAGGTGGTGATGAAGTCCTGAAACCGCAAGAAGGGCAGGGATGGCTGCATGTTCGGCATCCACGCCGCGATCGGACAGGATGAGCAGCACCGCGCCGTCTTTATAAGCCCGGTCCGCTTTTTCGAACAGCGCTTCAAGCGCCTGTTCCATTGCGCCAGGTCCGCTGTCCGCGCGGAACAGGATCGGGAGCGTGACCGTCTTGAAGTGCGGGACGTTTTGATGACGGAGTTTCGCGGTCTCCGAATCCGTCAGAATTGGAGTTTCAAGCCGGATGTGGCGGCAGCTCTCCATGGAAGGGTCTGTAAGATTGCCTTCCCGGCCGATTGTGGTCCGGGCGGATGTGACGATCTTTTCCCGAATCGCATCGATCGGCGGATTCGTCACTTGGGCGAACAGTTGCTTAAAGTAGCTGTAAAGCAGCTGAGGGCGTTCGGACAGCACCGCAAGCGGGGAATCATAGCCCATCGAGCCGACGGGATCTTTGCCGTCACTGGCAAGCGGTTTGACGATCTTTTGGACTTCTTCCGTCGTATAGCCGAACGCGAGCTGCTGATCAAGAAGCTCCCCCTCCGCTGCCTTTTCCACTGCCTTTTCCGCTTCCTGCCCTGCGTCAGGAATGGTTTCGAGATCCAGCATATGCCCTTCCAGCCAGTCCTTGTAAGGCAGTTCGGAAGCGACCTGCATTTTGATCTCTTCATCGGGGATGATCTTCCCTTCTTCCAGATCCACGACGAGCATCTTCCCCGGATTCAGCCGTTCCTTGTAGATGATGTCATCTGAGAAGATGTCGAGCGCTCCGACTTCCGAACCGAGAACGATCATTCCATTTTTGGTCACGTAATAGCGTGCCGGGCGGAGTCCGTTCCGGTCCAGGCATGCGACGATCTGCCGGCCGTTTGTCATGACCAGGGCAGCCGGACCGTCCCATGGTTCCATCAGCGTGCTGTGATACTCGTAGAAATCCCGTTTTTCCTGCCGGATGAGCGGATCGTTGACCCATGGTTCAGGGACCATCATCATCGCCGTATGGGCGAGCGACCGGCCGGATAAGTGGAGGAATTCAAAGCAGTTATCGAACATCGAGGAGTCACTGCCCGATTCATCGATCACCGGCAGCACTTTATCAAGGTCTTCCTGGCTGAAATGCGGTGAGCTGCAGAGGGCCTGTCTCGCCCTCATCCAGTTGACATTGCCCCGGAGCGTATTGAATTCACCGTTATGGATGGAGTAGCGGTTCGGATGGGACCGCTGCCAGCTTGGAAACGTGTTGGTGCTGAAACGGGAGTGGACGAGCGCCAGCGCTGATTTGAATTCGGGATGGTTGAGGTCGATGTAAAAAGAATCCAGCTGTTCCGGAATGAGCATGCCCTTGTAGACGATCGTGGAAGCGGACAGACTGCAGAAATAGACATCCTTCAGTTCCTGCCGGCCGCTCATGATGTTTTCAATCCGCTTCCGTATGATGTACAGTTTGCGTTCAAAATCCATCGGAGTCTCAAGATCAGCCGATGCTTCGATAAACACTTGACGGATGACCGGTTCTGTTTTTTGGGCCACCTTGCCGACAAAGGAATCATTGATCGGTACCGGACGCCAGCCGAGCACGGTCTGATTTTCTTCGCCGACTATTTCTTGAATCAGCTCTTTCACTTCCATCCGGAGCTCATAATCGCGGGGCATGAACATCATGCCGATCCCGTACTGCCCTTCCTGCGGAATGCGGATGCCTTCTTTCTCACACTGTTTGAGGAAGAACCGGTGCGGAATCTGTGTCAGAATACCTGCTCCATCGCCGGTGCTTGTATCGGAGGACTGACCGCCCCGATGCTCCAGATTGCATAAAATATTTATAGCGTTTTGCACGATGCCATGGGAAGGTTCTCCATTAATCGACGCAATCATTCCAATACCGCAAGCTTCGTGCTCGTTAGCCGGGTCATAAAGCCCTTGGTAATGCGGATATTCTCTTTTATTCATCAAAGCCCCTCCTTTTGAAAAACTATGTAACGATAGCATACCATAGTCTGACAATTGAATAAATATAAATTTTTTAGCAACAAAATCCTTGGAACGCTTGAAAGCGGTTACAACCTTGCCATGCCGCCCGCTTCACGGGACGAAAAAAATCAGCTTTTTATTACGGCTCGGCAGCAGAATTACTTTCCTGCCCTCCTATAACTATTGCAGCCGGCTCCAAATTCATTCTTCAGTTTTAAAGAAAAAACCGTTCCCCCAAAAAAGGGAAGGCCTGACTGGCAGACGAGTCATTGGATCAGGAGACCGACAGCGAGATTCAGCACGACCAGCGTGTGCAGCAGCGCAATGAGCAGGCCTTGACGGTTCAGTTGCCTCATCGCTTGCGGATCCATCTCCTCACCTCCGCTTTTTCATAATTTTACTGAATTTTCGTTTATATTTCAATCACTTTACCTTTGCGTTTCTGTTTCATACGTCGCGTTTCATTTTGCCTAAAACCGGCAATAGCAGTATTAGAAATGATTCATATTTTATTCTGTAAAAGGAGAGGAATGAACGTGGAATTTCTTCTGTATTTAATCATGGGCGGTATCATCGGCTGGCTTGCCGGATTGATTTTAGGGAAGGATATTCCCGGCGGCATCATCGGAAATATTATTGCAGGGATTGTGGGTGCATGGATCGGAGCCGCCCTTTTCGGGGAATTCGGTCCGGAGATCTGGGGGGTCAGCATCATTCCTGCGCTCATCGGTGCGCTCATCCTGGTATTCGTGCTGAGCTTGATCCTTGGCGCCATGAACAAAAGAAGGGATTAGAGGAAGCAATCGTTTTAAATATGACAAAAACCCGCCGGTCTAGACTGACCTAGCAATTTGAGACACAGATAAAACACCCTTCATTAGGCTGCCATGGCCCCGAATTCCCTCG
>NZ_NHTN01000023.1 GCF_002167005.1 Indiicoccus explosivorum
AAAGCGTTTCAGGTGAAGTCGGGGAGTCGGTGCAAGTGGCCGCAACAGCGGATTACAGCGACGGTTCCCGGAAAAGTGTGACGGGCTCGGCTTCGTGGACGTCATCGAATGCGGCGGTTGCGACGGTCAATGACGGAAACATCACGTTGGTGGGCGCAGGTGAAGCGGTGATCACGGCGGTGTTCGGCGGGGAAAGTGTGTCGATTCCGGTCACGGTGGCGGAACCTGCTGCTGAGCCAGAAACAGAACCAGAAACAGAGCCGGAAACGGAACCTGAGGCAACGCCGGAACCGCTGACGTTCCAGGATGTTTCTTCCTTTTATTCGCCTGCAGTGAACTACCTCGTCGAACGGGGTATCACGAACGGATTCAGTTCGGAAGAATTCGGGGTGGCCTCCGACATTAAACGGGCGGACGCGGCCGTCTGGCTCGCCGAAGAACTCGGACTGGATACCGTTTCCGCTCCGGCAGCCGGTTTCACGGATGTGCCGGAACGGGCGGAAGGCGCGGTCAACGCACTGAAAGCGGCCGGTATCATCAACGGGAAATCCGCTGACCAGTTCGGCGCTTCGGATCCGCTCACCCGCGGGGAAGTGGCGATCATTCTCGACCGGGCATACGGACTTGCCGGCGGAACTGGGGATACGGCGTTCACGGACGTTTCCGACCGCTATGCGGAATCCGTTGCCGCGCTCGTCGAGAACGACGTGACGGACGGCATTTCCGAAACACGGTACGGCGTTGCGATGAACATCACGCGCGGACAGCTCGCCGTGTTCCTCTACCGGCTCGCCGGGAAGTGACTTGGTTCGGAGCGTGTGAGGATGGTGCCTGGCACCAGTTATCTTAATTGAACGGAAAATGAGAAAACTGGTGCCAGGCACCGCAAAAAGCAGCATGGCTGCCGCGCAGGCGGCAGCCTTTTTGTTTTCCCCCGCCCCCGAGACCGCAGTTGTGTTTTCGGTCACTTTTGATAGAATAGGCAAGTAACGAAAATCTTCCCAGGCTGAAGGTGCATAGCGTTGATTTTTAACTCATTTGAATTCATTTTCCTGTTCCTGCCGGTCGTCTGGCTGCTGTATTACATACTCGGCCGCATCAAAGTGCCGTTCGCGAAAGGCTGGCTGCTTGCGGCTTCGCTGTTTTTCTACGGGTATTGGAATCCGGCGTATTTGCCGCTGATCCTCGCGTCGATGCTCATCAACTATGGGGTCGGCGGGTTCCTCGGCCGCAACAAAGGCGGCACGGCGGTCCGGAAAACGGTGCTGACGCTCGGAATCATTTTCAACGCCGGACTGCTCGGCTATTATAAATATTTCGCTTTTTTTATGGAAAACGTCAATTACCTCTTCGATTTCCCGGTCATCATCCGGGACGTCATCCTGCCGTTGGCGATTTCGTTCTACACGTTCCAGCAGATCGCGTATTTGGTCGATTCGTACCGGCTCGAGACGAAGGAGTACAACTTCCTGAACTACGGCCTGTTCGTCTCGTTTTTCCCGCAGCTCATCGCGGGGCCGATCGTGCACCACGGCGAGGTGATGTCGCAGTTCGGCGACAAAAAGTCGTACCGGCTGAACGCATCGAACATTTCGAAAGGGCTGCTCATTTTCTCGATCGGCCTGTTCAAGAAAGTCGCCATCGCGGACACGTTCGCGGTGTGGGCGAACGCCGGGTACAGCAGCGTCGACTCGCTTTCATTCGTCTCGAGCTGGATCACGACGCTGTCCTATACGCTGCAGCTGTACTTTGATTTCAGCGGGTATTCGGATATGGCGATAGGACTGGCTTTATTGTTCAACATCAAGCTCCCGATCAACTTCAACTCGCCGTATAAAGCGCTTGACATCCAGGATTTCTGGCGGCGCTGGCACATCACGCTGTCGAAGTTCCTGACCGGCTACATCTATATCCCGCTCGGCGGCAACCGGAAAGGGCCGCGGCGCACGTACATCAACATCCTGATCATCTTCCTGATCAGCGGCGTCTGGCACGGCGCGGGGTGGACGTTCATCGTCTGGGGCGCCATGCACGGCGCGGCCAGCATGATCTGCCGGTGGTGGAAGCTCGCTGGGTTTAAGATGAATAAAATCCTGGCGTGGGCGACGACGTTTTTATTCGTCCATATCGCCTGGGTGTTCTTCCGGGCGCTGACCATCGAAGAGGCGGTGACGGTCCTCGGCGCGATGGCGGGCTTCAGCGGGTTCGGGCTGCCGGCCGGGTTCCTCAGTTACTTCCCGTCAATAAACCCGGAATGGATCGGCGCGCTGCCGTTCGGCACGAGCGCGACGGAACTGGGGCTCGTCATCCTGCTCGGCCTGTTCATCGTCTGGTTCGCGCAGAATTCGATCGAGATCATGGAAGAGCAGAAGCGGAACGCGATGCTCGCCATTTACACGGGACTGCTGCTGTTCTACAGCGTCATGCAGCTGCAGCAGGTCAGTGAATTCCTTTATTTCAACTTCTAGGAGGCATCATGCGTGAATGATAAACTTTTTGCGGCCATTTCGCTTGCGGTGTTTGCGGTGCTGACCCTCGGGGTGATGGGGTTCAATTACTGGATCGATCCGCTTTGGCATTACGATCACGCCCATGCCTACAACGATGTGCAGGTCGTGACGGATGAGCGGGAGCAGAAGACGGCGGACCAGCAGTACGGCCCGCCGGAGGACGCGGACACGCTGCTGATCGGCAGCAGCCGGAGCACGTACGTCCAGCCGTCCGATTTCGAGGAGTGGGATGTCTACAATTACTCGGTGTCCAATTTGTCGATGCGGGAGTACCAGTCGATGATCATGTACGCGTTCGAGCAGAACCCGGATTACGAGCGGGTCGTCCTCGGCGTCGATTTCTTCAAGTCGAGCACCGAGCAGGCGAGCGCGCCGGTGTCGATCAAAAATTACAAGGCGAAGGTCGAGCAGCCGTTTTACCGCGTGAAGAACCTGCTGTCGCTCGACGTCCTCGAATATTCGCTGCAGAACTTCGAACTGTCGGCGGAAGACGCGATCACGGAAGACCGGCTTTACAACCGGAAAGGCGACGCCTTCGCCGAAGTGCTGTCGGCGGAAGAAGTCAAAGCGAACACCGCCGCGAAAATCGAGAAGTTCGGCAGCACCTTCTACGGGGAGCATTACGAATACTTCCCGCAGTACAAGGAAATCATGCAGAAAGTGAAAGACACCGAGCCGCAGGCGGAGAAAATCGTCTACACGACGCCGATTTCCACCGCCCTGTTCCGGGAACTCATCGCGCAGGGGCTGCTCGACGAGTACGAAACGTGGCTCGCCGACCTCGTCGATGTGTACGGAGGCGTCTGGAACTTCATGTATCCGAATCCGGTTACGAACGACATCATGAACTACTTTGACGGCCACCACTTCTATCCGGAAGTCGGCGCCATGATCGCCGAGCGGCTGGAAGAAGGCGCATCGGCCGAAGTGCCGGAAACCTTCGGCACCTTCGTCACCAGCGACAACCTCGACCGGCACTTCGCCCAAATCGAGCGCCTCGTGGCTGAACTTGAGACAGACGAGACACTTACACAAAAATAATGGATATGCAGGAAAAAACGGGAGTGCTCAAGGGAGTGCCTGGCACCAGTTTTCATAATTTCGCTGAAATAGAGAAAATTGGTGCCAGGCACTTTTAATCATAAAAGTCAGATAATACAGAACAATAACGGTCAGGAAGGGGAAAATGAGGATGAGGAAATGGGCAATGGGGGCGGCACTCGCAATGGGGATCGGCGGTTGGCTGGGCAACGGTGCGGAAACGGCTGCTTCGGGGTTCACAGACGTACCGGCAAGTTACTGGGCAAGCGATGAAATCGGGTACCTGACCGGGAAAGGGATTGTAAACGGCTACCCGGACGGCCGTTTCGGGCTGAATGACACGGTGACGCGGGGTCAGGCGGCGGCGATCATCGCCAATGCGCTCGAGCTCAATCTGACGAATGTGCCGGAACCCGGATTCAGCGATATCTCGCCGTCCTACCGGTTTTATCCGCACATCGCGGCAGCCACGGCGGCCGGCATTTTCGCGCATGCGGAGAGTTTCAATCCGAACGGCAAGCTGACGCGCGGCCAGATGGCGATCGTCCTGTCGAAAGCTTACGATCTGCCGAACACGATCCAAGCTGATTTCAAGGACACGAGCCCGCGCCAGCGCACGTACACCGCGGTCCAGGCGCTTGCCGGAAGCGCCGTCACGGTTGGCTATCCCGACCTTACGTTCCGGCCGGATGAAGAACTGACCCGGACTCAGTTTGCAGTCTTCATGGCCCGGACGATGGAGAATAAATTCAAGCCGGCGGTCAGCGTTGTGCCGCAGCTGCTGGCCGAAGGTGTCTACTTCCCTTATTTCGTCAGTCCTGCGACACCACTCAAAGCGGAAATGATGAACAGTGCGATTGCAGCCAAACGGACTGAAGCCGTCCAGGCATATGAGGACTTCCACGCAGACGATCTTGGGGAGATGGATTACGGCCTGTCTTATTCGGTGCAGGCCAATAACGGAGAATACATCAGCGTGCTGCTGAATGAGTACTTCTACGAGGGAGGCGCGCATGGGCTGTATTTCCTCACCGCACTCAACTTCGAGGCGGACGGCAGCCGGATCCCGGATCTTTCTTCATTCCTTGGCAGCGGGGCGGCCGCGGCCGAGCCGATCTTGGAAAGGGAAGTCAGGGACGTGCTTGCTGATTACGAGCCGCTCCTGTACCCGTTCGAAGGCATCGACCTCGAGACCCAGATGTACTACATCAAAGACGACGCCATCGTATTGTATTACGGCTTGTACGAGTACACGCCATACGCGGCGGGGATTCCCGAAATCCCGGTGCCGTTCAGTGGGTTCCGGTAGGAGGGGGCGTTGAGGAGAGAGACGGTGAGGAGAGAGACGGTGCCAGGCACCGCTCTTTTTTGCTTTTTTTATCAAAAAAGCAACATGGAAATCGACTGATGAAATATACTTAGGAGCCGCTATATGAAACAAAGGAACAAAGGACTAAAAAATATCTATCATATAGCTCAAAAAGCTATTTACCAACCCTTCCGAAGGTGCTACAATCTTCTAAATACCACCAGTTAGGGGATAGCAAATTGTCAAAGCACAAATTTTTCATGGCTGCCTCAGCCATCACTCTCGCCGCGGTCACAGTTGCAGCACCGGTTTCAGCGAATTACAGCAGCCACACCTTCACCGATGTCAGCGACCGGTACGATGAGGCAGTCACGTTCTTCTATGATATGGAGATCATTAAAGGACTATCCCCGACCCAGTTCGGCACCCAGCAGCCGCTGACGCGCGGTGATGCAGCCGTGATTCTGGCGAACACATTGTTCCTGGATACCGAAAACGCGCCGGATGCCGGATTTAAGGACTTGAACACCCGTGTGAAAGGCGCGGTCAATGCGCTCGCTGACTACGGTGTGGTCTCGGGCGTGACAGCGACTGAATTCAAGCCGAATGAACCATTGAGCCGCGGGGCGATGGCGAAATTCCTCGTAACGGCGTTCATGCTCGAGGATTATGCGGTTGAAACGCCGTTCACGGATGTCGGCGGCGTGTTCGAAACGTACATCGAGGCCCTTTACGGAGCAGGTGTCACGAACGGAAAGACCGAGACTTCTTACGGGACGACAGCAGACATCACGCGCGGTGAATTCGCGAACCTCCTGTATGAAACGATTTGGCTCGGTGGGTATTACGCGGTCATTTCCGACGTGGCGATCACTTCTCCGACCGCAATCAGCATTTCGTTGACTGAAGCAGTGCCGGAAGACTTCACTGCGCGCGACGCAGCGGACTTCTTTTATTACTCAGTAGAGCTGGAAGACGGATCGGTCACTGATTTCGAACCGACCGCCTACACATTGTCCGCAGACCGGCTGACGCTCACAATCGAGCACGCGAACTACAGCCTGGCAGGGCGCGCGGGCGTCCTCATCGTCGAGGATTTTGAATCCATCTTCGAATTGCCGTTCGACTTCAAGTGATAGCGTGAAAACTGAAGGCAGATAAAAAAAGAAGAAAATAGATGAAAAAAACTGGTGCCTGGCACCAGTTTTTTTAATTGTGCGGAAGTTGTGAAAACCGGTGCCAGGCACCAGAGAAATATACATAAATCCGTTGATTGTTATTCAATCTCGCTTGTTTCGATCCACTGGTTCAGCCGCTTGTCCCGGAAGGTTCTCTGACAAAATTGCATGTAGCCTTGGCTGTTTTTCTGGTATCCGGGCGGCAGTACAGAGATTACTTCATTTGTCTTCAGGAAGAGGGGCGCACTCAGTTCAGGATTGGCAAAGTGCTTGAAGCTGCTGTGCGCATACTCTTCCATGGCTGCTGCAAGTGGCGCCGCCCCGTCGATGGGATTCCGGTGGATGTACCGGCTTACGATGCTGAGGCCGTGGTTGCCGTCGATCGCTTTTGAGAAGTAGCGCTTTTGATAGACCCGGCCGACATATCCGTACTTCTTCCGGAAGTGCCGGCTGTAGGGAGTGTTGATGAATGACATCGTGTAACTGAGCGGAGCGGTGTCCGGCCGGATAAGCAGGTGGTAGTGGTTCGGCATGATACAGTAAGCGGCGATCGTGAACGGGGCGCGTTCCCACGCTTCCGTCAGAATGCGGAAAAACGCCTGATAATCCTCCCGGTTCCGGAAAATGACTTGCTTGTTGTTCCCGCGGGTGGTGACATGGTGAAACTTGTCTTTTTTCCAAATGCTTTTTTCACGCGGCATGCGGTTCCTCCTGTCATGGGCTTTTTCAGCCAGCATAGAACAAAAAAATCAAGGTGGCAAACCCGTATCGACGGCGGGAAGGGAGGTAGAACAGGCAAAACTGGCCTTTCCCGATTCTTCACATGGCAAAAGTGCATTTTTGAGAGTCAATGAGCCGCCAAAAAAATATTTTGAAGGGAACGGGGAGTGAAGGACGTGGCTAGTGAAGAATTGATAAGGAGAGTAGGAAGCTGTGGTGCCTGGCACCCGTTTTCTCAGTTGTGCGCACAATCGTGAAAATTGGTGCCAGGCACTGCATCTGGCACCGCATCGTGATTTCCTGTCGCCCTATCCCCACTGTGACCGACACGAATCCAGCAAAAAACCGCCTGCAAATTGCAGGCGGTCAGCGGGTGTCCAGCTGTTGCAACCATCTTACTCCACGTTCACCAGCTGGGAAGTAACGGTCCCGTCTGGGGCGATGCCTTTCACGAAACCATGGCCGCGGACGTAATAGCTCAAATGTCCGCCCGGGCTGGTCACTTCGACAGCATCCGTGAATGTCTTATAAGGCGTTTCAACGGTGGCGTTGATATCGGTATAGCGGTGGATGAATTCCTCACCGGAATTATAGACGATGAAAGTTTTGCCTTCCCGGATCGGATAAGCCAGTTCCGTATAATACTCCGAAGCCGGGTATGCGACAATCATCTTTTCAGGCGACTCAGCCAGTAGATAGTAGTTGTCATCTCCATAACCGCGGCTGACCCACATGAAGGTTTCCGAAAAGGCTTCCGGAAATGGACTGGCGAACTCATACGTGCTGACCAAAGTGCCATATTGCGTATCAAATGTATACGCTTTTGTCATGTCCGGAATAAAGGAACCGGTCATCTTTGCTTCATTTTTGAACCGCGGCTCGAGCGCCCGGGCAAGGAAAGCGGACAGCTGTCCTCGGGTGATCTCCTGCAGTGGCCGGTATGTATTATCGGAATAACCGGCTGTGATGAACTGCATGAAGATAGCCGCGATGGAATCAGCAGCGTTCATATTCGGTCCGACATCGCTGAATGGGAGAGCGAAAGCGCTCTGCAGATCGAATGCCCGCGCCACAAAAATCGCCATATCGCCCCGCGTCACCGGTGCGTCCGGCCGGAACGTGCCATCTTCGAACCCGTTTATGATTCCCGCTTCAGCGCCTTGTGCGATGTAGCCGCTCGCCTTCATCGACGAATAGACGTCAGGGAAATCCGTTTCCGCCATCCCGCCTTCAAACCCGAGGATACGGCCGATCATAATAGCTGCCTCCGCCCGTGTCACAAGCCGATCCGGCCGGTATGTACCGTCCGGAAACCCGGTCAGCACTTCTTGCTCGATCAAATACGTCATTTCGTCATAAAACCCTTCACCTTCCTTGAGATCGCTTGCAGCCTGTACAGGCGAAAGCACCGACAAAGAAAGCAGGAGCGCCAGACCGGCACCGAGTAACTTCTTCAATCCAATTACCTCCCCTTCAAAATGGAATGATTTGCTAGTCTTCAGTATAGCGTACTTTCCCGATAATATGGTAAAAACCTTTGGTGCCAGGCACCGCAGAAAACTCTCCTATTCTAGTGAAAATCCGCGGTGCCTGGCACCCGTTTTCTCAGTTGTTCGAACAATCGTGATAATTGGTGCCTGGCACCATCCCTCTCACCCCCGCACACCACCCCGAAAGCACTACCATTTATACCCAAAATAGCAGGTAACCCGCTTTTCTGACGATTTGATGATTCGCATGTGTCAGAAAACGTTTACAAAACTGTCACATCCGCTATAATCAAACTGTAAGGCAAAAAACTTATAGAAGAAGGAGATGTGAAAGTGGGAAGAGTCAAACAAGTTTCAGCTTTGTTCCTGGCGCTCGTTCTCGTGCTCAGCGGATTCACGTCCGTATCGGCAGGAAAGACCGGCAGCGATGACGTCACCCGCGGCGAGTACATACAGGCGTTCATTGAAGCGCTCGATGTCGAGCTCGGCGACGGTTCCACTATTCCATTCACGGATGTCAGCGACGAACTGGCGCCGTACGTGGAAGCCGCTTATGAATGGGGATTGACGAAAGGGAAGTCCGCGGATTTATTCGCTCCGGAAGAAAAACTGACCCGCGAGCAGGCGTTCGTAATCGCGACGCGCGCGGTGGAAGCTGAATTCCCGCGTTACCCGATCGCCCCGCTGAAAGAATTCAAGGACTACCGTCTCCTGGCTAAGAGCCTTCTGCCTGAACTGGCGAAAGCGCACGGCATGTTCCTGATGAAAGGCTACAGCGACAAGACGCTGAAGCCGAAGAACACCCTGAAGGAAAACGAAGCGCAGGCGATCATCGCCCGCGTGAAGGATCACTACCCAGTGATCGTCAAACCGGTCACAGGGAAGGAAGTTTCGCTCCAGATTCTGGCGACATCCGACCTTCACACGAATTTCGTGAACTACAATTACTACCAGGACAAAGTCGACAACTCGGTCGGCCTTGCGAAAACCGCCGTTCTTATTGAAGCGGCACGCGAAGAAAACCCGAACACGCTTTTATTCGATAACGGCGACCTGATCCAGGGCACACCGTTCGGCAGCTACAAAGTGACGGAAGACCCGCTCGAAGCGGATGAGCTCCACCCGGCTTACGCAGCGCTCGAAAGCCTCGACTTCGACGCGTCGACGCTCGGGAACCACGAGTTCAACTTCGGCCTTCCGTACCTGGAAAACGCGCTGGAAGAAGCGCCGTTCCCTGTGCTGAACGCCAACGTCTACGATGCTGAAACGAATGAAAACGAGTTTACGCCTTACGTTGTCGAAGACCGCACAGTCGTCGATGCGAGCGGCAATGAACACACGATCCAAGTCGGCGTCATCGGCGTCGTCGCACCGCAGATCATGAAGTGGGACAAAGCCAACCTCGAAGGCAAAGTCTACACGACCGACGCGGTGGAAGCCGTACAGAAATTCCTCCCTGAAGTGGAAGCGGCAGGCGCTGACGTTGTCGTCGTCCTCGCACATTCCGGTATGGGTGACGAAGAGTATGTGAAAGGCGAAGAAAACATCACGTATCAGCTGACTCAAGTGGAAGGCATCGATGCAATCATCACCGGCCACAACCATGCGACATTCCCGGGTGACTTCGGCGACCTCGAAGGCGTCGATATGGAAGCCGGCACGATCAACGGCACACCGGTCGTCATGCCGGGCAAATTCGGCAGCCACCTCGGTGTCATCGATCTCCACCTGAAGCAGCTCGGCGGCGACTGGCAAGTGATCAATGGTGAAGCGGAACTCCTCTCCATCAAAGATCTTCCGGCTGACGCAGTCGTTGAAGAAGTGATCGAAGCCGTCGAAGAAACACACGAAGCGACGATCAAGTACGTCAACACACCGATCGGTGAAACAACTGCTCCGATCACCAGCTTCTTCTCGCTCGTGAAGGACGATCCGTCGATCCAGCTCGTCAATACCGCACAGACTTGGTATGTCGAGAACAACTACGGCGGTGAGTACGCAGACCTGCCGATCCTTTCCGCTGCGGCACCATTCAAAGCGGGCGGACGCAACGGCGCTGACTACTACACCAACATCCCGACGGGCACTATTGCAATCAAAAACGTGGCCGACCTGTATGTGTATGACAACACCATCTTCGGTCTCGTCCTGACAGGCGCAGACGTGAAAGAATGGCTCGAAATGTCCGCTGGCCAGTTCAACCAAGTGGATCCTTCCGCTACAGGTGAGCAGGACATCGTCAACGAATCATTCCGTACGTACAACTTTGATGTCATCGATGGCGTCGAGTACGAAATCGATCTGACACAGCCGGCGAAGTACGACGGCGACGGCAACCTCGTGAACGCTGATGCAAACCGCATCGTCGACCTCACATACAACGGGGAGCCGATCGATCCGAACCAGGAATTCTTCGTTGTCACAAACAACTACCGCGCAAGCGGCAACTTCCCGGGCGTCCGTGACGCAATCGACGTCGTTGACTTCGCGTACGAAAACCGCCTGGCGATCATGGACTACCTCGTGGAAAATCCAGTGATCGACCCATCCGCTGACGGCAACTGGGAGTTCGCTCCGACAGCTGCTGACGCGACACTGACGTTCGAAACAAGTGCGGCTGCACAGGAACTCATCCCTGCTGACAGCAACATTTCCTACCTCGAAGCGCTCGAAAACGGCTTCGCCCAGTACGGAATCGACGTCCAGTAACAAGTGGAATATCGATGATTAAAAGGAAGCCATCCGCGCCCCGCGCGGATGGTTTTTTCTAGTTTGTGCGGGAGGGATAGAGGACGGTGCCTGGCACCAATTTTCTGAAAATTGGTGCCAGGCACCGTCCTCTCACAAGCACCACCCTCCGCACCATCGGCATCTGCCGTTTAACTCAGTAAATTCCATATAACTTCCACTAATTTAGGTCTAGCGGGCATTAAATTCGAAAATTTACAAATCCTTTAGAAACCGCTTACATTTCTTCTGTATAATAGGCGCAGAAAGCCGGGTTTTGCCGGCCGAGTTTCACGACGCAATGGGCCAATTGCAGTTATCCAAGATGACCATTAGGAGGAATCGCGTGTGAGCAACAAGAAGTGGAAGAAGTCGATGAACGCCATGCTGGCAGCCGGACTGGCGGGCAGTGTGGTCGTGCCGGTCGCCGTCGCACCGGTGGCGGCGGAAGCGAACGCCACGGATCTGATTTTCTCGGAGTACATCGAAGGCAGTTCGAACAACAAAGCGCTCGAGCTGTACAACGGCACGGGCGCGGAAGTGGACCTCAGCCAGTACACGGTCGAGCTTTACTCGAACGAGAACACCACTGCAGGGAACACCTTGAATCTTTCCGGCACCCTCGCGCATAACGACACATACGTCATCTACAACAGTTCCGCGGATGCCGCGATCGCCGCAGTGGGCGATGTCACATCCGGCGTCACATTTTTCAACGGTAACGATGCGCTCGTCCTGAAGAAGAACGGCGTGGTCGTCGATTCCATCGGTCAGATCGGTTCCGGCGCGACGTTCGGAGCGGAGACGACGCTCGTCCGCAACGAATCTGTCGAAGCGGGCGATACGGATCCGACCGACGCGTTCGATCCGACTGCTGAATACACGGCGTATGCGCAGGACTACTTCGACAACCTCGGCGCCCATACAATGGACGGCACATCAACCGGACCGGTTGATCCGACAGATCCAGTCGCCCCGGTAGTGATGGAGTCAATCGCGGACGCCCGTGCAGGTGAACTCGGCACGCTCGTCCAGGTCGAAGCAATCGTTACGACCGAGCCTGGCCAGTGGGGCGGCGACGGTTTCTACCTGCAGGACGCGACCGGCGGCATTTACGTCTATCCGGATGACGCCAGCGTAGCCCCGGGCGACAAAGTCATCGTCACCGGCCCGCTTGACGAATACAACGGCGAACTCCAGATCGAAGCGACCGACATCGAAGTCGTCTCCTCCGGCAACGAACTGCCGGCAGTCCAGACCGTCACCCCTTCGGGAATAAACGAAGAGACGCTGGGTGAGCGTGTGCTCGTGGAGAATGTGACGATCACGGATCTCGGAACCGTCAACGAATACGGCACATTCGAATTCACGGCAGTCGCTGAAAACGGGGAAGAAGTCCTCGTCCGCAACGACAACCGCAACGGACTGCTGTATGACGAATTCGCCGCGCGCTTCAGTGAAGGCGACTTGATCCACGTTTCCGGTGTCGCGTCCGAATACAACGGGACGTATCAGCTGAAGACGCTCGGGATGGAAAGCTTCGAACTCGTCAACAAACCCGCCGTCTATCCGAGCGCGTATCCGGGCACGGTAGCGGTCGGCACGGAGGTCACGCTCCAGTCCGGCTGGGCGGACGCCGTCATTTATTACACAACGGACGGTTCGGAACCGACCACTGCGAGCACGCAGTACACCGGGCCGATCACGCTGACGGAAGACACGGTCATCAAGGCGATTGCAGTCGGCGAGGAAACTTCCGAAGTGTTCACGTTCGAATACGCGGTCATCAAGACGGAAGACCTGCAGATCAGCGACATCCAGGGCGACCGCCACTTCTCGAAGTATGCGGGCGTAGCGGTTGAGGATGTGGAAGGGGTCGTCACGTACGTCGACGGCAGCAATTTCTACATCCAGGACATCACGCCGGACGATAATCCGGAAACAGCGGAAGGGATTCTGGTTTATAAGAGCAATCACGGCCTTGCGGTCGGTGACCACGTCGCGATCGACGCGACGGTCGACGAGTATTACGTGGAAGGCTATCCGGAACGTTACGAAACCGACCTCCCGACGACCGAACTGACGGACGTCACGGAAATCACGGAACTCGGCACAGCGGAAGTCCCTGACGCGCTCGTGCTCGGCGAGGACGTCATCCCGCCGTACGAGAACATCGACAACGACGGCCTGACGGAGTTCGAGCCGGCTGAAGACGGCATCGACTTCTGGGAGTCGCTGGAAGGCATGCTCGTCGCGGTGCCGAATGCGCAGATCATCGGGCCGCAGGAGTACGGCGAGCTGTGGGTCGTCTCCGGTCTTTATCCGGAAGAGAATTTCCACAAGCAGGAAGGCCTCCTGATCTCGGAAAACGACTACAACCCGGAAAAAGTGAAGATCAACATCGGTGACGAGGACTACGTCGCGAAAGCCGGCGATTACTTCGACGGCACGATCACCGGGCCGGTATCCTACGGCTACAGCAACTACCAGATCCTGGCGCCGGCCGATACACTGCCTGAGAAAATCGACGGCGGCGTAGAGCCGGAAGAGACGTGGATCGTGCCGGAAGAAGACAAACTGACGATCGCATCGTACAACGTCGAGAACTACTCGGCCGATCCGGAGCACACGTCGGACGCCAAATCGGACCGCATCGCCGAATCGTTCGTCAATGACCTGAACTCGCCGGATATCATCACGCTTGTCGAGATCCAGGACAACGACGGCCCGATCGATTCCGGAGACCCGGCCGCGGATGAAAGCTACGCGCGCCTCATCGCGGACATCGTCGAAGCGGGCGGCCCGGAATACGAATTCGTCAACATCGACCCTGAGTACAACCAGGACGGCGGACAGCCGGGCGGCAACATCCGCGTCGGATTCCTGTACAACCCGGACCGTGTTTCATTGAATGAAACCGGGGCGATCGGCGACTTCGACGACGCCAACTACTGGACGGAAGACGGCGACCTCGCGCTGAACCCGGGCCGCATCGCGCCGGACGAAGCGCCGAATACGCGTAAAGCGATCGCCGCTGAATTCACGTTCCAGGGCGAAGAAATCGTCGTCATCGGCGCGCACCTGAATTCCAAAGGCGGAGACGAGCCTTTATTCGGAGATAACCAGCCGCCGTACCTCGGCTCGGAAGAAGAGCGCATCCGCCTCGCCGAGTCGATCAATGACTTCATCGAAGCCGGTCTCGCGGTCGACCCTGACATGAACGTCGTCGTCGCGGGAGACATCAACGACTTCGTATTCTCGGAGCCGCTTGACGTGCTGGCGGGCGATATTTTAGTCAATAAAGTCGAGGATGTGCCGGTGGATGACCGCTTCTCGTATTTCTACCAGGGCAACTCGCAAGTGCTCGATCACATTCTCGTGACCGAGAACCTGGCCGACGACTCGGTGCTCGACATGGTCCACATCAACGCGATGTTCATGGAACAGCATGGCCGCGCGTCCGACCATGACCCGCTCCTGCTGCGGATCGACTTCGAAGACGAAGTGGTCGCCGTTCCGGGCGAACAGCACGCGGAACCGGATTACTCCGGTGACGTCGCGGTCGTAGTGGCTGGTGAATTCGATGAAGAAGGCAACCTGAATATCCACTTCAGTGATTCCGTCGTCACGGAACTGCTCGCGAGCGGCAAGGACCTGCTCATCGACACGCCGACAGCCGACCTGACACTGACGGCCGCGCACCTCGCGCAGATCGCTGAAGCGGCGGGCGGTTCGTTCACACTCACCATCGGCGTCGATAGTGAAGACTCCGTCGACCACCGTCCGGCCATCGCCGACCAAGTCGACTTCGGCCTGCTCGATGCTTCCGGCAGCGAGCTCCCGCTCCACTTCGCGGCGCCGGTCACCATCACGTTCGACACGGAAGTGAGCGTCAAAATCCAGTTCGGTTCCTACCTTGCCGACAACGGCAAATGGAAAATCTTCCAGGGCGAACAGGGTGACGGCACATTCACCGTCGAAGTCAGCGAACTCGGCACCTACACCGTTGTATCGAATAAAGGACAAATGAAGAAAAAGAATAAGTAACGGATGATTGGACCCCCACCCGCGTGAGCGCGGGCGGGGGTTTTTAGGTGTGGAGAGAGTAAAAGGGTAACTAGTGAAACTCAGGGGCGAACTAGTGAAATTCAGGCCCCAACTAGTGAAACTCAAGCCCTAACTAGTGAAACTCAAGCCCTAACTAGTGAAACTCGAACCAAATCCAAAGGATTGCACCGAAAAGAGCCGCTCGTATCCGCGAGCGGCTCTTTATTTTTTCGGTACACCCGTTTGTTCGTAGATCCGTCAGCGATGAAACCGTGTTTCTGCAGGACATACCTCGCCGCATACCGATCCTTCATCCCTAAAAACGCCTGACACTCCTTCACCGAAATTTCCGGTTTCACGAAATCGAACCAGTCATCGAGCGCGCGTTTGTAGCCGTCGCTGAATTCCGTGCTGCATCGCGCGCAGCGGTGCAGCCGCTCGCTCACCCGCACGGCGGGGCGGCCGCAGGAGCTGCAGCGCACGCCAGGCAGCACATCCGCCGCGGTATATTTGAAGGCTTTCTGGAAGTCGATGACCCGGTCGGCGGCCAGATGGCGGAGGATGCTGTGCCCGAGCGCGACAACTTGTTCTTCCGCGATCACATTCCGCGCGGGGAGGCCGCTGATGAAGCCCCGCAGCGCGCGCGAGTAGAGGACGGGTACGCCGCCGGTATCCCCGCGCACGAGCGTCCGCGCGTGCGGAAGGACGACGGCGCCGTGTACGGGCAGGGGACACCCGATTTTATTCAATAAAACCCGCATGTCGTCCATCGCCGCCAACAGCTGGACGATGGGGGAGTCGAAGCCTTGGCGCTCGCCCGTGTCGTGGTGCTCGCGCTCCATGCGCCGGCCCCCGTCGGAAAAATGGAGGATGCCGGAGTAGTTTTTGATTTCGAGAACGAGACAGTAGGAGGCGGTCAGGATCAGGGTGTCGATCTGGTTTGGATAGGGCGCGCCGAAGTACAGGTCGCGGATTACGGTTGGGGGTTTGGGAAAGGGAGTGCGCAGAAGGATGTCATCGACCCACGTCTCGCCGCCGAAGCCGGAGGCCGATCGGTGGAGCTGGTGCGGGATGGCGGCCGCCGCGGGATGGCCCGCCGGAAGCCGGTGCGCGAGCCGCGGCAGCGCCTCGACGTATCGTGGAGGCGGCCGGTCTTTCAGGAACATAGGATCCCTCCTCCATTTCAGTATAGCCGAATTCGGCACAGCCGTGCGTGACTTTTTTCTAATAAATTTCTGCGGTGCCAGGCACATCAAATTTCCTACAAAACAGGCGTGTAAAGACACATGAGCAGTGAAATCCTCCAAAACCTCCCAATTTCCGGAACCGGATTTTTCCGATCGCCGTTTAGCCATAAAGTATAGATTTTATTAAATTCTAAAATATCAGTATATATAAAAAGGGAATGATGGTATCATTTCTATGAACAAAGAACCTACACAAAATCGACACATTTAAAAAACAACACCAAAAAGGGTATAAAGAACTACACACCCAACACAACACCACCCACCACTCCAAACCACCATTGCTCGGGAGGCCTGCTTCATGACCGGGACTGCGAAACAGATTGTGACAATATTATTGCTCGCCAGTGTGCTGCTGATCGCGCTGCTGCAGCTCCGGGAACTGCCGCCGGCGACGGGGCACGTGTTCGAAGGGATGCTGATCGGAATGAGCGGCGTTGTCTTCGCCTATGCGCTCGTCCGCCTGCTCGATACGCGCCAGGTCCACTACCTCCACTTCGCGGTCATGGGCGGCGTGTTCGTCAACGCCGCGTTCGCGCCGGATGTCCTGCTCGTGACGGGCGGTGCCGGATGCCTCGCGGCGGTGCTGTTCGCGGAAAGCTTCCTCAGCGTCCGGCGCCGGCTTCCGAAGGCGGTGTGGCTGTTCACGGCGATGAAGGCGGCGGCCGCCGCACAGATCATCGTGCCGTTCGTGTTCCTGGAAGTGGCGGAGATCACGGTGCCGGCGACATTCGCCGCGCTGTCCGCCGGCATTCTCGCCATCGCGGCTATATACAATAAAAAAGGGGACAATTACATAAAACCGTTCGCTGCCGGGTGGGTCCTGCTGCTAGCAGGCGTCCTGTTCCATCCGATGGCGATGCCGCTCGCTATCCTCGCACTTGCTGTGTCCGTCGCAAGCAAAGCGGAGGCCGACGAAGAAGCGCGAGACGAATGGCTCGCGCGTGAAGCGGCCCGCCAGCGGGATACGGTCGCCGCGCTCAAGCTTGCCAATGAGCGGCAGGACGAACTGCTCGGACTCGCCGCGCAGAACTTGAAGTCGCCGATCCACGGCATCGTGTCGATCGCGGAGTCGCTGCGCCAAGTGACCGCCACCGTCCTGCCCGCGGGAATGGACGAACAGCTCGGCGCCATCGTGGCCAACGGCAAGCGGCTGACGGAAATGGTCAATGAAATCGGCCACTTCTCCGAACTGAAGCTCGAGGGGCTCGACCTCCGCCTCCAGCCCGTCCGCCTGAAAACCGTGACGGACGACGTGCTCAATGCGGCGCGCCCGCTACTCAAAAACCCGCAGCTCCGTTTGCTGAACCGCATCCCGCCGGGCCTTCCGGCGGTGCTCGCGGACACGGACCGGCTGCATCACGTGCTGCTCCTGCTCATCAACCGGCTTATCCGGCGATCGGACGGCGGGGAGATCGCCATCAGCGCCGGCGCGCACGGCAAGATGGTCACCGTGGTGCTGAAAAGCTCAAACGACAGCCGGGCGCCGTCGGATCCCGACGACAGCTCGGCGGTCCAGCGGCTCATCGAACTGCACGGCGGTGAATTCGCGATGAACCGGAAACCGGGCAACGGGACGTCCTACCGCTTCTCGCTGCCCGCCGCGGAAGATTCCGCCTCATCCGCAAAAAATAAACTAAAAAAACGCCGCGGCAAACAGATGCGGATCCTCCTCGCGATGAAGGAATCCGAAGCGCGCGCGGACTTGCAGGAAGAGATCCATAAACACGACTTCGAATCCGCCGCCGTCCCGACCGGCGCGGAAGTCCTTCGTTTATTGGCTGAACGGCCCGCCGACGTCGCGGTGATCGAACAGGGCCTGCCCGACATGACCGGCATCGAGTGCTGCCGCAGCATCCGGGCGCAGCAGTCGGTCCTCGACCTGCCCGTCCTCATCGTCGCGGCGGACGCCACACCGGACGCCATCAAAGAAGCGTTCCGGGCGGGCGCCAACAACTGCATCGGCAGCGGCATCGACGCCGAAGAACTGCTGCTGCGCATCCGGGCGCTCGGCGAAGTCCGGCGGCTCGCGCGCAAACAGGAGGAGGCCAACTTCCTCCTCGAACAGCGCGTCAAAGAACGGGCGATGGCGCTCGAAATCGCCCACATGAACATGCTGACGCTCAACGAAGAAATGGCCGAAGTCGAAAAATCGCGCAACGAAATGCTGTCGGCCATCTCGCACGAACTCGGCACGCCGATCACACTCATCCATACGTACATCCAGGCGACGAAAGCCGGCCTCATCAGCCAGGCCGACCCGCGCTATCTCGACATGATCCACAGCAAACTCGTCCTGCTCGAACGGCTGACCGAAGACCTGACCGACCTCACCCAATACCGCACCGGCCGGATGTCCCTGCGGTTTGAGGAAATAAAAGCGGGCGACTGGCTGGAAGGGCTCGCCGAAGAACTCCGGACCGACGTCGAACAGAGCGGACGCTGTTTTTCATTCAACGGACTGGAAGGCTCCGCAGCGGGCCTCCTGCTCGTCGCCGACAAAGAACGGCTGGATCAGGTGTTCTCGAACATCATCTGGAACGCCATCAAGCATACAGAAGCCGAGGAAGGGGAGATCCGGCTGTCCGCCGCCGTGCGCACCGACAGCCGCACCGGCGCCATGCTCGAAAGCACCGCGAGCGACGGCGAACTCCTCATCAGCATCGAAGACAACGGCGACGGCATCCCGAAAGAGGCGCTGCCGCACATCTTCGACCGGTTCTTCAAAGGGGAGAAATCGGACCATTACAAAGGAAGCGGCCTCGGCCTCGCCATCGCCAAAGAAATCATCCAGTCCCACCACGGGGACATCAAAGCCGAAAGCGAACCCGGACACGGAAGCCGCTTCACCATCGCCCTGCCGCTGAAAATGGAACCGTGACGCCGCCGTCGTCCTGCCGCCAGCCCGAACGTGACTTCACCGACACTGTGCCATCGAAACCGGAAGCGTGACTTCACCGACGCCCGACGCCGAAAGTGGAAGCGCAACAGAGGAGGAACAGGCATGAAGAACGTAAAAGTGCTCATCGTTGAAGACGAAGTGGGAATCCGCGAACTGATGCAGCTGTTTCTGGAGAAGAAAGGGTATGACGTCAAACTGGCCGAAGACGGCTACGAGGCGATGGACCTGCTCGCCAAAGAGCAGCCGGACCTCATGCTGCTCGATATCGAGATGCCGGGCATGAACGGGCTTGAAGTGTGCGAGCAGATCCGCCTCCACGCCAAGCTGCCGATTTTATTCGTCAGCTACCGGAAAGAGCTCGCCTACAAAATCCAGGGCCTTGAAGTCGGCGGTGACGACTACATCACCAAGCCGTTCGACTTCAATGAACTCGAAGCCCGGATCCGCGCGATCCTGCGCCGCAAAGGTTGGCTCGCCGGCGAAGCGGATGCCCTGTCCATGCTGCAGTTCGGCGACTACACACTCAACATCGACGCGCGGGAACTGCTGCGGGGCGGCGAACCGGTCCGCCTGTTCCATAAGGAATTCCAGCTCCTCCTCCTGCTTGCGCAAAACCCGAACCGCGTCTGGACCGCCGAGCAGCTGTACGACCGGGTGTGGGGCTGCCTGTCCGAAGGCGACGTCCAGACCGTCAAAGTCCACATCAGCAACCTGCGGCGGAAAGTCGAACCGAACCCGACCCAGCCGGCGTATATCCAGACGGTGCGGGGATTTGGGTATAAGTTTGTGATTTGATGAAACCACTTTAATGTCGGATGGCCTGTGTTTAGTGTCGGATAAGCGGCGTTTAATGTCGGATGAACCATATTTATATTGCATGGATGATAATAAACCCGGATAATCCTTCTTTCTAGTTGGGCGAGCGCGCTCTAATGTCGGATGAATGACGTTTTATGTTGGATAAACAATATTTATATTGCACAGACGATAATAAATCGTGATAATTCCTCATCTGTGTGGGGCGAGTTCGTTCTAATGTCGGATGAACTGGCTCTAATGTCGGATAACTAGCGTTAAATGTCGGATGAACACGGCCTATTGTCGGATGAAACACATTTATATTGCATCGATGTTAATAAGCCCGGATTCCCACTTTTTCAGCGTTCAAAAACCAAACCAAAAATAGCCGTCACCCAGTTCCAAAAGCTATTTTCACGATATACTCGACGCCCAAAGGCACTCTATTCTAAGATGGAGTGCCTATTTATTTTTAATAAATAAAATATTTAAAAAATTTTTACTTACTTTTAACCTATATGCAATACGATAATTTCTAAGAGGGGAAAGGATGTGGAGAAGTGAGAGTACTACACCTGTTAAGTAGCGACAGAATATCAGGGGCAGAAAATGTTGCAGCAGACATTTGCATGATGTTCCAAGGGAAAATCGAGATGGCATACTGCTCACCGGAAGGTTCGATCCGAGAGTCCATGCAGAAGCGTGAGGTTCCTTTCTTCCCAATCGAATCTGTAACGACATCAGAATTGAAGCGGGTGATCCGATCTTACCGCCCTGATCTTATTCATGCACACGACATTAGAGCCACTGCAATTGCTGCATTGGCAGCTGGGCGGCTTCCAGTCGTCTCTCACCTTCATGGAAGCAGCGAAAGAATGCGGAAAGTGACTGCGAAATCGGTTGTCTACCTAATAGCCAGCAGCCGGACGAAGCATATTGTGACCGTGTCAGGGGATATCATGGAAGAATTTGCGTTCAGTCAGTCTGTTTACAAAAAGAGTACGTATTTGCAAAACATCCTGTACAAACCGCGATTGGAAAAAATGATTACACAAGACAAAGCCGAATACAATTTTGATTTCGTCTACTTAGGGCGAATCTGCCACGTGAAAAATCCAGAACGAGTGGCTAGAGTAGCGGCCGATGTGCTCAAGAAAGTCCCCGATGCCACTTTCGGAGTGATCGGGGACGGAGATATGAAAGAACAAATGGATACAATCTTCAAGGAAGAAGGGGTAGCGGATCAAGTTGTATTTACAGGATTGCTCCAGCTTCCATACAAGGCCCTTAAACAAGCTCGATGTATGCTTATGTGTTCCCGGAGTGAGGGGACACCGATTGCCGCACTGGAGGCATTGGCCCTCGGAGTCCCAGTTATCAGCACACCTGTTGGTGGAATGAAAGAGATCATAGTTAATGGCGAAAATGGTTACCTGTCAGAAAATGACGAGAAATTGTCTGAAGAAGTGACCTCTCTCTTATTGGATGACCTCAAGTGGCGACTTCTTTCAGAAAAAACAGCCCAGCGGTTCCAATTGCTGAATGACGAAGACGATTACTTGAGGCGTATCACTGAAATATATTCAAGAGCAGGGTTGCAAAAAGCAAGTTTTAGGGGTGAAAGAATTGGATAATGCAGTAAATTTAAAGCATTTTTTAGAAATATTAAAAAAGCGTTTACCTCTCATTCTCACGTTTGTTCTAATAATGATTCTCGTGGCGGGATTTGTGAGCTACAAAATTATGACACCGACATATGAAGCGGAGACTCAATTGCTCGTCAACCCAGGATCAGGAGATGGCCAGGCATTAAGTGCTCAGGAAATCAATGCGAGTATTCAACTGATTGGGACTTACAATATCATCATTAAAAGTCCAGCGATTTTATCACAAGTGATAGATGAAATCGGGATGGATACTACGGCAGAACTGCTGACAGAGCAGATTACAGTAACGAGCATCGAAGGATCGCAAATTGTCATGATTACAGCGCAGGCTGAGCAAATGGAAGATGCTGCAGCTATTGCTAACACGACCGCGACAGTTTTTCAGCGAGAAATTCAAAAGCTAATGAATGTCAATAACGTGAGCATACTTTCACCAGCGAAAATACCGAATGATCCAAAACCGGTCAAACCAGATCCGCTTTTCAACATGACGATTGGAGCGATTGCAGGGTTCCTTATCGGTGTAGGAGCAGCAATCCTACTTGATCAGTTGAACACAACAGTCCGCAAGGAAGAGAGTATCGAAGAACTTGGTCTTGTGGTTCTTGGGGCAGTTAGCCCAATTCCTAAACAGCGTGGCGAGATTAGATTAGGAAAGGAGAGTGTAGACAATGAGAAAGAAAACTCCATCGATTCAGCAGGCAGCGAGAAAACTGACAGTCTATACTGATCCACGCTCTGTTGCAGCAGAGCAATATCGGACAATTCGGACCAATATCAACTTTGCACAAACAGACATTGGACTGAAAACGGTTCTGTTCACTTCTGCTTGGAAAGAGGAGGGGAAATCTACTACGGCTTGCAATATGGCCATCGCATTTGCAGAAGAAGGGAAGAAAGTTCTCCTAGTGGATGGCGATATGCGTAGACCGACTGTCCATTATACATTCATGCTGAATGGCAGAATAGGTTTTTCGAGTCTTTTAGTAGAATCTGCGACTGTCCAAGATGCGATAAAAGAGACGCAGGTACCAAATTTATTTGTCCTGCCTTGCGGTCCGATTCCCGCTAATCCTGCAGAATTAATCGGATCGGCCAGAATGGATAAATTGCTTTGGGAATTCAAGAAGAATTTTGATTTAGTTCTTTTCGATTCTCCTCCCGCCCTATCCGTTACTGATGCCCGAATTCTAGCTAATAAATGTGACGGGACAATCTTGGTCATGCGAGCGGGAGTTTCTGAAAAGGACAGTGTCTCGCGTGCGAGAGATGTGTTGATTGCATCAAAAGGGAACGTGCTTGGAGGCATCCTTAATAATTACCGGATGGGCAGAGAGTACTTCCGGCGCGCCTATGTATAAGTAAAGCGGAACAGCAAAGAATGGAGGTAGAACAGATGCGGCAAGTGCAGATGAGAATTTACGAGAATTCACCGATATTCGTGCAGAACCTGCTTACCAACGCAGAGGGATACCGGAAACACAAGAATCGATGCGGCCCAACTTACTTTAAGCATTTGAAGAATCTGGAAAAGCGGGATTACGCAAATAAAGAAAAACTTGAAGCTCATCAGAACCGTGAACTGCAACAACTCGTGCGATATGCAGCGGAGCATAGCCATTTCTATAAAGAGCTGTACAAAGGCATCGACCTTTCATCCATTCAAACTGTAAATGATCTGAAAAAGCTGCCAATCGTCACGAAAGATCTCGTCCGAAAGAATTGTGAACAATTATACACTATTCCTGAAAGTGAAGCGGTTGTAACAATGACAAGCGGGACATCAGGTGTTCCTCTAAAATTCTTGAATACGAAAGAAAATTTCCAAAAACGGAATGCTCATCTAGATTATTTCAAACTCCAACATGGGGTGATCAGTCTAGAAATGAAACGGGCATCATTCAGTCCGAATAAATTCATACCGCCTAACCAGAAAGCAGATGTTTTTTGGCGGGACAATACAGCAGCTAAACAGCGCCTTTACTCCACGTACTTCTGTCACAGCGATACAGCGAGGCTATTTGCAGCAAATCTGAATTCATATAAACCTGCATCAATAGATGGTCTTCCATCTGCCATCTATGAGGTCGCCCGGTGGATCAATCGGACAGGATTTAAATTATCGTTCCGTCCGATTGCTGTCTTTCCAACTTCTGAAACGCTATACCCTCACTACAGGGATGAAATTGAAAGAGCATTCAATTGTCCAGTCCGTAATCAGTACAGTTCGTCGGAAGGTGCTCCTTTTATTACAGAATGCACCCACGGAAGACTTCATTACCATTTAGATACTGGAGTAATAGAGGATGGACCGGATGGAACAATGCTTATAACGAGCTTCTATACATATGGGACACCATTGATCCGGTATGAAATAGGAGATTCGGTTCGCATGGGAAATCCAAATGAAACTTGTCCGTGCGGCTCGGCCTTGCCGATTGTAGAGCAAATTCAAGGACGGACTAACGAGTATGTCTTATCAAAAAGCGGACGGCGGTATAGTTTCACTCATTTATCTACCACAAATCCAAGACTTGTCGCGCATGTTAGGAAAATGCAGTACATCCAGCGTAGACCAGGAGAAGTACATGCCTTGATCGAGGCGGATTCAGGGAAAGAGTCACTTGCAGTTGCCGTAATGAAAGAAAAGTTGGATTACCTTTTTGGAGATGATATGGATGTAAGCATTGATGTAGTTCCTCGAATTACAAGCCAGGAAAATGGAAAATTCCGGTTGATTATTAATGAAATGGTGTGAGACCGACATATTTAAATAAACGAGGGCGATAGCATGGGAAAAGCGATTTTCACAGTCATGGTGGTTATTGTCCTAACAAAAGTACTCGGATTTTTACGAGACATTTTCCTTGCTTATTTCTATGGAGCTTCAGATATTTCAGATGCTTATTTGATAGCTACGACAATTCCACACGTATTCTTCTCGTTCGTAGCTGCCGGAATTACTGCAAGCTTCATACCTACTTATACCAGAGTGCTAAAGATAGAAGGAGAAGAAGCGGCCCGCAAATTCACTGCGAATTTAATGAATATTGTGTTAATCGGATCAGTGTTTCTGATATCGCTGCTTTTATTGTTTCCTGAGGCGGTAGTGACGCTGTTTGCTTCAGGATTTGAGGACAGAACAATGGAAATTGCTGTTATGTTCACACGTATTTCAGCGATTGGAATCTTATTCACTGCTCTAATGTTCGTTTTCAAGGGGTACCTCGAAGTTCATGAGAAGTACACCGTGACAGCATTGAGCGGCTGGCCATTGAATATTCTAACCATCTTATTTATAGGTCTGAGTTCAATGTATGGACTGTATTTACTTGCTCTCGGAACGGTCGTAGCACTTGCTGCCCAATTCCTTTTTGTTGTCCCTGTCTTAATTAGAATAGGATACAAGCATACCTGGAGAATTTCACTAAGTGATCCCCATATTAAGAAGACATTGGCTCTTGCGGTACCAGTCATCCTTGGTGTTTCAATAAACCAAATCAATGTGCTCGTTGATCGGACACTTGCTTCAAGGATTCTGGAGGGGGGCATTTCGGCAATTACCTACTCTGACAGAGTTGTTCACTTTATCCAAGCGCTTTTCATTACTGCGGTTGTAACTGTTCTGTTCCCAAGGATCACGAAACTTGCCGTAGCGAAAGACCTCGACCAGCTCAAACAGATTTTAGGAAAAGTGATAACTGTTGTTTCCCTGCTTGTCATTCCGTCCACAGTGGGAATTCTCGTGTTTTCGGAAGAAATTGTCCGCTTCCTATTCGGGAGAGGAGAATTTGGCGAAGTGGAAGTTTGGATGACGAGCGGCGCGCTTTTCTTTTATGCGTTCGGCCTCTTAGGAATAGGTTTACGGGAGGTGTTAGTGAATGTCTTTTATTCTTTAGAAGATTCTAAAACACCTATGGTTAACGCATGTTGGACAGTCGGTATCAATATTAGCCTCAACCTCATCCTTTCAATCTTTATGGGCATTAACGGGTTGGCATTGGCGACAAGTATATCAGCTCTGTTCAGCGCAGTTTTTCTCTATAACTCACTGGTTAAGAAAATTGGAAGACTGCATGATTACACATTTCTGCTGGATGTCGGAAAAGCACTTTGCGCAGCGGTCGCCATGGCTTTCGCTGCCAGAGGATCTCATTCATTGATAAACTATGCCGGTGCAGATCTATGGGCGTTAGGAGGAGGAGTAGTAGTGGGTGCGGTTATTTATGGCTCACTATTATCAGTAATGCGCTTGAGTGATATGGCATTCTACAAATCTAAACTCCGTCGGCAAGGCAGAGTTGGTTAATTTGGAAGGAGTTGCTTAATTTGCTGCTTGTTTTCATTTTTCTGACGGTACAGTTGCTCATTTCTTACTTAATAATAGACTTCATCCCGAACCAGGAAGCATATGGTCTCATCATGCTGCTGATAGGGATAACAGCAGTCTCTTTCTATCTATATAGGTCACTCGATCGAGCATGGCTGATAGTGATTTTTACAGGCTTTGTATTAAGGATCACAACTCTTCTTATCGATCTTTATGTTCCGTCAATCACTGTCTTTTCTAGCGGAGCCGATACTGAAATGTTCCACAAATCATCCCTTGCCATAGCAGAGGGAACGCTTCCGATATCCGAAGGAATAACGGCATACGTTCCGTTCCTTTCAATCATTTACTTTCTTGGTGGAGATCAGCGTCCCTTTGCCCAATTTCTTAATATCGTTTTTTGGGTATTTGCTGCAGTCTTTCTGTTGAAATCGATGCAGCGACTGAATGTTGAATTGAAACTGACATATATTGCGTTACTTATCTTTACATTTATGCCGACTGGAATCGTCATGTCGAGCATTTTACTGAGGGAATCCATCATTGTGTTTTTTATTTCAATTTCACTTTACCAATTTATTTGTTGGTTCACCGGGAGTAATATTGGTGCATTTTTACAGGCGGCAGGTTGGGCACTGGCAGCTTCTGTTTTCCATTCCGGAATGATCGGGTTTCTGATTGCTTATCTCCTTGCTTACCAACTTGTGGAAAAACCTATCAAAAGTCAGCGCTCCTCAGCAATTGTATACAGCCTTTTCACGTTGCTCATTTTTTTCATTGTACTCCAGAACGGAGATTTGTTCCTCGGGAAATTCCGAGCTCTTGAGGAAGGAGGAGTTTCAGGAGTTGAGATATCGGCGCGGGGAGGATCAATGTATCTCGAAAACTTAGATGGACTGAATGGCGTAGCTGCTTTGGCTGTAGCACCAATCAAAATGCTGTATTTTTTGCTCTCTCCTATGCCGTTCGATTGGAGAGGATTCGGAGATATGGCAAGTTTCGCATCCGACTCTTCCGTATATCTGTTTCTGATTATCGGAATTATTTGGGGGCTCTGGAATAGCGATATGCCTGTGCGGAATAAACTGTTCCTGTTTTTATTTGTCAGTCTAACTGTGCTGATTTATGCCTACGGGACACAGAATGCGGGGACGGCCATGAGGCATCGGAATAAGATTGTTCCTTTATTCCTTATTGTCTTCGTCCTGACAAACTCTAAGCAGTTTCTCAGTATCCGGCGGCATAGTCGGATTCAAGAAAAAGGGGAGAAATTGGCATGATACTGGATAAGCTGAAAGTGGCTGTCGTTGGACTCGGCTATGTTGGTTTGCCAGTCGCTACTGCATTCGCTAAACGATTTGATGTAATAGGGTTTGACTTGAACAAGAAACGGATTGATTCACTAAAAGCCGGTATTGATTATACGAATGAAGTGATGGAGCAAGATTTAGTGAATTCCCGAATCCGATTTACTACCGTCCCTGCAGATTTATCTGAGGCGGGATTCATTATAGTAGCTGTACCAACTCCAATCGATCTGAATAACCAACCGGATCTTTCTATGTTGATTAAAGCAAGTGAGATTATTGGGAGCCATATGAAGAAAGGATCAGTAATTGTATACGAATCCACTGTTTACCCTGGAGCTACTGAAGAACAGTGTATCCCCATCCTTGAAAGGTTTTCAGGGCTGGAAGCTGGTAACGAGTTTTTTGTTGGTTACTCACCCGAGAGAATTAACCCGGGTGACCGGACTCATACTTTCTCAAAAATACGAAAGGTAGTTTCCGGTCAGAACGAAGCAATCTGTAACTTCATAGCCGATGTTTACGGGACGGTTATCGAAGCCGGAATCTATAAAGCAAAGTCGATTCGAGTGGCGGAAGCTGCGAAAGTGATTGAGAACACACAACGGGATGTTAATATCGCTCTCATGAATGAATTGGCTCTCATCTGCAACAAGCTTGAAATTGATACAGGAGATGTATTAGAGGCAGCCGGAACTAAATGGAACTTTCTGAAGTTTTCACCCGGACTGGTAGGTGGGCACTGTATAGGTGTAGATCCGTACTACTTGACTCACAAAGCGCAGGCGGTAGGACACCATCCGGAAGTCATACTTGCAGGAAGGCGGATAAACGATGGAGTCGGGCGTTACATTGCAAGATCGCTCGTCAAAAAAATGATACAGCAGAACATGCCTGTGCAAGGCACACGGGTCACAGTCCTAGGATTAACCTTCAAAGAAGATGTGCCAGATCTGCGGAATTCAAAAGTGGTGGATGTAATCAGGGAACTTCAAGAGTATGGAGTAGACGTTCAAGTATCGGATGCAATTTCTAAGACGGAAGATGCTGAATCTCAATACGGACTTCGCCTCACTCCATACGAAGATCTCCTTCCGGCGGCAGCGGTAATACTTGCAGTTCCACATCAAGCATACCGCAATGCAGGCTGGAAAGAATTCAACCGTCTGTTAGACGACGGTAAAGGGATTGTCCTAGACATTAAATGTATGCTTGCCCGTCTTGAGAAGCCTGAAAACATTGAGCTCTGGCGACTTTAAGAGGACAAAATGCAAGGGGGCGAGAAAATGAAAGCGAAAATCATCCATGCAGTGACAGTACCGCAAAGCTTAATTCTAATGGAGGGACAGCTTCGGTATTTGAAGGGGAAGGGATATGAGACCCGGGTGATTTGCTCACCTGGACAACTTGCAGCCCAATTCGGCGAGAGAGAACAGACAAAAATTCTACCGCTTCACATGGAAAGAGAGATTTCAATAATGAGGGATATCCAGTCATTTGTTACATGTGTGCAGATTTTGAAAAGAGAACGACCTCAAATCGTTAATGCGGGTACACCTAAGGCAGGGTTGACAGTCATGCTCGCTGCGGCAGCATGTAGAGTACCTATTCGAGTCTATACGATCAGAGGACTCCGTCTGGAAACAACGGATGGAATGAAACGGAAAATTCTCTTAAATGCAGAACGATTGGCTGCCGGAGCTGCTACGCATGTAATTGCGGTATCTGAAAGCATCAAAGAGGAAGTGATAAAACTCGGAATTTGCAACCGTGACAAAATATCGATACTAGGAAAAGGAAGTAGCAATGGATTTGAAATTTCCAGGTTTCAATCTACAGAAGAACTTGATCAGAAGACTTCCGACAAACGGCAACTGTACGGGCTCACGAATAACCACCAAGTAATCGGATTCGTCGGTAGAATGACTAAGGATAAAGGAGTTGAAGATCTCGTATCCGTTTTCTTGAGGCTTTATGAAAAAAACATTCGGCTAAAGCTTCTCCTTGTTGGAGATTATGAAAGCGGTGATCCGATAGCGGACAGTACGAGACAAATTATTGCAGAACATCCTGCTATCATTCATGCGGGTCACCAAACAGATCCTGTACCTTTCTTTAAATTGATGGATATCTTTGTTCTCCTCTCCAAACGTGAAGGTTTTAGCAACGTTTTGATTGAGGCAACTCTTTCGGGAATACCGCCCGTTGCAATGGACGTGACCGGAACAAGAGATACAATTATCCAGGGCAAGACAGGATTCCTCGTCAAAGATGGAGATTTAAGGGAAGCAGAAAATAAAATCGAACAATTATTGAATGATAAGGACCTCAGAAAGCGACTGTCTGATGAAGGAGAAAGTTGGGCAGAAGAACAATTCAGAAATGAAGCTATTTGGGAAGCAATGGATTTATTTTATCAAGATGTGATGGTGGAAATGGAATTAAGCACTAGAAAAATAAAGAGGCACCAAGCTATCCAAGAGAGCAAACCGCGGTTTTGATGAATACCAAATCAGCGAGTGAGGTGTATGCAATGAAAGTACTTGTTACTGGCGGATTAGGGTACATTGGCAGTCATACAGCCGTTGAATTGGAAAGTAGAGGGATTGAATGTGTTCTAACGGATCGGTTTGAGGGAAATGACGAGCGATTAGGGAAAATCAGGAATCTTGTAGGACGGGATATCAAATACAAGAAGTGCGATCTCTTGATACCCAACCAATTGAGGTATCTATTCCGCCACTATCAAATTGATGGTGTCCTTCATTTCGCAGGTCTAAAGTCTGTCGGTGAATCGGTCCAAAATCCTCTAAAATATTACGATTGCAATGTCACTGCTGCTATTAATCTGTTGAAGGTAATGAAAGAAAAAGAGGTAAAGACACTTGTTTTCAGCAGTTCGGCGACAGTATACGGGGATATTACCCAACCGCCGATTCCGGAAGAATCACCCACTGCAGAACAAAATCCGTATGGACGGACAAAGCGGATGATTGAGGAAATTCTTAAAGATTTAGCAGACTCAGATCCGGCTTGGCGGATTGCCATCCTTCGGTACTTCAATCCTGTTGGTGCCCATGAATCAGCTTTAATCGGTGAAAATCCAGAGGGCGTCCCGAATAACTTAATGCCTTATATCGCACAAGTGGCAAGTGGAGTCCGGAATGAATTGAATGTTTTCGGTGGAGACTATGAGACTGTCGATGGAACAGGTGTGAGGGATTTTATTCATGTGATGGATCTGGCAGCAGGACATTCAAAAGCTCTCCGATTTCTTCAAACGAATACCGGACAGCATATTTTTAATCTCGGAACAGGAGTTGGGTATTCCGTTCTAAATATACTCCGGGAATTCGAAGTTGCGAATGGAGTCTCTATTCCTTATCGGGTCACGGACAGACGTCCAGGCGATGTCGCAGCCAGTTTCGCCGACCCGACTAAGGCAGAACAGCTTTTAGGATGGAAAGCAGAAAAAGGTCTTTCAGAAATGTGCAGGGACGCCTGGCGCTGGGAATTAAATAAATCCAGCCGGCAACTGCTTTATCTAGAGAAAACCGCGGATTCTGAAGAGTCAGTGAGCCAAGTAAGGGAGGCAAAAGCGTGAAGATTCGAAGCATGGAATTTTTGGGGGAGAATGTCATGCGAGGGGAATCACTTGCCGGGCACTGGAGAAGACGCTCCTTCTATGAGTGGATAAAGCACTCAATTGAAGTGGGAGTTATCATTTTGACTTCACCCATCACCCTTGCGTTAATTATACTCCTGGGAATATTCGTTGTGCTGGAAAGTCGCGGAGGTGCCTTTTATTGCCAGACAAGAGTTGGGCTGAATGGAAAGCCATTTACGATTTATAAACTTCGATCGATGAGAGCGGACGCTGAAAAAAATGGTGCATGCTGGGCTGAACAGCAGGACTATCGTGTTACACGGGTAGGAAAATTTATAAGAAAGACTAGAATTGATGAGCTTCCGCAGCTCTTAAATGTTTTGAAAGGAGATATGTCGATCATCGGGCCTCGCCCTGAACGGCCGGAGTTCTGTTTTACGTTCGAACGGGATATCCCTCAATTCACTGACAGATTGACGGTGAAACCGGGATTGACAGGGTGGGCGCAAATCAATGGAGGTTATGATCTCAGCCCGAAAGAAAAACTGGAATTCGATCTGTACTATATTCGGCATAGAGGCCCATGGCTTGATTTAAGAATCCTTGCATTGACAGTCATGATTGTGCTGACTGGAAACGGAGCGAGATAGGAGGGGGAACATGAAAATAGTAGTTACAGGGGCAGCCGGATTCATCGGCTTCCATTTATCGAAGCGGCTCCTCAGTGATAAGCATAATGTTATCGGAATTGATAATTTGAATGATTACTATGATCCGGCACTAAAAAAAGCTCGTCTCGAGATATTGGAAGAGCATCAAAACTTTCAGTTCAAAAAGACTGACTTAACTGAAAGGGAAGCGATAGACCGCATTATCAAAAATCATCAGACAGAAGTGGTCATTAATCTTGCAGCTCAGGCTGGCGTGCGTTACAGCATTGAAAATCCCGAGGCTTATATTCAATCAAATTTAGTATGATTTAGTCATGTACTTGAAGCTTGCCGTCGACAAGATGTTAAACATTTGATCTTTGCTTCATCAAGCTCCGTTTATGGAGCAAACGAACATTTGCCTTTTTCAGTGCGAGACAACGTCGACCACCCTATCAGTTTATATGCAGCGACTAAAAAGGCGAATGAACTGATGGCGCACTCTTATAGCAGTCTCTATGGATTGCCTGTGACGGGATTACGGTTCTTTACTGTCTATGGACCTTGGGGCAGACCGGATATGGCATTATTCAAGTTTACAGAGCGGATTTTGAATGGGCTACCGATAGACGTCTATAACAATGGAGAAATGTTGAGGGATTTTACGTACATTGATGATATTGTCGAATCCATCACAAGACTCCTTTTGCAGCCTGCTGTACCGAATTTCGATTGGAATGGAATGCAGCCTGACCCTGGCAGTAGCTTTGCACCCTATCGTATTTTCAATATCGGGAATAACAGTCCTGTCCGGCTATTGGATTTCATTGAAGAAATTGAAACAGTACTTGGAAAAAAAGCCTTAAAAAATTTTCTCCCTCTTCAACCAGGCGATGTACCAGAGACTATAGCAGATGTTGAAGACCTTTATGTAACTACCGGTTTCAGGCCCAATACAGATATACGGATAGGAATAAAGAATTTCATTGAATGGTATTTAAGCTATTACAGTTCCAGCTCCAGGGTTTCAATGGCAATAAAAAAATAGTGGCGGAGGGAACATGATGGCGTTTAAGTGTCTGTTTAGGCTTGATGATATTGCGCCGAATATGCATTGGGAGAATTATGAGCGAATAAAAGAGATTTTCAATAAGTACGAAATTCAACCGATTATCGGAGTGATCCCTGAAAACCGTGATTCAGAACTCTTGGCATATCCTAAAAGGGAAAATCAAGAGTTTTGGCAAGAGATACGCGAACGGAGACAGGCGGGATGGGACATTGCTATCCATGGTTTTCAGCATGTATATGAAACGGAAGATTCCGGAATGCTTGGACTGAATCCGAGAAGCGAATTTGCGGGGTTGAGTTACGACCGGCAGTTAGAGAAGTTGCAGAAGGCGACGAAGATATTTGAGGAGCGACAGATTGCTTATAGCGCTTTTATGGCTCCTTCGCATTCATACGATTTGAATACCTTAAAGGCACTGAAGGATGTGGGAATTCAAATAGTTACAGACGGTTATGCACTCCATCCTTATAGCATGAATAATATACAATTCATCCCGCAGTTGTTTGCAATGCCGAGAAAGATGCCTTTCGGTTTTTATACATTTTGTCTTCATCCTAATATTCTTAACGAATACAATTTTAAAAAAATCGAAAATTTTCTTGAACATCATTCACAATCCGTAGTTAGTTTACCAGGAGCGGTTTCTATGATACGAACTAATCCGGTACACTCCATCAGCAAAAACGTATTCGGTAGTCTGTGGAGATTTTTAAGGACAATTAAGACAAGATGAGATGAGGTTAATAAGGTAAGAAATCTATATATTAGATCATTTTTCACTTTATCTTCGTTTATCATGGAGCTTTTTGTCCGCTTAGAAAATAAAAATTATCAGAGAGAGGATCACCATGTGAAGAAAGTTTTAATAATTTCCTACTATTACGCGCCCGCAAACATTATGGGGGCTGTCAGAGCCAGTAAACTATCGAAGTATCTCGCGAAAGAGGGGATGGATGTAACAGTCATTTGCAGCAGAGATAATAAACTTTTATTTATGCCGGAAACAATAAAAGGAGATGAAATTATAATTCCTGATACAGCCCTTATCAGAAAAATTATTATTGACCACTCAAGAAACTATAAAAGGCTTGCCTCATTTCTTGGTCGGTTTGCGTCACGTATAAGCAGTAATTCTTCTTCCAGCTCGCCGAAAGTTGAGGATTCCGCACAAACTTATCGGCCCTCATTCAAGAAAAAACTGATTCATTTCATTACTTTTTCAGCATCGCTCATTCAAGATGCCGATTTCTGCTTACAGGCTAGGAAAAAATAAACCGGCAAAAACTTGATGGATATACCGCAATACTTTCCACAGCAGGGCCAATTGCCAGTCATTTGACAGCTGCATCTTTTAAGAAAATTAGCCCCGTAATCCGTTGGATTGCAGATTTCAGAGATCCAATAGCTCAGCCGACGAATGGCCATTTAGAGTATTGGATTAACAAAGAAATGGAAAAATGGATCTGCTCAAGAGCAGATGTCGTGACGGCTGTTTCAGAAGGCTACTTAGATAAAATTTGGAATGGTTTAGATATAAACGGGCAAGTAATTACGAACGGATTCGATCAAGAAGACTTGGAGTTTTTAAGCGGAACGACAGACCGAAAGAAGTTCCCGATGGCATATACCGGCGTTACTTATCGGGGAAAACGCGATCTAACACCCATTTTCATGGCTCTTCGCCAATTAATAGATGAAGGGAAAGTTGACGAAGGAAAGATTGCTTTTCGATATGCGGGTAGTGAATCTGAAGATGTCCGGTATCAGGCTGCAAAAGCCGGACTTGCGGATCTTGTTGAATCGAAAGGAATGGTGCCGAGAAAGGAAGCACTCAGACTGCAAGCACTCAGACTGCAAGCCGAGTCGGAACTGCTGGTTGTTGCAACATGGAATGAAGAGCGCCATACAGGTGTGTTACCCGGAAAGTTTCTTGAATATATGATGTTCCGTAAACCAATTGTTGCGGTTGTGAACGGCAAGGTAAATGACAGTGAAATTGGAAGTATGTTGCGTGAGTATGATTTAGGATTCTGTTATGAAGCGGCAAATGATTCACGCGATTTTAGAAAGTTGAAATTATACTTGTATGAACAGTATACCTCTTTTCTTGAAACCGGAGCGATTTTTTTAGGGGGAAATCAGATGAGATTAACAATCACAGTTATCAGAATATCGCAAAACGTTTCATTGGGATTATGTAAGTCATTTAAAATACTTTATAAAAATCAAGAAGACGGTCAGTGTAAACCCGTATTGAAAAAGCTCTTTTATCCAACTTAATGCAGCAGGATTCAGTATCGACAGGTTGAAACGGAGGATCAGTTTCATGAGAAGTCTCTTACTCCCTCGTGCGAAGGAAGAAATTCCGAAATCGGAGCTTCCCCTGATGGCTACAAAAAGAATTATATTTGTAGCCACTGTTTACCAGCACTTACTTAATTTTCATTTACCCTACATGAAGCGATTGAAAGATAACGGCTATGAAGTTTGGGCGGCAGGAGCAAAAGAGAATAAAGCATCCAGTAAACTGGTCAAACTGGGGTATACCTGTTTCGATATCCCAGTGAGCAGGGAGCCTCTTGACTTATGTAATATAAGAGCCTTTTTGGAACTTACAAAGTTATTTAAAAAAGTCGGATTTGATTTGATCCATGTCCACACACCAATAGCATCATTATTGACCAGATTGGCATTCCGAGGAACAACAAATGGTAAAGTCATCTATACAGCCCATGGATTTCATTTCTATAGAGGAGCGCCTTTTAAAAACTGGTTATTGTATTATCCTGTTGAGAGATTGGCCTCTAAGTGGACTGATTATTTGATTACAATCAACGAAGAAGATTACAAGCGGGCACAAAAAATGGGTTATCGTAAAGGAAGTATCCACTTTATTCAGGGTATCGGCGTAGATATACCTCAAACTAATCTTAATAATGAAGAAAAGAAAACGCTTAGACATTCCCTTGGTATTGAAAAAAAGCATATAGTGATTTCTTATGTTGCTGAGTTAAACAAAAACAAAAATCATCATTACTTACTTGAAAATTGGAAAAGCATCAAGCAAACGTGTCCAGAGGCTTATCTTTTAATAATCGGAGAAGGAAGTGAGAGGGGGAAACTGGAAAGTTTCATTAAAAAGGGTTCATTGGAGGACGTAAAATTGTTAGGATACCGGAATGATGTTCAGAAGTTACTTCAAATCACAGATATTATGAGTCTATTGTCATTCAGAGAAGGTCTTCCTAAAAGTGTTATGGAAGCGAAAATGGCGAAACTTCCTTGCATAGTCAGTGACGTAAGAGGACTGCGAGATTTGATAACACATGGAGAAGATGGATACATAGTTCCTCATAAGCAAGGGGAGTTGTTGATTAGTGCTTTTGCCGAACTGATTAAAAACACAGAAACCAGAGCGGTGATGGGAGAGAACGCTTTAACCAATATAAAACCGTACAGAATGGAATCTGTCATCAAAGACTATATGGAGGTCTATGTGGAGGCTTTGAATGGGGACAGTCTGAAATTGGAGACTCGTTGTTACGGTGCAGGTGTAAAATAACATGATTCAGGATGGTGATTGGATGAAGCAGGTCCTACTACTTGGGATCAATGAACGGGCGGGATTGGCGATTTGCAGATCCCTTAGAAGAGGAGGAATTATTGTCAGTGCAGTACGGACGACTAAGCCTTCGAGTGCTGAAAGCAGTAATTGCATAAAAGAAGTATTCGACATTGGAAGTCCCGAAGAGAGTGCTGGCGCATTTTGCAACCGGCTCCTTGAAATTTTACAATTTGAAGAGTATGACCTTCTTATTCCCGTTGATGACGTGGCTTGCAGAATTTGTACTGAATTCAGGAATAAAATAGAGCGGCATGTTAAAATCGCTCTTTCTGACAACGAGAGTATGATGGCAGCACAAAATAAAGGGCTATTGCTTGAAATGTGCAGGGAGATGGATATTCCGTTTCCAGAAACCAACATAATTCAGACCGAAAATGATTTGGCATACTATAAAACATTCAGTAATTTCCCTGTGTACCTTAAGCCGATCACCAATGCTCAATACATAAATGATAAAATTCAAACTTTCAAAGTTGTAAAAGTTGAAACATATGAAGAAATGACGGAGTTTTGTAAAAACGTTATAGATAAGCTTCCGATTCTTGTCCAAAAGCCATGCAAAGGAATAGGCACAGGAGTGCACGTTTTAGTGAAAGAAGGAAAAATTTTATCGATTGTTCAGCAAGTTCGACTTCATGAACCGGTGAATGGGGGTGGGGGAAGTTACCGTATGACTGTCCCTGTCGACCATAAATTAAGGGAGTATACAGAAAAATTGATGGAAATGACTGCGTGGACTGGTGTAGCGATGGTCGAGTTTAAAGGCGACCCGACTACCGAGGAATGGTTCATCATGGAGATTAATGGCCGATTCTGGGGGTCTCTTCCTTTAACAATCTCCGCTGGCTTAAATTATCCTATGTGGCTTTATAACTTGTTTGCAAATTCCATGGAAGTTGAGTCGAATCGGGAACCGACAATTTACATGCGTCAAAGGAATTTAAAAAAAGATGTAGGTTGGCTGCTGGCAAATATTAAAAGAAATCCAAATAAACTTGACACTGTTATAAGATGGCTGGCTGACTTCAAATTTATAATGTATGGAAAGGAAAAATTAGATATAGAGGATTGGAAAGACTTTTTACCAGCAATCCACGATTGGAAAGACTTACTGATGGCCAATCTTAGAAAAACCGGAAATAGAACAATCTAAGTTACAAATATAGTAGAGACCTGCCCATTGAATTATTTTTTACCACGGAAAACTAACTTTAATCCCTATTATACCAGAACTCCTTGAGCAACTTTTTAATTAATGGTGTTTACTTCTCCAAAGCTTTCCATAGTCTTTGCCTTTTGAGCTACCTATCAAACTTCTTCGCTAATCAAATTGAAGCCGTAGACTGGAAAAGATGGCGGGCTTACAGGCTAAGAATAAGGGGGTAGTAATGTTGAAGAAATGGTTATTAGTTTCAGGGATACTGCTCTCTGCGATTACCCTCTTTATTTGGATGAATAATAAATGGCTGGAAGTCAGTAGTTATAGTATTAGCTCCCCTGATATTCCTAAAACGTTCGATGGAGCACGCGTCGTTCAAATTTCCGACTTGCATAATACCGTGTTCGGCAAAAATCATTCGGCTCTTCTAAATAAAACAAAATTTATCGATCCAGATGTCATTTTAATTACTGGCGACATCGTTGACAGCTCACGTTATGACTTGAATGTAATGATAAGTTTGACAGAGAGCCTCTTAGAAATTGCTCCAGTTTACTTCGTGACTGGCAACCAGGAGTTTTTGAAGGGGCGTGCAGAAAAGACTATTTCTGCAATCAAGGCTTCTGGCGTCATTGTGCTGGAGAATGAGATGGTGGAATGGAAACGGGAAGGGGAAAAAATTTATATCGCTGGAATCCATGACCCTCTTGTGGAGAGATCCACATTAGTAAAGAAGTATGTTAAGAAAGCGCTTGCTGATATCCAATTCACAGAAAAATTCACGCTGCTCCTCGCACATCGGCCTGAACTTGTTGTTGTTTACGCAGAAACAGAAGCAGATATTGTATTTTCCGGCCATGCGCACGGTGGCCAAATTAGAATTCCGAAAATCGGAGGAATATTTGCCCCTGGCCAAGGATTCTTTCCAGAATTAACAGAGGGGGTCCACGAATTTGGCAACACTCTTCTCGTCATTAGCCGTGGACTGGGTAACAGCAGTTTTCCGCTGCGCATTAATAATCGCCCTGAGATAGTGGTTGTTATATTGGAACACGGGAAGCAAGCAGAAGGAACAAACTGATGTTTAGAGAGGAAATCCTATTACTGCAGATTTACTGATACGCTTAAAGTTACCACATGATTGTGCCATTACTTTCCTACATTGCGAAAAGTATCGCATCTGTCCCCAAACGAACACCCAACTTTATAGGCTCACGATAAAGTGGAAAAGCAGGAGATAACAGGGAGGGACAACAAGATGGAACTCAGTGCAAAAGACAAAGTGAAAAAAGTTTTCGGTAAAAATGCGGATGCTTACGTGAAAAGTTCGAACCACGCCATGGGCGACGATTTGCCGCTGCTTGTAGAGTGGCTGCAGCCGGAGAAGTCTTGGACGATACTCGATATTGCCACCGGTGGGGGGCATGTCGCCAGAATGCTTGCCCCATTCGTGAAGACAGCGGTTGCTACGGATTTGACTGAACAAATGCTGAGCAATACCGCCTTATACTTGAGCGGGATTTTTGATAATATCCTTTTCGCGGTCGCGGATGCCGAAGAACTCCCTTTTCTGGCCAATACGTTCGATGCAGTCACATGCAGAATCGCCTCCCATCATTTCCCGAATCCCGGGAAATTCATCAGCGAAGTTGCCCGTGTCCTGAAACCCGGAGGGAAGTTTGTACTGATCGACAGTATTGCCCCCGAAGACCCTGAACTTGCTGCATTCATCAATGAAATCGAGAAATTGCGCGATGATAGCTACGTCCGCTGCCTGTCAAAAGCTGAATGGCGGCACCATCTGCTTGGCAATCGGCTGGTAGAGAAAGATTCGGCAGATCGGCGCCAAACTTACGATTACGAAGGATGGGTGGCGCGCACTGCAGAGAATGAAGAGCAAATCGGACGGGTGACGCATCATCTGCTGTTCACGAATGAACGTACCGCCACCTACTTCGGCATTACAGCTGACGGTGGGAAGATCCAGCATTTTACACAAGACGAGTGGATGGTGATGTGTGAAAAACAAACAGAATAAGAGCGATTTGCGCTGAAGAAATTATCAATATGTAACGAGGAAAACATTCATCAATTTGAGGAGCTTCGGCTCATCATCAGCTAGGGGATCAGCAACACCAGTTTTCTACTATACACTATCAACCCGCCAACGCCACAAAGAAATGAGCCTCTCCAGATATACCAGAGAAGCTCATTTCTTTTTCTAATAGCTTATACAGAATGTAAGAGTGTCCGTCTGCAGTGATTTTATCTTAACGCTAACTCCTTACTCCAACTCCAAATGCCCCTTTAGCACATCCTGTACTTCCTTCAGTTCCCGCTCGTTCATCATATAATACCAAACACCATTGATTGTCTCGCCGATGCCCTGATCGAACGACAGCTGATCGATCGTCTCGACCGCGTTCCGGTAATTCTTCTGGACTTCCATCATCTCATCGAACGACATGTTCGTCTTCACATTGTCGCCGAGTGCATTGAAGATCCCCCGGTAATTCATCAGGCTGCTGACCGACGCGCCTTCTCTCATGACGCCTTGGATGACCTGCTTCTGCCGGTCCTGTCGTCCGAAATCGCCGCGCGGATCTTCCTTCCGCATCCGCACATACCCCAGCGCTTCGCTGCCGCTCAAGTGAACTTCCCCTTCAGGGAATTCATCGAAGGCGACCGAATTGCTCACCGTCACGCCGCCGACCGCGTCGACGATCTCCTTAAACCCTTCCATGTTCACTTCCACCACGTAATCGATCGGGATATCGAGCAGATTCTCCACTGTCTCCATCGACATCTCGATGCCGCCGAACGCATACGCGTGGTTGATTTTATCCTTCATCCCGTAACCGACGATCTCCGTGTACGTATCCCGGGGAATCGACACCATCTTCATCGACCCGTCTTCCGGATTCACCGTCGCGACGATCATCGTGTCCGACCGGCCCGAATCATTCTCCCGCTCATCCACGCCGAGCAGCAGCACAGAGAACGGATCCTTGTCTTTCAGCTCCACTTCCTCCATGCGCATGTCCGATACTTCCCGGTCGATCGGGGAGTGGATATCCTCGATCGTATTCGAAAAACTGCTGTACACCGACCATATATAAGCTCCGGCGCCGATGGCCAGTACAGCCAGAATGCCGACGAACCATGGCCATTTCTTCCTTTTTGACGCCTTGCGTTCACTGCGTTTCATCCGTTTCCTCCATTAATCCGCGATAAAGTACCCGGCCAGTTCATCCGCCCATACTTCGGCGCCCGTCCCATTCGGAATTCCGCTGTCTGTCACAAACTCTTTCAGTGCCTCATCATCCGTCGACGGCCAGGCGCTCCAGTGATCAATATACCCATAGTCTTGCGCCGCCGCGAACTCCTCAAGCGCCGACACTTGCGTCAAATAATAATTCGCGCCGAACAGCGGCTGCGGCGGATGGAGGATCAGCTCCGCATCCGGCGTCACCGTCTTGACCTCTTCCATGAACGCCGAAATCGCCGCATGCTCCTCCTCGATCGTCACCACACCGTTATTCTCCAGCGTGAACGGCTCCAACAGTACGACGTCATACCCGGCAGAAAGATCCACAAACTGGTCTGTAAAAGTCTTTGACGTTCCGCTGAAGGAAACCAGCTTCACTTCGATCAGTCCGGCGTATGCCTCCTCCAGCGCGTCTTTCAGCCGCGCCGCGTAACCCGGCCCGCCTTCCATCATCACATCCGATCCGGTCACGAGAAGCTTCACTTTCTCTCCGGCCGACGCCCGTTGGAGGAACAATTCCCGGGCAGGGACATCCATATTGGCGGTCAACGCTTCCAAGGATTCCCCGTCAAGCGCCGGTTCCGCTTCCGCTGCCGGTTCCACCACTTTCGGCGCCGGCTGTTCCGCTTCCGCTTCGATCATCGGCGTCGGTAATTCGATTTTCTGCTGATACAGTAAATAACTGACAGCGAGCGCTGCCGAGCAGCACACGACTGTCAGTCCTGTTCCCACAACCCGCAATTTCATGCTAAACTCCCTTCAGTAACTTGTTTGATTACTGCTAAAGATAGCATAATTCCGTCTATGTTCCTATACGTTTTTTTAAAAAACCCCCGATAATGACGGTAATGCGTGCTATACTATTGTAAGCTTATGTAAATGAACCGTTAAAGGAGATACGCAACCCCATGGAAGAAACCATCAGCCTGCAAGAATTGATGCAGACATTGAAGAAACGCCTCGGACTTATCCTGCTGACGACGGTACTCGCAATCACCATCGCCGGCGTTGTATCCTTTTTGCTGCTGACGCCGATCTACCAGGCGTCGACGCAGATTCTCGTAAATCAGGAGACGACGGAAGCGGCAACCGTCACGAATCAGGACATCCAAACCGACCTGCAGCTCATCAATACATACAGCGTCATCATCAAGAGTCCGGCGATCCTGAACCAGGTCATCGACGAACTTGAGCTTGACGTCACCGCTACGCAGCTGAGCAGTCAAATCAACGTCGCGACTGCGGAAAATTCCCAAGTCATCAATTTGACAGTGGAAGATGCGAGCCCGTCGCTCGCCGTCGATATCGCTAACACGACAGCCGAAGTATTCGATGAAGAAATCCGGGACATCATGAACGTCAACAACGTGACGATCCTGACGCCAGCCGCATTCACCGCGGACATGGCGCCGGTCAAACCGGACCCGCTCCTCAACATGGTGATCGCCGGTGTCGTCGGTCTCATGAGCGGGGTCGGCATCGCGTTCCTGCTGGAATACCTCGACACCTCGCTGAAGAACGAACAGGACATTGAAGAAGTGCTCGACTTGCCGGTGCTCGGCCTCATTTCGCCGATCCCGGATAAGGAAATGATCACCGTCGACGCACCGACCCGGAGAAGGAGAGGCTAACGCACCATGGTGAAGACAAAAGCAAATTCGAAAGCGAAAAAAGGGCTGCAGCAAGTCGCCCGGAAACTCATCGCTAACTCGAACCCGAAATCGTTCGTATCGGAACAGTACCGCACCGTCCGGACAAACATCTCGTTCTCATTGCCGGATCAGGAGCTCGGCTCGCTGCTCGTGACATCCGCCGCACCGGGGGAAGGGAAGTCGACAACGTCCGCGAACCTGGCCGTCGTGTTCGCCCAGACGGGTAAACGCGTCCTGCTGATCGATGCCGACATGCGGAAACCGACGACGCACTACACGTTCCATGTCGCCAACACCGTCGGCCTGTCGAACTTATTGACGCGCCAGGCGCAAATGGAGGAAGTCATCCGCCCGACGGCCATTGAAAACCTATCACTCATCACATGCGGTCCGATTCCGCCGAACCCGGCCGAATTGCTCGCTTCGAAGACGATGGACATGGCGCTCCGCGATTTCCGCCAGCAGTTCGATCTGGTCATCTTCGATGCGCCGCCCGTCCTGTCGGTGACCGACGCCCAGATCCTCGCTAGCAAAAGCGAAGGGACGGTGCTCGTCGTCAACTCGGGTTCGACCGAAAAAGACAATGCGGTGAAAGCGAAAGAAGCGGTCGAAAGCGCGAATGGCCGGATCCTCGGCACCGTACTCAACAACTTCAAACTTGAAAAAGACCATTATTACTACCAATACTACGGAACCGCAGAGTGAGAAGGGTCCCCCTTTCCGCTCTGCTTTTTTAGGAGGACCTGTCACATGCTTGATATGCACAGCCACATCCTGTACGGCCTGGACGATGGCCCGAACACGAAAACCGAAGCGGTCGCGATCATCCAGCGGGCGGCGGGCGAGCAGATCACGGACATCATCGCGACGTCACACGCGTTCCATCCGAACTTTCACGCGCATGCGGCCGCCGTCCGGGAACAGCTGAAGGAACTTGCGGCGGAACTGGCGCGGGAAGAAATCCCTGTCCGTCTCCATGCCGGTCAGGAAATACGGCTGAACGATGTCCTCACCGAGCGGATCACGGAAGGGGAAGCGCTGACACTCGCCGGTTCGAAGTACGTGCTGCTTGAACTGCCATCGAACTCGGTGCCGGCGTATACCATCCCGGTCGTCCAGCAATTGCTCGCCATGAACCTCATCCCGATCATCGCCCATCCTGAACGCAACAAGGCGATTGCGGAAAAGCCGAACCGTCTGTACCGGCTCATCATGAACGGCGCTCTTGCGCAGGTCACCGCCGGCAGTCTGTCCGGCCATTTCGGGAAAGCGATCCAGAAAACTTCGCTGCAGCTTATCGAAGCGAACCTCATCCATACATACGGCTCGGACGTACATAATTTGAAGACGCGGCCATCGCTGTTCAATGAGGGGCTCGACTTCCTGGAAAAGCGCAAAAAGCACGAAATCGTCGACATCCTGCTGGAAAACAACGAACGGATTTTGCGGAATGAGGACATGATCCAGCTCGAACCCGAAGAAATTCGCCCGGGAAAATGGTGGCAGGTACTTAAGTAACAATTTTTTGAAAGCATTCGACAAAATCCGCCAATGAAATAAGCCGATGTGTCTGCTAGAATTGGATTACAAATTGATGTTTTTTTGAGATAGTAAGAGTACTTATTACTTTGAGTGAAAGAAGGCTGAAGCCATTGTCCTTAAGAAATCGCTTGTCCTTACTGATTGGAGTGGACTCCTTCATTGTGTTCTTTTCCCTCTTCATCGGCTTCTTTCTCCTCCATCCGTGGACGAATCCGCTCGACAGCACCATCCTGCTCGTGAGCGCGGCGGCGATTTTCGTCGCTCACCACGCGTTCGCGACGTATTACGGCCTGTATCGGAAAGTATGGGAATACGCGTCGATCAACGAGCTCACGCTCATCCTGAAAACCGTCACGCTGTCCATCCTGGTCGTCGCAGCGGTCCAGCATTTCGCCGTCGGGGACATCCTCCTCCGCGCGCTCGCCATCACATGGATGCTCCATATGATCCTGATCGGCGGTTCCCGTCTCACCTGGCGGGTGATGCGGGATTCCCTCATACATAAAGTGAAGTACGAAACGAAACGCACGCTCATCATCGGCGCAGGAAAAGCCGGCACGATGGTCGTCCGCCAGCTGCTCCAAAACCCGTCGTCGGGTCTGAAGCCGGTCGCGTTCCTCGATGATGACTCCCGGAAGCACGGCCTTGATCTGTTCGGTGTCCGGGTCGTCGCCGGCACGGACGTCATCGCGGAGACCGTCGAAGACAACGGAATCGAGCACATCATCATCGCCATCCCGTCCATGGGGAAACTTGAAATGTCCGAACTGATCAAGCGGAGCGTCGACACCGGCGTCCGCACACAGACGATTCCGCTCATCGAAGACATCATGACCGGCAAAGTGTCCGTCAGTGACATGCAGGACGTCAAGATCGAAGATTTGCTCGGGCGGGATGAAGTCGAACTCGATATGAATAAAATCGCGGGGCAGCTGTCCGGCAAGACCATCCTCGTCACTGGTGCGGGCGGCTCCATCGGTTCTGAAATCACGCGCCAAGTTGCACGCTTCGGTCCGAAAAAACTGATCCTTCTCGGTCATGGCGAGAATTCCATCTACACGATCGACATGGAACTCAGGAAGAAAATCGGCAAGGATACCGAACTGATGCCGATTATCGCCGATATCCAGGACAAGGAGCGCATCGAAGCCATCATGCGGCAGCACCGGCCGGACGTCGTCTACCATGCGGCGGCCCACAAGCACGTGCCGCTCATGGAGTACAACCCGATCGAAGCGGTGAAAAACAACATTTACGGCACACGCAACGTCGCGAATGCCGCACATCTCGCCGGCGTCTCGAACTTCGTCATGGTATCGACCGACAAAGCCGTCAACCCGCCGAACGTCATGGGGGCTTCCAAGCGGATTGCGGAAATGATCGTCCAGAACTTGGCGAAGGAAAGCGACACGAAGTTCGCCGCCGTCCGGTTCGGCAACGTTCTCGGCTCAAGAGGCAGCGTCGTGCCGCTGTTCACGAAACAGATTGCGGCAGGCGGCCCGGTGACGGTGACGGATCCCGAAATGACCCGCTACTTCATGACCATCCCGGAAGCGTCGCGCCTCGTCATCCAGGCAGGCACACTTGCAGCAGGCGGGGAAGTGTTCGTCCTCGATATGGGGGAACCCGTCAAAATCGTAGATTTGGCCAAAAACCTGATCCGTTTGAGCGGCTTCTCAGAAGACGAGATTCCAATCAAATTCACTGGCATCCGGACAGGCGAGAAGATGTACGAGGAATTGCTGAACGAAAACGAGATCCAGAAAGAGAAAGTGTTCCCGAAGATCTATATCGGGAAAGCGAATCCGATCAGTCAGCATGAACTATTTTACGTGCTGGAGAAGATACCGCAGCTGAATGATGTTGAATTAAAAGAACTGTTGGTTGGATTGGCGAATCGGAAGAATGTGGATACAGAAGTGGTAGCTGTTTCTTCCATCTTGGATTCTATTCAGCAGAAACGAGATTTGGTCAAAACGGCGAAGTAAATGGTACACACAGTCCTGAAATGGTTGTGTGTTTTCTCAATCCTTGTTTAAAAAGTGCTATAAAAGAATCTTATATGGAATTCTCACTTGTATTTTTATAAGAAATAAAAAAAGAGAGAGAAGGTTGAATGCATTGTCTTACTTAGTAGTAGTCGCACATCCGGATGACGAAGTGCTAGGTGCAGGGGGAACAATTAAGTCGTTAACTGATAAAGGCGAAATCGTTAATGTTTGCATTCTGTGTTCAGAAGTTGAAGTGCGGAATTACCGGCCGAATATAGAAGAGCTTAATGAGGACATTAAGGAAGCGAATAAAATTTTAGGAATTAATCAAGTTTTCTTAGGTGATTTTCCCAATATCGCCTTAAATACTGTAAAGCAATTAGAGATTGTTCAATTTATCGAAAAAGTAATGATTGAAACTAAAACATCAGTTCTGATTACACACCACCCAGCAGACTTAAACAACGATCATTATCACGTTTCGATTGCTTGCCAAGCAGCCTCTCGGTTGTTCCAGAGAAGAAGTGACGTTGTTCAATTAAAAGAGCTGCTTTTCATGGAAATTCCTTCTTCAACAGAATGGGCTTTAAACACTTCACTTAGCACGTTCAGTCCTAACGTATTTTTTGAGATAAATCAACAAGGTATTGATAGTAAAATAAAAGCTCTATCACAGTACAGAGGAGTGATGAGAGATTATCCTCATCCGCGCAGCGAAGAAAGCTTAAGAAGTTTAGCCACATACAGGGGCAGCCAATCTGGCCTTATGTTCGCGGAATCCTATGAAAGCGTGTTTCGACGAGAATACTGAGAATGGAGAGATGGCTTTGAAAGCTGCTTTTGCTACTTGTGTTGAATTAGGATTCAGTTGTATCGAAGAGATTTATAAAATAAACGGATCACTAGATCTTTTAATTACACTGGTGGATGAAAAAGCTTCAAATAAATCCGGACGAGTTTATCTAGATGATTTCGCTGTTCAAAAAAATATACCATTACTCAAAATCAATAACATCAACGACCCAGAAGTGATTACAGAACTGAAGGCAAGGGAAATTGATTGGTTGTTCATCATAGGCTGGTCGCAAATTGCAAAAAAAGAATTGATTGATACTCCAAAAGAAGGCTGTATTGGGATGCATCCGACTTTACTGCCTCAAGGCAGAGGCAGGGCAGCTGTCCCCTGGGCAATCCTTAAGGGACTTGATAAAACAGGAGTCACTGCCTTCAAAATTGATGAGGGTGTTGATACAGGACCAATTATCGATCAAGTGGAAATTCCGATTTTACAAGATGAAACAGCAACTACCCTCTATACAAAAGTTAATGATGCTCACATCGAACTCATGGATAAAGTGTGGAATTCACTGAAAAATGAAGACTTATTGCTAAAGGCACAGGACGAATCGAAGGCAACATACTGGGAAGGACGGAAGCCGCAGGATGGCGAACTTACTTCCGAAATGACGATTAGCGAAGCAGAAGCACTGGTGCGGGCAGTAACTCATCCGTATCCCGGGAGCTTCCTTGAAAAAAATAATCAGATTTATAGAATCTGGAGAGCTAAGTTTATTAAAGAAATTAAAAATGAGAGCTTCATTTTCCCGCTACGAGATGGTTATCTAGTACCGGAAATTTATGATATTGAGGAACCGATAAATGCGTAAATTTCAGCTTATCGTAAAAAGAGTTATTGATTCTGTTGCAGCACTCAGTGTTCTAGCACTACTCTCTCCCGTACTGACAGTGATTATGTTTTGGATAAAAGTAACTTCTGAAGGACCTGTACTGTTTAAACAAAAACGACCAGGCTTGCATGGAGCTATCTTTGAAGTATATAAATTTCGTACGATGAGGATTGGTTCCGAGAAAATGACAAAGGGCCAAGAAGTAATGCTTGAAGATGATCGAATTACTTTCATTGGACGTTATTTGAGAAGATTCAAGATTGATGAATTACCTCAGCTCATTAATGTCTTAAAAGGACAAATGAGCTTAGTTGGTCCCAGACCGCAACGTATAGAGTATTTAAATGACTATACTGAAGAAGAGAAAAAGCGGTTTGATATGCTTCCGGGTTTAACCGGTCTCGCGCAAGTTAGCGGAAACATTTTTTTAACTGTGGAACAGAGAAACAAGAAAGACATCGAATACGTGGAGAACTTCAGTTTACTGCTGGATACTAAAATAATTTTGAAAACCTTTGGTGTTATTCTGTTCGGCGAACAAAAGTATATAAAGCAAACCCAAGGATGAAAAATATGAATATACTGATCACTGGTAAAAATAGTTATGCGGGAAAAGAATTCATTCGCAGAATGAAGGAAAAAAATAGTTCGTGGGGCATTGATGCAATTTCTGTACGGAACGAGGAATGGAAGAAACATGACTTCTCTAAATATGATGCAGTGTACCATGTAGCGGCTATCGTTCATTTGAAAGAAAAACCTTCTATGGAATCTGAGTATTATCGAGTGAATACTGATTTAGCTTTTCAAGTTGCTAAGAAAGCAAAAAACGAGGGAGTCAAATCATTTATTTTTTTAAGCTCTATTGCAGTGTATGGATTACTGGGTGATTTAAAAGAAGAAGTAGTCATTTCGAAAGAAACTCCAGAAAATCCAAAAACTTTCAACGGGAAAAGTAAACTGGCTGCCGAAAAGTTATTAGAACCTTTAAGAAGCGAAAAGTTTCAAGTGGCCATACTAAGAATCCCATTAATATACGGTTATAAGTGTCCCGGGAATTATGGTTCCCTGAGTAAGCTTGCGGCTTTAACACCAGTGTTCCCAAAAATCGATAATAAGAGAACGATGATTTTCATTGATCATCTCTCTGATATTGTTGAACACCTAATTAGCAATCAGTGTAGTGGACTTTACCTGATTAGTAATCAAGATACAATCAGCACTTTTGAATTGGTAAGAGAAGTGAGTAAGAACAAAAACAAAATGCTGTTTGCATCGCAGGCCCTCGCGTGGGTCATTAAGTCGACCGGAAATTTTTCCGGCACTACCCGAAAACTTTTCGGTACTGTATATTACAAGTTGGAAGATACACAGATTGAAGGATTCACTTTTAGCAATATTAGCTTTGAAGAGAGTATTTCTCGATCAGAAGGAAAAAAGTAGGTGAAAATCATTAAAACTGATGTTGGAATTCTATGTCAATATTTCTATCCGGAGCATGTTTCTTCAGCAACTTTACCTACAGAATTAGCCATAGGGCTTAAGGAGCGAGGCCTCTCTGTCGAAGTGATTTGTGGATACCCCAATGAATATCAAAGTGAAAGCAAACAAAAAGTGCGAAAGAAAGAGAATATTGATGGAGTTATTGTAAATAGAGTAAAATATACAACGTTTAATAATAAATCCAAAGTAGGTCGAATGCTTAACTTTTTTTCGTTTTTCTTTTCAGTAACTACTAAGTTTTTTTATCTAAAAAAATTTAGTAGTTTAATCGTTTATTCCAACCCACCGATTCTCCCTTTAATTCCCTATGCTTTCAACAAGCTTTTCGGTACCCGATTTATATTTGTCGCTTTTGATATCTGGCCAGACAACGGATTGAAATTGAATGGAATTAAAGAAAATGGAATCATTCATAAGTTAATGGATTTTATTAATAAACGTGTATACGGCAATGCTTCAGATGTCATCTTATTAGGAAACGAGATGAAAGAATACGTAATTGAGAATGAGATAGCTCCGAATAAAAATAATTTACGAGTAATTCCTAACTGGTTCTCAAATGAATCGGCAGTTCAAAATAAGAAAGTGATGAACGAAGAATTTAAGGAAATAAAAAAAGAATACAGTTTTATAGTTCTTTACTCCGGCAATATGGGATCTTTTCAAGATATGGAGACCATATTAAAAGGAATATTGAACTTTAAAAATCACCAAGATGTTTTCTTTATCTTCTCGGGCCATGGAAATAAAATGAATGATGTCAAAGAATTTTTGACAAAAAATGCGATCTCGAATTCAAAAGTTTTCGGGTTTTTGACGGGACAAGACTACATTGACGCATTAACAGTTAGTGATTTATGTCTTGTAAGCCTTGAAAAAGGGATTGAAGGTTTGGGCGTACCAAGTAAAACTTATGGCTATTTGGCTGCTGGAAAACCTGTTCTTTCCATTATGAGTTCCCGCACTGATATTGCTAGGGATTTAGAACAGTTTGATTGTGGAGTAAATGTGATCCAAGGGGATATTACTGGTTTTGAAAAAGCCATCAATAAGTACTACACTGATCCATTGCTGCAGAAAACGGCTTCTGTAAATGCCCGGAAGCTTTACGAAGCAAAGTACACTAAAGATATTAGTGTTGGTAAATATCATGAAATGATAACTGGCAAAAATCCTAACTCAGAAAAGATGTGGAGAACCGACTATGTTCAAAGATAAAACTTTGCTTATAACAGGTGGAACAGGATCCTTCGGCAATGCCGTTATGGAAAGGTTTTTAGATACCGACATAAAAGAAATACGAATTTTTTCCAGAGACGAAAAAAAGCAAGATGATATGCGGAAAGTATATAAAAGTGAAAAACTCAAATTTTATATAGGCGATGTAAGAGACCTAGCCAGCGTAAAGAATGCCATGTACGGAGTGGATTATATATTCCACGCAGCAGCATTAAAGCAAGTTCCTTCTGCTGAATTCTTTCCCATGGAAGCAGTAAGAACGAATATAATTGGTACGGATAATGTACTGACAGGTGCTGTAGAAAGCGGCGTTGAAAAAGTTATCTGCCTCTCCACGGACAAAGCAGCGTATCCAATTAACGCAATGGGAATTTCAAAAGCAATGATGGAAAAAGTATTTGTCGCTAAGTCACAAACAGTAGATCCTAGCAGAACGCTTATTTGCGGAACACGCTATGGAAATGTGATGGCATCCAGGGGTTCCGTAATTCCGTTATTTATTGAACAGATTAAAAGTGGCCAGCCCTTGACGGTTACAGATCCGAATATGACAAGGTTTTTAATGAGTCTGGAAGAGGCTGTGGAACTCGTCGTATTTGCTTTTCAGCATGCTGAAGCAGGGGATATTATGGTTCAGAAATCACCAGCTTCAACTATCGGTGATTTAGCACAAGCAGTCAAGGAACTATTTAATGCGGACAATGAAATTAAAACGATTGGAACCCGGCACGGCGAAAAGGTTTATGAAACACTCTTGACGCGAGAAGAACATGCAGTAGCGCAAGATTTAGTGGGTTTCTATAGAGTGCCTGCTGACAAACGTGATTTGAATTACGACAAATACTTTTCTGAGGGAGATCGAAAACTCTCTACTGAAGACGAGTACAATTCACATAATACTGAACGGCTTAATATTGAACAGATAAAAGAAAGACTCTTATCACTTGATTATGTCAAAAAAGAATTGGAAAGCTGGGTTTATGTATGAATATATTAGTAACGGGTGCGAAAGGGTTTATTGCAAAAAATCTTATAGCTGAATTAAAGAATCGTGATTATACGTCCATTTTCGAGTGCAATCGGGAAACAGAGTCATCTAAATTGGAGGAATACTGTAGAGATGCTGATTTTGTGTTTCATCTAGCCGGTGTAAATCGCCCACAGGATGATTCGGAATTTATGGAAGGTAACTATGGATTTACATCCAAGCTTCTTCAAACACTGAAGAAGTATAGTAACACTTGTCCAGTCCTGATCTCTTCATCAGTCCAAGCAGAACTTGATAATCCTTATGGTCACAGCAAAAAAGCTGGAGAAGAGCTGCTTTTTGAATATGGCAGAGAAACAGGAGCAAAAGTTCTAGTCTATCGGCTGCCGAATGTCTTTGGAAAATGGAGCAAGCCGAATTACAATAGCGCGATTGCAACATTCTGTTATAACGTTTCTCGAGGATTGCCGATTACTGTGAATGACTCGACAGCTCAGATGAAGTTGGTCTATATAGATGATGTAGTAAAAGAACTGATTAATGCGTTAAAAGGCAAAGAACATTTTGTGAGGGGATATTGTGGAATTCCTGTTAAGCACTATATCTCGTTAGGGGAAATCGTGGATTTGATTTATTCATTTAAAAACAGCCGTGAAGAACGGTCCATCCCTGATATGTCCGATGCCTTTACCAAAAAGCTTTACAGCACTTATTTGAGTTACTTACCTGAAGATAGCTTCAGGTATGACCTTAAAATGAATGTAGATCCAAGAGGATCTTTCACTGAATTCATAAAGACGCCAGACAGAGGGCAAGTTTCAATTAATGTATCTAAGCCAGGTGTTACTAAGGGGAATCATTGGCACCATACGAAGAATGAGAAGTTCTTGGTTGTCAGTGGAAAAGGCGTTATTCGTTTCAGAAAGATCGACTCAGATGAAGTCATCGAGTATTTCGTGAGCGGAGATAAATTGGAAGTGGTGGATATACCAATAGGTTACACACACAATATCGAGAATCTTGGCGATACCGATATGGTCACCATCATGTGGGCGAATGAGCTTTTCAATCCGGAAAAGTCTGATACATATTACTTGGAGGTATAGTCTGTGAAAAAGCTTAAGGTTATGACAGTTGTTGGGACGCGACCGGAGATTATCAGGCTGTCGGCAGTAATTAATAAATTAGAAGAATCAAATGCCATAGAACATACGCTTGTTCATACCGGACAAAATTATGATTATGAGTTAAATGAAGTGTTTTTTAAGGATTTCAATTTAAAGAAACCAAATTACTTCCTGAACGCAGCAACTGGAACAGCAGTAGAGACAGTGGGAAATATCCTTATTAAAATTGATCCTATTTTGGAAGAAGTAAAACCGGATGCCTTTTTAGTACTGGGGGACACGAATAGCTGTTTATGTGCCATTGCTGCTAAAAGAAGACAAATTCCGATATTCCACATGGAAGCAGGGAATAGATGCTTCGATCAAAGAGTTCCGGAAGAAACTAATCGGAAAATTGTTGATCATACAGCAGATATTAATTTAACTTACAGTGATATTGCGAGAGAGTACTTATTGAGAGAAGGATTGCCAGCAGATCGGATTATTAAGACTGGAAGCCCGATGTTTGAAGTGCTTAATTCAAGAAAAGAAGATATTGAGAAATCAGGCGTGTTGGAAAAGTTAAATCTTGAAGAAAAAAAGTACTTTGTAGTTTCAGCACACAGAGATGAGAATATTAACTCTGAAAGAAATTTCTTAAACTTAGTTGATAGTTTAAATGCAATTGCTGAAAAATATGGCATGCCAATTATCATGAGTACTCATCCAAGAACGAGAAAAATGATAGAAACTAAAGGGATAGAGTTCAATCCATTAGTACAAACAATGAATCCTTTAGGATTTAATGATTATGTAAAACTTCAAATCAAAGCTAAGGCGGTACTCAGTGATAGCGGCACGATAAGTGAAGAATCCTCAATTCTGGGTTTTAAAGCGCTTAATATTCGTGAAGCTCATGAAAGGCCAGAAGCGATGGAAGAAGCCGCGGTTATGATGGTTGGTTTGAGGAAGGATAGGATTTTGCAAGGGCTTGAAGTTTTAGAAAGACAAGGTACTTTAAATATTGTGTCGGATTACAAAAAGAATAACGTATCTAATAAAGTGCTCAATATAATTCTATCTTATACAGATTATATCAATCGAGTAGTTTGGAGGTTGCCTTAAATATGGACGAAAGGGTAAAAGCGTTCTCCGTGCTTTTATTGTCTCCATTACCACCACCTTCTGGAGGTATTGCGACTTGGACTAGAAAGTATATTGGCTGGAGCCTCCAAAATAATATAGATGTTGAAATTGTTAATACAGCTATTATAGGAAACAGAGCCTCTCAATTAAATAAAAGCAGGAGTGTTTTTGAAGAAATTAAAAGAACCACAATTATTCTTAGAGCCTTAAAGAGCTATCTAGGAAATGGAAAGGAATTCGTTGGGCACATAAATACCCCTTGTGGAAAGTATGGTATCATCAGAGATTATCTCTGTGCAAAGTTAATGAAGAATTTTAAGGTTCCATTCATTGTCCACTATAGGTGCAATATTGAAGATCAATTAATAGGTATGACTTTTCAAAAAATAATTTTTCGGAAACTAGCTAGACTTGCTACAGAAAATGTAGTGTTAAATACTCCTTCAAAGGAATATATAAGAAGAGCAACTGGACGTGATAGTAAAATAATTCCCAATTTCATTGACAAGGCAGCCATTAGAAATGCCGAAAAAAATGTAAATACAGATTTAAAAAGGATAATTTTCGCTGGACATGTACAAGAAACAAAAGGAGTTAAAGAAATACTTTTGACAGCAAGAGAATTTCCGGATATTAGTTTTATTTTAGCTGGTCCAATAGCTTCAAGTATAAAAGAATTAAAGGTTACTGAAAATGTACGTTTTGCGGGTGAACTATTAGAGTCAGAACTAAAATCTCTTTTAGAGGAGGCTGATGCCTTTCTCTTCCCTACTTATACAGAGGGTTTCTCAAATGCATTACTAGAAGCTATGGCAATGGGCTTGCCTGTAATAACTACTGGAGTTGGAGCTAATAAAGATATGATTGAAGAAAAAGGAGGAATAATTGTCAGGGAGGGAAACATTTCTGATATAGTAGAGGCCATCAATAAATTGAAAAACCGAGAGCTTCGTCAAAAGATTTCAATTTGGAACTTAAATAAAGTAAAAGAACATTACCAAATTGATGACATAATGGGTAAGCTCTTGTCAATATATTTGTCTGCTTTGAAGTGATTACAAAAATGGTATGTCAACACTAAATAAAAAATTTTTTAGGACAAATATTGATTAGTTGACTGGACCAAAATAATCCAAGTTACTGTGTGAGCAAATATTATTGTAAAAATTCAAGTAACCCTAAAATCTCGTGTTAGGTGACTAAAGGTGTTAAAACGCATCTCATTGATGAGTTCGGTTTTCAGAATCTTGAATGTGATTTCAGTCGCTGTGTTGCCGTAAGGATTGCCCTCATGGTTTAGTAACCGTTCAACACTGTAGGTCTCTAAAAAGGCAATCAATGACAGCGTTTTTAAACTTGAATTCCCATTTTGTATTGAAAATGCTTACGGGTCCGGTTCCCTTTTGACTGAGGTGAGAGAACATCGAACTAAGGCTTTGTCTTTATGGTCTTCCACGCTGTCTTCCACGATTTTTCGGCAGTACAAATGGATCAGTAAAATCTAATAGTAAAAGATGCAGAAGGTAATTTGTAGGGCACTGCACGTTGCTGATACCGAATAAAGGTGACGGTTTTATTGAGTTGCTTCTAGTTTTATCTTGTGATTAGCGCTGCTTAATTAAAGTTATTTCCTTTCATTTCTAACTACTTGCATCATTTTGTGTAAGCGATCAACTCGTTTTCTAATGGTCTTAGGTTATCTTTCTCCACGAAGGAGCCGAGATTGGTTGGACTGGACAATTTAGTAATCAAGAACAGAAGCTGTTACGTTATATTCGCGGACAACCATGCCGTTTTCTTCCGCCCGCATGCAATGCGATCTCAAATTTATTAAATTTGGTTGAAAAGATTCATCTCTTTTTAAACATGATAGATTCTTCTCGCATATTGGGTGCTATTTTGCTCTCTTATTTTTTCTGTCTAACTAAATGCATCTTGTAAAAAAATTAAGGAAATTTTAAAGTAAAGTAGGGAATGATTAATAACACTATGCGAAACATATTAAGGACTTTTTCTATTCTAGTAATTGTATTTTATAAAGCTTTTTATAAATATATTATGATGCCTATGAAGAAATCAATGTTTGCTGAATGTGGAAAAAATGTGTATATCGGAAGAAGAAGCACTTTCATTTACAATAATATCCATTTAGGCAATAATATTTCTATAGGTTCTGATGCAAATTTTATTTGTGGATTGGCAAAAATAATAATTAAAGATAAAGTTATGTTCGGGCCTCATGTCTTTATAATTACCGGCAGTCATAGAATGGATGTCATTGGAGAATATATGATAGATATAAAGGATAAATTACCAGAAAATGACTTAGACGTAGTAATCGAAGAGGACGTTTGGGTTGGAGCTAATGTGATTATTTTAAAAGGAGTTACGATTGGTAGAGGAAGCGTCATTGCGGCTGGTAGTATAGTTACCAAAAATGTTGAACCTTACTCTATATACGCTGGGGTGCCTGCCAGAAAAATTAAAGAACGATTTAGCGAAGAAGAAATTAGTGAACATGAGAAATTAATGGCGATAAATTAAATACCTCAATGAATCATTTATTAGATATATTAAGGAGTATATTAGTTGGAAAGAAAAAAATTTGCAATAGAGGGATTACTAACAATAATTGCTACTTTATTTTTAGGTGCCATTGGAGTAACTAGTGCCAGTTTAGTGGCAAAGTTAGTCGTATTTACAATTATGACTATTCTCATTCTTTACATTTCTCGTTTAGAAATTTTGAACCCTATTTTTTGGTTTACTACAATTATGTTTCTGTACGGAATTCCAAACAGCATGGTAAGGATAATATTTTATGGTATTTCAAGAGATAGTAGCTTAACTGATATTGATTTATCTATGATTGCTATGTTGTCTTTTTTTATAGCCTTCTATATATGTAGTTTTCTATTTAAGAATAAACCGTTAGAGAATGTCTTTTCTCGAATAGTAATTTCAAAGGCTACCATAGATGTTTCTTTCACTATAGTAGTTATCTTAAATATTCTATTTTTGTTTTATCTAAATATATTTAATATTGACTCAAAATTAGAATTAATGAACACAGGAATAATTTACAGTATTTATACTAATCTGAATATTTTTTATTACTTTTTGATTGGTTTCTACTTTAGTTACCGCCTTAAACTCAATAAGAAATTTCTTGTTAAATTTTCTTTAATTATGGTGCTGAATTTTTTTGTTTATTATAATACTGGAGAAAGAGATGTAATAATTTTTCCAGCTATAACAATGTTTTTCTTGTTAAGTGCAAAGTATTTTAAACATATTAAAGTAATGTTTTTTATCCCAACTCTTGCAGTCGGTGTTATATCTTTACCTCTTTTGCTTAATCTTGGTGTGAGAAATACAGGTGGTGGGGATTTTTTAAATTTCGATAACTTCTTTTATCGAATATTTTCTTCTGAACTTATTAGTGCTTCAAAAAATATTGGTCTAGTTGTACAAGATTCTACTTTTGTTCCTTTGGGTTTGATTATTCCTTTTAGTATTTTTGTTAATTCTTTTATTGATATTCCTTTATTCCCCTCTATCTTAAATTTCCATGGAGTTTCTTGGTTCACTGAGCGGTATTATAGCAATTTACCTGAGGGTGCGGGAGCGGGATTTTCGTTGATAGTAGAGGGTTATATTTTCGCGGGGATAAGTGGAGTAGTTATATGGTTCTTATTTATTGCCATACTATTACTTATAATGTTTAGGGCCACTTATAATAACACTACAATGTTATGTATTTATACTGTTATGGTTCCAATTATTATGTACTCTATTCGAGGAAGTTTAGAAACAATTTTTATTTACTTAGTTAGAATAATCATAATTTGTTTTATACTCTTTACTATTGATCAAATATTTTTTAAAAAAACAAACAAAAATAAGGTATGACGCTGGGGGAAAACGAGGGATATCTTTGAAAAAAATAGCTTTTCTGTTAATGGCTTTAACAGTGACATCGAAAATTTTTGGATTTTCTAGAGATATTGTTCTGTCTTATTTTTATGGCACTTCTAGTGTGAGTGATGCTTATCTTATTGCTATGACCATTCCAGTGACAATATTCTCTTTTATAGGAATAGCAATTACTACCAGTTATGTCCCCGTTTATATACAAATCTTGAAAGAAAAAAGCAACAATGAAGCAAATCAGTATACAAGTAATTTAATTAACATCCTCATGTTGTTATCCTTGTTTATTACGATTTCTGTTCTGATTTTTGCTGAACCTATCGTTTTGCTTTTTGCTTTTGGATTTGAGGAAGAAACGCTTAGTATTGCTGTTTTATTTACTAAAATCTGTATAGTTTCGATATTTCTTTTTACTCCAGTTTACGTTTTTAATGCTTTTTTACAAGCAAAAAACAAATTTTATTCGAGCGTATTAGTAGGGATACCGCTTAATCTCATTTCTATTGTAGCGATATATCTTAGTTCCACTGTCAACCTTCTGCTTTTACCAATAGGATCAGTAATTGCAATTGGCTCTCAGCTGCTATTTTTGTACCCAACTATAAAGAAAAACAAATTTAAATATAAGTTTGTATTAAATTTAAGAGATAAATACTTGAGTAAAGTCGTCTATCTATCTATCCCCGTTATTTTAGGTACATCTCTCAATCAAATTAATATGTTGGTGGACCGCACTCTTGCTTCCCAAATAGTTGTAGGAGGTATTTCTGCTTTAACATATGCAAATAAATTAAATTTGTTTATTCAAGGAATATTCGTTATGTCTTTAGTAACTGTTTTATATCCCAGCATTTCAAGAATGGTATCTGAAGGTAGAATTAATGATTTGAAAGATTCGCTCAAAGAATACATAGTTATCATGTGTATTTTGATACTTCCCATTTCAGTTGCTACTATGGTTTTTTCAGAAGAAATTATTACTATCCTTTTTGGAAGAGGAGCTTTTGATATAAAGGCTATTGAATTAACCGAAACAGCCCTATTTTTCTATGCCATTGGAATTGCAAGCTTTGGGTTGCGGGAGCTTTTATCCAGAGTTTTCTACTCCTTTCAAGACACTAAAAGTCCAATGATTAATGCGTCTATTGGAATAATTCTTAATGTCATCTTAAATATTATTCTTTCAAAATTTTTGGGTATAGGCGGACTAGCTTTAGCAACTTCTATTTCTGGAATTGTCACAACTTCGTTAATGTTTATTTCATTAAGGAAGAAAATAGGTTCTTTTATGATTAAGGATATCTTGTGGACCTCTTTGAAGGTTATCATATCTTCATGTTTTGCAGTTGGAATTAGTAGATTACTTTTCGAATCTTTAATTGTTAAACTAGATTTTAATTTGGCCGTTTCTCTAACTCTTGCTTTATTTGTAGGAATACTTATTTATCTAGTAACGATATTTTTATTTCGAATAAAAGAGTTTCATGTCATAGTCAACATAATAACCGCTAGATTCTGGCCAAAAACCATCTAGTTTTCTTCTTAAGCTATATCTCAAAGAAAGAGTCGTTAAATCATACTCTGAAAATTTTGTGATGAAGAGTCAACAATGCTAACTATTTCTGTTAACAAGTTCGGTAAGTTAGTATACTGCTTGTATTTTAAATTACTTCAATATAAAAATAATTGAAAGTACTAATAGCTTAACATCAAATGGAGGGATGGATATTATGAAACGAATATTAGTCACAGGCGTTGCAGGGTTTATCGGATCCCATCTTTCCCAACGGCTTTTGAAAGAAGGATATCGAGTTATAGGAATCGATAATTTAAATGATTATTATGAAGTGAGTTTGAAAGAAGCACGCCTCAAGCTGATCCAGAACCACGAGAATTTCGAATTTAAAAAAGTGGCGCTTGAAGATAAAAAAGCGATGGAAGAGCTTTTCTCCACGTATAATCCGGAAGTCGTGATCAATCTGGCGGCACAGGCCGGCGTCCGGTACAGTCTTGAAAACCCTCATGCGTACATTAATGCCAACATACTCGGATTCACAAATATTCTGGAAGGCTCACGCCATCATAACATTGAACACTTGATTTATGCTTCGTCCAGTTCCGTTTATGGCGCTAATACAAGCCTTCCATTCTCGGTACATGACAACGTCGATCACCCGATGAGCTTGTACGCTGCCACGAAAAAAGCCAATGAATTAATGGCTCATACATATAGTCAGCTCTATAATATCCCGACAACCGGACTTCGTTTCTTCACAGTTTATGGGCCGTGGGGCAGACCGGATATGGCGCTGTTCATGTTTACGAAGAACATCATCGAAGGGAAAGCGATCAATGTCTTCAACAACGGGGAGATGATGCGTGATTTCACATTTGTTGACGATATTGTGGAATCGATCACCCGTCTCGTCCCGAAGCCGGCGCAGCCGAGCCCCGAGTGGTCAGGTGATAGCCCTGATCCAGGCACGAGTTACGCGCCATATAAGATTTATAATATCGGAAACAATAGTCCAGTGAATCTTATGGATTTTATTGAAGCAATTGAAGAAAAAGTTGGCAAGAAAGCTATCAAAAATTATATGCCGCTGCAGGCTGGAGATGTGCCCGCTACTTATGCAGATGTGGAAGACCTGTATCGGGATATTGATTTTCAGCCAAAAACGGATATTAAAGAAGGCGTCGGAAAATTCATCGACTGGTATGTCGACTACTATGGAGTGAAATTATAATGGACAGAAAAATTGGTGTTGTGGGGCTCGGATATGTCGGATTACCCGTAGCCGTTGCATTTGGTAAAGAACATAACATTATTGGATTTGATATTAACGAGCACCGGATTTCGACGTTAAAGGCCGGCGCTGACTATACGAACGAAATCACGGATGAAGATCTTCAGGAAGCATCGATTGAATTCACGTCCGATGCCTCCCGTTTAGCCCAAACGGATTTTATTATCGTAGCCGTTCCGACACCGATTAATGAGCATAACCAGCCAGATCTGACACCGCTAGTTAAAGCATCAGAAACGGTCGGCAGGAACTTATCCAAAGGGACAATCGTTGTATTCGAATCCACAGTTTACCCGGGAGCGACGGAAGAAGTTTGTGTGCCGATCCTGGAAAAAATGTCCGGACTGACATGTGGCGAAGATTTCTTCGTCGGCTACTCGCCTGAACGGATTAATCCGGGTGATAAAGAGCATACGTTTACGACGATTACGAAAGTCGTATCCGGGCAGACGCCGGAAGTGCTGGATATCGTAGCGGATACGTACGCGAGCGTTGTGAAGGCGGGCGTGTATAAAGCGAGTTCGATTAAAGTTGCAGAAGCTGCAAAGGTTATCGAAAACACGCAGCGTGATGTCAATATCGCGCTGATGAACGAACTCGCGCTCATCTTTGACCGGCTCGATATCGATACGGCAGAAGTGTTGGCAGCAGCGGGTACGAAGTGGAACTTCCTGAAATTCTCCCCCGGCCTCGTCGGCGGTCACTGTATCGGCGTCGATCCATACTATTTAACACATAAAGCACAGGCTGTCGGTTATCAGCCGGACGTCATACTGGCCGGCCGTCGCATCAATGATGATCTAGGAAAATACATAGCCCGTACACTCGTCAAAAAGCTTATCAAGCAAGGCGTCGGTGTACAGGGAGCGAAAGTGACAGTGCTTGGCTTGACGTTCAAAGAGAACGTGCCGGATTTGCGCAATTCAAAGGTGATTGACGTCATCAATGAACTGAAGGAATACGACGTGGATGTGCAGGTGACGGATCCGGAAGCTGATCCTGCTGAAGCGATGAAGGAATATGGAGTGACTCTTCTTGATTCATCGGAATTAGAACCAGCAGACGCGGTGGTGCTGGCTGTACCGCATCGGGAATACTTGGAGAGCGGGTGGGATTTTGTAAAGGGGCTGCTGAATGACAAAAAGGGAATAGTTGTTGATATAAAGAGCTCCTTAGACAAAAAAGAGGCTCCAATGTCTGTTGATGTTTGGAGGCTCTAATATACAAAACCATTTCCGGAAAGGCAGATCGAACGGGTTGTATCCTAAAATGGTGGTTGGCGACGGAGCAAATAAGCCGATTGCGGGAGTGGTGGTTGCACCAAGTTGAACCAGGAGGGTTCACAGGCGGAAAGTTAGTATTCGACCGGTTCCCTCAATCGATTGCGTCGGAGAAAGAGCGACGACTCATTCGTTTTAAGAACCAGCGGTTCTTATGCTGCAATCGCAGATCACCTTCGTCTCATCCCGTTTGTGTAGGAAACCTCGTTATCCGGAAGCTCGTGATGAATCTTCACGCACTGTCAGAACAGGAACTGTCGATTGGCGCAGCACCGCTCGTCGCCGTCCTCCATCTGGAGTTTCCGTGAGCCGTTCACTTTGTAATCCTCTTTCTCGCAACGGGGACATACCACTCGTTCTGCACATTTAATTGAAAACACCGGTCAAGTTGTTTTCAACTTCCCTGTAATCTGATGCGGTGAGCATATATTTAAGAGGGACGTCTTCAGTACAGTCACGGTCATGGCTATACTGAAGACGTCTTTTTCCTTTCTTCAGGGTCACTGTGAGCATTATAGCTATCAATTCTCGGACAGGTAATACTTCGAATAATTTGTCATCATGTAGAAGCATTAACAGCTTGCATGATTTCTATTGTAAACTATTAATAGAAAGGGTTTCATATTGCAGTCCATTTTTGTTGAATGATCTCTTCTTTTTCTACTTGATTCATTTACGCGAGATATTTTACGCTCTCAATTTAATTTGTAAAGGAAGATTTTGATGACAAAAGCAAATGCTTCTTTAAATCTAAAAGATATTATTAATTACGTTAAAGGTGAAAACGGTACCAGTAAAGTAGAGCTATTAACAAGTGCGACAGTGACAGCTTTAATGATTGCGAATCCAACGGTAGGGGCAACAGCATCAGCAGCATATACCTTGCAAGGCTCGAGCGTTTCAGCTCAAGTAAAAAGATTATTTGGTGTTTTAGATAACAAGAGAAAAGAGAATCAAGCAATTGAAGTATATGAAAGATGTACATTTACTGAAGTTTTGCTGTCTAGACTCGCTGTTAAGGAAGTAATATTGAAGAATCTAAATAGCAGAGATAGACTGTTCGCTCAATGGCGGCTAATTAGAACTATTGAGGAAGAACAGCAAAAGGAAATTAGCCGGTTGGATGAAGAGCGAGAAAGTGAGTTTTTATATGCTTACGTACGTAGAAAATCTTTTAGCAAAGAAAATTATTGGAATGAGTTACTCGATAGCATTATTTTCAGAGTAATTGATGTGTATCCAGATGAAATTCTAAATTTCAAAGAGCAAATGTTAAATGAAGTAGAAAGTACCTACAAAGCATTTGAAAATCAAGTTTCTTACGAATCTCAATTGTTTAAAAATTATATTCATAGGGCAATGAGTGAAAAAAGCATCGAAAAGATAATAGAAAAGCTTAACGAGCAAGTGGAATTTATGCACTCCTACGGAAATATGTATCAAACAATAGATGAGGTTGACCAGTGGTTGAAAGCAAGTACTGATCCATCGATTAGTTTAAACTTTTTTAATTATGAAGAAAAAGCGTTTGAAGAACAGTTTATTCAACAACTTAGCAATGATGTCATTTATTTAAAAGGAAAAACTCGTGAAGAAGTAGCCTTTTATATCCTTTTTATTATCAAAAACCAAGTAAAGAATCGTGAACAGGATACGTATATTATTAATAAAAAGGAAAATTGGGATGCAATTAAAGGTAAATGTGAGGGTAAGATTTTAATCCCGAATTTTCATGCTTCAGTTGTAGAGACCATACCGAATAACACGAATATTATTATTTATAGTGAAGAAGACTATATTGGTAACAAGCAGCCGATTGAATTAAATAAGAGAATACTAAGCAATATGAGCAATATGCTACAGGACGAAGTGGAAGATTTAGCTTTAGCAAATAGAATTGTTGATAAATCCAATGGTCTTTATACTACTTTTAAGAGAATGGTATTCAAAGGGAAAATGGGTCACCCGAAGTGGGAAGAAAACACTGATGTATCTTTCATTCCTGCGTTATTAACTGGAAGCTGGACAGAATCGAATTCGTTAATGGACACAAACCTACTTAGTGAAATAGCTCAGTCATCCTACAAGGAATATAAACAATCGATAAGTAATATGGTAGGAGGGGAAGACCCATTTCTTTTAGTGCATAAAAATTACCAGGACAAGATTTATAAATTAGCTAACGTGGAGGAAGCTTGGGAAATAATCTTTCCATCTATAACACCAAAGGCGATCGCAGTTTTTAAAGAGGCGGTAGTGGAAGCATTGACAAATGTTGCTCCGGTGTATCATTTACAAGTAGAAGAACACTACAAGGGAAGCATCCTAAACAAAGGATCTGAGTATTCTGAGCGCATTAAAAAGGGGATGATAAGGTCTTTAATCATGCTAGCTAATATGGACGGTAGAGACAATTACATGGATATTCACTCAACACAAAATTGGGTAGATGCGTTGCTGATAGAAGTACTTGATCAAATCGACTCGCAAGCGAAGTGGTACGCTATTTCTGAATTTTTGCCAATGATTGCTGAAGCTTCTCCTAAAGCCGTGCTGAATGCACTGGAACGAGAAGCATCTGATTCAGAATCTCCAATATGGCAGTTGTTTGAAAAAAACAGCAATGGTTTTTGGGGAAGGAACTATTACACACATATCCTATGGGCATTAGAAAAATTAATGTGTTTGGAAGAAACAGCTCTACGGGCAATAAAAATAGTGGCTTTACTAGCAGAAAGAGAAGTTGAATATTCCATCAGTAACAGTCCGATGTCGACTTTACACCATGCGCTATGTGCATGGATGCATGATATTAATATTTCAGTTACTGAAAAAATAGAGATAACAGATTATCTAGTTAAGAGAAGTAAAATCGGTTGGGGACTCCTGGAGCTAATACTACCAGATAGAACACCTCGACAAGTGATGATGAAGATAAATGAACCTCAGTATAGATATTTTAAAATGAATTATAAGTTAACTCAAAGGAAAGAAATTAAAGACACTTATAAAGCATATACTGAAATCGCAATACGAGAAGCTAAAGATGATCTTAGTAAATGGGAAATTATTTTTAATAAATTTTGTTTCTTTGAGCTGGGACTGACAGATGGTGTGGTGGCTGGTGTAACCAAAGCAATTGGTCGTTGTGACTCAGATAAATCGAAATATATGTTTAAAGAAAAAGTTCGCGAATTATTGCACCGCCATCGCTTCTACTGTGAATCAGAGTGGGCTGTTAAAGAAGAATATCTATCTCGAATAGAAGAGGAAGTATTTAGTGCTATTCATTTTGAAAATAACCTCTTCGATTTTCTGCATTTGTTTACGGCTGACAGACTAATTTCAATACATCCAACACCTTACAAAGAGAAGCGGCACGATTATAGTAAAGAAAGACAAGACTTAGGACAAATGCGAAGTGAGGCTCTCGAAGCAATATTCGCAGATCCAAACATAACAGTTATTGATTTGTTAACGATGTTAAACGCCGAGCATCGAAATGGGCGCAGAGCAATCGGTCAGATTATAGCAAGTGAACTCGATAGATACATTCTGAATTCTGTATTTGTAGATGAACTATTAGAGGAGAACGAAGGGGAAGTTTTACTTGCTTACATTCAAACGATTTATGATAGAGAAGGACTCCAAATAATTTCAGAGGTCTTAAAAAAAATTGAAGATAGTTTGGAACTAAAAGTTGAATTATTAAAAATAGCTGAAGTGAGTGAAGAATTGCTAACATTGATAGCGAGCTGCGATCAAATGGTTGCCAAGTTATATTGGGAAACCTTCTCTCCCTATACAGAGGTGGAGGATGAAACAGTACGTTTAATTACTTGGGATAAATTATTGGAAAACAAAAATTACTCAGCAGCGATTGTTCTGCTTGATAACTACTATTTCGAGGACTTCCCTAAACATGTTGATTTGTTGACAAATATACTAGAAAATCCTGGAGATTATAATGTTAATTATGATCGGTATCATGTACAACGAGCTTTTCAACGTATTTACGAGATGAATGGTATAGCCCCAGAACAAGAAACACAAATACGCCAATTGGAGTGGGCTTATTTTCATCTCTTGAAAGATGAAATAAAACCTAAATATCTACTACAAGAATTAAAGACAAATCCCGTCTTCATGGCAGAAATGATCCACTTCGCTTTTAAATCCTCAGATGAGTTAGAGGAACCGAGGGAACTGACTGAGAACGAAAAAGCCCTAGCACAACAGGCATATAGCATCTTGTTTGAATTGAAGTTTTGCCCTTGTGTGGACGAAGAGAATGAACTCTCTTTAGAGGAACTTAAGCGTTGGACCAGCAAGTATTTAGAAAAAATTGATGAAAATAAGCAGACAACCATTGGTATACAACAACTCGGAGAATCTTTTGCTCACTCACCGACAGGTAGCGATGGACATTTCCCTCATGAAGCTGTACGAGAAGTATTCGAGAACCATTACTCTGAACACCTTCACCGAGGATTTATTATTGGAGTAAATAATAGCCGTGGAATCTATACGATAACAAACGGAAAAGAGGAAGATCAATTGGCTACCGAGTACGAGAGGCACGCTCGGGCTATGAGAGTAGAATACCCGCACATGGCGAGTACATTAAAGGCAATATCGGATGATTATAAGAGGCAATCCGAAGTGGATAGAGAGAGGGCAACTCATGACTTATAGAGGGAGCGCTTTAACATTCGAGAGAGGAAAAAGGATAGGTGGAGGCGGAAACGGCACAGTGTATGAAATATCTTGTGAACCACCTTCGGATATCCCCTTAGTAGCAAAATTCCTTAAGCATTCTTCTAGGGATTTTGGAAAGAAGTACACCCGGTTCCAGTATGAAGTTAGAACCATGAGGCAACTTAGCCAGCACTATTCAGGACTATTACCAGTCATTGATCACTATTTACCTCACCGGACGCCCCGCCGAAATAATCCTGCTTGGTTTGTTATGCCTTTTGGAATGCGGTTAAAAGATCACGTCTTTGGTCGCCAATTAAACGTAAAGGAAAAAATGAACGTTATTAAGAATATAGGGCAGATTCTTAGCCATGTCCATAGCGAAGGCTATTCACATCGGGACATAAAGCTTGATAATTTATTGATATATAGAGAGGAAATTGTGTTAAGTGATTTTGGACTCGTGGGTCATCAAGATTACGACCGCTTAACAGGAATAAATGAGCGAGTAGGACCTTGGAATACAATTGCACCAGAGATGCAGAGAATGGCATATGAGATAAGAGATGCTCGTCCCGCAGATGTATATTCTTTTGCAAAACTGATCTGGATTATCTTAATGGAAGATGAAGATTGCTTTGAGGGACAATATGGCAAAGAGAAAATTTTCGGACTGAAATGTGAACAATTTGATGTTGCATCAATTGAGCGTATTGACCAACTACTAGTGGAATCAACTGATGATGATGTGGGAAAGCGACCTATGATCGATGAAGCGATGGATTTTATCAATCAGTGGGAGCAAATCATTTCGGATGAAAAATTACTGAAGCAGGAACAGCGATCTATTGCTGCTCAAACTATAAGGCGAACATTAATACCTGAAAGGTCAATATTTACGGAATTTGGTTCAATACTGGATATTATGAAAAGGGTTACGGGTCTCTATACATTTAAGAGCCTGCAATTTGAAAATTTATCGCCTGAGACTTGCAAGCGTTCAGTTATACCTGGTTGTGTGGAAATCAGTGATAGCAGGAGTGTATACATTTTAAAACCAAGGGAAATTTCAATGGAAACAAGAGCTGATACAAGTGTATACTACATCCTGAAAATCGAAGATATTTCAGATCAAGAGATTCAGGCGTCCCAAGAGGCAGTAGTAAGACCAAAAGAAATTACTGTATTAGACATATTGGCAAATACAGTAGAATTTAAAGCACCGAAAATTGTTCTGCATGCAGAGGAGCGTGTGATACTTGAAAGTACTGAAAAAATGTAAGTATCAGTTAAAAAGAATTCCTGCAGCAGGTGTGTTGATTATCCACAAAAACCCATAAATAAACGACAAAAAGGAATCTCTTCTTGTAGAATGTAAGTATGACCAAACAAATCAAGAAGAGGTATCCCTTTCGAAAAAGAATACCGTATTTCTGGGTTTGCTTCAAAAGCTGTTTCCAAATGCTGAACTGCAGAAGCTCCAGCAGGAGATCGGCTATATCATTGTTGCGTCCCTGTGACAGGAACAATTCAGTTTATTCACTACAATTGCATATAGGAGCAGCCACCCTCAGCAAAATCAAGTGGCTTCGAGGATGGCTTCTGTATTTTTATCAGGAAAAAGAAGTAGTCATAATTGAACGGAACACAGGGGCGGAAAGGAAAAAAGGAAAGAGAAAAGAACCGAGCCGCCCGTGTTACATCACCGGCGGCTCCATCTCTTCTTCGTGCGGATCTTCCTCTGCTACTTGTTTATAGGCCAGACAGTACTGGCAATATGCTTCATTTGTCTTCTCAAAAGGCGGCGGCAGCAAGTCCTTCAGCAACTCCCGATCGAGAAACGGGGGAGCGGGTTTTTCCGCGTCCCAGTACAGCGGGAAGGAACTGTACGGATAATCCTTCAAGTGTTCGACCATCGGCACTTTCGTCTCGATCGGGTTCCGGTGGATGTAGCTGCTCACCACGAGCAGGCCGAGGCGCGAGTCCACTTCTTTCGCAAAAAAGCGTTTCTGGTAGATCCGGCCGATGTGGTGATGCCGTTTCGCATAGGAATCGCTGTAGCGCCGGTTGACGAGCGCCATGATCTTATGGAGCGGCGCGCCGTCCGCTTTGATCAGAAGGTGAAAGTGGTTCGTCATGAAACAGAAAGCGAGCATCGTGAACGGATGGCGGTGGTGCACATGGAGAAAAGCCCGGCGCAGTTCGAACATGTCCTCTTTTGTCCGGAAAATCGGCTGCCGGTTGTTGCCGCGCATGATGACATGGTAATAGGAATTCGGATTGAACGCACGTTTCCTTGTCAACTCATTCACCGCGCCAGCGCGCCGTGGACGCGTCCGGCCTGGAGCTTCCACTGCAGCGCTTCCTCGACTGCCGGGTCTGTCACCCGTTCCGTTCCTTCCAGATCCGCGATCGTCCGGGCTAGCCGCATGATTTTTAACGAAGCCCGGCTGCTCAGTTTTTCCTGGAAGGAGATATCGGCGACTTTCTTCCGCTGAGCTTCCGTGAAGCCAGCCCGTTCCTCGAACAGTTTCACCGGCACGATCGCATTCGTCGTGTTCATCCCGTAGCGCACCCGCTGCCGTTCGCGGGCGGATGTGACCCGTTCCCGTATCGCTTCGGAAGTCTCGGCAGCTGATTGCGCCAGGACGCTTTGGCTTTTCAGGCCCAGCACAAAATCCATCCGGTCGATGATCGGTCCGGTAATCTTCTGCATGTATTTCAGCCGTGCGTTATCGCTGCACGTGCAGTACCGTTCACTCGATCCGTAATAGCCGCACGGACATGGGTTCGTTGCCGCAATCAGATTGATCGCGGCCGGGAACTGATCGGAGCCTTCCACCCGGTTGATGACAGCGAAACCGGATTCGAGCGGCTGCCGCAGCGTATCGATGACCCGGCGCGGGAAATGACCGAGCTCATCCAGAAACAGCACACCGCGATGAGCCAGCGACAATTCGCCGGGTTTTGGATGCCGTCCGCCGCCGATGATCGCCCCTTCGGATGACGAGTGATGCGGACTGCGGAACGGCGGCCGTCCGGACAGGCTCCGGGCTTGCTTGGCAAGCTGGTAAATGCTGTATACTTCCAGCAGTTCCTCATGCGTCATGTCGGGCAGGATGGTATGAAACGCATTGGCGAGCAGACTTTTGCCGCAGCCCGGCGGACCGGTCATGAGCACATGATGGCCGCCTGCTGCGGCAAGCGTGAGTGCGCGCTTCGCTTCTTCGTGTCCGCGGATGGCTGAAAAGCAGGCATGCGGAACGCTGTCCGTTTCTTCCGGTATTGGATCAGGTGGTAAGAGGATGACATCGTCTGTAAACAGGGAGGGCTTGCCTTCCAGATGGGCAAGCAATGAAGGCATATCCGGCATGCGGATCAATTCGATATCCGCAGCTTTCGCAAAAAGGGAAATGTCAATCGGTGGGATGTAGATCTTCTTGAAACCGAGCAGAATCGCCTGGTGAATCGTCGGAATCATGCTGTGGAACGTGGTCAGCTGGCCGTCGAGTGTCAGTGCGGCGATCACACAAGTCGTCTCAGGGATGACGGCCGGCTTTTTTGCCATGGCCTGCAGGACGGCCAGCAGCATCGCGGCATCATACGATGTGCCTTGCTTCCGTATGTCCGCAGGTGACAAATGAATCGTGATCTTCTTCATGTCGATGTCTTCATTCAAGGCATGCAGGCAGTTCAGGATCCGCTCTTTCGACTCTTTTATCGAAGCATCAGGAAGTCCGATGATTACGCACTGTTCCTTGTCGTCGCGGACCGTCGCCTCCACTTTGATTACCTGGCCTTTCAAGCCATGCATGCCGACACTGTATACATAATTCGCTATAGCTATCCCTTCTTTCTGATTTAGTGAACTGCTCTTTCAGTTTACGGCAAGGAGCAGGAGTTGTCGAAACATTTTTAACAATGGAGCCCTGTCCGGGAACAGGCAGGAAGTCATGATTAAACCGTGCAAGGGGACAGATTCGGAATCCAATTGTTTTTCAGGACGCCTTGATTTATTGTAAAGGAAAGAAAGAAAACGGAAAATGAAAGAGGTGGCGGTATGGCAAGTTGCCAAGTGTGTGAGAGTGAAGAGCCGTATATACATTTTGGGGAAGAGCACCTTTGTTTGAATTGCTTCAATGGAAAAATGACTGAAGAGCTCGGAGTGGAGGCCGAAAGCTATCCCGAGGAAGTGGTGCTTCGGGATGGAGAAGGAAAATCCCATCGGTTTCGTCTGAGAAAGCGGTTGGATCCGATCGGCATCATCATGGAAGCCGAAGAACTGACAGCGGGTGGATACCAGTTCACGCTTCACGGCGAACTGGGCGCAGATCAAGGGGAACTGCTGCTGCAATTGATCGCCAAAACTGAGCGCGGCATGAGAGAGAAGTATGTAAAGCAGGGGCGGTTTCCCAAGGGCCAGCCCTATTCCACACTGCAAAACGACCGGCTGGCTGGAAGAATTGAATGGAACCCGTCAGAAGAGGGTGTTCCGCTGCTCGCCGTAGATGGGGAATCCTATAGGTGGGGAGAGATTGGCAGAATGCTGATGACTTATGAGGGCTTTACGGTAAAGATTGAAACCTTGGATCCGTCCGAGGAAGTGATATGGGAGGAAGAGGAGTAACAGAAGAGAGAGAAATCATGTCCGAAATTATGCCACTGTGTTGAAAACAGTTCATAATACATACTCAAGATAAAGCGGAAAAGCAGTAATCAGACGGTACAAGCGCCACTGGCTACTGCTTTTGTGCTTTTTTAAGGAAAGTGAAAATCATCATCGTGTCTACAGAGGGGGATTGACCACTGTAGCTGCACACCTGGAAGCGGGAGCTGGAAGACGATGGAATGGAGCTTAAAGGGGAAGTGCAGGCGGTTGGCATTTCAATGGAGAAGAGCTGGAGGAGTTGGCGGTAAGGGGGAATCATTCTGAGTAGCTTTTATGTAACTTGGAAAAGGGATAGTAGAGAAAAGGGGCCATGACGTCCTGCTTTTCGGCTCGATAAACTGGCCGATCGGCAGAACTGTCATATCTGCTTCTCTCTTCAATAAAAGCATAATTTATTAATTATCGCCAGCTCCTTTCTAGGGAAGGAGCTGGCGATAAATGGCTGACCGTGTAATCCGTGGCAATGCATCACTTGCGATTCTTGATGTAAAAGTACAGTAAGGTTTTCAACTCTTTGAGTCTTTCCCAAACCGCTTTGAGGTCATAGAAATTCATATCGGCTAATAAAGAACCGAGCAAATACAAAATTAATTCTTTCATTTTAACTACCGCCTCTCAATGTATTTTTAAGAGCGGCAGCCATTTATCTTTTGTTGCTTTATACCAGTTTAGATTTCGATGAATAACAGTTCAAGCAAAAAGATTGATTTTGTGTAACAAAACACAAGAACCTAAAAAAGGTTCAAAAGCCTTGAATGACAAGGTTTTTTTGCATAACTTACTAATTAAATTGAGATTTTGTTTGAATCCTATAAAATATAATTTATTATTTAAAAATAGAAATTGGTGGTGCTGGGTTATGATGGTTCGAAGCTTTGTTAGATTAAGAATTTCTTTAGTTCAGTAGTGCTATGAAGGTCATCCAGCCATCGTATTCTATGGATATTCCGTTTAAAGCTAAACTGAATCTGAGCTGACAATTATAGAAAAGAGGAAAAGAAGAGAAAGATGGCGATTCTTAAATCAGAATCGCCATCTTTCTTGCAGTAAAGCAAAATGTATTAATTAGCAAAGTTGAATTTCAAGAATCCAAGAGATTGTTGAAAGTATTTTTGTAATTCCCATTCAGAAATTAAGGGGTATTCTATCATGATGCTTATTTATGCTCTCTTAAGCCGGTCGTCATTTATTGCTTCCTGACTCGCTTGTAGAAGTTTTTCTAATTCTTGGATGTCTATACCCCTTGCATAAAGAGTATCAGGGTCCAAATGCATTTCCCCTGGCCAAGCCACCGTACCTGCGTCTGAATCAATGTATACTTTATTAAAGAAATTTCTGTCGTGAAGTTTCTCTAATATACCGGTCATTGAGGGTTTAATATCAACAAATTTTTTGACCCCATTATCGAACTCACAAAGAAGCCACCCATTATAATCAAGCAAAACTGCTTGTACTATTTCTCGCATGTTATTGCCTCCCTTCGGTTGTTGGAGCTATATCATTAGGTGCTTTTCCTGCCCGGCACTGATCCCAAGCAACAAGTAACTCACGACGGTGCAAATCAAGCCACTTCTTTAACTGTCGTTCTTTGCTTCTAGGAAGAGAAGGATCATCGTTTAAATAGTTACCAGTTGCGATTTCAATCCGGGTTTTATCTTGGCCGCGCACATGGAAATGAGGCGGATCGTGATCATCATAATAGTGATAAATTTTCATTCCTGCAAATTCCGAAACTTTAGGCAATCCTAGCACCTCGCAATGGAATTTCCATACTCGCCATGTTTTCCTTTGTATTTCATTATATCATTACCTGTATAGTCCGCCTTAAAATGAAACCGTCCTCAATGGAATCAGCCGATTTCGGGGCGGCTTCTGTGCGTTTAAAGACGTTCTGTGCCGGGTTACGGAGCAAACTATGTGATAATGAGTTTATTGAAAAATAAAACAAGAAAGGTGATGGGAAATGGATGTACGGTTCCCGATCGGGAAATTGCAGGTTCCGGAAAATGCAGGATTAGCGGATGTCCGGGAATGGCTGAAGGAAATCGACACATACACCGACCGGCTGAGGGAGACTGTCGGCTCATTAAGTGACGAGGAATTAAGTAAGACGTACCGCGAGGGCAGCTGGACGGTTCGTCAGCTTGTTCATCACATTGCAGATTCCCAGCTGAACATGTATCAGCGGCTGAAATTGGCGTTGACGGATGAAAATCCGACAGTGCCGGCTTTTGATCAGGAGAAGTGGGCGGTTCTGACGGATACGGAGCTGCCGGTAGAAAGTTCTGTGAAGATGCTGGAAGGGGTAAATGAACGGGTAGTCCGTTTGGGAAGCAGCTTAACTGACGAACAGCTGGACCGGGCTTTTACACACGAGAAAAATGGAGAGATAACAGTCGCCACAAAAGTTGCCAAGTTAGCCTGGCATGAAGAGCACCACTTGGCCCACATAAAAATCGCGCTGTCGAAGTAGCGGAAGAAGGTTTTTGGACAGTTGTGGTGAAAATGACGGGGAACGGAATGTGATTGCTTTCGGGGTCGCCGAACTTGATTCGACTAGTTTAATAGCTATATAGCCGTGCAGTCGCCCTCAACGGAATCAATGGATTTCGAGGGCGGCTGTTGTGTTTTATTCCGTGAGCGTGTATCTGTGGCTGAACAGTGTGTTTTTATAGGGAAACGATGATGTCTTTAATTGAGTATGAACCCGGTTTTTATTGAAGGACAGAAAAAGCTTTCCAGGGTTTAGAAAAAAGCGGGGGGTCAATATATGTAGAAAGGAGCCTGCCTGTCGCTGGACAGGCAGCTGAGCGCGTTCCGCACGGAAGAGGGGCTTGACCATGCGAATTCTGTTATGCCTATGGATAGTGTTTATGCTTGTCGGCATGTGCACAAGCGATGTCTTTGCATTCCTGCTGGAAGGTAAAGTGAACTTCCGGTTTACCAGTGAGGTGCATTTTGCGGAGCTTTTCCACGTCAAACCGCTTCAGGCGGTGAGCAAACTTGAGCTTATCGGCCATTTCGGCATGTTCTTCATCTTGGCAGGTCTGCTGTCGGCTGTTTTAAAAAATACCATAAGCGTTGTGCTGTTCACGCTGTTCTTCGGCGCCGGAACAGAAATTCTGCAGCTGTTTTTCAACCGGGGCACCAGTCCGTATGACTTTTTAGCGAACACGGCCGGCGTTCTGCTATTCCTGCTCTGCCGGAAGATCTGGAAAGAAGAGATGGGGAGAATCAGAAAGGAGCGGAAGGTGTGGGAGATTTGAAGACGTATATATTGAAAAGGATTTCGGTTGAAATATAAGATGCACCATTTTAGGTTAAATTGTGACTCAATATAGTAAACGGAATTGGACTGTCCCACAATCCTGATTAGGGGCGTCGCCGTCTTGCGGAAGCTGTATTGTTGTTTTATTGTGAAGAAAGAGAAGTGAAAGGGAGCGAAATGATGAGGGAACGGTGTGTGCGTTGGGGTTCAGAGAAAGTGAAAGTCATTCTGACGAAGGAGACGGAGTCGGAAGCGCTTTGTCTTCGGTGTTATAACGGCTGGATGACGGAAGAGCTTGGTGTTGAAGCGGAGAGTTACCCGGAGAAGATCTCCATCCGAGATTCGGAAGGGACGTTGCGTGATTTCGAAGTGGAGAAGAAACTGGATCCGATCGGTGTCATCATGGAAGCGCGGGAAGTCGGCGGCATGGGCTATGAGTTCACACTGGCCGGTGATCTGGATGAGGACCAAGGGCAGTTGCTGCTGGAGTTGATCGAGAAGGTGAAGCGCGGCATGGCAGAGACGTATATCCGAACCGGAAATTTTCCGAACGGTCAATGCTATCACATATTGAAAGCGGACCGAATGGCAGGGAGGATTGCGTATGATGATGAGAATGAAGGAGCGCCGCTTATCGTTATTGATGGGACTACATATTCGTGGGATGAAATCGGCAAACTCCTGATGTCGTATGAAGGGTTCCAGTTCAAGCTGGAGGTCATGGATCGCTTCGAGGAAATCGAGTGGGCGGATGAGAGGGAAGAGAAGCGGTAAACTTCTGCTTTAGTATTGAATGGAGCGATGGTATCCGAGGGGAGCATATTCTCGGATTGAGGCCGCTTTTCTGTCGCAGGCAGGATGGATAGGTTGGAAAATAATCGATCGAAATGGAAACAGCCATCTCCTCGGATGGCTGTTTTGCTTTGCACTAATTATCATTTGCCTGTGTTGAAACGCTAGTGTTTTGACATAGGGGGAGACTCTAATGAATGGATAACTGGAAGTTAATTAAGAAAAGCCGTATTCAAAAACCATAAAGGTCTGAATACAGCTTTAGTCTGTGCACAAAAAAACACAATTAAGTTTTGGAAGGAGACATGATTCAGAGGTCTTTAATGTCCAGCCAGTTTTCCGGGAATCCCATTTTATCCAAAACTTCGTCAATAGAAATCACAGTTAATTTATCTGTCAATAGTGTTAACGTATCGTTTAATTCCATTGCTGTCTTTGTGAAATCCTCAGTGCTTAAGAATAATTTCAAGCAAATAAATGCAGCGAAAATATCGTGGTTGCCTTTAATGGGCTGTCCCCCAGAATTAATGGGTATCTTTAGTGATTCATGAATAGTATTGGTTGGTATTTGAGTTTTTGCGCTAAAATCGAATAGTCGTTCATCGTGAGCACATTTATTTCTTATTAATGTAAGAAAACCAATCATGTTACCAAAATCTGTTTCTTGAATTTGGAAACTTTTCCCTACCATTTGCCGGTCTCTTTGTTTCATTAGATTAAAGAATTTGCTAATGGTTCCCAAGCTTAATACATTGACTAATACCCAGAGCGGCACATAACCATATTCAGTCATATAATGTTTGATCGAGTTATGCTTAGTTATATTTTTAGCAATTTCGCCCTGAATTCCTTGAAGCAACTGGATAATGTTTTTTAGGCGGTTAACCTTATTCTTCTTAACTTCCGTGTCGAAATTTTCAATTTTTAAGTAGTTATCATGTCCATGCTGTTCAGAGAAAGTGTAAGCGATGGAACTTTTAATGTTGTTTTCAATTCTTAAAATTCTTCTTAACAGCAGCATTCTAAGTTCGAAGTCGAAATCATAAAGTGCTTTAATTTCTTCAAAAGATGCTCCGTCTTTATATTGCTCTTCTGTTGAAGAAGTGGCCGGTGTTTGAATAAATAGCTCTTTGTAGCCGTTTACCAAGCTGTAATAATTCTCTTTCTGAAGAACCTGCTTGGATTCTTCAGATATTCGAAGGCCACGATGGCGCAGAATACTTACTTGTTCATCAAGCGTTTTGAATGTTTTATCCAAGGAAGTAAACCTCCAGGTCCATCCACTGTTCTTCTGTTCATTATGAAAAGAGCGGATAAATAGAAAAGGCTCTGGACCCTAAGGTAACCAGAGCGCGATCGGTACAATTATCATAGCACTCGTATCACCGAGTGTCAAACAGTAAAAAGGCTCTGGACCCTAAGGTAACCAGAGCGCGATCATCCATTATATATAAAATAATTACCCAAGAGGCTACATATGTAAACATTGAATTTAACTTATGCTTGTGTTAAAACAGATGCGGTTTATGGTTGGGTTCTTATACACGAAACCGATTGAAGGTAAAACACTTTGATATCCAGCCGTTCTGAAATTGCATCCTTGGGCAGAAATAATTAATTTACTAGGCACCCGTGAAAGGGTTTGACAACTTCACTAAAGAGGAACAAAGTAGTACTATAAATTGATATCACTGAATGACAAGCAGAAAAGGACATTGGATAAAACACTTGAAGATCCAGTAAAATCGGATATTTTATGGGCAGATATCGAATCGCTTTTCCGGAGCTTAGGTGGAGAAATTTCTGAAGGAAGAGGATCTCGGGTCCGAGTAAGTCTGAATGGGGTCAAAGCGGTGTTCCATCGACCGCATCCAGAAAAAGCAACAAACAAAGGCGCCGTTAAATCCATGAGAAGATTCTTAGAAGAAGCGGAGGTAGTGAAATGACTCTCTTAAGGTATAAGGGATATACAGGAAAAGTGGAAATTGACTTGGAAGCGAATACTCTCTATGGCGAAGTTATCGATATAAGAGACGTTGTCACTTTTCAGGGCGAGAACATTTCACAGCTGACCGAAGCTTTCCATGATTCAGTGGATGATTACTTAGAGTTTTGTGAAGGAGAAGGCGTGAATAAGTTATGTCTCCGCTACCATAATTGAATTTTAATGAAGTCGTCCTCAGTGGAATTAGCTGGCTTTGAGGACGGCTTTTGTGTATTTACTGAAAAAATGAGAGGGTCATAACTGCATTTAACACAGCATCGCAACCCCAAAAACAGCCCCGTTACTATCCCGGGGCTGTCTCCATGTTTTATTCCATCCTCAGGCGATGTAGTCTTCTGCCGGAATGTCCTTCGCTTGTTCTTTTTGGTAGTAGCGGCCTTTTGTCAGCACTGCGAGTCCCACCGTCATTGCAGCGGCGAGGAGCGCGGCGAAAAAGGCGGCGGTGCTTTGGAGGAAGGTCCCCATGAAGCCGAGCGCGGCCACGGTGCCGATGGCGGTCGGCACGAGCAGGGATACGACGCCGACCGGATTCCATTTGAACAAGTTCGACTGGTCGGCTTCGTAGTAGCCGGGGCCGATCTTCAGCCACTTCTTGACGATGAGGGCATCCGTCACGAGGATCGATGCCCACGTCATGAGCGCCACGCCTTGGAAGGTCATCGCCGTGCCGAGGTGGTCGATGATGCCGCCGGGCATCAGTGCCATCGCGGCGACACCGGCGACGACGACCCAAAAGCGCCGGCCCGGGGTGAAGCGGAACATGTTCTCAAAAAAGCTCGACAGGGACAGCGAGCTGCTGTAGATGTTCGTGATGTTGATGCGGACTTGCGTCAGCGTCGTGAACAGGACACCGCCGAGGCCGAGCAGCACGACGATGTAGACGCCGGGATTCGACTCGCCGAGCGTGACGCCGAACCAGATGCCGAGACCGCCCATGACGCCGAAACAGAAGATCTGCGGAATGAACCCGATGGCGATGGAGCCGATTTTCAAGTCCTTCGGCTTCAGGAACCGCGCGTAGTCGGACGCGATCAGTGCAGTCAGGCCCATGATGCCGTGCTGCATGCCGATGCACAGCAGCAACGCGGTGCCGCCGATTTGGACGCCTTCCGGCATATACGTCCAGAAACTGCCTTCGTACAGGGACGTCCGGTTGAAGGCGGCTACGATCGCCGCGATCAGGAAGATGCCGAAGATCGGCAGCGACCACTTTTGGAGCTTATCCAGCTGCTGGATGCCGAACCAGTTCAGCGGAATGACGAGCGTGCCGAAGACGATGATCAGGACCCATAAGGGGATGATGGGGAAGTAGGCATGGATGGCGGATACCAGGATCATGCCTTCGAAAGCGCAATACATGATGAAGTTGGATGCGTAGATCAAGGAGGTCAGCGAGGCGCCGATGTACCCGAACCCGCCGCGTGACAGTAAGTTGACGTTCATGCCCGACTTGGCGGACAAGTAGACGATGATGGAGCCGAGGACGCCGGCGACCACGATGGCGTAGGCGGCTGAAATGAGGGCGTTCGGTGCGCCGAACTGGAGAGCCATGACACTGCCCATCTGGAAATAAAAAATGGCGGTGGCGATGCCGAACGTGATGTTCGTGATGCTCAGCCAGCCCATGTTCCGCTCTTCCCGCGGGACGCGATCGAGTGAATAATCCTTAGTCGGTTCTTCTGCTGGGTTGTAATCCTGTTCCCGTAACTCGCGATCTGCCGTAATCTCAGATCTCATCTTATCCTCTTCTTTCTTTTTACAGATTTGCCTGGCTCCGCCGGTCTCGGCAAAGGCCTGCTGGCGGCAGGCAGAAATAAAAAAGCAGGTGGCTGTCATCTGCCAGCCGCGGAGGCTGACAGAGAAAAACACTTGCTATATCAGTGTAGCATATATTTCGAGTCCCTGTATTTCGGGAGGCGAATTTTTGTGGGGAGGGCAGGATTTTTGGCGGTTTTGTGCGGGAGACCGTGCGGCAATGTTGCTGTCAAAGATGCTGAAAAAAACGATGGATGAAGCGGGTCGGTTTATTGCGCCATGTCCAAGGAAATACAAGTAAGAGATGATACAGTCTCCTCTATACGGATTTGCCGTGAAGGCGTTTTGTGTAGCGCGACTGCTTTTGGGGGGAAAGAAAAATAGCCACAATCATCTCTGCCAAAAGAGGAACATATCAAAGTAAAGAGTGGTAGACAAGCGGCGAGAAGTTTAATGAATAAACTATATACTTTAGACATGTTATGGTAACATATAGGGTATAGAAAAACCGGGTGCGTTAACACCCGGTATTGCAGTACACACCGCAAATGAGCGGCTGGCCGAGTTGAAGATGTTTCATCGTAAAGAGTAACCACCTACAATCCTGGCGGGGAGAGGGCGGTTACTTTTTTTGTTTGATGGCAAATGCGATGACTGCCACTACAACTGTCAGCGTCGAAGTTAGGAATATGCCGAACTGAAACAGCATATTCATCGCATCGTATGTCACCATATATATAAACACCCCCCTTTTTAAGGGAGTGCCAACCGCCCATCCGCTCTATGTAACTGCATTTCTAAGTTTAGCATAAACGAACGTGCCTAACACTCGAGAAATAACTTGATTGTATTTTCGGTCCTTGTTTTGTAGACCATCCGGAATCGTTACCGGCACAGGGACAGCAAAAAAGAGAAGGAGCAGCCGTTTGGCTGTTCCTTCTCTTTTTTCTCTGCCATTACACATGTTTCGGCGTCTCTCCGAATGTCGGCGGCATGGTGAGGTCCGGCCGGAAGCTCTTATCTGAAACCGAGTTCATGACGTGCAGGCTGAACCAGATGATCCCGAGCCCCCATACAGCCGGCGCGGCATATCCGACGACCGGCACAAAATCGAGGAACGGAGCGACCATGACGAGGATGGCCGCAGCGACCGGGATTTTCCGCCCCGGGATGGAGGAAGCCCCGAAGTAGAGCCAGCCGAGCGCGAATACCGCAAACGAGATGAACATGCCTTCCGCGAGCGGTGACGGCGGCGCTGCCTCCAGAATTTCCGGCACTTCAGCCATGAGCACTGGTTCCACGAACGCATGGATGAATTTTACGGATGTGAAAAGAGCGGTCCCCACAAAAGCGACAATGAAGCTGATTGTCCAGTTCATGCCGGGATTTTCCCGGCTGCTGTTAAGCGCCACCAGTCCGACCAGGATGAAAATCATGCTGACCAAATCCACTGAACCGCCGCTGATCATCAAAGCCGTACTTTCCGATTCCCCGAGCAACAGATACCAGACAGGCAACAGCAGCTGCACAGCGCCTCCGATGAGCCCGAACACTGCAAGCAGACGCAGCGTTTTCATGTCTTCGCCTCCCATTTTAGTCAGCTCCTTGCAGAGCTATGTATCACATTCCGGCAGTATGTTTGGGAGAATAAAACCGGGCGTCCGCTTCGAATTTCCATTTTCCATTACTCCCAATATACCACACACCCGGCAAAATCGCATTAAAAAGAATGAAAATTTAAAAAATAAAAACGGTCCAGCTTCATGTTCAAAAACAGGAGGGGAGTTTACACTAATAACAGCAGGAAATGGGAATTGCCGGAAAGGAATCGCTGTACAGAGTGAGTGACCGATTCCTGGCCACGTCGGCAGAAGCGACAGTGTCGCGGACTGAAAACCGGTTTTATTCTCAACAGAAGGAGGACATTGAATGGCAGAGGGGGAGACGGCATGAAAACAGCGATTCGTCTGATCGGCCCGACAGTGATCATGTTCATCGGCTTGACGCTCATCGGCAATGTGCCGATCACGTTTTTGCTGTTCTACGGCTGGCTGCTCGGCGTTCCGCTTTTGGAACGGGCGTTCCCGGCGGAGCGGTTCAAATCAGGCAAACGGGATGTGATGTGGGGAATCGGGAGCGGGCTTCTATTTTTCCTTTTCATTTTTGTGGGGATGAGGTTTCTGCACATCTATTTGCTGGATATCGGGAAGCTCCGGGTGCTGCTGGTCGAGTGGGGATTTTCGGGGCCAGGAGAAGGATGGCTCGTGCTGGTCTTTCTGCTCGTCAATCCGGTGCTGGAAGAGATCTACTGGCGGGGATATGTGTATGACCGGCTGCGCCCGCGCGGGAAGGTGGCGGCGATTTGGATCACGGCGGTTTTCTATGCGCTGTATCATCTGCTGACCGTCAACGAACTGTTCACGGGCGGGTTCAGTCTGCTCGCGGTGCTGCCGGTGCTGCTGGCCGGCCTGTTCTGGGGAATCCTTCGGGAGAAAACCGGCTCCATCACCCCCACGATCATCGGCCACGGGCTGGCGGATCTGGGAATCCTGTTCGTGTATTGGTTTATCGTGAAGTAAGTGCTCATGCGGCGGTGTTGGAAAGGTTTTGCGAATTATCGATGGCTCCCAGTCTAGCAGCGAAAAACTGACGCGAAAGATATAGGAATGACACAAAAAGAAAAATAGTTTAAAAATTTAAATTTTTTATTAAAAAAGCGAATTTTTTGTAATGAAAAGAGGTAAAGGATAAGGCACCATACAAAACTGAAAGAGGAGTTGGGAATGTGAACAAAGCGGTCGCCTCACTCTCAGTTGCCTTTGCCCTCGTCATGATGATGTTCACCAGTGTTGCTGCAGAAGAACATGCATCCGTCCGGATTCTCCACGCGTCACCGGATGCACCCGCGGTCGATGTTTATGTGGATGGGGAATTGGTGGTCCAGGAATTACCGTTCAAGGAAGCCACGGACGATTTAGGATTACCGGCTGGAACGTATACGGTGGAAGTGTTTGCGGCAGGCAGTGAGTATGTGCCGGAGGAAGCCGTGCTGGCAACGGACCTGACTGTGGAATCCGGTCAGGAGTACACAGTGGCGGCAGCCAATTTCCTGGAATCGCTTGAATTCGTCGTTGCGCCGGAATCGACGGAAGTGACGGATGGCAAAGCGAAGATCCGGGTCGGGCATTTGTCACCGGACGCACCGGCAGTGGATGTGGGGATCATTGGCGGCGACGCTTTGTTCACCGGCGTTGAATTCCCGACGGTCACGGAATATATCGAAGTGGACCCAGGAACATATGATTTGGAGATCCGGCTGCCGGACGGTACGCAAGTCCTGCCGCTGGAAAACACGGAGCTGAAAGCGAACACCGTCTACAGCGTGTACGCGATCAATTCAGCGGATGCCCTGGAAGTGACTGCGCTCGTGGATTATGAAGGAGCGCCGGCGCCGGGTGAAATGCCGGTGACCGGTCTCGGCCAGCCTGACCAGTCGCAAGGCCTCTGGGTGATGGCGCTGGCTGCGCTTGCTGTGATGGCGGGCGGTGGTGTCATGCTGAGACGGCGGTTTCAAGAATAAAATCCTCATATTGGCAGCGGTTCTTTTATTGGCCGGCTGTCAGGAAGGAGCCGATGAAGTCAGCGAGCGGACGGAGGAGATCGGATTCACCGCAGAAGTGCCGGCAGCCGAACCCCTCCTGAAGGCGCAATCGGCAGAAAATCCGATCAATGGCCTGACCCGTCCCGGCATTGAGCCGCTGGTGCTGCGGATTCCCGCAATCGGCGTCGAAGCGGACGTGCTGCATCTCGGCACGACCGAAAGCGGCGCCATGGCGGTACCTGGCAATATCGCCGACGTCAGCTGGTTCGCACCGGGTTACCGGCCGGGACAAAACGGCCGGGCGGTCATCGCCGGACACGTCGACGGTCCGAATGGGCCGGCGGTGTTCTGGGACTTGCCGGAACTGAAAGCGGGTGACGAAATCATCGTCGAAGGCGCGGACAAAAATCTCGTCTTCCGGGTGGAAGCGATGGAGTCGACAGCACTGGATGACATCGATGTCAAGGCCGTGTTCGGCTATCGCTCTTCGCCTGAACTCGTCCTCATCACCTGTTCGGGGAGCTACAGCGAATCGCTCGGGACGCGGGAAGAGCGGCTGATCGTGTATGCGGGCTTCAGTGAAGAAGTGAGCAAAGCGGAGTAGGATGATGGTTTATTATAAGCAGGAGGCCAGTCGGGTTTGCGGTCGGTGGTGAAAAGATTAGGTTGTCAGTATGCGGATGGAAGCAGCCTCACCGGTGGGTGGGGCTGTTTTTTGCGTTTTTATTTGTGTCCTGTGCTGGAAACGATTCATAGTCGGATCCGACACAGGCACGGAAAATACTCAGGAAAATCGGGAGGGGCAGAACCAGAGAAAGCGCGCCAAAAATTTCTGCGTTATAATGATAATTGTCAATGCTTTCTAAAAAGTCAATTAAAACACGAGAGGTGAAGAGGATGCAGGAGAAACTGACAAAACAGGTGGATCAGCTGATCAGCGCGTACGACCGTCCGGTTCCTTCGGTCGCTTATTTGCTTTGTGACCGGCACGATCGGGAGAAATGGGCACTGGTCTATGAAAACGGAGCGGGGGAAAAGCGGACGTATACATACGGTGAACTGCGGGATTTGTCGGAGCGGTTCGCGGCGGTGCTCCGGAATCAGGGGGTCGAAAAAGGCGAGCGTGTCGCGGTGCTGCTGCCGAAAGGGCCGGAACTGCTCGTTTCGGTGCTGGCCATCTGGCGGCTCGGCGCCGTCCATGTGCCCTTATTCACGGCGTTCGGCCCGCAGGCGATTTCCTACCGCGTGAAGAACAGCGGCGCCGGAGTGATCGTCACGGATACGGAGAACCGCGGAAAGCTGGACGGAGCGGAGCTCGGGAATGGCACTTCGGCATTCCCGGTCATCACGGTGACGGGTACTGCTGAAGGAGAGGACCGGCCGGATGACACCGATTTCTGGGAAGCGCTCCACGAGGCGGAGCCGATTCCGGAAAACGCGGAAGTCACGGGCGATGATTTGTTTATTTTATTGTATACATCCGGGACGACAGGGCATCCGAAAGGGGTGGAAGTTCCGATCCGCGCACTGGCGGCGTTCGAGGGCTACATGCGTTTCGGGCTCGATCTGCAGCCTGGTGACATGTATTGGAACATCGCAGACCCCGGCTGGGCGTATGGATTGTACTATGCGCTCGTCGGCCCGATGCTGCTTGGTCAGACGTTCATCATGGTCAATGCGAAGTTCAGTGTGGAGGAAGCGTACCGCGTGCTGAAGACGTACGGGGTCACGAATTACGCGGCGGCACCGACCGTCTACCGGGCGATGCGCGCTGAGGGTGTGCCGGAGGGGCTCGGCGATAAGCTGAAGCTGCGCGTCTTGTCCAGCGCCGGAGAACCGCTGAATCCGGATGTCAGCAAGTGGGCGGAAGAGAAGCTCGGCGTGCCGATCTATGACCATTACGGACAGACAGAGCAGGGGATGGTCGTGAACAACCACCACGCCCCGGAACTCCAGCGTCCGCTCCGTTCCGGTTCGATGGGGCAGGCGATGCCCGGTTTCCGGGCGGTCATTGTGGATGAAGCGGGCAGTGAATTGCCGGCGGAGGAAGAAGGGCAGCTCGCGCTGGATACCGAGAACTCGCCGCTGTTCTGGTTCCGCGGCTATTATCGGGATGAGGAGCGGACACGGGAGCGGTTCGTCGGCGGGAAACGCTATTATTTGACCGGGGATGCCGCCAGCCGGGACGCGGATGACTTTATTTATTTTTCCGGACGGTCTGACGACATCATTTCGAGCGCGGGCTACCGGATCGGGCCGTTCGAAGTCGAAAGCGCGCTGATGGGCCACGATGCGGTCGCGGAAGCGGCGGTGATCGGGGTGCCGGATGAGCAACGCGGGGAGATTGTGAAAGCGTTCGTCGTCCTGAAGCCGGGCTATGAGCCGGGTGACGCGCTGGCGCAGGAATTGAGCCGGTTCGTGAAAGGGAACCTTTCCGCCCACGAGTATCCGCGGGAGATCGAGTTCGTCGACGTGCTGCCGAAAACGCCGAGCGGGAAGATCCAGCGGTTCCAGCTGCGGAAAGGGTAAGGGTTTTGTGTTGTGCCGGGGCGATTCAGACGTGTATCGAGAACAGGGACCGGGAAATTGCGTGCAGCCTCTCGGTATTGTACAATATAATGTACAACAAAACGAATTGAGGGATAGCCGATGGAAGCGATTAATTATTCCGCGCTTCGAACCCATTTGAAGGATTACTTAGATCAAGTGACGGATGATTACGAGACTTTGGTCGTCACACGTAAAAATGGCAAGAATGTGGTGATAATTTCCGCTGATGAATATGATAACTTGATGGAAAGTGTTCATTTGCTCGGAAACGAAGCGAATCGCACGCGTCTGCTGGATTCGAAAAGGCAGTTGGAAGACGGATTGACTGTGTCCCGGAGCCTTATGGAGACGGATTAAATGAACATCATCTTTACTGAACAGGCCTGGGCAGAATATGTTTCTTGGCAGAGAGAAGACAAAAAGGTGCTGAAGCGTATTAATCTGCTGATTCAAGATATTCAGCGCAACGGGTATGAAGGCATTGGCAAGCCGGAACCGTTGCGCTTTGATTTGGCAGGCTATTGGTCTAGAAGGATTAATGAAACTGACCGGCTGGTCTACCGAATTGACGAAAAGAATGTGTACATATTGCAATGTAAGTATCATTACAAATAGATGATTTTTTGTGACCCTGTGCCGGAAACGATTCAGAATTGTGCCGATCACAGGGACAGAAAATTTCACGAGGAGGCGGACTCCGATGCCAGGACGGAACGACCCGTGCCCGTGCGGAAGCGGGAAGAAGTACAAGAAGTGCTGCGGACGGGAGCAGGAGGCGGGGCTGTCGATGTCGATCCAGGAAGATCTGCGGGAAATCAATAACGAATTTCTGGATAAAGGGCTCCGGCCGGAGACGCGGAAGGGGATTGAAGAACGAATCAGCCAGTGGTCGGATGAGCTGAACGGCTATTTCCATGAGGATTTCATCCAGGAAGCGGCGTATGAGACATATGTGTTCCTCGATCATCCCGAGGATTGGCGGGCTCACCTCGACAGGCAGCTGAAAAAGTATCCGCGCGGCAAGGTGGCGGATGTGATCGAGGGGTGGCGGCACCCGTTTTTGCTGCTGGCGAAAGCGGAGTTGTCGGAAGATGGCCGATTGGTCGCAAAAGATGCGATAAGCGGGGCAGTTTATGAGGTGGCGGGCAGCGACCCCGACCACGCCGGGAATTGGTTCCTCGGCACCGCTTTTCCGTACAGAGCGGCGGGGGAAGATGCGATCATGTTTTGGCACGGGACCCTCGTGCTGAAAGGAGACATGCCGGAACCGGTTATCGAAGGGCTGAAGACGCTGATACCTTTGGGCGATCTGCTGGCGCTGTTGAAGCTGCTGATCCGGTTGGGCACGGAAGAGGAGGATGCGGAACTGACGCCGTTCGGACAGAAGGTGCTGCGTACGGTGGAGCGCTATTCGGCGGCGCATCCGGATTCGCGGGCCCTCGCCGTATTTGCGGAGATGCTGCTGCACCGAGTGGAGCTGAACGCCCGGAAGCCGGAAGCGGTCGCCGCAGGGATCGTCCAGGCGGCGATGGACATTGGAATCGTGCCGGATCCGCTGCCGCAGAAGGAACTGGCGACCGCATTCGGCGTATCTGTGGGGACGATGCTGAAGTATCGGGATGTGACGCTCGATTTTATTGCCGATGAGTCGGAGGATTTCATGGCTGACGAGGAAGAAGGTTGGGACGTGCCGGAGACGGAGCGGATCCTGCAGTTCAAGGTCCGGCTGGTGGGGACGAGTCCGCCGGTGTGGCGCCGGATTCAGGCGGACAGCCAAATGACTTTCGCGGAGTTCCACGATGTGCTGCAGGCGGCGTTCGAGTGGGACGATGATCATCTGCATGATTTCCGGCTGACGCGTATTGAAGGCAGGGTCGGACAGAACCTGTTGATCGGCCGGGCGGATACAGAGGAAGCGTTTCCGCTGTCGATGATGAAGATGGATGAAACGGAGGAGCGGCTGGGGGACTGGTTCCATGCCGTGAAAGATCGGGCGGTGTACACGTACGATTTCGTTGCCGACTGGGAACATGAAATCGTTCTCGAGAAGCGGCTGCCGGCGGAGCCGGGCAAGCGGTATCCGTACTGTGTGAAGGCGGTCCGGGAAGCGCCGGGCGAGTATGGACTGGAGCCGGACGAAGAAGACTTGGCCCCTGCGGAAATAAAGGACGAAGTCAACGAACGGCTGGAACCGCTGCGGCGGGAACTGCCGACGGGAGTGAAGGAGCGGACAGAAAAAGCGCCAGATGGGGATGTGTGGCAGCGGCTGATCGCTGAAATGAAGGAGCTCCGGGAGCTCGAGCCGTGGAAATGGATATACGATGATCAAGTGTTCGCGCTGGAAGACCCGGCGGACGGAACGCCGGTGTTCGTGTCGGTCCTCGGCGCTGCAGGGCAGGAGTTCGGCCTTGCCGTTTATATCGGGGACGCCGGTTATGAGAGCCTCGTCAAGACGATGACCGGTTCGGCTTCGTTTGAGGAACTGGTCTACGGCCAGCGGAGCGTACTCGCTTCGTTTTCCGACCGGGGGGAACTCGAGGACGAGGACATCCAGCTTTTGAAGGACCATGGGTTCACGTTCCGCGGAAAGAAGTGCTGGCCGATGTTCCGCAGCATGGCGCCGGGGTTTTATCCGTGGCTGATCGACGAAGCGGAAGCGCAGCTCCTGATCGACGTGATCGGCCAGACGAAAGTGGTCCTGAAGAAAGTGCGGGACGGGCTGATCCTCCCATCCGGCAGCCGCGGGCCGTTTTTCGGCCGGCGGAAGGATGACGCCAGTGCCTGGCACGACGGTCGCTTCACGATCGACGCGCTGGTGCGGAAAGGCCAGGAAAAAGCGGCGACTTTGATGATTGCGGAAACGGACGCCGCGCGGCTGAAGAAGATGACGCCGGGCGTCGGGAAGGCGGACTTCGGTGCGTTTTATATCAACAGCCCGGTGCAGACTGAACCCGACAGCCGCCCGTATTTTCCATTCATGACGGTCGCGATGGAACAGTCGAGCGGGATGATCATTCACCAGCATGTCGATGGCGGGAAAGACCCCGCGGAAATCGCGCAGCAGGGCCTGATGGATTTTATCTCGGAACGCGGCGAGCTGCCGAAGGAACTGGCGGTGACGAAGGAAACGGCGGGGCTGATCAGGGTGCTGGCGGATCGGCTGGGAATCCGGCTGACGGTGAAGCGGCGGCTCCGGGAAATGGAAGAGCTGAAAGCGATGATGGAGCGGGGGATGTAGGCGCTGGGGGCCTGCGTCCCTTTTTTTGTGGGGCGTTTTTTCGGTTCCTGTGACTGGAACAGTTCTGAGTTGTGCCGAGCACAGGGACAGAAAAAAATCATTCAGCCGGATTGCCACTATTTGCGGCAGAAATACGTCATTGACGGGTAAGCGCTTTCAGGTAGACTGGAAATAAGCACGTCTTTATCCGGTGACCCCTGAAAGACCGCGGATCGTGCGCCTTTGCTGTCCGACCTTTCGTGTTTTATTGAAAAAAGGGAGGAATTTAAGTGGCATCGAATATGTACGCGACGGAATGCCCGCAATGCGGCCGTTCCGCGATTGTGGATGAGTATTATAAGCGAGGCGACCGGTACTTGACGTGCTGGCGCTGCGGTTATTGCCATACGGTGGAGAACCGGGCGTTCCACGAGAAAGATGGCGTCGGGTTCGAGGAAGAGGTCTGTCCGGGATTCGGGGTGTTCGTCTGGCGGGGAAAGAAAGACGGTTACCAGATCACGATGCTCGGGAAGTTCGATGAAGCGCTCGAGCGGGAGTATATGGAGAAGTTCCATGAAGAAGGGACCGATCAGGAGACGAGTTATTTCGTCCGCTATGATGAAGGACGGTTCAAGGTGCTCGCCGGCAAGCCGACGGAGAATTTCCATTTGCCGTTCGACGTGTATCGGGACAAGATGTATAAGGAGTATGACTGCGTGACGGAATTCGAACGGTACTTAGTGCCGATCGAGGAATAGACGCTGTGCGCGGCGGGTTGTAGCAGCGGTGGATGAATAGAGGCCGTCCAGCGGGATGGAAGAATTCCGGCTGGGCGGTTTTTTGCGGGTTTCTGCGGAGCCGTGGCTGGTTTTAGTAAACAGGAAATGAAAAAAGTCTGCATAAAATTTCGAGTTTAGTGAATTTTAACCGGTGGAAAACATGGAAGAGGATGACCGACGAAGGTCCCAAGGAGCTGTCACGTAACGGCTTCTTGCGGGAGCTTTCGGCAGTGAAAGGAGCGAGACTTTATGAACGGGCTGGAAAAGATGCGGGATAACCCGGCAGTCACGCTGAATCCGGCGGACGTGGAAAAGAATGCGGACGACTGGCTGGAAAAACTGAAAGCGGAGCGCCCGTTAGTGTCCCACCGGGATAAGACGCTGCTCCGCTATCTTTTGTACCATATGGATTGCTATGGTCATGTTGTGGCGACACTGGAAGACTTGAAGGAAGGGACCGGCCTGTCTGCAGGCAAGCTGAGCGGAACGCTGATCGCTTTGGAAGATATGGGTATGATCGCCCGCAGACGCGGGATTATACTGGTGGATACAGACCGGCTGGACCGCGTTTCTGTGTAAAGAGTCTGCGGGACATTTTCGGTGGAATTGGATTTGCGATAGCCGCCTTTGGAATCGGATGATTCCGGGGCGGTTTTTTGTGTTTTATTTTCATGAGGCTGTGTCGGAAAGCGTTTCGGAATTGATTGCAGCAGAGAGGTGCGGAAGGGAAAGGGGGAAATTGAACAGCAAGCGCCTAAATATTTTAAATATTCATTGTACAAGCGAAAAAGTTGGTCTATACTTTTAGTGAACAAGGAGGGGGTGCGCTTTGGAAAGAGACTTACGGATAAAAAGTACAGTCTTCGGCGATGGGGCCAGAAGAGCGCCGAATCGCGCAATGTTGAGAACAATCGGCCTGGACGATGACGATTTTAAGGAGCCGATGATCGGTATTGCCAGTACTTGGAGCGAGGTGCCGCCTTGTAAGAGCCATATCCATGACTTGGCAGTAAGTGCCCAATAAGGTGCCCGGGAAGCTGGCGGGGTGCCCTTTATTTTTAGCATTTTCCGAAAGAACTCTCCCCTTCAGGCGTGTAACGGGCGAAGCCGGGCGGTGAGGGGAGATGAAAGTTTCCTGTTCTTGAATGGGCAGTGGCCGATTTTTTGGACAGGTGAGGAGTGGATGGAAGGTTGATTGACCCGAATAAACAAACAGTTTTGGAAGAATTGAAACAGCTTCTGTCCGAGGACCGCGTCTCAACGAATGAGTCCGTCCTGGACCAGCACAGCAGAGATGAATCGTATCATGAACCGGTCATGCCGGATGCCGTCGTTTTTCCGCTATCCGCGCAGGACGTGAGCGGGATTATGAAGACGGCCGGAAAATACGGAATTCCGATCATTCCTTTTGGTCTTGGGACCAGCCTGGAGGGTCACGTCATCCCTTATAGCGGCGGCATATCGATCGATTTCTCGCTCATGGACAAAATCCTTGAAGTGAAACCTGAAGATTTTCTTGTCCGGGTCCAGCCCGGCGTCACCCGCTCAAAGCTGAACCAGGAATTGAAAAAGTACGGGCTGTTTTTCTCGGTTGATCCGGGAGCGGATGCCACGCTGGGCGGCATGGCGGCAACGAACGCGAGCGGTACGACTTCTGTGAAGTATGGCGTGATGCGCGACCAGGTCCGGGATTTGGAAGTGGTGCTGGCAGATGGCTCCATCATCCATACCGGCAATCTGGCGGTCAAGTCTTCGTCCGGCTATAACTTGAATGGCCTGTTTGTCGGTTCGGAAGGCACACTCGGCTGCTTCACGGAACTGACGCTTCAAGTATATGGGATTCCGGAATCGATTGTAGGAGCGAGAGCTTCCTTCGGAACGATCGGACAGGCGGTCAACGCGGTCGTCGGTGTCCTGCAGGCTGGAATTCAGATCGCAAGGATCGAATTGATCGATGCCCAATCCATGCGGCATGTAAACGGTTACAGTGGGACGGATTATAAGGAAGCGCCGACGCTTTTCATGGAGTTCCATGGCAACGAAGCGGGGCTCAGGCAGGACATGGAATTCGCCGAAGAGATCCTGGAGGATCATGGATGCGAGGAATTCAAGTTCGAGCGGGATTCAACGGCCCGCAATCAATTATGGGATGCCCGCCATGACCTCGCATATGCCGTCATGCGGGGGAATCCGGGGAAGAAAATGATGGTGACCGATGTTTGCCTGCCGATTTCCCAGCTTGCCGCCGGAATTGATTCCGCACAGCAGGGGATGAAGGAATTCGGGTTTGAAGGCGGAATCGTCGGCCATGTCGGAGACGGCAATTATCATGCCCTTCTCATGATCGATACGGACAATCCCGAAGAGATGGAGAGAGCTGAGAAATTCAATGAAAAAATCGTGGAATTCGCCTTGAGCAGGGGCGGGTCCTGCACTGGGGAGCATGGCGTAGGAATCGGGAAAATGAAGTACCAGAAAAAGGAACATGGCGATTCATTAAACGTGATGCTGGCGGTGAAAAAGGCACTTGACCCGGAAGGTCGGCTGAATCCGGGCAAACTTCTTCAGACAGACAGTATTTAAAACTAAGGGGGATTTGGAGATGGAATGGAAAAAGAAAATGACGGTAATGGCGGCAATGCTGGCGGGCGCAGGAGTCATGGCCGGCTGCGGGGACGAGGCTGCAGGAGGAGGGGAAGAAGAAGTCTACACGCTGCAGGCAGGCCACTCCCTGCCGGTGGACCACCCGTACCATATCGCTTTTCAGGAAATGGCGGATGATATTGAAGAACGGACGGATGGCCGCGTGATTATTGAAGTGTTTGCGAACAGTGAAATCGGGGCTGAACGGGAACTGATCGAAGGTCTGACACTGGGGACTGTGGACCTTGCGGTATCATCGACAGCGCCGATCACCAGCTTCGTGCCGGAGCTCGAAGTGTTGGACGTGCCGTTTCTTTTTGAGAGCCGGGATGCCGCTGTGGAAGTGCTGAATGGTGAAATCGGCGATGATTTGGCCGCACAGATGGAGGAGCAGGGCATCATCCTGCTGTCATGGGGAGAAAATGGATACCGGCATGTCACCAATTCCGTGCATCCGATTGAATCGCCTGAGGACCTTGAAGGACTGAAGATACGCACACAGGAAAACGAGATCCACCTCGCCGCATTCGAAGCATTGGGTGCGCAGCCGACGCCGATGGCATGGACGGAAGCACTTACTGCCCTGCAGCAAGGGGTCGTGGACGCCCAGGAAAACCCGGCGATTGTCGCGGACCAGTTCAATCTTTATGAAGCCAATCAAAAATTCATGACTCTTACTGGGCACGTCTACTCTGTTGCGGCCTACCTGCTGAGCCAGCAGACATACGAAGAACTTCCTGAAGATCTGCGCGAAATCGTAGTGGAAGAAGGAATGGAAGCCGGTGAGCGGCAGCGCGAACTGATCATCGAAATGGAAGCGGAATCGCTGAAGAACCTGAAGGAGCAGGGCATGGAAATCATTGAAGAAGTCGATATTGCCCCATTCCAGGAAGCGGTCCAGCCGGTCTATGATCAGATCGAGCACGTGGAGCTGCTGAACCGGATTAAAGAAGCGCAGCAATAAAAGCGGGAATTCAATTTCTGAAGAAAAAGAGAGAAACCTTTCTCTCTTTTTTGTTAGGGGGACGCTATGGGAACAGCAATCAAATATTTGAATTTGGGGATAAAATACATCCTAATTCTTCTCATGACGGTCCTGGTCGTCGCGGTCTTCATGCAGGTCGTGTTCAGATTCGTCATTGAGCAGCCGCTTGCCTGGACGGAGGAATTAGGCAGGTATTGCCTCATTTGGATCACATTTTTAGGAGCAGGGTATGCCATGGCCACCAACTCGCATATCGGTGTGGAATTTTTTGTAGAGAAGGCGGCTGTTCCTGTACGGCGGGTTACATACATACTCAGTGCGACTGCCTGCTTGGTGTTTTTCCTCCTGCTGGTGCTGGAAGGATACGAACTGGCAGTAAGCGGCATGTCGCAATCGTCGCCGGTTCTCCAAATACCGATGGGGTATATCTACGCCGCCATTCCGGTGAGCGGTGTCATCCTGATCATCAACTTGGCATTCCAGTTCATGAAAAATTTTAAGAGCGGGGGTGTCTGATCATGGCGATTCTTCTTTTCGCGTTGCTGGCCATCTTTTTTCTGATCAATGTGCCGATTGCAGTGGCGCTCGGATTGGCTTCCACGATCGTGTTTTTCATTCAAGGGACGGTGGAACCGATTGTCATCGTGCAGCGCATGTTCAACGCCGTCGACTCGTTCCCGCTGCTTGCGGTGCCGTTTTTCATCCTTGCGGGGAGCCTGATGGAGAGCGGCGGGATCTCGCGGAGACTGATCCGGCTCGCCAATGTGATGTTCGGAAGAGTGAAAGGCGGATTGGCGATCGTCTCGATTGTCGCCTGCGCGTTTTTCGCAGCGATCTCCGGTTCCGCGGCCGCCACGACAGCTGCCGTCGGGGCATTGCTGATTCCGGCCATGGTCAAGAAAGGCTACGACAAGGATTTTTCGACGGCTGTGCAGGCGGCTGGCGGGACGATCGGCGTCATGATTCCGCCGAGCGTACCGCTTGTCCTGTATGGCGTCACGGCTGGTGTATCGATCGGTTCTTTATTTATTGCCGGAATTCTTCCCGGCATTTTAGTCGGGGGTTCGCTGATCCTGCTCGTCTACATCATTTCGCTTAAGCGGGGATACGGCGGCGAGGAGAAAGCGGATTTCAAAGAATTCCTGAAGGCGTTTGCGGACGCCATCCTGGCACTGCTCATGCCGGTGATCATCTTGGGCGGCATCTATGGCGGCATCTTCACGCCGACTGAAGCCGCTGTCGTCGCCGTGGTGTACGGGCTGATCGTCGGGCTCGTCATTTACCGGGAAATCAAATTCAAGGATTTGATCGAAGTGTTCACTTCATCGATCCTGGTGACGGCTGTCATCATGTTCATCATCGCCGGCGCTTCCGCGTTCGGTTACTATTTGACGCGCGAGCGCATTCCGGGCGAGCTGACGGAACTAATGCTGGGGGTTACAGACAACTGGATCGTCGCACTGCTCATTATTAATGCGGTTCTCCTTGTCGCTGGTGCTTTTCTGGAGACATCGGCAGCCATCATTATTCTCACGCCGATCCTGGTGCCGATCGTCAGTGCGCTCGGAATCGATTTGACGCACTTCGGGATTATCATGATTGTGAATTTGGCCATCGGATTCATTACACCGCCGGTCGGAATCAACCTTTTCGTGGCGGCGAATATCGCCGATACGAAATTCGAAAAACTGATCGGTGCCATCATTCCGTTCATTATCATCATGGTCATTGATGTGCTGATCATTTCATTTATTCCGGCCATCAGTCTGTTTTTGATTGAATAAACCACGGTCTCTGAATTTCAGGAAATGGAGCGGGACGGTCAGGCGGATTAAGGAATGTCTGTGCTATAGGAATTGGAAGGAAGTGATTGTGTGGCGAAATATAACATCGCAGTGATTGAAGGGGACGGCATCGGCCCGGAAGTGATGGAACAGGCGCTGAACGTGCTCGGCGCACTGGGCGGGGAGGCGGACTGGCTGTCCGTCGAGAAGCTGCCGTGGAATTCCCGCTATTACCTGGAACACGGGCGGATGATGCCGGAAGGCTGGAAGGAACAGCTGCAGCGGTTCGATGCGATCCTGTTCGGCGCGATCGGTGATGCCCGCGTGCCGGATGACGTGTCGGTGTGGGAACTCATCATGCCGATCCGCAAGGAGTTCCGGCAGTACGTGAACTTCCGGCCGGTCCGGTCGCTACCCGGCATCCGCTCACCGCTTGCGGACGGCGAGGACATCGAATTCGCGATCTTCCGCGAGAATGCGGAAGGGGAATACTCCGACAGCGGGGGACGGATGTTCCGGGGGGAGCCGGCCGAACTGGCCATCCAGAACACGGTCATGACCCGGGCGGGGATCGAACGCATCACCCGCGCGGCGGGCGACTACGCGCGAAGGCACGGCAAAACGAAGCTGACGAGCGCGACCAAGTCGAACGCGGTCGTCCATGCGAATAAACTATGGGATGAACAGGTCGCCCGGACGGTGCGGACGGATTATCCGGAGCTCGAGCTGGAATCCGTCTACGTCGATGCGCTCGCCGCGTATTTCGTTCAGCGGCCGCAGTCCTTTGAAGTGGTGGTGGCATCGAATTTATTCGGTGACATCCTCTCCGATCTCGGGTCGGGCATCACCGGCGGGCTGGGGCTGTCCCCGTCCGCCAACATCAATCCGGAAAAGGACTTCCCGTCGATGTTCGAGCCGGTCCACGGATCCGCGCCGGACATCGCCGGCAAGGGGATCGCGAACCCGATCGCCCAGATCTGGTCCGCGGCGCTCATGCTCGACCATTTGGGCGAAGCGGAGAAGGGGAAGAAGATCGTGCGGGCGATCGAACAGGTACTGGCAGAAGGAAAGGTGAAGACGGCGGATATCGGCGGGGACGCGACGACCGCGGAAATGGGGCAGGCGATCCTCGATAAACTGGCCGCTCTGCCGGAGAAGGGGTGAAGGGATGGAACTGGAAGGAAAAGTGATCCTGGTGACCGGCGCGGGCGGCGGCATGGGGCAGGCGATCGTCCGGAAGCTGCTCGCTGAAGGCGCGCATGTGGCGGGCATCGATTTATCGGAAGCGGCGATGGCGGGGCTGGACCACGAGCGGTTCACCGCGGTCGGGGCGGACGTCCTGGCTGAAGAAGCGATGGCGGAAGCTTTTGCGGCGGTCCATGAAGCGCACGGCCGGATCGACAGCCTCGTGAACGCGGTCGGGATCGCCCAGGCGGCGGCGCCGATCGAGGACGTGCCGCTCAGCCAATGGCGCAAGCTGTTGGAGATCAACGCGACGGCGCTGTTCATCACGTCGAAGGAAGCGGTCCGCTACATGAAAGCGCGCAGGGAAGGGGCGATTGTGACGATCGCCTCCATCTCGGCGGTCCGGCCGCGGCCGGGCCTGCAGGCGTACATCGCGTCCAAAGGAGCGGCGGAAAGCTTTTCCCGGGCGCTCGCCATCGAAGTGGCGCCGTATGGCATCCGGGTGAACACCATCCACCCGGGGCCGACCGACACCGGCATGCTCGGGCAGTTCGCGGCATCAGGGACCGATGCCGAACAAGCGAAAAAAGAGATCTTTGCGGACAGTGTGCCGCTCGGCCGGCTCGTGAAGCCCGATGACATCGCCGATTCGGTCATCCACCTCGTGTCGGACCGGACGAAAATGATGACCGGCGCTGTATTGCATGTCGACGGCGGAAGAGGACTTTAAGTGCGCCCGCCGTTCAGAGGACACAGCGGCGATCCGCGCCGCGGAAAGGAACGGGAAGGATGAAGAAACTACCGATGCTGATCAACGGCCAGTGGGTCGGAGAGGACCGGCCGGGGGGACATCCCGTCTACAATCCCTCGACCGGTGAACAGATCGCGGCCATCACGGCCGGCACGAAAGAAGACGTGGACGCGGCGGTGGCCGCGGCCCGCGCGGCGTTCGAAAGCCCCGAGTGGCAGCGGGTCCGGCCATATGAGCGGGGGCAGCTGCTGACGGAACTCGCCCGCGAGATCCGGTCGGATCTGGACCGGTGGGCGGAGCTGGAATGCGCCGATGTCGGCAAACCGATCTCGCAGGCCCGGGCGGATGCGGAAGCCGCGGCGCGGTACTTTGAATTCTACGGCGGGGCGGCGGATAAAGTGACGGGCGATACCATTCCGATCGAAGCGGGCCTCTTGAACGCGACGGTCCTGGAGCCGGTCGGGGTCACGGCGCACATCATCCCGTGGAACTACCCGCTGCAGATCATCGCCCGCAGTGTGGGGGCGGCGATCGCGACCGGCAACGCGGTCATCGTGAAAAGCGCGGAAGACACGCCGCTCACCGCCCATGCGCTGGCGGAGTGGTTCAGCGCCAGCTGGCTGCCGGCCGGCATCTTCCAGCACATCACCGGGCTCGGCCAGGAAGTGGGCGGGCCGCTGGCGGCGCACCCGGGCATCGGCCATGTGACGTTCACGGGCTCCGTGCCGACGGGCATTTCGGTCATGAAAGCGGCGGCGGCCAACGTCGTGCCGGTAACGCTTGAACTGGGCGGCAAGTCCCCGAACATCGTATTCGCGGACGCCGATCTCGCCAAAGCGCTCGACGGCGTGACGAAGGCGATCATCCAGAACGCCGGGCAAACCTGCTCGGCGGGTTCCAGGCTGCTGGTCGAAGAAAGCGTGAAGGAGGAATTCCTCGCGCGGCTGGCGGAGAAGTTCGCCTCGCTGACCATCGGTCCGGGCAAGGACGACCCGGACGTCGGGCCGATCCTGAACGACAAGCAGTACCGGCAGATCATGGACCGGATCGAAGAAGCGAAGAAGACGGGCCGCGTCGTCGCCGGCGGGGAAGCGGTATCGCCGCCGGGCGGGGGGAACGGCCGCTACATTCGGCCGACCATCATCGACGGCCTGGCGCCGGACGATCCGGCCGCCCAGGAGGAGATCTTCGGGCCGGTGCTGACGGTCTTTTCGTTCCGGGATGAAGCGGAAGCGGTGGCGCTCGCGAACGGCACCGACTACGGGCTCGTCGCGGGCATCTGGACGAAGGACATCGATGTGGCGCACGCGGCCGCTGCCCGGCTGAAGGCAGGGCAGGTGTTCATCAACAGCTACGGCGCGGCGGGCGGCGTCCAGATGCCGTTCGGCGGCTACAAAAAAAGCGGCATCGGCCGGGAAAAGGGCTTCGTCGCGCTGCGCAACTACGTGCAGATCAAGAACATCGCCATCAAGTTCGGTGACTGAGATCCGATTATGTTCGATGTGGAAATTTCCTGAGGAAAGCCGCCTTTGGAATCGGGTGATTCCAGGGGCGGTTTTTATGTGTGCCTTTTTTCGTGTGCCTGTGTCAGAAACGATTCCGAACTATTTCTGACACAGGCACAGGAAAAATTCGGAATTGTTTGCAGCACAGGGGCTGGAAAATTTCCGAAGCAGAAACAGAAAAGTGAGGGGTACAGGGAAAGAGGATGTGAACGGCATGAAAACAGGTCTTTATGCACTGTGAAATTTCAAAAAATTAATAGTAAAATTCTCTTACAAAGAGAATTTTCTTTGAAAAAGGCAAACTTGCTGAAAGGCAGGGACGCAAAGCCACGGGCCTACGGGGAACTATGGCCGCCGGGCTGCCAGAGAAAAAGGCCGGAGACCGCCTTTTCCTTTGGATCACTTCCAAGGAGGAAAAGAGATGAAAATGAAGAAACCATTTGCCGCGGTGATGGCCGCTATGCTGCTCGCTTCGTCGGCGACAGGTGTATCCGCAGGGAAAGATGAGCGGAAAGGGATGGAGATCGCGTTCAAGGACACGGGCGGCATGCATTGGGTGAAGGATTCCATCGGCCGGATGAAGTCGAAAGGGATTTTCCAGGGCTATGGCGACGGGCTGTTCCAGCCGTATAAGCCGGTCACGCGGCTGCAGTCGGTGATCACGGTCGTGCGTCTGCTCGGACTCGAAGAGGAAGCGAAAGCGACTGCGGTCGGCGCTCCGCTCAATTTCAAAGATGTCAATTCAATCAATGAAAAGTATTACGGCTATTTGTCCGTTGCCATCGAGGCGGGAGTGCTCGAAGCTGAGGGCGATTCGTTCAACGCATACAAGCCGGCGAGCCGGCTGTGGGTGTCGGAGCTTCTCGTGAAAGCGCTCGGTCTGCTGGATGAAGCGGCGGCGGAAGCCGGGGAGACTCCTGAATTCACGGATACGGCCACGCTGTCGGCTGCGCAGTCGGGCTTCGTGAATGTGGCTGCGGATTACGATATTTTTGCGGGCACGGTCGAAGGTGCGTTCAAGCCGAATGATCCGATCACCCGTGCGCAGATGGCGGCGGTCCTCGACCGGACGTATGGCGCGCTTTTGGAAGTGGAAGGCGCACTGGCCGTGAACGGCACAGTGACAGGGACGGATTTCTCGGCATCGCCGGGGACTGTGACGGTGCGTGATTTCACAGGGGCCGAGGCAACGTATTTTATTCCATCGGACCTGCTCGTGCAGTTCGGCACACGGTTTTTGACGGCGGACCAGATTCAGGCCGGTGACGTGGTGGAACTGTTTGTCGAGGAAGGCGTCGTGACGGAAGCGGCGATTTACGATGGAGCGGCGGAAGAAGTGCTGCAGCCGGGTCTCCAGCGCGTGAAGGTGGAAGCGGAGCTTGCGGATGGCACGGAGTTCGAATTGTCGTACCGCTTCAAGAAAGGGCAGGAAGTCGGTTCGATCGAGATTGAAGGGCCTGAAGGGGAGTCCGAAGAGAAAGGCGCTGAAGCGCTTGCTTCGATCGGGGAGTACCTGGCGGCTTGGCAGCTGACGCCGGACATGACGGCTGAAGCGTTTGAAGCGGCGATTGCGGCATCGTTCACTTCGGAAATCGAGGAGCTGGAAGCGAGCGCGCTGTTTGCGGACGGCACGAAGCTGAAGGTGGATGACGAAGAGGAAGAAGCGGAGACCGGGTTCCTAGGTGTAACGGAGTTCGAAGTGTCGGCGGAATTCCCGGATGGCGATTCGTTCAAAGCGAAGTATAAGAACGAAGGCGGGGAAGCGGACGCTGAAATCGTGACGGAAGAAGGCGGAGTTGAAGCGGAAGCCGCGGAAAGCGAAGCGGCTGTGCAGCTTGAAGCATGGCTGACCGCTCTTGCCCTGACGCCTGACGTGGAGCCGGCGGTCCTGCAGGAAGCGGTCGCGGCGGCAGTCGGGATTACGGTGACGGAAACAGCAGCATTCGACGTGGAAGTAACATTCGCCGGCGGTGAGAAAGTGAAGTCGGCGTTTGAAATGGAAGAGGCGGAAGACGAAGATGATGAAGAAAATGAAGAGGAAACTGAAACAGTTCCTGAATAACGGCAGTGACCGCCAAGTGTGCGGTGCCTGACCGGCTGGATAGCTGAATGACAGAATCTCGGATGACCGCTGCGTTCGTAGCGGGATCCGGGATTTTTTAGCAGGATTCTGCGGTGCCTGGCACCCATTTTCTGAAAATGGGTGCCAGGCACTGCGATTTCTCGCCGTCCGGTGACTGAATAGTCCGGTAAATGTGGCGGCGGGGGCTGACAGGAAGGAGGGGACCGCGGTGCAGAGCGTGGTGTCGAAAGGGCCGACGGTGTCGGAAGCGATTGAGAGCGGACTGGCGATTTTGGAAACGACGAAAAAAGAAGTGGAAATCGAAGTCATCCAGCAGGCGGAGCGGAAGTTGTGGGGATTGCGGAAGGTGCCGGCGGTGGTGAAGCTGTCGATGGCCACTGAAAAGGCGGCCCCTGTTGAGGAAACGGCTAACAGGCTGTCGGCGGACGCGCTGCTGGACCGGATTTTGGAAGAGCATCCGGCGAGTCCTGCGGCGGATCCGGCGGTGTCGCCGCACTTGAGGCGGCGAGCCGGCAGTCGGTGTTTTCGCGGGATGCCGATGAGGATCTCGGCGGGAAAGCGTGGGTTTCGGACGGCAAGCTGCACTGCCGGGAGTCGCCGGGGCATATGCCGGCGGTCCGGATCGGCGAAGGGGTGCGGCTGTACAGGAATGGACAGCCGGTTCAGGAGCCGGTGGCGATTTTGTCGGAAAAAGATGCGTGGGAAGCGGTCGCTGTAGATGAGGAAATCCCGACGGACTGGGCAGTGGAAATGGACCGGGAAAAAGTGACGGTGACGCTTACCGTGCAGCCGGGCTGCGTCATCAGGCGGTCGCTGTTGGATACAGGGCCCGGGTTCCATGTGGATTTGGCTGCGGCTGAAAAAAGGGAGCCGCTGAATGATTTGCCGCTGGAACTGGTGGCGCATAAGCTGGACGCGCTCGGTGTCACGCGCGGCAAAGACGAACAGGCACTGAAGTCGGCGCAGGCGACGGAAGTGCCAGGCACTTTCATCGTCGCTGCGGGCAAAGCGGCGGAGCCGGGGAAAGACGGCTGGTTTGAGCCGTTTATCAGCCTGGAAGTGGCGGATGTGCTGAAGGAGGATGAACAGGGGCGGATCGATTACCGGGAGAGCCGGTCGTTTCCGAATGTGGAAAAAGGCGACGTGATCGGAACGATCCACCCGCCGGTTCCGGGTAAGACCGGGTACACGGTGACGGATGAACCGCTTCCGCCGAAACCGGTGAAGCCGGCTTCGGTCCGGGCGGTCGCCGGTGCTGAAGTGGCGGACGGGAAAGTGGTCGCTACGGAATCCGGCCGGCCGCGTGTGGAGAAGCGGGGCCGGAATTTATTCGTTTCCGTCGTGCCGAAACTGGTCCACAACGGCGATGTCGGGCTGGAGTCGGGCAACATCCGCTTTAAAGGGGATGTGGAAGTGCTCGGCGACATCGGGGAAGGCATGCTGGTCGAAGCGGATGGGGATGTCATCGTCCATAAAGTGACGAACGGTGCGACGGTGACGACTTCCGGCATGGTGCTGTCGCATGGCAATATCATTGGTTCTGAAATTTCCGCAGGAGAGAACAATATGCTGGTCACGGAACTCGGCCAGCTGCTGGGGACGCTTCATCTTCAGACGGAACAAGTGATCAGCATCGCGGAGCAGCTGATCCATTCCCCGGCGTTCAATCCGGCGGATGTGGAATCGGCCGGTCTGCAGCCGGTCATCCGAGTAATTGTGGATAAGAAGTTCAAAGGGCTGCCGGGGCTGGTCAAGAAGTACCGGGAAATCACGGAGCGCGGAGAGAAATTCCTTTTGGATGACCGGTGGAAGGCCGTTTCCGGTCAGCTCGCAGAGGCTTATCTGTCCTTGACGACAGAAAAGCTGCGAATGGAGAAGCTGGTTTTATTGAGCAAGACGATGAAGGAACTGCATGAGCTGAGTGAGACGGCGGCCGAACCCGACGCGGCCATCGTGGTGCCGATGGTGCTGAACAGTTCGCTCTATTGCAGCGGGGATATCATGGTCAGCGGGACGGGATGCGTGAATTCGAAAGTGCATGCCGGCGGGAAGGCGTCGATTTCCGGCATTGCCCGCGGGGGGACGATTTTCGGGCGGCTCGGCGCCGCCGTCGGGGAGACCGGCGCGGAAAGCGGGACGAAGACGACGATTGCGGTCCCAGCGGAACAGGAGATCCGGATCGGCATCGGCCGGGAAGGGACGGTGCTGCAGTTCGGCAAGCATGAGTATGTGCTGAAGGAGACGCGGGAGAACATCGTGGCGAGGCTCGATGAGAGCGGGCGTGTGGTTTTGTAGGAGCGTGTGGTATTTGTTTGCGTGGAGTCGCTTTATTTTGCGGTGCCTGGCACCCATTTTCTGAAAATGGGTGCCAGGCACCTCGTTTTTTTACTGAGTTCGCAAGATTTTTTGCATGGGTTTTCCTTTGGCGAGTTCGTCGATGAGTTTGTCGAGGCGGCGGATTTCCTGCATGGTCGGTTCTTCGATTTCTTCGACGCGGACGCCACAGATGACGCCTTTGATGGATGTCCGGGCAGGATTCGGCCCTGGCGCTTCGGCGAAGAAGGTTTCGAAGTCGGTCCCTTTGCCGAGCTGCCCTTCCAGTTCTTCTTGGCTGTATCCGGTCAGCCAGCGGATGATTTCATCGACTTCTGTTTTGGTCCGCTGTTTTTTCTCCGCTTTTTTGATGTAATGCGGGTAGACGCTTGCGAAGCTCATGGAGTAGATTTTATGGCCGGCCATGATTCGGTCCTCCTTCTGTGGGGTTGTGGTGGAAGCCAGAAGGACTGGCTGTCACTTCCTGCTTCCAGTTTATCATGAACGGGGGGAGAAGATGGCAAGGGATGGAGGGTTCTTGGTTTATTGGCAGGAAGGGGCCTGGAACGTAAATAAACTGAAACGTTCGTGGGGATTTTTTTCAGTATGGTTATTGCATTTTTACCAATCTGCCTAAAAATTGGTGCTGTCCTGTTTTATTGGACTGTGTCGTGGAAAACGTAGGAATGTAACCAACACAAGTTCCAAAGGAGGTACAAGAAACATGGCGAAACTGAAGAAGTTCTCTGCAGCGGCTCTCGCAACGGGTCTTGTCCTCGGGGGCGGACTTTCAGCCTAAGCTGCGGAAATTGTTACGGTAGAAGCAGGAGACACATTTTGGGACATTGCGAATGAATACGGGGTAGACGTGGATGAACTCATCGAGAATAACGATGAATTCGATCCGACAGCTCTACCGGTCGGCGCTGAAGTGAACGTCGACATTGAAGATGAATCTTATTTCATCGAGCCTGGCGATACGCTTTCGGAGATTGCGGCCGAGTTCGATACAACTGTGGACACATTGATTGAATACAATCCTGGCGTGGAAGCGACCGAACTGATGCCGGGTGACGCCATCACGATAGGACCGGCTGAAGACGGCGTCGTCGATGAGGTTGAAGAAGACGACGAAGCGTTTGAATATGACGATGAAGACGATATCGACGAGTTTGAAGAAGAAGACGAGCTCTTGGATGAAGAAGAGGACGAATTTCTCGAATAAGTAGGACGAGTTGATGCGGCGGGTGGTTGACCCGCCGTTTTTTTGTGCTGTTTTCTAATCGAATTCTAATTTGTCTGTCACTTTTGTGGCGATTTTATGTGATAAAATCAAGAAAATACAAAGGAGGGAATCCCGTGAAAAAACGGAATGCGGTTATAGCAGTCGCAGCGTCCGCCGCGGCGCTCGGGGGACTGGCATTCACTTCCCAGCAGTATTTCGCGGCGGGTGAAGCGGACGTGTCTTTTGATGAGGCGAAACAGATCGCTCTTGAAGCGGTTCCTGGCGAAATCGAGGAAGAAGAGACGGAAAAAGAGAATGGGTCGGTCTCTTATGAATTCGATATCATTGCCGATGAAGACGGCGTCGAGTATGAAGTGGAAGTGGACGCAGCCGGGGAAACGGCGATAGAAGTGGAAGATGAAGAAGCGGAAGGCACGGAAGAAGACGATGATGACCAGGAAGAAGCGGAATAAAGAGACCGTTTGGGATGGTGCTGTCCCGGGGTGGAGAGGATGAAAATCTGCGGTGATAAAAATCTGCGGTGACAGGCACCAGTTTTCTGAATAGTTTCAGCACAAGGTACAAAACCGGCCGAGAGGATTCCCGGCCGGCATTTTTTATCTGGCTGTCTGACCGCCATCGATGGCGAATTCCGCTCCGGTGACGAAACGGGCCTCGTCTGAAGCGAGAAACAGGACTAAGTACGCCACGTCTTCTGGTTCACCGACGATGCCAAGCGGGATGTCTTTGAGTGCCGTGTTCTTCATTTCCTCGTTATCAAGTACGACGGACGTCATGGGCGTGTTGATAAAACCCGGGTGGACGGAATTGACACGGATGTTGTCGCTGCCCAGTTCAACTGCCAGCCCTTTGGTCAGGAGCCGGGTCGCTCCTTTGGAAGCGGTGTAGTGGATGCCTGCCGCACCGCCGACAAGCCCTGCCATGGAAGAGATGTTGACGATCGAGCCGCCGCCCGCCTTCCTCATTTCCGGAATGACTGCTTTTGCCCCGAGGAAGTTGCTGGTTGCGTTCACGTTGATGAACCGGTTCCATGCGTCCATGTCGATTTCGTCCACTTGGGCAAATCCTTCTGCACCACCGATTCCTGCGTTGTTGATGAGAATGTCGACTTTGCCGTATGTCTCGACGGTTTTTGAGATGACTTTTTCCCATTCCTCTTTGCTCGTTACGTTGTGGGTCAGGGCGATCGCTTCCCCGCCGTTTTGCGTGATGCCGTCCACGACTTTCTGCAATCGATCCTCCTGGATATCTGTCGCCACGACTTTCGCGCCTTCCCTAGCGAAAATTTCCGCTTCCGCCGCACCTTGTCCGCTCGCTGCTCCGGTGATGATGGCGACTTTGCCTGCCAGTCTGCTCAATGCAATCCCTCCCAATTTTTAGTTGCTTTTTAATTTTAATATTCAGATATTTTTCTGTCCAGTAGGGGTGTTGTGGAAGCTTTGCTTTATTCCTTGGGTCAAGCACTTTTCGGGTGCTGGCGTTAAACGTGTTCTGCCGTTTTTCGATGAGCTGGCTTTTTTTATTTCTTCCGCTACTTTTAACTTGGTTTTAAAGAAGGATGCGTAACGTGGAGGGTGGGTTGATGCGCCGACGATCAGGCGTTTGCAGCCAACATCCAGGACAGGGGGAGAAGGGATTGGCCAGTTTGTCAGGCAAGAGTGCGGTTGTAACAGGCGGGGCATCGGGAATCGGATATGCGATTGTTCAGAAGCTGCTGGAGCAGGGCGTCAGCGTAGCGATCGGGGATTTGAATGAGGAAAAAATGAAAGAGCTGGAGAAGGGGCATGGAGGAAAAGTGATCGGTGTCGTCACCGATGTCACAAAAGAAGAGGATGCGGAAGAGTTGGTCCGCCAGGCTGTCGGCACGTTCGGCGGGCTCGATTATGCATTCAATGTAGCGGGTGCATCGCGACCGGGTACGGTCACGGAACAAAGTGAGGAGGACTGGGATTTTACGGTGAACCTCTGCCTGAAAGGCGTTTTTTTGTCGCAAAAACATGAAGCGAAATACATGAAGGAGCATGGCGGGGGAGCGATTGTGAATATCGCTTCCTTGAACGCTCACGTGCCGATGTTTTATGGGGCCGCTTATTCATCAGCGAAGGCGGGAGTCGAAATGCTGACGAAAAACGCCGCGCTGGAACTGGCCCAGTACGGCATACGGGTGAACGCCATACTGCCGGAGCTCGTTTCGACGCCACTGACGAAAGAGCTGACGGATGTTGAAGCGATCAATGCCGCTTATATGGATCGCATTCCGATGCGGCGGCCGGCGGAGCCTGCTGAAATCGCGGGGCCTTCCGTGTTCTTGGTGAGTGAAGAAGCTTCGTATGTGAATGGGGCGAGTCTGCTGGTGGATGGCGCCTGGGCGGTGAGCGGGTACCCGGATTTGAGCCGGTTTATGTGAGTGACGGCGGGGTTGGTGGTTGGGGGAGTTGTGTTTGTGTCGTCGATTATTGTGTTCTTATGTTAGGGATACTCTGTCCCGCCAAGAGAATGATATGGAGATGGCAAGCAGCCGTCCGCGAAACTCGCGGACGGCTGCTTGCTTTTTGAGCGTGGTTTGGTTTTTCTGAAAAGCCAGGAATTGTATCAATTGCACGCACAATGAGAATTTTGGTGCCAGGCACCGTAAATTGGCACCGCAGGATATCATCATACCTCTCCAATTAGTCTTAATAGCCCAATTTATTTTCAAAAATTGAATTAGATATTTTTTCTCATTTTGCTGTTATTTCCAGTATTGCGAGGGTAAATAATAATCAATTAGCGCAATCGGAGAAGTGGGAAAGGAGCGAGGGCGATGGACAGGAAGAGAGGAGTTCCGGCCGGTGCGGGCAGTATGCGGCCGTTTATGGTGAGCGGAGAAAAGGCGAAATGCGGGATGTGCCTATGACTTCTACGGCGGAGCTTTTGGAGGATGTGCAGAAAACGTATGCATCGCAGTACGGGCTGACGCTGATTTTTACGGATGAACAGGGGAATGTCTTGTGGTCGGTCGAAGGAGACAATGAACTTTGCAACCGGCTGCTCCAGCAGGATGAAGGGACACTTCTGACGGAGATCAGGAAAAGCCTGAACCGGGAGTGGCGGCTGTCGAGGGCTGTCATTTACGACATGCTCCCGGGAATTTGTCTGGCGGTGACGCCTGTGCCGGCAAAAACGGGACCGACTTATTTTTTATGGGCTGGTGTGCTGATCGAAGAGGAGTCGCAGGAAATGGCACGGGAACAACTGGGCATGCTGGGACATTCTGCAGCGAACTGGGAAAGCGTTCTGCAGAATACGCCTGTGGTCACGGAACGGAATAAGCAGCAATGGCTGGACCGGGTGAACCGGCTGGCGGAACTGTCGGCGCTTTCGCTGCAGCAGGAACGGACGGCACCGCCTCCGGATGCGGCTTCAGCCCTGTTCCGGGAAGCGATCCATAGTGAGTCGTTCAGTTTTCCCGAGTTCACGGCCCGGTTTTTGGATTACAGCCCGGAAATCGATTTTATCGGACTGGCGGAACCACAGGGGCCGGATGCGTACGAAATAACGGAAATAACAGGTCCCGGCACAGAAGCGCTGCGCGGCATCACGTTTACGCCGGGGGAAGGGTTCCTCGGCCGCTCCCTTTTGACCGGTGACCGGACACTGTGGGAGAACACGGAACGGGACCGGCGTTCCGGCATGTTCCGGGCAGCCAAGTCGAGGCCGAAGTCGCTGTTTTGTGAGCCGATCCGGCGGCAGGATGGTTCGCTGTCGCTCGTATTCGGCGGCAGTTTTTCAAACCGTCACATCTCTGCGGGGATGGACGCGGAAAGCCGGATGCTCACAATTTTGCTGGAAGTCGGCATGTCGGTCCATTCCCTCCGGCAGGAAAACTCCCAGCAGCTGACCCGCCTGACGTCGCTTGTCGATATCTGCAAGCTGATGGCGTCCGCGCCGGACTTGCGCCGGATTTTATTCATGCTCGTGGATATCAGCATCAACTTGGTCGAAGGGCCGTTTTCGTGCGTCGTCCTGAAAGACCGGGAAAACCAAAAATCCAGCTGGTGTCCCGGGGAGAGTTCAACGGACGGCTGGAGGAATACGCGAAAGACGTGACGAGGCGGTCGAATCATTTGACGACGCACACTCGGCCGGGCTCCCAGGAACCGCATCTCTCCACGGCGGCTTCGGGCAGCCGGGTGATCGAATGCCCGCTCCTGCAGGGCGATGAATTGTTCGGTATCCTATGTGTCGGCGTCGACGACCTTTCGGAATCGCAGCTGCAGGAACATCTCGCGTTTTTACAGACGCTGTCCATCATCGGCGGCGTATCGCTCCAGCTGGCCGGCCGGAAAGAGGGCAAACGGGCGGATGAGAAAGTGGAAGCCTTGCACCGGGCGTCTGGTGAATTCGATCCGGACGCTTTCCGGCAGTCCGAAGAGATGGCGCTGCTTGCTGCTGAATTTGCGGTGAAGATCGGAATGGCTCAGGAAACGGCGAAAAGCGTGCTCCAAGCCTGTCAGCTCGTCTGTTATTCGCCGGAATTCATCCGCGGGACGTTCCCGGACAGCCGGATTTCCGACATTTTAGAGGAAGGGAATGCGTTGGCTGGTGGAGAGCCGTCTGGAAATGAACAAGGAACGGAACCGGAGGCCGTGATATTTGCGCTTGTGCAGGGCTACATCCGAAATGATTACCGGCTCGAAGCGGTCGCTCACTTGGAAAGGGTGGATGAATCCATTTATCAGCAGTTTCTTTCATTTATTCGCAGCAGCCATGTCACCGAAACGGAGCTCGATCTGACCGATATGGAAGCGGCGGATGAGGAAAGCGCGACGGTCACTGAGGCCATCCGGAATTTGAGTGCCCTGTCGCCGCGGGAGCGGGAAGTGCTGTCTTTGATTACGGAAGGCATGAACAACCGGGAAATCGCCGAAGAACTATTCATCAGTGACCATACGGTGAAAAATCATGTGACGAAAATCTTTCAGAAACTGGAAGTTTCCGACCGCGCGCATGCCATTTCGAAAGTTTACCGCAGCATGTATGCGAAAAAGAACGGCTGACGGCCGGCGATACAGGAGGGCGGCGGTCCGCAAATGAGAAGAGAAGGGGATACCCGATTGCCGCTCCCCCCATTAAGATAGAGCTATACCCGGTCGGATAGCACGACGCGGCCGGTGGAACAAAATCCGTACAATGAACCATTGAAACCGAATCGGAAAACGCCAGGTGATTTCATCCAGTCCGGTGAAGTGCTACCGCCGGATAACACAGTTAAAAGGAGGAAAGTGATGACCGCGAAAAAAATGCTTCCGCTTCAAATGGAATGCATGATGCTGTTTCAGTCGGACCCGCTGCTGGCCCTGTCTATTGACGAGCTGGCCGGCAAGCTGGGAATAAAACAAGAAGAGATCCAGCTCGTGCTGGATCTGCTGGTGAAACAGGGGATCATCCGTCAGTCTGCTGATGCACCGGCCCAGCTGTTCACCTATCAGGAGCCGGTAACCGTCGCCGAGTTTGATGTCAATCGAACAAAACAGCAGACAATCGGAGATCTTTAAACACAAAGTGCGTTAGCGGGAGGCAGCCTGTCAGGCGGCATACCCGCTTTTTTTATTGCCCATTTCCATACAGGGGAATGGAAGGGGGGCAATAGGAACGGGAGTAGGACAATAGGAGTGAATCCGGCTTTTTTTGTTCCGAATAGGAGCTGGTTCTTATTGCATAGGATAAGCGAATAACAGGAACGGCAGGGGATATTTTTTTATTCGCTGACGGTGCATACTATGACTTGTAAGTTGATCAGCAAAACTGCAAACGACCCCGAGGAGGTGCAGATGGATGGAATTGATCAACTTCTCCAACGGCCGGACGATCGCGGCGGATTTAAAAGAAGCGTACCGCTTCTGGCCGAGATTCAAAGGTCTGATGATGACGGAACAATTTCCGGAAGGCGGGGCGCTCCACTTGGCTCCATGCCCATCGGTCCACACGTTCTTCATGAAGTACGCGATTGATGTCTTATACCTTAATGAGGAGAACGGGATTGTCGGACTCGAGGAAAACCTGGAGCCGGGGAAACTGGGCAGACGGTTCCCGGGCGCACGCTCGGTGATCGAACTCCCTGCCGGAACCATCCGTCGCACCTCCGCCGCTGTCGGTCACACTGTAGCATTCGCTGAAGGCAACAAGACGCAAGCCGGCCAGCCACTGACAAAACAAAATACGAAGTAATGGGAGAGATTTCACATGATGGAATTGTTCAAAGCGCTTTTCACTGAAGAAGACGGACAGGGTATGACTGAGTACGGGTTGATCCTTGGGTTGATCGCGGTTGGCGTAATCGCAGCAATCGCATTATTGGGAGACCAGCTGAAAGTATTCTTTGATAACATTACTGGAAATATCACAACTGAAACAGGAAATACAGGTACACCGACACCGTAACCTGAACTTAGTTTCTGAAGAAGGACCCGGGAAACACAACGGGTCCTTTTCTTTCAATAATAGGAACTGAATCAAAAAACGACTGAAAGGATGGCTGGCATGCTCGATATTTTCCTTCTATTAATACTAGCCGTTTGCGTCATCACCGATGTGAAGAGCCGAAAAATCTACAATAAAGTGATATATCCAGCGCTGCTTGTGACGTTCGCTTACCACTTATTCACGGGCGGCGTCGATGCATTGGGCCAGTCTTTCATTGGCTTTTTGATCGGGTTCGGCCTGCTGCTCATCCCGTACATGATGGGCGGCATGGGGGCGGGCGATGTGAAACTGCTCGCGCTCGTCGGGGCATTGAAAGGCGGGGCGTTCGTGTTCGAGTCGTTCTTTTACATCGCCATCATCGGCGCGGCGATCGCGCTCGGCATCATCGTATTCCGGAGCGGTGTGCTGAAGCAGCTGATGTTTGCGCTGCTCAGCTTCAGAACGAAAGGCGCGACCCGTGCTTTATTGCCGAAAGGGTCACTGACGGCGACGTACCCGTACGGCGTCGCGATCGCGGGCGGTGCGGTGCTGTGCCTCGTGTTTCAGGGAGGCTGGATGGCGTGAGGAAAAAGGAGGATGGCCAGTCCCTTGTCGAGTTCGCCCTCGTGCTGCCGCTGATATTGCTGCTGCTTGTCGGTGTGATCGATTTCGGACGGATCCTCCAGACACATCTTCAGATGGAGCTGGTCACTCAGGAAGCGGTCCGGCTCGGAGGACTGGGGCAGACGGATGAAGCGATCCGGGCGTTCGCAAAACAAGAGTTCGAGGCGAAAGATCCGGCGCTGCTGACGGTATCGGTCACGCCTTCGGGCATCCGGCCTTCCGGCACTTACGTCACGGTGGAGATGAGTTATCCGGAGGATCTGTTCACGCCGCTGGGGGATTTCGCGCTGCCTTACACAGTGACAGCAAGTTCGACGATACGAGTGGAATGAGGGACGGCATGATGAGAGAAATATTCCATAGAGAAGACGGCAACGCGCTCGTCCTGATCACGTTATGTTTTTCGGTCATGATGATGGCGTTCGGCCTTGTCATCGATGGCGGCCATCTTTATATGCAGAAAAGCCATCTGGAAAAAACGGTGAACGCGGCGGCACTGTCGGGCGCGCAGGAAATCCCGAACAGCCAGGCGAAAGTCGACCAGGTCGTCAGTGAAGTGCTGAGCGCGCATGGCGAGAGCGCGAGTTTGCTGTCTTCTGCAGTTGAAAATGGCCGCCAGCTGCGAGTCGGCTTGGAAAAGGACGTGCCGCTGTTCTTCGCTTCCCTGTTCGGAATCGATACGGTGACGATCCAGGCGGATGCCAAGGCGGGACTTAATCCGGTGAGCGCTGCAACAGGGGTCGTTCCACTCGGGATGGACGAATCGGTGGAGCTGGTCTACGGACAGACATATACATTGAAAGTGGATGCCGGGGATTCGGCGAGCGGCAATTTCGGCGTACTGGCGCTCGACGGCCCGGGTGCGAAGACCTACGGCGAAACATTGACGCATGGATTCGATGAAGAAATCCGGGTGGGTGACATCATCAACACACAGACCGGGAACATCGCCGGTGCGACCCGGACCGGAATCAATTCCAGGATCGACAGCTGCCCGTCGGTCGATTACGAGGCGCGGAATTGTCCGCGGGTCATGATGGTCCTCGTCTATAAGCCGTACACACAGACGACGAATCAGCTGACGAGCGTCCAGATCACCGGATTCGCCTACTTTTATGTAACGGACCGGATGAGCAGCACGGACGATTCGATTAAAGGAATATTCATTAAACGGGCTGGTGCCGGTTCATCCGGCACTGCCGCAACGCCTGACCGCGGCGCGTATGCAATCAAACTGACACAATAGGTGGGAAGCGGATGAAACCGAAAAAGATATTGCTGCTTGCAATTGTTTCAGGACTGGTCACGACGTTCGTGTTTTATTTGTTCATCGGCCAGCAGCAACCGGCAGCGGTCGCCGAACAGCCGGCGATGGTGAGTGTGGTGACGGCCGCGGCCGATCTTCAGGAGAGCGAGGAAATCACCGCGGAAAGCCTGACAATAAAAGAAGTGCCGGAAGGCCAGGTCCATGCGGATGCGATCCGCGATGAGGCGGAGATCGTCGGCAAATACACAGCGGCGCCGATCAAAGCGGGTGAAGTCATCCTGCTGCACCGGATCCAGCAGGAAGGGGAAGTGAAAGTCGCTTCCAAGAAAATTGCAGAAGGCTACCGGGCGGTATCGATCAACGTCGATTTCGTGAAGTCGGTCTCGAATCTGATCGAACCGGAGGATATGGTGGATGTGGTGCTCACGAAGACCGTTGAATTGCCGGAAGGTCCGGAAATTCTCACTGAACTGATGCTGGAAAACGTAAAGGTGCTGGCGGTCGGCAAACGGTTCACCGAAGCGAAAGAAGGGGAGCCACCTGCCGAATACATGGCGGTCACGCTGGAACTGACGCCGGAAGATGCGGTGGAATTGGTCGATGCGAGCAGCAGAGGCAGTCTGCAATTGCTGCTCCGCAGCCAGCTAATCTCAGAAGGAACGCCGGAAGAACCGGCTGAAGAAGTTCTTTCGGAATCAACGGACAAGGAACTGACGGAAGCAGTGGAGACAGCATCAGATGAGGAGCGGAATGTACCGGCTCCGGCTGTCATCTCCATTCCGGAACGGTCGCTGATCCGGAACGGTCCGTCGCTCGAAGCGGACGTCCTTGGCGTCGTGGAAGCGGGGGCATTGCTGACCGACTTGCATGAAGAAGAAATGGATGAAGACGGCCGGCTTTGGTTCCGGGTGGAAACGAAGGATCAGCTCCAGGGCTGGATCAGCAGCCGTATCGTCAAATACGAGAACGAGTGAGGAACTTTGCTGTGTGTTCTTCTTGAAGAGCTGGACTTAACAGTATGGAAAGGGCGTTCCATGAGTGCTCACTCCGTTATTTTTAGAAGAGAAAATAGAAGGAAAGCCGGTCCGACTCCTGCGGAAGAACGGATGATCAAGACCCCTGAAGCGAGGAACGAGCGAAGTGGCTTGGTCATTCGTCCGCGGAAAGCGGACCGGTGGTTCCGTTTGATTCCCGACATTGAAAATGACTGACACTAAAAAAGGAGTGCGAATCCCATGGACAGCGCAGCAGTGAACAGCGGTACCGAAAACAGCAAAAAGGCAAGCCGGATGATCGTCGTCTGCAGCGCTGTCGGCGGAGCGGGGAAGACGGCTGTGGCTGTCAACCTCGCGGCACTCCTGTCTGAACGCGGCACTCGGACGACCATTGCCGACGCCGATCTGCAATTCGGGGATGTGGCGCTCGCCTTGGACCTCGTTCCATACATCACGATCAAGGAAGCGGCAGAACAGCGCCGGATTGGTGCAATCCGCGATTTCTGCATCGATCATAAATCGGGCATCCGGGTTCTGGCAGCGCCGGTGAGACCGGAATTCGCGGAACTTGTCACTGCTGCTGATCTGCAGCAGGCGGTGGCCGGGCTCCGGGAAGAGACGGAAGCGCTGATCGTCGACACGGCGCCGGGATTAGCGGAGCACAACCTGCTCCTCCTGGAACAGGCGGACGACATTATCGTCGTCACCACCCCCGGGATGGCGGCGCTGAAAAACACCCGGCTGATGATCGAGACGCTGGCCGCGCTCGGGCTGCGGCAGAACGTACGGCTTATTGTGAATAAAACCGATGCGCCGACGTTGATGGACGTGAGCGATGTGCCGGAACTTCTGAATTTCCGTGCGAAGATTTTGCTGCCGGATGATCCGAAGCGGGTGAACTTCTCGATGGATACGGGCGTCCCGCTCGTCTTCAGCCATCCGCTTCACAGCTTTTCGCGGCAAATGCGAAAACTTGCGGACGCGTATTACCCGGCAGGAACGGCCGAAGACAAAGGCGTCTTTAACGGGCTGAAAGAAAAAATGACAGCGAAAAGGATAAGGGGCGAAAAAGATGAGTCTTTTAGCGAGGCTGCAATCGAAAAGTACGGAAGTAGCCACCACAGCTGAACCGGCGGTGCGTCAGGAACCGGTCCGGCAAGTAACCGCAGCGCCGGAGGAAACGGTCATCCCGGCCGTGCCGAAACCGGTCCGGCCGGCAGTGCCTGTTCGGAAAAAAGCGCCGGAACCGACCGATGAGTACGTCGAGCTGAAGAATCTGACCTTGAAGCATATCCTGAAAGAGCGCAAGAACGGCGATGTCGATGACATCGTCACCGAACTGGATGAGATCATCGCCGACATTCTGAAAGAAAACGATCATATTAAAGCGACAGAAAATCTCGATAAGCTGAAAGAGGAACTGACGAACGATCTGACGGGCTACGGGCCGATCAACCCGCTTTTATTGGATGAAAATGTGTCGGAAGTGATGGTCAATGGACCGAACATGGTCTATGCGGAGCGGGGCGGGAAGCTGGAACTGACGGATGTGACGTTCCGGGACAATGAACACGTGATGGCGGTGCTTGAGAAGATCGTCGCGCCGCTCGGCCGGCGGATCGATGAAAGCAGTCCGATGGTGGATGCCCGGCTGAAAGACGGCTCCCGGGTCAACGCGATCATTCCGCCGCTCGCGCTTGGCGGGCCGACAATCACCATCCGGAAGTTCTCGAAAGATCCGTTCACGATCCACGACCTTGTCCGCTTTGGCACACTGACGGAGGAAATGGCGGAGTTCATCCGGGCTTGCGTGGAAGCGAAGCTGAATATTTTCGTCAGCGGCGGTACGGGTTCGGGCAAGACGACGACACTGAACGTCCTTTCTTCTTTTATTTCCAATGAAGACCGCATCGTGACGATCGAGGATGCGGCGGAACTGCAGCTCGGCCAGGAGCATGTCGTATCGCTCGAAACGCGCCCGCCGAACATTGAAGGGAAAGGCGCCATTTCGATCCGCGACCTCGTGCGGAACTCGCTGCGGATGCGGCCGGACCGAATCGTGATCGGGGAAGTGCGGAGCGGGGAAGCGCTCGACATGCTGCAGGCGATGAACACAGGCCACGACGGCTCGCTGGCGACAGGGCATTCCAACAGCCCGCGGGATATGGTCGCGCGTCTGGAGACGATGGTGCTGATGGCCGGCATGGATTTGCCGATCCGGGCGATCCGCGAACAGATTGCCGGCGCGCTGCACGTCATCATCCAGCAGTCGCGATTGAAAGACGGGTCGCGCCGCATCACGAACATCACGGAAGTGCAAGGACTCGAAGGCGATGTCATCGTCCTGCAGGACATTTTCGTGTTCCGGCAGTCCGGGCTGGATGAGAACGGCAAGATTATCGGCAAATTGGTGCCGACGGGGATCCGTCCCCAGTTTTACGAGCGCATGGAGTATGAAGGGATTCATCTTCCGGCCTCGATTTTTGTTGAGAAGGAGTGAGCGGGATGGCGGTGATCGCATTTGCTGGGGTGTTCTCGTGCTGTTTTCTGCTGCTGCTGTTCATCAGTTCGCTGAAGGGCGCGGACGGGCCGGAGAAGGCGGAAAAAGATCCGGTGACGCTGAAGGCGCTGGCCAAGTCGGCCAACGACATGCTGAAAGGGCTGCTCGTGCGGAAGAAAAAGAAGCCGAGCAAAAAGCGGGACGGCCTGGAACAGCGGCTGAACGCGGCGGGGCTTCCGATGAAAGCGGAAGAGTTCATCGCGTTCCAAGGCATCGCCGTGCTGATTGGCGGCGGGCTGCTGTATGTGGTGACCCACCAGCTGCCGCTGTTCCTGATCGGCGGTCTGATTGGCTACTCGCTGCCGGGACTCATGCTGAAAAACAAGCAGCAAAAGCGGATCAAGCAATTCAATGAAGGCCTTCCGGCGATGATCTCATCGCTCACCGGATCGCTCCGGGCGGGGTTCAGTTTTTTGCAGGGGCTTCAGATGGTGGCGGAGGAAGCGCATTCGCCCGTGAAAGAAGAAGTGGAGTACGTGCTGAAGACGATGCAGTACGGCACGAGCCTGGAAGACGCGCTCATCGACTGGAAGAACCGGATGCCGAGCGGCGATTTGGACCTGCTGGTCGAGGCGATTCTGATCCAGCGGCAAGTGGGCGGCAACTTGGCGTACTTGCTCGATAAAATCCTGGAAACGACACGGGAGCGGATCCGTATGGAAAATCAGATCAAAACGCTGACCGCCCAGGGGAAAATGTCCGGGATGGTCATCGGGCTGCTGCCGGTCGGCGTGGGCGGGCTCATCTATGTCATCAATCCGGCTTACATCAGCGTCCTGTTCACGGATCCCATCGGCCGGATGCTGCTCATGGGCGCCGGCGTGTCGGCCGCCATCGGATTTTTCTTCATCCGCAAAATCACAACGATCGAGGTGTAACGTATGCTTCTGTTGCTCGTCAGCTTTTTCCTGTTCATCACGCTGAGCTGTTACGCGGTATTCGCGTTTCCGATGGCGAAGCGGTCCCGGACGCAGAGCCGGATCCAAAATTATTTCGCCTTAACTCCTGCGGCGGCGGACTTGCCGCCTGTCGAAGAAAAAGCGGGTTCTTTCATGGAGCGGATGGTGAAGCCGGCGTGGAAGAACGCGAAGAAAACGTATCAGAAGAAGCTGAATAAGGAAAAAGCCGACGAGCTGGAGACGCGGCTTTTACAGGCGGGGCAGCCGTTCGGGTTCAGCCCGATCGAGTTCAAGCTGTTCCAGTCGTTGCTGACGTTCCTCGGGATTCTCCTTGCGGGCGGGGCGGCGCTCCTGTTCCAGACGGGCTTTCTGAAAGGGATGCTTCTCGTGCTGCTGACGGCGGTTGGCGGTGTGGTCATCCCGAAGATGTATTTGAACAGCCTGATCGGGAAACGGAAAGTGGCGGCGCTCAAAGAACTGCCGGATATGTTGGATCTTTTGGTCATCAGTCTCGAAGCGGGCCTCGGGTTCGACGCGGCGCTGAGCAAAGTGACATCCAAGAAACAGGGCGTGCTGTCGGATGAGTTCCGCATCTGCCTGGAAGAGATCCGGCTCGGGAAAACACGGAAAGACGCGCTGAACGGCATCAACGGCCGGCTGGCGTTCGAGGAGCTGCGAGGGCTGATCACCAGCATCATCCAGGCGGAAAAGCTCGGGATCGGCATGGTGACCGTGCTGAAAGTGCAGACGGAAGACGTGCGGGAAAAACGGAAGCAGCGTGCGGAAGAAAAAGCGATGAAGGCGCCGATCAAAATGCTGTTTCCGCTCGTCCTGTTCATTTTCCCGACGCTGTTTGTCATTTTACTGAGCCCGGCGGCGATTCAGTTTATGGAAATCATGTAATACGGGAAGAGGAAAGCGGCGTTTGGGCGCCGTTTTTTGTGTGCCTGTGGCGGGGAATATTCAGAAAACGGGTGCCAGGCACCGTGAAAATATGACAAACAGCGGTAAGAAACCGGCGGGGAATCGGATGGTTCCCCCGCCGGTTTTTGATTTGTAGAGGAGCGATTTTATAGCGGGAGAGCCGATTTTTCGTTTCTAAAAAGTCGTCAAATTTGTAATCAAAAAGACATGTTTTTGAAAAAAGCGAGTTAGTTAGGTCTTTGAGCGGGTAGTGAGTTATTATACCTATCGTTTGTGTTTTTACATATTAGGTCATTTTGCGTGAGGAGGACTGTGCATGAAAAAAAGGTCAAGGAGCTTAACAAAAATTACGGCGGCAGGTGTGGGTGCGGTGCTGGCAGTAGCGGCAGTATCCCCGGCAGTTTCTGCAGATACGGTGTCGGCGGCAGCTTTCACAGATGTGCCGGACCGCTATGAGGAAGCTGTCGAATTTTTAGTGGCGAGCAATTTGGCGAGCGGACTGACGGAAACGCGGTTCGGTATCGACGAAGAGATTAAGCGGGGAGATGCCGCGGTCATTTTAGCGAAAGCCTTGGGCATCCAAGACCCGGACGCGGCTTCTTCCGGTTTTGCCGATGTCCCGGACCGGGCAGTGCTGGCGATCAATTCATTGAAACAGGCGGGAGTTGTGAACGGGAAGACAGCCGTTCATTTCGGGTTTGAAGATCCGCTGAAACGCGGGGAAGCGGCGCTGATGCTCGCCGACGCCGGCGCTTACAGTCTTGACGGCGAGCCGGAAAACTTCGGATTTTCTGACGTCAGCGACCGCTACCGTCAAGCGGTCGCCGGACTCCTGGAAGCTGGCATCACGCAAGGGGAGACACCTACGGAATTCGGGACGGATGAATTCATTACCCGAGGCGAATTCGCTTTGTTCATTTACCGGGCGGAAACGCTGAAAAGCGACGCGGAAGGATTAGCTGCGGCAGTTGAGGCGGCGGAAGAAGCACTGTCTGGGCTGGACAGCATGGAGATCCGGGAAGCGCGGGTACTCGTGGAGGCGTATGCCGATGGGGCGCAGAAGGAGCAGCTGTTGCACGCTTTAGCCGTCCAGGCCGCCTTGGTGGTCGTCCATACGGCAGAAGCTGAAAATACTTTGGAAGCGGCGCTCGCGGCGCTTGCAGATATCAGTGAAGCGTTCAGCCTAGAATCGGTGCATCCGGATGAGTATTCGCTTTATCTGGAAATGGTGGCCGGACAAGGATTCATTACGGCGGGAGAAGTGCAGGAAGCGGTGGCGGCAGCCAACCGGATCGCTGAAAAGCGGGCGGTCGCAGGGCTTGATGCGGTCGGCGCGGAAACGACGGAAGGGGAGCTGCTGGAGTTGTTGGAAGTGCTCCATAATCGTTCGCTTTACGCGTCAGGCGAATTCGGAATGGAAATCGTGGACGAGGCTCTGCTTGGCGCGTACCTTGAAGCGTTCCGGGAAGCCGATGTGGCAGCCGTCTCGGACGTGACGGCGGTCATCGCCGAAGTGAACGAGCGGAATCGAGTTACATAACGGAACAATCGATGGTATCGCGGGCTGTGGATGGTGCCTGGCACCAATTGTCGAAGTTGTATGCATAAATATGAATTTTGGTGCCAGGCACCGAGAAGGATAGGCACCGAGAAGGGTGGCACCGAGAAGGAGGAGTATAATTTTGAACCGATGGGTATCCTGCCTGTTGCCGGCCGTGCTGTCTGTTGCGATTTTTGGTATGCAGCCGGCCGCTGCTGACAGTCACACGGAAAAACGGGTAATTGTTGTTTTCGATGAAGAAGTGAGCGAAGCGGAAATGGAGGAGACGCTGGAAGACACAGGCGGTGAGGTGGAAGAGACGTATGAAGCGGTGGAAGCCGCAGCCGCGGAGGTGCCGGTCCAGGCGGTGGATGAACTGCTGGAAGATCCGGATGTCGCGTATGTGGAAGAGGATATTCTTGTGACACTCAATGCGCAGACGGTTGACTGGGGAATCGAAGCGACCGACACTCCGCGAGCTTGGCTTTCGGGATTCACCGGGAAGGGTGTGAAAGTGGCGGTCATTGATTCGGGGATCGCTCCGCACAGCGATCTTGCCATTGCGGGCGGGATATCGACTGTGGATTACACAACTTCTTATGCAGATGATCAAGGGCACGGGACGCATGTGGCGGGCATCATCGCCGCCCAAAACAATAGCATCGGTGTGAAAGGTGTAGCGTATGGCGCCGAACTGTATGCGGTCAAAGCGTTCAATCAGGACGGCGCCGCTTATTTATCCGATATTATCCAAGGAGTCGACTGGTCGATTCAGAACGACATGGATATTATTAATTTGAGCGCCGGGACACAGGCCGACTCCCTCGCTTTCAAAGCGGTTGTGGATAAAGCGTACGCGAGCGGTCTCCTTGTGGTGGCGGCAGCCGGCAATGACGGAGCGACAGACGGTTCAGGGGATACGATCGATTATCCTGCCCGTTATCCGTCTGTCATCGCGGTCGGCGCCGTGGACCGGAATTTGACCCGCGCGGTCTTTTCATCCACCGGGCCCGCCGTTGAAGTGGCTGCTCCCGGTGTCAGTATCTTAAGCACGTATACGGAAAACCGCTATGCGTACTTGAGCGGGACATCCATGGCGACTCCTTACGTCACCGGTGAACTGGCACTGCTGATGGAAGCATATCCCGAGCTGACGAACCAGGAATTGCGGTCGGTGCTCATCGGTCTGTCGAAAGATCTCGGCGCTTCAGGCAGAGATCCATTTTATGGTTATGGCCTGCCTTTGGTGACTACCTTTACTGAACCGATTGTTACAGAAGCTGAAAATCGGGCTTCATTTGTGACTGTGAGTGATAATTCACTGACCGGTTCGGTCGGTGATGTCCTGTCTGTAACGGCTTTCGCAGAGTTCGGGGACGGGACGGTCCGGAATGTGACGGCCGAAGCGGAGTGGTCGTCGGCCGACACGGCAGTCGCAACCGCGACAGATGGAGCGGTAACGCTCAAGGGGTACGGAACCACCGTGATATCGGTTACGTTTGACGGCCAGACGGCGTTTATTAATGTGACAGTGCCGGAGCCCAATCCGGTCACGGATCTCCAAGTGAATCAAACGGCGATCACCGCTCCGTTAGGGGAAGTTATTCAAGTCACCCTGACAGCCGTCTATCGGAACGGGGAAAAACGGAACGTATCAGGCGAAGCGGAGTGGCTGTCGGCCGATCCGGGCATCGCCACGGTGACCGATGGGATCGTGGGCCTGACCGGCTATGGCAGTACAACCATCATGGCGTCATTTGAAGGGCAATCAGAAGTCATCAGCGTGACAGTGCCGGAGCCGGTGCCCGAACCTGAACCTGAAGCGGATGTCGTTGATCTGGAGACGAACCGCGCGTCTGTGACAGGCGAACTGGGCGATACTATTGCCCTGACTGCCTCCGCGCTGCTTGACGACGGCACAGAAGTCAATGTCACGGAGGACGCGATCTGGACTTCAGCGAACACCGGCATCGCCACCGTTTCTGACGGCCGCATCAATTTAAGGGGCTACGGCAGCACGACGGTCACGGTTGCGCATGAAGGCGAAACCGCCTCGATCGCCGTGGATGTCCCGGAACCGGAACCGATTCCTGAACCAGCGCCGGAACCAGCGCCGGAACCGGAACTTAATCTCGTAATTGGTCTGGAACCGGCTGAAACCACTGTAACCGGTGAACCGGGAGATATTGTTCAGATAGGGGTTTCCGCACTTTTCGCGAATGGCGAGGTACAAGTGGTGACACAGGAAGCGGACTGGTCCTCAGCAGATACTTCTGTTGCGACTGCGGCTGATGGAAACATCGTACTGAAAACTGCCGGACAGACGGTGATCCGCGTATCGTATGAAGGTGAAACTGCAGCTATCGCGGTGGAGGTGACAGAATCCGGACCGGCACCTGAACCAACTCCTGTCACTATCCACTTTGAGGACGTTTCCTCATTTTATTATCCGGCTGTCGCCTATTTGGTCCAGCAGGGAATTACACAAGGTTTATCAGCAGAAGAGTTCGGTGTGAAAGAAAATATCAAGCGTGCCGATGCCGCCATCTGGCTGGCACGTGCGCTCGATCTGGATACTGAAGCTGCGCCGGCATCCGGTTTTACGGATGTGCCGGACCGGGCAGCAGGGGCAGTCAATGCGCTGAAGGCGGCCGGAATCATTAATGGCAAGACAGCGACCCAGTTCGGTTCACAAGATCCTCTTTCCCGAGGGGAAGTGGCACTGATCCTTCAGCGGGCGTATGAACTGGAGGGGGATGGAAATCCGGTTCCATTCACCGATGTGTCAGACCGCTACAGGGAAGCCGTAAATGCTTTAGTAGCGAACGGAGTCACAGATGGAATATCCGAGACGCGGTATGGCGTGTCCCAGAATATCACCCGCGGACAGCTGGCCGTTTTCCTGTATCGGCTGGCCGGAGAGTAGGATTTTAGATTCCTGTATTTGGAAGATGTTCTGGAAACTTGAGTTGACGACTGCAGTGAAACGAAGCCGCCAGGCGGGATCAGCCGATTCCGCCTGGCGGTTTTTTTAGGGTGATGTTAATAATGGGCAGAGCTGTGCGATTATTTTATTCTGAAGCGCTCGCGGTACAAAGGGAACTCGAAAGTTTTCAGTGCGTCCAATCCAGAAAGGAACACTGTTTTTATTTTGGGATGGATCCGTCATCATCGGCAGCTGTTGGGCGGAACATTTGAAACGAATTTCGGAAAACCTGTCACGAAATAACGGATTCCGGTGTCCTATTAGTGAAGACCCGCAGAGGGGGGGAGGACCGGTGATGGAGGAGGCGGCAGATTTGTCTGAAGTGACGAGCAATCTGTCAGAAGACGAGAAGTTCCGGCAGTTATTCAAACAATATTACGCGCAGGTCGTCCGGCAGGTGATGGTCATTGTGAAGGACCAGTCGGTGGCGGAAGATATCGCGCAGGACGTGTTCGTCAAGCTGTACCACACGGATCGGAGCGCGATCGGCAGTCTGCCGGGATGGCTCGCGAAAGTCGCCGCCAATACGGCCTATAACCATATCCGGTCCGAACAGCGCCACCGGGCCAGGAAAAGCAGGCAGGAGCAGGCGGAGACCGGGACAGCCGGCTCGCTGGAAGACGAGTACATGAAGGCTGAAGCGATCGATGCCGTCCGTAAGACGCTGATGCAGCTGCCGGAGCGGGACCGCGAATTACTGATGATGAAGTTTTCAGGGTACAGCTATGAGGAGATCGCGGAAAGCAAGAATGTGGAGAAGACGTCCATCGGCGCTTGGCTGGCGAGGGCGAAGAAACGGTTCAGGAAAATCCATAAGGCGGAAAGGACAGAGGCGGAATGACTTGTCTTGATATCGGTACGCTGCAGGCTTATTTGGACGGGGAAGTCAGCCGCGATGAGAAAAAACGGATCATGCGGCATTTGGAACACTGCCGTACCTGCCGGAACGAAATCGCCGAACTGCAGAGTCTCCAGGCCTTTTTCGAACGGACATTGGCGGCGGATGAGCCGGCGGTCGACACGGAGCAGGCGTGGACGAAATTCGAAAAGCGGCTGCAGGGCACCGGCACCGGTCAGCCGCTGGTGAATAAAGAACAGAAAGCAAGGAAAGGATGGAGTGAATTGCAAACGAAGACGAAACGCCTCATCGCATCAGGCGTCGCGGCGGCCGCGATTGTCAGCTCGTTCGCGATCCCGCAGGTGCAGGTCGGCGCAAGCCAGTTTTTATCGCTGTTCCGGGTGGATCAGTTCGAGATGGTGCAGCTGACGCAGAACGACCTGGAGGATATCGAACAGTGGGTCAGTGAAAACGAAGCGGGTGAACTCGACCTGAAAGGCATCGGCAAGCTGGAACGCACCGGCGCGTCAGGTGAGCCGCAGCAGTTCCAGACAGCTGAAGAAGCCGCGGCGGCCGGCTATTCCGTGCCGCAGCTGGAAGGGTTCGAGACCGCAGGCGTCCATGTCCTGCCGGCGCAGACCATCACGTTCACTTTGAATATCGAAAAAGCGAACCAGCTGCTCGCACAGCTCGGCTCCGATGAACAGTTCAATCCGCTGCTGGACGGCAAGCCGTTTTCCGTGGCGGTGCCGGACGCTGTGAGCGTGAACTACGTGACGGACGGTCAGCCGATCACTTACGTGAAGACCGAGTCGCCTGAGATCACTGTGCCGGAAGGCGTGTCCGTCGCCGAACTGCGGGATACATTGCTGTCGCTTCCGTTCATTCCGGAAAACGTGAAGACGCAGCTGGCGGGCATCACGGATTTTGAAACGACACTGCCGGTCCCGCAAGTGAATTCGGAAGAAGCCGATGTGAATGAAATCAGTGTCGGCGGCGCGGAAGGGTTCAATGTGGAAAGCGACGGGGAATCGTTCGTCGTGTGGCAGGCGGACAGCAACATCCACATGGTCGTTTCCGAAGACGGAATGGGCTTGCAGGACTTGATCCGTGTGGGTGAGCAGATCAATCAATAACTGATGGAAGTTCAGGGTGCTCCGGCGCCCTGGACTTTTCACGATGGGACGGGAGGAAGACGATGAACGTCATCGAGACGGACGCACTGACGAAAACATATAACGGCAAAGGCGGCATATCCGATGTGTCGCTGTCCATAGGAGAAGGGACGATCTACGGGTTCCTCGGACCGAACGGCTCCGGGAAGAGCACGTTCGTCCGCACGATGCTCGGCCTGCTGAAACCGACGAGCGGCAGGGGGTTTATTCTCGGTGAACCGATCGGCACGATCAGATCGCGGGAGCAGGTCGGCTATTTGCCGGAACTGTTCCGCTATCCCGACTGGCTGACGGGCAGACAGCTGCTGGAGAGCCATGCGGAGCTGTGCAGAATCCCGGTCCGGGAGCGCCGGAAACGGATCGATGAAGTCGTGGACCTCGTCGGCATGACGGGACGCGACGGCGGCCGGATCAGCGGGTTCTCGAAAGGGATGTCCCAGCGGATCGGCCTCGCCTGCGCGATCCTGAACGATCCGAAAGTCGTGTTTCTCGATGAGCCGACGTCCGCCCTCGACCCGATCGGCCGCAAAGACGTCCGGGATCTCATGCTGTATTTGCGGGACCGCGGCAAAACCGTGTTCTTGAACAGTCATTTATTGCATGAAGTGGAGTCTGTGTGCGACCACGTGTCGATCGTCCACGAAGGCGACATGATCGTGCAGGGGCTGTGGCGGGACTTGATGCAGATCGAAGCGCAGGTCGAAGTCGTCACCGATCACCCGGCGGACGTGCCGTGGCCGCCGTGCGTGACCCATGTCCGGAAAATAAAACAGGAAGGCCCGCGCATGCGGTGGCTCGTCCAGTTTGAAAGAGAGTCCGACGTGCCGGAAATGATCCATGGCCTGTCGTCGGCGCGCATCGCGGTCTATGAAGTGAAGCCGATCATCCCGCACTTGGAGGATGTGTTCCTGCACTGGGTGAACCGGAAGAAGGAGAGCGCGTATGTGGGCGATCAGTAAACTGACACTGAAAGAAATCATCTCGAAACGCATTTTCCTGATTACGGTCATCATGACGGTCGTGTTCCTCGCCTTGTACGCCACCGCAATCTACTTCGTCAGCCGGGAAGCCCCGCCCGTGGAACCGGGCGCGGGGCAGGGGGCGGAAATCGTGCTGCTTCAGCAGTTCGTCTCGTCGCAGCTATTGGGTGCCGGCCTTTATTTCTCTTCGTTCATCGCGGCGCTCCTGGCGATCCTGTCGAGCGTCAGCGCGATTTCCGGCGAAGTGGCGAGCCATCAGATCGACACCTGGCTCATGCGGCCGATTTCGAGGACCCAGTTCGTGCTCGGGAAGTTCGCCGGGCTGGCGGTGCTGCTTGTCGCCTATGTCATCGCGCTATTTTTCGGCATCGTCCTCATCCACCAAGGGTTCGGCGCCGACTGGATGGCGCTCGATTTCGGGGCGCAGCAGCTGATCGGTGCCGCGAGCGTGTTCGCGCTGCAGCCGTTCGTGCTGATCGCGTTCGGCTTGCTGCTGAGCACGCGGATGACGACGCTGAACGCGGGGATCGTCTCGATCATGCTGTACGGAGCGGCCTTCATCGGCGGCTTCATCGAGCAGTTCGGCGCGGTGCTTGAAAAGACCGCGCTCATCAACATCGGCATCGTCATGAGCCTCATCTATCCCGTCGATTCCATTTACCGAAAAATGACGGTGCTGCTGTTCAACACGGACAGCAGCCCGCTCGCCATCGCGCAGGGCGGCCTGTTCACGAGCATTTCGAGCCCGAGCAACGCGCTCATCGTATACGCGCTGCTGTACGGGGCGGGGATGCTGTGGTTTGCGGTGTACAGTTTCCGGAAGCGGGATGTGTAGGGTCCGGGGCGGGAAGCGGTTCTGAAAAAAGCGTGATGTAAGCGCAGAACCAGTATTTAATCCGGTACGATATGAAAACAGTTTTCCCGGCGCGGCCGCTCGGCTCCGTCGGGAGAATTTTTTTATTTAAGTAATTTGTATAGTCTGAACTGGTACAATTAAATTTAATACAGGCAGCCTAAAGAATGGAGGGCGTGAAAATCGGATTAAGATACGATGGCCAGGCAGTGGCGATGTTTTTGCTGATCATTCTTCTTTTGGTGGGTGGAGTCGGCTATTTATATGAATTGGAGCAGGAACGGCAATATGATGAGATGCTGATCAAGTCTTATGTCCGTCAAATCCATCGCGCTTCTTCAAGTCTGGAAAACGCATTGAGCGAACAGGAGGCTTCAGACGCAGACTGGATAGGAATTGCAGAGACAGCACTGGGAATCGCCGAATTCAGCGCTTTGCATCTGACTTCACATAGCGGTGAATACGCAGATGGATTTGGCCAAGACCTTTACCCCTCTGTTCCTATAGAACTGGAAAGACTATTAACCGCCGCTGAGGATGATGGATGGAATCGGGCAGAACTTGAAAAAGTGTCAGCTGTTTTTTCGGTTTATGCCTTTCAGATTAAAGCAGAAACAATCGCGGAACCCGAGGACTATTTGAAGACATACCGCAACATTCATCAGACCGTACATGATGAACGGATATTGGAAGGAGAAGAAGACCTTCACTTGTTCAGGATGGTTCCTTAACTGCGTTAAAAGCAAAATATGCAGCCAGTCGGGATTTTGCGTGTCACTATATCAGGCACGATTTTTTAGAACACGTGACACAGGCACAAAACAGAGTTCAATCCGGTTTCCGGACGGATTTGCTGAATCCGCCGGAGACCCTTTTTTTATTTCTTCAGATCAGCGGGGAGTCCGGCACTGACGGAAATCTGTCGGAGGGAAGGGGTTTGGGCAGCGCAATGATAGATTGATATAACAACCTCTTTTTCCTTATTAAGGAAGAGAAGGTTTTTGTGGCAGCTGAAACGAAGGCGGCAGCCGGCATGGCCAAGGAGTTTTTGCAGGAAGGACGGGAGAATTTTATGGTGTCGCAGAAAATAAGCGGTTTTTTTGAAAGGCGAGGAAATCCCTTTCGCACAAGGGTTTTTTGCCAATAAATTGGGAGATAAGTTCTCTTGGAATAATTATTAAAATTTTCTAAAAACTATATTGACTCCTTTTGTTGGAAGCGGTTACAATTAAACCGTTGTTTTCTTTATTTTCGTAAAAAAGGGGGCGTGCCGGCGGTTGAGTGATGGCATACGGGGTGAGTTGAAAAAGTTGTGGAGAACGGATGGACACGGAGATCAGAAAGGAAGGAAGGGATTCAATGAACGCTTATAAAAAAGAGGTTCGGTTCACCATCGGAATGACAGCGGCCTTCATCCTCGTGGGAAACATGGGGCTGATTTTCTCCATTTTCCCAGTTGATGCGATGCTATTCGGGTTCCCTGTCATGTATATCATCCCGATTTTGATGGGCTGGTTCGGTGTTTTCTTTTTAACGATTGTGGCAGGGAAGATCGGCAATAAAATCGATGACGAGATCGAACGGGAGAACGAACTGCTCAACAGCATTCCGGAACCGGCACCGATCGGCACACCGGATCCGGTTGCACCAGTCATTACTGCCAGCAAAAAAGTGGGAGGGGTATAACAAATGAACGATGGAAACTGGCAGTTATCTAACCCGGTTCTCGGTCTGGTCGTCGTTGGACTGACGTTCCTGTTGTTTTATGTCGTCGGATTTTTGGCCAACCGGAAAAGTTCTTCTGCAAAAGACCTATATGTCGGCGGTGCGAATGTAGGAGCGGTCACGAACGGGCTTGCAATGGCGGCTACATACATGAGTTTGGCTACATTTTTAGGGATTACCGCACTGATTCTGCAATTGCAGGTGCCTTTCATTCTTTTATGGATCCAGCTGATTCTGGCGATTCCGCTTATCACGATCATCTACGGCACAAGCCTTCGCCGGATGGGCGCATTCTCGCCGACGCATTTCATCCGTGACCGTTACGGGGTTACGGCGTCCATCATCGCCGCACTGTTCATGATTCTGGTTTCCATCATGTACGCGCTCGGTCAGATGATCGGGATCGCAGTTACATTCGAAACGCTCCTCGGCATCCCTTACATGACCGGCCTGATCGTCGGCGGTCTGCTCATCGTCGGCTACATCACAATCGGCGGCATGGCGGGCGCGACGAAGAACGCAGCGATCCAAATGTTCATCATGGCGCTCATGTTCATCGTCCCGCTGGCAGCGATCATGAAAGCTGTTGGCGGTACCGGCTGGTTCTTCCCGCCGCTGTTCTACGCGGACATGGTTCCGGCGATGCTGGAATCCGTTCCGACGTTCTTTGATTACCAGTTTTCGCCGAAATGGTATTTCTCGATCATCCCGGCGCTCACGATCGGCGCACTCGGCCTGCCGCACTTGGCGATGCGGGTTTACACAGCATCCAGCCTGAAGAGCGCGCGGTCGGCGATGGTCTGGTTCGCCTTCATTCTCGGTCTGGTGTTCTCGGCGACTTACGCCATGGGATTCGTCGGGGTTTTCGCGACAGCTACGCAAGGACTGACGGTTTCTGCAGCTGACGCCGATAAACTGACGATCATCCTGAACCTTGTCTACAATCCGGAATGGGTGACGGCCCTGGTTATTGCGGGCGCAATTTCCGCCGGTCTTTCCACACTCAGCGGCAACTTGCTCGCAATCGGCGCGCTGCTGTCCCAAGACATCGTGTCCACCTTGAAACCGAACATTTCGCAGAAAGCGAGCCTCCGCCTGGGGTACACTGCCATTTTCTTCGGCGGTGTGGCGAGCATCCTTCTCGCGATCGATCCGCCGGCGTTCCTCGTCGTCAGTATTTTGTGGGCATTCGGCCTTGCCGGTGTGACGAACGCACCGCTGATCATCGTCGGTGTCTGGTGGAAGGAAGCGAATAAATTCGGGGCGATCGCCGCGGCAGTGGTAGGCGGCATCCTCTATATCGTCGTTTCGCCGTTCGTCTTCCCGAGCATTGTCCTGACAGGGCACTCTCTGACTGACGGCCTCGGCCTTTCAGGCGCGATGCTCGCCGTACCGGTCAGCTTCATCCTGCTGATTGTCGTCTCGTACATCACGAACCGTATCCCGTCGCTGTCAAACCGGCTTACGACGCAGGCGGACACGGAACTTGTTGAACGGATCCACGGCTGGACGGACGTTCAGCCATACCGCTACAGCAGTAAAGTCGGAGCGGGCATCACCGTCATCGCCTGTGTCGCTGTCGCTGTCTGGGCACTGATGCCCTGGAACATGTAATAAAAGAAAGGGAGATCAAAATGGTGGGGAAAATGATCACGCTCCAAGAACAGTCTTTCCAGGCATTCTTTGACTCTCCGCACGCGAAGCGGCTGAGCCGGCTGGTCCTCCTCCTCGTCGGAGTAGGGTATGGCGCCATTTCCATTGCGTCGAATGCCGACTATATCAGCAGCTTCGAGTCGGCGCTGCTCCGGAATGCGCTGGTCCCGCTTATTTTCCTCCTTTTCGGCGTACTGACCGCCTGGCTGACAAAGCTGGGCTTTTCGCTCCTGCTCTGGGCAGGCGCGAAAAGCATCGGAGGGAAAGGGCTTCTCCGGCAGATCAGTCTCGCGGTGCCGGTCGTCCTCATACCGGGGCTTCTCGCTGTTCCGTTCCTGACCGGTTCAGGTTTCGGAAGTCCGGTGTACTTGCCGCTGCTTGCAGTCGGACTGCTGTGGATGTATCTCATCAGTGCGAGAGTGGTCCAGGCAGTGGAAGGATTCACCGGAAAAAAAGCGTATATCGCTGCATCGCTGGCGCTCATTTTTCTGGCGAGTGTCTACTATCTGGTCGTTCCGAGCTGAGTTGTGCCCCTGTATCGGAAGCGATTCCATGAAAAGTATGACCCAGATGCGGAAATGATTCTAAATGATTATGGAATAAAAAGAAATGCGCCACGTGAAATCCATTGATTTCACGTGGCGCATTTTGCATGTATTCAGGAACTTGCAGTCCTCAGAATGGTGCCTGGCACCGGGGGCGCTTAAGCAGTTCCTTCATCTTCTGCGATCACTTGCTGCAGCGCCTGGACGAACAGTTCGGTCGGCTGCGCGCCGGTGAGCGCATATTTTTTATTGATCAGGTAATACGGGACGCCGGTGACCCCGACTTGCTGCGCTTCCCGTTCATCCGCGCGGACTTCCTCGGCCATTTCGCCGCTGACCAGCATTTCTTTGACTTCGTCGCGGTCGAGTCCGACTTCTGCGGCGAGGTCCGTCAGCGTCTCGTAATCGCCGATGTGCTTGGATTCGGTGAAGTACGCATGAAGGATCCGTTCGGTCATCTCTTTCATCAGCCCGTGCTTTTTCGCATACATGGCGAGGCGGTGGGCGTCGAATGTATTGGTCTGGATCAGCGTATCCATCCGGTAATCAAGCCCGGTGTCCTTCGCCATCTGGACCATGTTCTGTGTATTAGCTTTCGCCTGCTCGATGCTCATGCCGTACTTCTTGGCCAGTTTTTCGTAGACGTTCTCTTTGACGTCCCGAGCCATCGTCGGGTCGAGTTCAAAACTTCTGTACGTTACGTCAATAGGATGGTCGATCTTCTGAATGGCGTCTTCCAGACGCCGTTTGCCGATATAGCAAAACGGTCAAGCGAAGTCTGTCCACATTTCAATCTGCATGGGTATCCCTCCAATTGTGTAGTCATCTTTCAGGATAGAGGAAAAATATAGCTTTTTCACGTGAGGCGAACTGGGCGTGGTAATTATCTGCGGTGCCTGGCACCGCAGATAATTACTATTAACCGAACATCCTCGTTTAATGCAAATCGGAAAGGGAATGATATAAATGTATTTCATGAAGACAGAGGAGGATCTTCAGGATGAGGCACAATATCGGAACGATCAATTCCATGGTCCGCATTGCCGGTGGTTTGACGATTCTTTCCTGGTGCACAGCCAAGATGGCCCGGGAGAAGCCCTCAGGTTCGGATATCTTCATGACGGTGATGGCAGCACAGAAAGTCGCGGAAGGCATCACGCGCTATTGTCCGATGACAGAAGCTTTCGGTTTAGAGAAGTCGGAGCATACGACCCGGTGACGAACCAAGCTTACTGACTGACAAGGGTAACTCGGTTTCCGTGGACACATACTGCTAACAGCTTTGGGGAATCAGAAGGAGGCATCCATCATGAAAGTCAGCGAGATTATGACAACGAATGTGGAAACGTGCTCACCTGATACGCAGATCCAGGAAGTGGCCAGCATGATGACGGAACTCGATGTCGGATCGATTCCGATTACGGAAGATGGACGGCTGGTCGGCATTTTGACAGACCGGGATATTGTGACAAGAGGGATTGCAAGTCAGTTTTCTCTCGATACGCCGGTCAGGCAGATCCTCTCTGATAATATGGTGACGAGCTGGCCGGATATGGATGTTGAAGAAGCATCGCAACTGATGGCTGAAGCGCAAGTGCGCCGGCTGCCGATCGTCGAGAATGATAAAGTGGTCGGTATCGTGGCGCTTGGAGATGTGGCCGTGAAGGATCCGAAAGATGAAGATGCTTCGAAAGCGATCGAGGAAATTTCGAGACCGGCGAAGCCGGCAGAGTGATGTTCTCTTATTGAGAACGCTCAGTGTGCTAATGATAAATGCGAATAAGACTGCCGCAGCAGGAATTATGAAGGTTCTCGCTGCGGCTTTTGTGTGCCGGAAGAAGGAGGATTAGAAAACGTGCCTAAAGCGTGCCTGGCACCAATTGTCGGAGTTGTATACACAATGAGAATTTTGGTGCCAGGCACCAATTTTCTGACACTAATTTTCAAAAGCTTGTGGTTGTCTGAATAGATAATATATACTGAATTTTAAGGAGAAGTAAGCGCTTGCAAATTTTAGAAGAAGCGCTATTTTAAAGCGGTGAAAATACCGGCCGGACGGACCGCATATAAACCGCATGATTAACTGGCAGGAGGAATTTGTGATGGAAAAACAGTTTGAAGGAAGAACGGCACTGGTGACCGGCGGCAGCCGGGGAATCGGTTTCAAGATTGCGGAGCGCTTCGCGAGCGAAGGGGCAAATGTCGCGATCCTCGATGTGAACGAAGAAGCACTGGATAAAGCGGAAAAGTCATTGGCGGAACAAGGTTATTCCATCTACATAAAGCACGCGAGCGTCACGGAACGGGACGAGGTTGAACAGGCGATCCAGGAAATCGCCGGCCGGTTCGGTTCACTCGACATTCTCGTTAACAACGCCGGGGTCATCCGCGATAACATGCTGTTCAAAATGACGGACGAGGATTGGATGACGGTCATGGACGTTCATCTGAAAGGTGCGTTCTATGCGTCGCGCGCGGCGCAGCACTACATGACGAAACAGAAGTATGGCCGCATCATCAACATTTCGTCGACATCGGCGCTCGGCAACCGCGGGCAATCGAATTATGCGACAGCGAAAGCGGGTCTCCAGGGACTTACCAAGACGCTCGCCATCGAACTCGGCAAATTCGGCATCACGGCGAATGCGGTGGCTCCCGGGTTTATTGAAACGGACATGACGAAAGCGACGGCGGAGCGTATCGGGATTTCTTTCGAGGAACTGGTCAGCGCCAGCGTTTCGCAGATTCCGGTCGGCAGAAGCGGCAAGCCGGAGGATATCGCCAACGCGGTCGCGTTTTTCGCGGACGAGCGGTCTTCGTTCGTCAGCGGCCAAGTGTTATACGTTGCAGGCGGGCCGAGAGGCTAATAAAGGAGGCGGGAGCCATGCTGAAAGACAGCATCGGGAAACGGTCGGAAAAAGTGAGGAATACCATCGAGCGGGGCGCTGTACGGAAGTTTGCGGAAGCGATCGGCGACCCGGCCCCCATTTTTATTGATGAAGCGGCAGGGGCGGAGTCGGTGTACAAGCGCAACATCGCGCCGCCGACGTTTCCGGTGACGTTCGACGCCGGCGTCATCCCGGAATTGGATCTGCCGTCGAAGGGGCTGATCCACGGCGAGCAGATTTATACATATGTGCGTCCGCTCTTGGTCGGGGAGACGGTGTACTGCTGGATGGAAGTGAAGGATTATTACGAGCGCAGCGGGAAGATGGGCAGGATGGGTTTCCTCGTGATGACGAAGTACGGGGAGAACGCCAATGGGGAGCTGCTGTTCACAGAAGAGCGGATCGTCATTATCAGCGAAGCGGTGCGGAAGGGGATGGGCGCATGATTGGAATCAAGGAATTGCGCGCAGGTGATTCACTCCCGGAAGTGCGTCTGAATCCGGTAACGCGGCTTGATCTGATTAAGTACGCTGGTGCATCCGGTGATTTTAATCCGATCCACACGATTGATGCGGAAGCGGAACAGGCGGGCCTGCCAGGCATCATCGCACATGGTATGTGGACGATGGGCAATCTGGCGAAGCTGTTCACGCCATACCTGGAACAGGGCTTCATCCGGGAGTACGCGATCCGCTTCAGAGGGATGGTGTTCCTAGGGGATGTGGTGACGCTGAAGGCGGTGCTGAAGGATTTGCAGGATCAGGAGCTGACGTTTGAAGTGGCGGCGGTCAACCACGATGGCCAGGATGTGCTGAAAGGCAGCGTGGTGTTCTCAGCGGAACTGCCTGACTTGTAAATAGAGGTACCGAAAGGCCGGTGTGAGGAGCGAGGAAGTTTGGATAGAAGGGGAGCGGGGTAGATGCCGCTCCTCTTTTTTTGTGCGCGGTGTCACTTGTTTGCGGTGCCTGGCACCAATTTTCAGAAAATTGGTGCCAGGCACCGCAAACTTTTGCTATAATTCAGAAAAAAGGAAGGCGGGGGAAGTGAGTGATCATTAAGCACGTCGAAGTGGAAGGGATTCCGAAACTGGCTTGGCTGTTGGAATTGGACACGGACAAGCCTGAGCTGACGCTTCATCACGGCTCGTGGGTCGAAGCGGATGAGGCGTTTTTTGTGGAAGGCGCATGGGAAGGGGACTTTGCCGAAAAGGGGATCCGCCGGGCTCATACGCTGATGGGAAGCGGCGGGATTGTGGAAGACGGAAATTTGTTTATCTGCTGCCCCGCCCACACGTCGGAGGGGCTGTTCTCGATCCAAAAAAACAGCCGGCTTTATTTTTCGAATTCGATCCCGTTCCTTTTGACGGGGGCGGATGAGAAGCTCGATATCAACTATGCGGACTATGAACGGGATATGCTGAGCATCTCGGAAGGGCTGTCCCGGTATAAGCGCACCATTCCGACGGAAACAGGCGCACCGATCCATCTTCACTACTTCTGCAACTTGAAAGTGGCCATGGACGGAACCATTGAGGCCGTCGACAAGGAGACGGTCCCGCCGTTCCGCGATTTTGACGATTATCACCGGTTCTTGACGTCCACCCTCGGGAAAATAAACGACAATGCGCAGCACAAGTTGCGGAAAGTGCGGTACGAGCCGATCGTCTTCACGTCGAACGGCTACGATTCGACCCTTTGCGCCGCACTCGGCAAAGACATCGGCTGCAGGACGGCGGTCGTCTACGAAAGCAAGAAAAGTTATAAGGAAGACACGGGCAAACCGATCGTGGAGGCGCTCGGGTACGAGACGATCATCGAGCGGGAGGAACTCGATTACCGGCACCACGACGCCGACCATGAATTCGTCGCGGCCGGTGAACTCGGCACGTCCATCTTTTTTGCATCGGCGGAACAGGAACTGGAAGGGAAATTCCTGCTGAGCGGCCAGCACGGCGGGAAAGTGTGGGGACTGAAACTAGCATCGAACGATGACTTGAAACGCTCCTTCTTTCCCGATATCGCCAAGAAGGAATTCAGGCTGCGGGTCGGGTTCCTCAATATCCTCATCCCATTTTTCGGCGTGATGAACCACCGCAGCATCTTCGCCATCAGCCAGTCGGAAGAAATGCTGCCATGGAAGCTCGGCACGAACTATGACCGGCCGATTCCGCGGCGGATCGTCGAACAGAAAGGGGTGCCGCGGGAACTGTTCGGCATCACGAAATCAGGCGGAGCCGGCAGCAGTCTCCGGTTCGCGGGGCTGGGCTACTTGAAAAAAGTGATGTCGCCCGGCAGTTTCGAGGAGTTTTCGGCGTTTTATATACAGAACTGGTCCCGAAGAAAATTCATGCCCGGGCGCCATATCCGGTACTTGCTCTACTGCGGGGATATTTTCCTGACGATGCGCAACATAACGGTCCTGGAGAAGATGTTCAAGATTTCCGGCTGGGATAAAGCCTATAAATGCAGTCCGTGGGCCCCTTCCTACTTGTTCTTATGGAGCACGGAAAAACTGAAGGCGGTATACGGAGCGGGACTGGCAGAAACGGGCGTCTCATCGGAACCGGCATTTAAACGTTCCGGAGCCGACGCCGATAAAAGAGATACAGCAGCAGGCTGATGTGTCCCTGTGGCGGACACGATTAAGGGGGAAATTATGAAAAATTGGATGGGTGTGCTGCTGGTCGTTCTTCTTTTATTGACAGCGGCAACGGGGACTTCGGCGGCACCGGTATTTTCGGATGTGGGCGCCAGCCACCGGGCGGCGAAGGAAATCGGCTATTTGACGGAGCAGGGCGTGGTGTACGGATACAAGGACGGCCGGTTCGGGGTGAATGACCCGATCATGCGGATCCAGGCAGCGATGATGATCGCGCGTGCCCTGCCGCTTCCCGCGGCGGCCGGCGGGGAATGGACGTTCAATGACATGCCGGCTGACCACCCATACTATGCCGTTGCGTCACAGATGGCGGAAGCGGGCATCATGTTCGGCGGCAAAGACGGCGACTTCCAGCCGAATGCGCCGATGACCCGCGCGCAAATGGCGGCAGTCCTCGTGCGGGCGTTCGGCCTGAAAGACATGGCCGACTATGATTTCCTGGATGTGCCGCCAGTCCACTGGGCGTCAGCGGACATCCGGACACTTCTCGGAAACGGCATCACCACCGGATATCCGGACAATACGTTCCGGCCGGGTCAGCCGATCACCCGGAGCCAGTTTGCGATGTTCATGGCCCGGACGCTGGACGATTCCTTCAAAGAAATCGTCTCGTGCTACCGCCCGGATAATGACCGGAAAACCCTCGTCGATGTGGCGGTGACGACCTTATGGAATAAACCCGGTGAGGCCAGACCCGTAGACGCTCCTGCCATTTCGGACCCGGCGGACATGGCGAAGTGGACCGCATCGATGACGAAAACGCAGAAACTCGCGCTGCTCGGAAAAATCGATACACAGGCTCTGTACGGGGAAGAAGTGACCATCCTCGAAACGAGCGGTGACTGGGTGAAAGTGGCAGTGGCGGATCAGCCGACGCCGAAAAATGAAAGCGGGTATCCCGGCTGGGTTCCGGCGTCACACCTAACCGAGGCGTATCCGAATTACGGAACGTGCGCGATTGCCGTCGTGAATAAACCCGTCGCAGCGCTTTATGAGCTCCCCGATGGCGAGAAAGGACTGGACGTAAGCTTCAACACCACTTTTCCGATCGTCGGCGAAACGGCGGACTGGCTCCGAGTCGTAGTGCCCGGCAACACGTTCAGCTATCTCCGGAAAGCGGATGCGACCGTCTACAGTGACGCCGGTGCCATCCCGGCACCGGCAGCGGCTGATTTGATCGCCACAGGCAAGCAGTTCCTCGGCCTTCCGTATTTGTGGGCAGGCATGTCCGGCTTCGGGTTCGACTGTTCAGGGTTTACGTATTCCGTCTACAAACATCATGGGATCCTCATTCCGCGGGATGCTTCGGCCCAAGGGATCGGCGGGACAGCTGTCGCGGAAGCGGACATGCAGCCGGGCGACTTGCTATTTTTCGCGCATGACGGCGGAAAGGGAGCCGTGCATCACGTCGCCATGTACATCGGCAACGGCGAAATGATCCATTCGCCGAACTACAGCCGGCCGCTGGAAATCATCCCGGTCGCAACCGAGCCTTACCGCTCCGAATTATCCGGTGTGAGGCGTTACCTGAAGTAGTTTTTCCTGCTCCTGTGTCTGACACAGGGGCATTTTTTTAAGTTCATTCCTACTTCCTCTTTTTTACAGAAAAGGGTATAATAAAATCAGAAAAATCAGAGAGGCGGAGGAGGACAAAGTGCTGACAAAGCGGCAGCGGGAGTTCCGCAAGCGGATGGCTGAAGCGGAAAAAATGAGGAACGGACAAAGGGACGTTTACAGTTATAGGGACAAGCGTTTTCTGACGGAAAAGCCCCGGAAGCGATTCGTCCGGCCGGTACTGCAATTCAGCGGTATCGTCGGTCTTCTCGTGCTGGTTTGGAATCTTTTTGTCGTTACCGAGGTTTTATTCCAGGCGGATGATGTGCTCGGAAGTTCTCAGGCATCCATCCACCAGTACATAACAGAAACAGCCGTGAGTGAAGAACACATGCAGCAGACCGTGAACGGGCTGATCGAAGATTATAACAGAGGCGCCCTTCATCAGGAGGAAGTGGCGACCGCCCGCGAAGAATTGCTGAGATTAAGTGCCGGATTCCAGACAGACAACGCCCGGCTGCTGCCATTGAAGCAGTATTATGAGGAACAGTTCAATTTGGCCTATCAAGTGGCGGATGCCCTGACAGCTCAAAGACCTGAGACTGCCTATGAGGAATTGCTGTACATCACAGACCAACTGACGAAAAATGCGCAACAGAAACAGACAGCGCTCATTTCAGTATTCACAGCGGAAGGGATTCCGTACAAAGTGGAAGCCGATGGCCGGATTTCGTATGAAATCGAGCTTTGATGCTCCGGTATTTTCCTGTCCCGGCGTCGGACGCGATTCAGAATCGCAGCCGATACCGGGACGTTTTTTTCCGTATCCTCCGTGACACTTAAGCGCCGAAACATGATACGCTTAATTGGAATCAGAAAATTAGCGGAATAGAGGAGCGGACGATGGAAAAGACGACATTCACAGCAGAAGAAGCCACAATCGACAGCATTCAGCAGGCGTTCAAGGAAGGGACACTGACATCGGTCGAACTGGTCGGGATGTACTTGGACCGGATCGAGCGATTAGACCGGAACGGCCCGAAAATCAATTCCGTTTTGTCGATCAACCCGGATGCGCTGGCTGTCGCGGCCGAGCTGGACAGCAAGCGGGGAGAGGCGGAGCAGGGGCCGCTGTACGGGATTCCGGTTTTATTGAAAGACAACATCAACACGAGCGACCGCATGCCGACGACAGCGGGGACGGTCGCGCTTCAGGAGAATTTTGCGGAAGCGGATGCGTTCATCGCGGCGCAGCTCCGGAAAGCGGGCGCAATCATTCTCGGGAAGGTGAACATGAGCGAGTGGGCGTATTTCATGACGGAGAAGGTGCCGAGCGGCTTCAGCAATCTGGCCGGGCAAGTGCTGAATCCGTACGGAATCGACACGTTCGAAGCGGGGACGGTCGGCGGATCGAGTTCGGGGACCGGCGCGGCCATCGCATCGAACTTCGCCGCGGTCGGGATCGGCACGGAAACGTCCGGTTCGATTTTGAGCCCGTCGAGCGCCAATTCGCTCGTCGGCATCAAACCGACGGTCGGGCTCCTCAGCCGCACCGGCATCATTCCCATCGCCGAGAGTCAGGATACGGCCGGACCGATGGCGCGGACGGTGGCGGATGCGGCGATCACGCTCGGTGTGCTGACCGGCATGGACGAACAGGATCCGGCGACGCTGCGGAGTGAAGGCAAGGCGCTTTCTGATTATACGCCGCACTTGAAGCACGACGGCCTGCAGGGCGCCCGCATCGGCGTCGATGTGACGTTTTTGAACGACGGTGAACCGGAAGAGCGGGCGATCATGGACGAAGCGATCGCCGTGCTGAAAGCACAGGGGGCGATTGTGGAGGAAGTGACGATCCCCGTCGAGGAGTTCCAGTCGGACGTGCTGTGGTACGAGTTCAAGCGGGGCGTCAACGCTTACTTGGAAACGGTGCCGGCGCAGGTGCCGGTGAAGTCGCTCGCGGAAGTCATCGAATTCAACAGGCAGGACCCGGATGGCCGGATGAAGTTCGGGCAGACGGAACTGGAGAAGGCACAGGCGCTGAGCGACGACCCGACGGATCCGACGTATCTGGAGCACAGGGCCACTGATGTGCGGACGGCCGCGACGGAAGGGATCGACGCCGTCATGGCGAAGCACCGCCTCGATGCGCTCCTGTTCCAGGATAACCGGGGGGCGGCGATGCCGGCGAAGGCGGGCTACCCGTCGATCACCGTGCCGGCCGGCTATACCGGGAAAGGCATGCCGGTCGGTGTCACGTTCAGCGGACTGGCATTCAGCGAACCGCGGCTGATCGAGCTGGCATACGGCTACGAACAGGCGACGAAAAAGCGGGTGGCGCCGGAATTTTAAGGTCTTGAATTTTAGGCTATTGAATTTCAAGACCTCTGTCTGGAATGATTCGGAATTGTACCCGGCACAGGGACACAAAAACTCAAACCATAAACCAAACCAGGAGGGGAAGCGATTGGCTGCGAAGAACTCGAGGACAGCGGAACTTGTGGATGTGCTGTACGAAGCGCATATGAGGAGACAGTCCATCCCGAAAGACCGGATCCCGGCTGATCTGGATAAGGAACAGGCGTATGAGATCCAGCGGGCGGTGACAGAAAAGAAAGCTGCAGAAGCGGGGGAACAGCTGCGGGGCTATAAAATCAGCCTGACGAGTAAGGAAACACAGGACTTGTTCGCTTCCGATTCCCCGCTGTACGGGGCGGTGACGGGTCCCGCTCCGGACCGGAACACCGTGTCACTTGAAGGGCTCCTGTCCCCGTTGATCGAGCTGGAGCTCATTTTCATTGCGCAGGAGGATCTTTCCGTCACGGATGATGTGCAGGCCATCCTGGAGAAGACGCACGTGGCGCCGGGCATTGAAGTGCCGGATTCGCGGTTCGAGGACTGGTTCCCGAACGTCTCCCTCGGTCAGGTGATCGCGGACAGCGCGGTGGCCGGCACGTTTGTTGCGGGCACGCCGAAAGCAGGCGTTACATACAGCCAGCTGGAGCGCGTGAAAGGGACGCTGAAGCTGGACGGCCGGGAAATCGCATCCGGCGTATCGACGGAAGTGCTCGGCCACCCGGTGCATGCCGTGAAATGGCTGATCGAGGAACTTCACAAGCATGGACTGCCGCTCAAGAAAGGCATGGCCGTTTCCTCCGGTACGTTCATCCTGCCGAAGCCGCTGGAGCGGGGAACGTACACAGCCGAGTACGAAGGGATCGGTGCCGCAGAGCTGGTTGTGAAGTGAAGCGCCTGCAGCGGGAACGATTCGGCCGGTACCCGACACAGCCGGGCGGACTATGATAGAGTAGACACTGACAGAAAGGAGTTGGAAATAATGAGCATGCAGCATATTGTAACAGGGGATTTGGTGCACGATGAATACGGCAACTACTATCAGGTGGTCCAGCTTCACGCGGAAGGCGATACGCTGAAAGGGATCAGTGTCTCGAACCTGTACTTCGAACTGTCTTTCGAGCAGACATTCGCGGGAGGCGCGGCGGTCGATGTCTATAAAGAGCAGCCGGTCGGCGTCCTGCTCCAGGAAATGCTGAACGACAAAATCCGGGAAGTGCAGAAAAACGAGCGGCCGATCTATGCCATCCGCGACTTGATGGTGAACCGTGTGGAAGTGTACGCGGTGGACATTACGAAACCGCATCCGAAAAACAACCGGATCTGAACCGCGGAAACGTCTCTTCGGAGGCGTTTTTTATTGCAATAAAACAGGAAACACCGCCGGCGCATGCGGGCGGTGTTCAGGGTATTCGGTTTTGATAGGGAAACTGTTCACCGCATCTCGCTCAGGCCGATCATGGACACGCCGAGCATGATGAAGCAGACGCCGGCGATTTTCCACGGTGTGATTGACTCATTGAACAAAAAGAAAGCGCCGAATACGGCAATGATGTACGCGCTGGACTGGAGCGGGTAGGCCACGCTCAGCGGAATCTTCGTCAGGATGAACAGCCACAGCACCGTCGCAAGGCCGTACATGGCCAGCCCCGTGAAAATGAAAGGGCTGAAGAACAGTTTGACGACCGAGAAGACGGAAGCGAACGCGTCGGTCTGCCGTTCCATGCCGATTTTCCACAGGAACTGGCCGGCGACGAGGATCAGGGTGTTACAAAGGACGAGCAGTAAATGCAGGATATTCATGGATGCTTATCTCCGTTTCTGGCGTCGCGCAGTTCTTTTTCCAGGTAGCCGACTTCCTGGATGAGCACTTTCAGCCGGCTTTCCTGTTTGGATAACAGGGACGTATGGTAAATCAATAAAAACAGGACGACCAAAAAAGCCAGCAGGAAGATGAGCGACGGCAAATACGCGATGCCGATCGACAGCGCGAGCCGGTTCAGAAACGGCAGGGCGACGGCGAGGATGACGCCGATGACGGAAAGCGTCAGCCACATGAAGGCGTACTGGTCGGTGATTTTATTTTTCGACGTCATGGCGACGACGACGGCAAAGAAGAATAGCGCCGAACCTAACACGATTAGCTGGATAATGTCCAAGTTGCGCATCCCCTTTCTAAATATAGGAACGGATCAGCGAAAAGAAGGTCACTTTCGCCATGTAGTAAAGGGACTTGACCGGTGTGATCGACGAGACGCCGCCTTGCCGCGCGTTCATCTCGACTTTCGTTTCTTCGACCTTGTATCCCTTGCGCGCGATTTTCGCGATGACTTCCACTTCCGGATAATCCACCGGGTAATCCACGGCGAACCATTCGCAGACGCGGCGGTTGACGATCCGGTAGCCCGAAGTCGGGTCGGTGATGTTGACCCGGGCGATGAGCCGGAGCAGGTAGTTGAAATACAGGATGCCCGTCCGCCGGAGGAAACTGCCCCGGTAATTCGATTTCTCCAGGAAGCGTGAACCGATCAGCATATCGACCTGCCGCTTTTCCATCTCGCTGACGAGGTGACGGAGGTCTTCGGGATTATGCTGGCCGTCCGCGTCCAGCTGGATGGCATAGTCGTAGCCGTGGCGCACGGCATACCGGTACCCGGTCTGGACCGCACCGCCGATCCCGAGATTCACCGGCAGCGTGATGTGGTTGAATTGGTGCGTTTCCAACAGGTTTTTGGTCATATCGGTGGATCCGTCGTTCACGATGATGTAATCGTACTCGACGAACTTCTCGAGGGCGCGCACCGTATTGACGATCGCCTGTTCTTCGTTATAGGCTGGCACGATGATCAGAATTTTTGAATCCATGCAGCGCTTGCTCCTTTTGGTTGGTCTTGTTCCATTATAAGGATATAGTTTAGAGAAGTCATGGAAGAATGGAAGCGATTGTGAAATAAACTCTTGTCCATTATAATGGAAAATAGTGTTTATTGGGAGGTTGGGAGATGGAAAAAGTGCGTTCGAAGGTGAATGGGTGGCTGCTCGCGCCGCTGTTAATAGGATTGGTCATCCGGCTGGCGCTTCTTGCCGAGTACGGGCTGGGGCTCTCCCTCAACAGTGACGATGTGGGATACATACGAAGTGCGATCCATTTGCTGGAGCACGGGGAACTGACTTATTTCGATCCGACTGAACTGACCGTCCACATCATGCCGGGCATTGCGGTCCTGATCGCCGGTGTTTTCCTCTTTTTCGGGACCGGCGATCTCGGGCTGTACGCGGTGAAGATCGTCATGATCCTGTTCGGGCTGCTCAGCATCGCCGGCATTTACAAGCTGGGCGAACGGCTGCTGTCGCGCATGGCGGGCGGCATCGGCGCGCTGATCACGGCGCTTTATCTCCCGCTGGTCATTACGGATAATCTGGTGCTGACGGAAGCGCCGTTCACCGCCGCCCTCATCTGGTTCATTTACTTTGCGGTCCGGCTGGCCGACAGCCACCGCAATGCGGATTTTTACTGGGTCATCGGCCTGTACCTGTTCATGATCATGTTCCGGCCGACCATCGCGCTGGCGCCTTTTTTATTGCTCATCTACTTTTTGCTGAAAAAGTACCCGCTGAAGACGGCGCTGAAGCAGTTCGGCATCGCCGTCATCCTGCTGCTCGTCGTGCTCGGACCGTGGTGGATCCGGAACTACATCGTCTATGACGAGTTCATCCCCTTGTCGGGCGGCGCGGGGAATCCGATGCTGCTCGGGACATATCAGGGCCACGGCTACAAGTACGGCGAGCCGCTCGATGTCGTGCTGGAGCGGATCCGTTCGGAACATCCGGATGCGAGCCGGTATGAACTGAACCAGTACCAGCTCGAGGCGGCGAAGGAGCGGATGGCGGTCATGTGGGCCCACAACAAGGCGTGGTTCATCGACACGTACACGCGGCAGAAGTTCATGGAGCAGTGGAAGACGCCGTTCTACTGGCATGAAGTGTTCGGCGTGTCCCGGGAGATGATGAAAGCCATTTACCTCGTCCTGCTTGCGGCAGGGGCGTTCTCCCTGCTCGCGCTGTTCTTCGCGGTCCGGGCCAGGTGGCGGGAACTGCTGTTCATATCGCTGTTCTTCGTGTATTTCACGGTGCTGAATAACATTTACTTCGCCTACAACCGGTACAACCAGCCGCTGCTGCCGCTGCTGTTCCTGGCGATCGGCGGTTTTGTGTATTATGTGCTGTACGGAAGGAAAACCCGCGTGCAGCGGGAATGAGTTTTATGTGAGTGCCTGGCACCAATTGTCTGACAATTGGTGCCAGGCACTTTTCCGTTTTCTTGCGGCCCTTTTTTCCAGAGTGGTATGGGTTATAATGGTCAGGAGGAAGCAACTGCAGAAGGGGGAACTTAAGATGAACTGGCAGACGGAAGTGGAGAAATGGAAACGCTTCGACGGGCTCGAACGGGAGCTGAAAGAGGAACTCGAACAGCTCGAGGCGGATCCGAAAGCGCTGGAGGACAGCTTTTACACGCACTTGACGTTCGGGACCGGCGGGATGCGCGGGGAGATCGGTCCGGGTCCGAACCGCATGAACACGTACACCGTCAGGAAAGCGGCGGAAGGTCTGGCGCGATACATAGATCAAGCGGGAACGGAAGCGAAGGAGCGGGGTGTCGTCATCGCATACGATTCCCGCCGCAAGTCGCCGGAGTTCGCGTCGGAAGCGGCGCGGACGCTCGGCGCGCACGGCATCCGGGTGTATTTGTTCGAGTCGCTCCGCTCGACGCCCGAGCTGTCGTTCGCTGTCCGTTATCTCCACGCCTTCAGTGGGATCGTCATCACGGCGAGCCACAACCCTTCCGAGTACAACGGGTTCAAGGTGTATGGGGAAGACGGCGCGCAGGTGACTGGCGACGCGGCGGATGCGATCGTCGCGCAAGTGAATAGCGTCGAAGACGAACTCATCATCGAAGCGGCGGATGAAGCCGGCCTGAAAGCGGACGGCACGCTCACGGTCATCGGCAGTCAGGTCGACGAAGCGTACATGCGCGCGCTCCAGTCGGTCGTCGTGAATCCGGATGTGATCAAAAAAGCGGCGCCGGATTTCCGGATCGTCTACACGCCGCTGCATGGGACCGGCAATGTGCCGGTGCGCAGCGGGCTGGAAGCCGCCGGGTTTATTCACATCGACGTGGTGGCCGAGCAGGAGAAGCCGGACGGCCGGTTCCCGACTGTCCGCTATCCGAACCCCGAGGAGCACGCCGCGTTCGAACTCGCCATCCGGGACGGCGAACGGCTGGACGCCGATGTGCTACTCGCGACGGACCCCGACACCGACCGCGTCGGCGTGGCGGCGCGGGACGGATCGGGCCGCTTCGAAGTGCTGACCGGCAACCAGGTCGGCGCGCTGCTGCTGCATTACTTGATTACGGAAAATAAAAAACAGGGCACGCTGCCGGAGCAGGCGGTCATGCTGAAGACGATCGTGACGTCCGAGATGGGGGAAGCGATCGCGGCGGCACACGGCGTAAAAACGGTGAACGTCCTGACCGGCTTCAAATACATCGCCGAAAAGATCCGATCATTCGAGGAAACGGGGACCGGCCGCTTCCTGTTCGGTTACGAGGAGAGCTACGGTTATTTAATAAAAGATTTCGTGCGGGACAAGGATGCCATCCAGACGTGCCTCCTGATCGCGGAAGCGGCTGCTGCTTTCAGCCTGCGCGGGATGACGCTGTTCGATGGCTTGCAGGAACTGTACGGGGAGTACGGCTTTTACCGGGAAGGGCTCGAATCGCTCACGCTGAAAGGGAAGGACGGCAGCGGCAAGATCGCCCGTATTCTGGCGGATTTCCGGGAACAGCCGCCGTCGGAATTCAGCGGGGAGCCGGTGACTGTGATCGAGGATTATGCGTCGGGCACTCGGACAATTTTAGCGGAAGGCCGCGAAGAAGCGATCGCCTTGCCGGAGTCCAACGTGCTCAAGTACCGGCTCGCCGGCGACTCATGGGTCTGCCTCCGGCCATCGGGGACCGAGCCGAAAATGAAGTTCTACTTCGGCGTCAAGGGCGAATCGGCCGAGGCGGCTGACCGCAAGCTCGACCGGCTGAAAGAAGCGGTGATGGCGCGGGTGCGGTCGCTTATCTAGCCACCCGCTTCAGCGGCAGGACCGGGAAGGAAAGGAGAATGGCGATGGAAACACCGAAATCAAAGGATGACTGGCGGTTTAAAATCGCCAACCGGGAAGCGCTGATCGGCGTCGCGCTGGCGGTCATCAACTTCGTGTGGTGGTTCGGCTTCGCGTACGGGATGGGGTCGGGCGATGTGGAAGAATACTCGTACGTGTTCGGGCTGCCGGCCTGGTTTTTTTACAGCTGCGTCCTCGGACTCGCCGTAATGATCGTGCTCGTCGCGCTTACGGTCAAGTTTTTCTTCCGGGACATCCCTTTTGAAGACGGGGAGGAGGAACGATGAGCTGGTCGGTCGTTATTCCGCTCCTCGCCTTTTTGGCGATCATTTTCTTTATCGGCATCTGGTCGAGCCGGAAAACGGCGGCGTCCGAATCCGGATTCCTGCAGGATTATTTTCTCGGCGGACGGGAGCTCGGCGGATTCGTGCTGGCGATGACGATGGTCGCGACGTACGGAAGTGCTTCAAGTTTCCTCGGCGGACCGGGAACCGCCTATACGATCGGCTTCGGCTGGATCCTGCTGGCGATGACGCAAGTCGTGACCGGCTATTTCGTCCTGATGGTGCTGGGGAAGAAGTTTGCGATTCTCGCCAGAAGATATAACGCCATCACGCTGACCGACTTTTTGAAAGCGCGCTACCAAAGCCCGGTTGTCGTGATTCTGTCTGCCGCAGCCATTATCATTTTTTTATTCTCCGCCATGGCGGCGCAGTGGGTCGGCGGCGCCCGGCTTGTTGAGTCGCTGACGGGCATGAGTTACAACACGGCCCTGTTCATCTTTGCGGTGTCCGTCCTCATTTATGTCATCGTCGGCGGATTTCGCGCCGTCGCTGTGACGGACGCCGTCCAGGGCAGCGTCATGGTCATCGGCACGCTGATCCTGCTCGTCGCGGTCATCGTGGCAGGCGGCGGTGTGCCGAACATCATCCGTGACCTCACAGCGGAGAACCCGAACTTGATCACACCGTTCGGACCGGACGGCACCCTGTCGAAAGCGTACGTATCTTCGTTCTGGATCCTGGTCGGTGTCGGAGTTGTCGGACTGCCGCAGATCGCCGTCCGCGCCATGAGCTATAAAAGCTCGAAGTCGATGCACCGGGCAATCATCATCGGGACGATCGTGACCGGTGTCATCATGCTCAACATGCACTTGATCGGTGTCTTCGCCCGCCCGATCCTGCCGGGCATCGAAGTCGGGGACAAAGTGATCCCGCTCATTTCGATGGAAGTGTTGCCGAGCTGGCTTGCGGGCGTCGTACTCGCCGCGCCGATGGCGGCCATCATGTCGACCGTCGATTCCCTGCTGATCCTCGTCAGCTCGACGATCGTCAAGGACGTCTACCTGAATTACATAAAGCCGGATGCATCGATCAAGGTGATCAAGCGGGCAAGCTTCGGCGTGACCGCGGTGCTCGGCATCATCGTCTACCTGCTGGCGCTGAACCCGCCGGACCTCCTCATCTTCCTGAATTTATTCGCATTCGGAGGTCTGGAAGCGGCCTTCATCTGGCCGATCGTCATGGGGCTTTACTGGAAGTACAGCAATAAATACGGCGCCATCGCTTCGATGGCTGTCGGGATGGCCAGTTACGTCTTTCTCCATTACTACAACCAGGCGAACGGCAATCTGCTGGACGTGCATACGGTGACGATTCCCGTCGTGCTGTCGTTTGTCGCGTTCGTTGGCGTGAGTCTCCTGTTTAAACGGGAAGCGTTTGATTATGAGGCCCGGTGACGGGTGACCGGATTGGGTCTTAGATCCAGGTGCGAATCGATTTTTTTGAAACTTCCTGAGAGGCTAAACCGTATAGCTGTTATAAGAAAAAACAGGAGGGGATTGCATGGCGGACAAAGGGTGTGTGAAATGCGGGGCGACGGAGACAGGGACAAAGGAGATTTCCGCGTCGGGCACCGGGCTGTCGAAAATGTTCGATATCCAGCATAACCAGTTTACGGTGGTGTACTGCAAGAACTGCGGATATTCGGAGCTGTATAACCAGGACGCGTCGAATGCATCGAACGTGATCGACTTGTTTTTCGGCGGTTGATAAGGAAGGCGGAGGACCTGTGCAGGCAGGTCTTCTGCTTTTTTTGTGGGCGGGTTTGCTGGTGCTGTGACTGGTCATGGTCTTGGTGGTGCTTATCTCGGTCTTGGTGGTGCTTATCTCGTTCTCGAAGCGGTTTATCTCGGTCTTGGCAGGGTTTATCTCGTTCTTGATGGCGCTTATCTCGGTCTTGGCAGGGTTTATCTCGTTCTTGATGGCGCTTTATCTCGGTCTTGAAGCGGCTTATCCCGTTTTCGATGACATTCATCCCGTTCTCCCAGACTGACGACTGCAATTTTTGATGGATGGGAATCTGCGGTCGCAGGGATTCAGGCGGAAGATGTCGAATAAAAGAAATTACAGGTTTTATTGACTGAAAGGGGGTTGGGAGATGCTGTTTCCGACGGAAGGGGAATTGAAGCAGCAGTTTGAGACGGCGGGTGCGTTTTATGAGCTGGAGTCGGGCGGCCGCCGGGAGTTGTGCCGGAGCCTGCTGGCCATCCGGCGGATTGGGACGCAGTCGGAGGAGGCGGAGGCGCTGTTTGTGCTGACGAATCCGGGGAAGTGCCTGCCGACGGACCAGGGGGCGGCACTCCCGGTCGATCCGCCGAGTCTGGAGGAGGTGCCGCTGCAGCAGGCGGACCCGGATCATTCGATTTATCAGCTCATGCGGCTTATGGATCGGCTCCGGTGGAATAAAACCTATGTCGTCAATCTGACGGATCTTCGCGCGGGGAATATGGATGATTTGAAGCTGAAGCTCCGTTTTATGGCGGCGCAGCAGGATGACCGGCACAGTATTTTTTCGTCAGGACGGGAGCAGGAGCTGCGGAAGATTGCGGAAGGCTCGTCGTGCATCGTGGCGGGCTGGGGGACGAATGCGATCATCCGGGATCTTGCTATCCGGGCGTTCCGGAAGCTGAACACGTTCGGGCCGGTCGACGGGCTGGCGCATAAGACGCCGCCGTATTACTATCACCCGTTTCCGCATCTGCACGCCGGGTGCCTGAAGTGGCTCGATGAGATGGAAGTGCAGCTGCAGAAGGATGCGGAGCCGGTGTGAGAGGCATTTCCGGTGCAGAAATAAAGGATGGAGAAGGATGGAAACACCGCTTCCGGATGGCTGATGCATTCGGAAGCGTTTTTTATTCGCATCGGTCCGATATGGGCAGGATGGCGGTTGGGCGGCGCAGTTTACGGGTATAGTTCTGAAAAGACTGACGTTAGGGAGGTGCGGCGATGGAAGCCGTGTTTCTGCTGCTTGTGATGGCTGGCGGTCTGACGGCGGTGGTGTTCGGTATATTATGGGCCGTTTCGCTGTTCGTGTACATGAACCAGCAGCCGGCGGTGTTCGCGCGGACGGCGGGCCTCGGCGTGGCGACGATCGTAGCGGGAACGGTCGGGCTCAGCATTGCGAACGGACATGAACTGGAAGCCCTCGAATCAGAATATGAGGCGCAGATCGGAGTGCTGGAAGACGAGTTGTTCACACTTCAGCTGAAGGCGGCGGAACTGCAGGCGGAAAATGAAGAACTGGAGACGGCGGCAGCCGAGCGGGAACGGCTGGAGGGACAGTTGGAGATCGCCAATGTGAAGGCGGAAGCGGCGGAAGAAGAGAACCGGAAATTGAAAGGCGAAATCGCACAGCTTGAGGGGGAAGCTGAAGAAGCGGCGCGGATCGCTGCAAAAGCGGAAGAGGAAGCGGCGGCCGCGATAGCCGGCAAAGAAGCGCTCGAATCGGAGCTGGCGGCCATGGAGATTGCGCTGTCGGAAGCGCAAGCCGCCGGAAGCGCTGAAGAACCGGCGTACGCGGTGACAGAAGTGGCGGATGAAACAGCGGCGGCATTGGCAGGCGGCGAACCGGTTCCTGTATTCGAGGACTTCGGGAATTGTACGGAGCTGAAAACTGTCTACTCTGGCGGTGTGGGACAGGACCATCCTGCGTATCAGCCCGCCATGGACCGGGACAAAGACGGCTGGGCGTGCGAGTGAGGTTTGGTTGGGTAGAGTGTGGATAGGGTGCGAGGATAGGGTGCCTGGCACCAGATTTCAAAGTTGTTTATGCAATTGTGAAAATTGGTGCCAGGCACCAAAGGAAAATGTCGAAAAGAAGAGAAGGTTGATAGGGCAGTGGAGATGCTTTTTATTGCGGGTGCATGGTTGTGTTTTGTGCTGGTCGGCATTTTTGTCGTCGCTGCCGGACGCGGGAAGGTGAAGCCTGAGCGGGTATCGCTGATCCGGAAAATTTGGTATGGGATCCTGCTGCTCGGGTTTCTTTTGTACATAACGGCACATCCGTCGAGTCTGTTCGAGCAGTGGGAAAATTATTTGATTGTCCTCCTTATTTTTGCCGTGGCGGATTCGTTCAGTTTTCTCGGACTTTATTTGAAAAGCGCGGCAGGGTATGAGCTGAACCAGGTGACGGACGTGATTTCGGAGCTGTCGGAGTCGAAGGCGGCGGATGTGCGGAGTCTCAAGCATGTGCGCCAAGTGATGGCGAGCGACGCGGTGGTCGGGTATTTTGCGGATGAAGCGGCGTATTTGGAGGGCCTGAAGCGGATGCTCGGGCTATATGCGGAATTAGAGGGGATTTCGATCGGGTTTTATTCGGCAGATGATCCGGAATATGCGACGCACTTCGATGGCAAGGACCGGCCGGTGATTGAAGCGAGTGTGAAGGCGAAGAAGACGTTTTACCGGGATGACAGCCAGCTGGCGCTGTTCCCCATCGAGTTTGAGGGGGATCCGTATGTTTTGGAACTGGCTTCGCCGGGCACCGGCATCACGGAGGTTCACGTGCTGGGCGTGGATATTCTGATCCAGGCGTTTTTGTTGGCGACGGTATACGAAGAAGGGGGCGATCCGGATGGCGCAGGAATTTGAGAGTCGGAAAGAGCGGTACGAGGCGGTGATCCGGCGGAAGCGGGCACGGATTGTCTCGGCGGAGATTGGCTTGAGTCCGGATACCGAGCGGCTGCTGTCGCTGAAACGGGAAGTGCTGGAGAAAGTGAGCCGCCGGCGGATTGTGCTGCGGCGGGAGTGAGTGCCGGGGTGCGGCTGGGATGAGGTGTCTAGGTATGGTGTCACTGGGTTGGTGCCAGGGTTGGTGCCAGGCACCGATTATCTCTTTTTTGTATACAATTATGAAAACGGGTGCCTGGCACCAATATTCTCATCTCCGAACAATATTCTGAAAACAGGTGCCAGGCACGCAAAAAACTTGCACAAAACCGCACGCGAAGGTGAATCTTTCCCGCTGTTCATCCGTATGGTAAGGGAGAGGCTGGTGGATGAAGGAGGGGATGGCCATGAAGCACAGCAAGAAGCAGCGGACACCGAATGCCGGGATGGGCCTGGCAATCGGCGGCGCCCTCGGTGTGGGGATCGGAGCGGCGCTGGAGAATCTTCCTGTCGGCATTCTGTTCGGAATCGCCATCGGCTTGGCGTTTGACGCATACCGCAAAGGCGGAGAGGATGAGTAGAGCAGGAGGCGGAACCATGAAGAGATTTTTGCTGCCTGTCACGGCGGCTGCGGCGCTGCTGCTGAGCGGCTGCGGACTGCTGGAAGGCGTGAATGATACGCTGAATTATGTGAATGAAGCGACGGCGTATGCGAATGATGCGCAGGATTTTGCGAATGAGGTGCCGGATCTTGCCCGTCAGGCGATCACGGATCCGGAGGCGGCCGCCGATCTGGAGACGCGCCTGGAGGAGATGAAGCAGCAGATCGAGGCGTTCAATGCGCTTGAGGAACCGGCTGTCGGCGGGGAGCTCCACCGGCAGGTTGTCGGCCTCAATAACCGCGCCCTTGAAGGGATCGACCTGTATTTGACGAATATCGAGAACGGCACGCTCGACCCGGCGGTCATCGAAGATACGGAAATTTTCCAGACCATCGGGGAAGTCTCCGATATCATCAATCAGATTGAGCAGCTGAGTCAATAAAGTACGAAAACCACGGGAAGTGTGATCGGCAGATCACGCTTCCCGCTTTCCGTTGCGCGGGCAGATCACGGGGTTTATTGCCATCGGCCTGGGGGACGGAAGTGTTCGAGGTTTACCCGCCCGCTGAAAGGTTATGGTAAGAAAAACAGGGTTCACGGAAAGAGGTTTGCCGATGATACTCACCCAGTTGCTGCTGATTCTGCTGTTTATCGCGCTGCTGCTGATTGTGACCGCCATCATCGTCGGTGTGGCGGCGGCCCGGGAACGGACGGGACCGCCTGTTCCGACCGAGTTCGACGCGGCCGTCAAAGGGCTGATCGCTATCCTGATCGTGACGGCCGTGCTCGGCATCGTGGCGCCGTTCGTGATTTTGTGGAACGGCATGAGCGGTCTCGTCCTGGTCGTCGTCATCGCCATGGCGCTCGCCGCGTCGTTCACGGTCGGCGTCGCGGGCGTCGCGCTCATCCTGCTGTCCGCTTTTCGGAATAAACGCCAGGAAGAGGCGGCGGAGCAGTGGGGGCGGGATGAAAACCGCCGGCTGCTGAAAAAGCTGAAACTGAACACCTTGCACCGGAAGCTGAACAACTACTATTTGGATAACAGCCTGTTCGGGCTGCCGGCGGATAAAAGCGCGGATCCGGGATTCATTTACGACTACTGCCGGTCGTTTTTGACGTTTTTTGAATCCATGTCCGCCGAGCTGGAAGCGACCGACATCCGGCTTCTCGAGCGGTTCCAGCGGGAATTCGCCCAGGAATTCGAGGTGTGCACCTACCTCATGCGCTATGAGCGGGTGAAACTCGACCGATTCTATGCTTCAGTCATGGAATATTATCCGATTTTCCGCGACCCGCTTGCCGAGCGGGTGCTGCAGCCGGAAGGGGCCGGGACAGAGCGAGCGGAAGAGCTTGGAGAACATGGCGGGTTCGGAGAAAGTGCGGAAGAAAAGGAAGAACACCAAACCTACAGCTCCCTGCAAGTATTGTGGGTGCTGGAAGCCCATCTGTCCGAGAAAATGCCGGTATTCATGGACGAAGTGCAGAGAGTGATAAAAGAATTG
>NZ_NHTN01000024.1 GCF_002167005.1 Indiicoccus explosivorum
TGCCCGTCCGTTTTTCCGCAGGCGTCTCGCATTTCCGCTGGCTTCTGCCGGCCCTGTCTCTCAGAAGCAAACTGCCAACGAAAAGGCGGCAAGACGGAACTTTAAGCCCTCTCCCGTTCCTTTTTGTGTTCGCGTCGGTTTTTTTCTGTGAATTTAGATAGGGGCAGCCAGCATCGCGACGTCCTGTCGCGCTGGCTGCATTTCCCACATCGTGTGGGTCAAAAAGCGTCCGGTTTCCCCATCCGGACCGGATGGTTCGGGAAACAGGTATTCTGATCTTTTCAGACAGCCTTCCTTGCGGCTTTCTATATCTCGCTGTTTGACGGAAAGGACCGCCGGAAGACGCCTCAGCGGATCGGGCAATCCGTTTCCCGCTTCAGTTCTTCAATGGCTTTTTTGACATGGCCGGCCGCTTCTTCCAAATCGGAAGCAGCGACTTCCACTTGTCTGATGCCGGACAGCTGCTCTTTTTTATGCGCATAGCGGGCGTCATAATAATGTTCCAGCAACAGCCGGACAGCGGGCGCGAAGTTTCCTTCTTCCAGCTGTGCGCCGATCTCGCCGGCGACCGGTGTGTGGATGCGCGACCGGATCCGGCTGAACGCTTCCAGGCACTCCTGCTGATGCTTTTCCGGCTGGTAGTCTTCGAGGATGATTTCAATCCGCTTCTCCACCGGCATCCGGATATCGATATGCGGACTCGTTTCCTTCAGCTCCATCAGGAACGGCGGCACAACCACTTTCCCGATCCGGCTGTTCTCTGCCTCGAACAGAACGTATGGTTCATCCTTCAGTTCCCGCAGCCGCCGGACGAGTAGTGCGTCGAACGTTTTCTGGTTATTGGGGCTGTCCGCGATATGTCCGAAAATCGACCCTTTATGTCCGGCCATTCCTTCCAGATCGATGACAGGATACCCTTCTGCTGTAAGTTTTTCCAGCACCTTCGTTTTCCCCGATCCGGTGAGCCCGTTCAGTATGATCGCCTGCTCCGGCACTTCTGCCGCTTCGAGCTCGCTGACCGTCCATTTCCGGTACGCCCGGATGCCGCCTTCCAGCCGGTTGACCTTCAGACCGGCAAGATCCGCCAGCGTGGCCGCTGTTTTACTCCGCATGCCGCCCCGCCAGCAGAAAACAGTCTTCTCCCCCTGCACATTCTGCATGGCCCTGATAAAAGACGGCAGTTTCTGTGAGACGATTTCAAGGCCGCGTTCTTTGGCGGCCTCCACGGATTCCTGCGTATAGAGCGTCCCGACTTCAGCCCGTTCTTCATCATTGAAAATCGGGATGTTGATGCTGCCCGGCATGGTGAATTCCCGGTATTCCGATGGCGATCTGACATCGATCAATGTCATCTGCCCATTCTCGGTCTGCGGTATCAGTTCTTCTATCGTTATCGTTCTAAACATGATTTCCCTCCAGCAGGATTCTAAAATCCATCATGCTATTATATCACTTGCCGCAAGGAAACGTCTTCCAGCCGCTTTATGCCTCATTGAAAATGAAACAGGCGATGCCGGCAGTTTTCCGGCATCACCTGCTGACCTGCAGTCCCGATTATTCTGCGGAAGCTGATGACTGCGCTTCTTTGGCCGGTTTCTTTTTTGACAGGAACCAGCCGCCTGCAGCAATCAAAAGCAACACGGTGTAAAACGTGATTTTCCATTCCGGCGATTTTGCGAAACCTTCAGCGAGTACGCCAAGGTCGGGGTGAGAAAGGGTATAGACTGCGAGTTTGACACCGACCCAGCCGACGATGGCGAATGCGGCGATTTCCAACCCCGGCCGCTCCTGGAGCAGGTTCACGAAGAAGTTCGCCGCAAATCGCATGATGATCAGGCCGATCAGGCCGCCTGCGAAAATGACAAGGAACTTACCGCCATCCAGTCCGCCGATCGGCGGGAGTCCTGTATCGGGCAGCGTCACGGCAAGGGCAACAGCAGCCAGGATGGAATCGACCGCGAACGCAATGTCCGCAAGCTCGACTTTGGCCACCGTCCCCCAAAACCCTGTCCCTTTCCCGCTCTTTTCCGTATCCTCCGTCACATTTCTTTTCTTCAACGCGGTTTTCCGCAAAATGTGGTTCACTGCGATGAACAGCAGATACAAGGCACCGAGTGCCTGCACCTGCCAGACACCGACCAGGAATGAAATGACAAACAGTGAAGCGAAGCGAAACACGAAGGCACCTGCCAGCCCGTAAAACAACGCCCGTTTGCGCTGTTTTTCCGGCAGGTGTTTCACCATGATCGCCAAAACGAGCGCGTTATCCGCCGCGAGAAGTCCCTCGATAGCGATCAGCAGCAGCAATACCCATCCGTATTCCAGCAGCAATGCAATATCCATCCAATTTGCCTCCCTTTCAGTTCTGATTCCGGTTTCACTTTTACAAGCCGCCGCTGCGGGTCAGTCTTTGCCGCCCCCTCCTTCCCGGCATGCCTCTCCGGCGCTCCAGGCATATAAAAAGACCTCTGCCTTGGAATGGCAAAGGTCTGGCTAACAGCGTCGGCGCTGCCAGCAGAGCCGAGGGTCGCCCCTGAAGTGACGGCTATGCTGTAAAAGCTACTCCCCTTTGGGAGAACACACTATCGGATTTGTTAGTTCCACTATAATCGATGAGGCCAACACGTGTCAATCAGCTGCCGTGCCGGAAGCTTGGCTTTAATCAGCGGGCTTTCCAAACAGCCCTATCCGCCTTTTCGTTTCAGGTCTTCCTGCAGTGGCCCGGTCTTGAAATGGTCCCGGAACACCTGCTTCAGTGCCTCGCTGACCGGCATTTCGAATTCGCCGAGGTAATGCTCGATCCGTTCTTTCAGCTTTGTCACGGCGACTTCATCGTTCAGGATGGAAACGAGCTGGGCACCCGCCATTTCATCCTCATCCAGCCGGATGATCAGGCCCTTTTCTTCCAAATATTCCAGGTTCTCATATTCCTGGCCGGGCAGTGCGCGGACGGTGAAGACCGGAAGCCGTTTTGCCAGCGCTTCGCTTACCGTGATGCCGCCGGGCTTCGTCAGAATGGCATCCGACCGGTCGTACATCCGGTTCATCTTTTTCTGGGAATCGATGTATGAATGAATTTCCGTGTTCGGAAAGTTTTTCTCCTTCAGCTGCCGGTATAACTTCATGTTCGTCCCGCACAGAACCGTAAGGGCAAGCTGCCCGTTGATTTTCGAAATGAATTCTTCCATATTGCCAAGCCCGGTGTTGCCTCCTGCCACAAGCAGCCGTTTCGCACGCCCTTTTTCTCTTTCCGTTTTTTTCGTGAACAGCGGATGGACCGGAATTCCGGTCACGAATACCCGTTCCGGCGCAATGCCGTATTTCTCCGTCAGCTGCCTCTTGCACTCCGGATTCGGCGCAAAGTGATAGTCGATATGCTGTTTCCCCCAAAAACTGCTGATGAAAAAATCCGTATATACATTCAGCACAGGTGTGAGAAGCGTCCCTTTTCTCTTCAGTCGGTCAAGGATGCCGGAAGGGAATGAATGCGTACAGATGATCAGATCCGGGCTTTCTTCCGCGATCATTTCCTCCATCTTCCGGTCGAAATACTCCTCGACCCGCTTCATGAACGCACCCTTATCCGGTTCTTTTTTCGGTTTCTGCATACTTTGGCTATAGACGTACTGATAGGAGGCGGGAAAGTGCTTGATCCATTTAATATAGCTTTTGGAAACGACCGTCTCCAGCCGCTTCCCGCAGTACGTGATGAAGTCTTTTTTATGGCAGTCGATGGCCGGAAACGTCCGGTGAAGAAGGTCAGCAACTGTATCCGCGGCTTTATGGTGGCCCGAGGGCATTTGGAAAATCGGCAATATCAATACTTTGTAAGCCACTGGGAATCCCCTTTCCGCTCTGTCGTCACCTGTTCTGAAGCAGTTCCGGAATCGGTACGAAACGGACGCCTTCCGATTTCATTTCAGGAATAAAGCGCGCCAGCGCAGGAATCAGCCGGGCCGGCCCTTCGCTGTCCGCACCGAATGTATCCCCGCTGTCGTGGAGCAGAATGATTCCTCCGTCCGGATCCGCTTTCTTCAGCCGGCTGAACAGTTCTTTCTCTGTCGTGCCGCGTTTCCAGTCTTTCGCGGTACTTGACCATAACACAATTCCGAGTTTTTTTGAATAAAGAAGCGTGAGCGGCGTCAAATGCCCCCATGGCGGCCGGTAATAACGGGGAGGCACGCCCGTGATGCCGGAGATCACCCGGATGCTGTCTTCCAGCTGCCTCCTGTATCCCGCGGGAGATAAAAGCCAATTGCTGACGTGCGTGTAATGGTGGACCGCGATTTCGTGCCCTTCTTCATGTATGCGGCGCAGCAGTTCCGGAAACCGGACCGCTTTTTCGCCGACCACAAAAAATGTCGCCTTCACTTCATGCTGTTTGAGCAAGTCCAAGAGGCGCGGTGTATAGAGCGGATGCGGCCCGTCGTCAAAAGTCAGGGCGATGGTGCCTGGCACGCCGCCTTTCCGATAAGTGCCGAGCGGAAGCCTCTTCACGGTAAGAGTCGGAACGGCCGTATAAAGCAGTGCGGCGGCCAGACCGCCGATCATCAGTTTTTTCATTTTCCTGTCTCCCCGTCCGCTTCTCCGCCAAAACCGGTCCAGCGGAACTCAGCCTTTTGCCGGCCATCATGGTAAGTGATGCGTTTTTCAGGAACCCGTTCATCATCCACCGTGATCTCCGTCCCCTTTTTTATGTTGTGCAGCACGAATTTCCGGCGGTTCCGCCATGCCGGGTGCCAGCCATCCGTCAGCACAGCGGTCCGGATCTCCACTTTCCCTGCGGAGACTTCCGCTTCCATCCGCTCTTCAAAATAGCAACCTTCCCGATACGTCAGGCTGATGCCATCGTCGTCATAAAGAAGCGCCGAGCCGGCTGCCTGTTCCTTGATGTACAAATGGACCGCCAGTTCACCGATTTCCGCTTCTGCATTCCGGCGGACAGGTCCATGGACGATGATGGCGCCGTTTTTAATGAAAAGCGGCAGCCGATCGAGCGGCGCATCCGCGATGATGTGCTTTCCGCCTTCCAGGATCGTATCTTCCCAGTAGTCGACCCACTCCCCTTCCGGCAAGTACACCATCCGCTTTTCCTGGCCCGGCACGAGGACCGGTGCGACGAGCACATCGGGACCTGCCAGGAACTGGTCTGCCAAATTGGAAACAGCCGGATCGTCCGGATATTCCAGCACGAGCGGCCGCATGACCGGGATGCCCGTTGTGCTCGCTTCCCTGAACAGCCCGTAAAGGTAAGGAAGCCAGACGTAGCGCGCCTGTATGGAATTCCGGATCACCTCTCCGTACTTCTCGCCGAACGACCAGGGCTCCTGGCGGTCCGAGCCGAGAACGCTATGGTTCCGGAAGTAAGGCATGAATGCGCCTGCCTGTGTCCAGCGGGCGAGCAACTCACCCGATGCGTGATGGGCGAATCCGCCGACGTCCGGCCCGCTGAACGCCACACCGGACATGCCGAGGTTCATGCACATCGGCAGCGCCATCTGGAGGTGTTCCCAGAAACTGCGGTTGTCCCCCGTCCAGACAGCGGCCCAGCGCTGGATGCCGGCGTAGCCGGCACGGGTCAGCACGAACGGCCGCCTGCCCGCCAGCTGCCGCTTCAGCCCTTCGTAAGTCGCTTCACTCATCAGAAGCCCATAGGCGTTGTGCAGTTCGCGGTGGGTCTTCGGATTCCCTCCGTTCCGGTGGACCACTCCCAGGTCCATTGTCTTTGTTTCATTGAAAACTGACGGCTCGTTCATGTCATTCCAGATGCCCTCCACACCCATTTCGGTGTAGAACGCATGGTTTTCGCCCCACCAGTGGCGTGTCTGTGCTTCCGTGAAGTCCGGGAACGCGCTCGTCCCCGGCCAGACATCCCCGAAAAACACGTCCCCTTCAAGGAATCTGCAGAAATGATCGTCGGCGACGCCTTCCTTATAGACCCGGTATTCCGGATCCTTTTTCACGCCGGGGTCCACAATCGGAATGAGCCGGATTCCCTCGCTCTTCAAATCCCGGATCAGCCCCGCCGGGTCCGGGAACCGCTCTTGATCGAACGTGAATACCCGGTAATCGTCCATGTAATGAATATCCGAATAGATGGCATCGAGCGGGATCTCCTGCTCCTTAAACCGGGCGGCCAGTTCCCTCACTTCCTGCTCCGATTCATAGCTATAGCGGGACTGATGGTAACCGAGCGCCCATTTCGGCGGAAGCGGCATCCGTCCGGTCAGCTCCGTGTACTGGCCGATGACATCCTTCAGTGACGGACCGGCAAAAATATAGTAATCCAGTCCGCCTGAATCCGAAGAAAAGGTATAATGGCCGGACTGCCCTTTCATATCGAAGACGGTTTTCGCGGTGCTGTCGAGGAACAGCCCATGCGCATTGCCGTTCCGGAGCGTCAGGAAGAACGGGATGGACTGGTAGAGCGGGTCCGTTTCCGGATTATGCGGAGCGAAGACGTCCGAGTTCCACATCACCAGTCTGTCGCCCCGTTTATCCAGAAAACCGGTCTTCTCTCCGAACCCGTAGAAGCGGTCCGCATCGTCCAGCTGCTTCCTGCAGTGCGCTTCCGTCCGGCCGCTGAACCCTGTTCCGCCGGGTACATCCGCCAGCAGCAGCTTGCCCTCCTGATCGAAAACCGTCACGGCGGCCGTTTCTTTATCGACCGTGAGCACCAATCCGCCGGCCGCCAGTCTTAGCTGCTTTTCTTCCTCCGATAGTGTCGCCTCCATGTAATCGGGGTGGCTCCGTACGGCGAAACTGCCTTCCGGCGGAGCGGGACGGGAATCCACCGTGATCCGGACCGTCCGGTTCCCGCAGAAGGCGGCGGACAAAAATCCGTGTTCACATACCATATCGATTCGGCCCCGCGCCTCTTTCCGGAATGAAACAAGCCTGCCGAGCGGCCAGAAACCGGGCGGTTCCGCCGCGGGAGGCCGGCCGGGTGAAATTTCCGAACTGCTGTCCTGCATAGTATCCCCCATCTCTCTGTCTGAATATATCTTCCGCTGCTTCTGCAGCTCTCCTGCCTTCATGATATCCCCCTTCCGTCCGGATTCAAACTCTTGCTGCCCCTCCAGCTGTACATCGCGTCCGCTCTTTACTATATTTGAGTCGGGTGATCATGATGAAAACAAAAATTTATTTGGATGATGACAACTTCATCGCCGGCATGACGTTGAAATCGGACCATTTACCGGAAAACAATAATATGGCGCTCCACAGCTGCATCAGTCCGGAAACCGTTCTCGGGAACCGGAAAAGCTTCACCGGTTTCATCGGGTTCCGGCTGAACGATCTTGTCTGCGCCAGACAGACGCACAGCGCCAACTTCCACGAAGTGACGGCTGCCGAAAAAGGGAAAGGCGCAGACCGGATGGAGACAGCCATCCCGGATACGGACGCGCTGTACACGTATGAACCGGATCTCGTGCTGGCTTCTTTTTCAGCCGACTGCGTGCCCGTCATGTTCTGGAACAGGAAAGAAGGGCTGATCGGCGTCATCCACTCCGGCTGGCAAGGGACCGTGAAAGAGATCACGTCCGATCTTTTTGACCATCTTATACAAGAACGGCACTGCCGCCCGGAGGATTTCCGGATCCAGCTCGGTGCCGCATTGAGCCAGGAGCGGTTCGAAGTGGATGAAGATGTGTTCAAGCGGTTCCATGCGCTCGGCTACGCGGATGAATTCATTTATTTCAATGAAGAGACGCACAAATACCATATCGACAATCAGCTGACAGTGAAAAGGCAGTGCGAGCTTGCCGGCATCCCGCCGGAACAGATCGCCATCGACCGGACGTGCACATTCGGCAGCGCCGAGGGCTTCTCCTACCGCCAAAACAGACAGGCGGGGCGCCACATGAGTTTTATGGTGCGCAAATCCGGGTGACCGGCCGGGAAACGGCCAGCGGAGATTTTTCTGGGTTTTCCCGCAAACTTCGGAACCTATCCGCACGTCTTCCGTATATTCATTATATCCGTTTATGCCTTCGGCTGGTAATTAATGAAGGGACGCAGGACTGGCGGGTTTGTGGTACGGTTAACAGGAATGGATTACGTGATTGAGTTCATGACGGGCGAGGTGGAAAAATGGGGCTGTTCGATCGTTTATTCAAAGGAAAAGACAAAGGACCGCCAAAAGCTGAAAAACGGACGCTTCTCAATTTGCGCGTCGGGGATTTTGTAACATATGACTTGGCCGATTATGAAGTGACGGGCAAAATCCACTACAACGACAGCGGATATACGTGGGATGCTTATCAACTGACAGCATCCGGCCGGAAACTGTGGCTGAGCACGGAACTGGACGACGAATTTGAGGCCGGTATTTATGAGACCGTCCGGATTCCCGGCCTTGAACCGGGCGCTGCGCAAATCGAGTACGACGGCCGGACGTACCACTTGGAAGAACAGGGCCAGGCCCGGACATCAGGGGAAGGCAGCAGCCGGAATGTCCATGGGAAGACCGTATCGTACTATGATTACACGGATGAGTCGGGTGAGTACTTTTTATCCGTCGAAGTCTGGGGCGGAGACATGGAAGTGAGCCACGGACAGGAAGTCGAAGAATATGAATTCACTATTTTAGCTGGAAGCTGAAATTAACAGGAGGCGGGAACATGTTCAGATTTTTTAAGCGGATGAAGACGTACGTCGGTTCGGAGCTCAACGCGGCGCTTGATAAGGCGGAAGATCCGGTCAAAATGCTCGACCAGTTCATGCGCGAGATGTCTGCGGATATCCGCGAAGCGGAAACGGCGGTCGCCAAACAGCTGGCGAACGAAAAAATGCTTCAGAAAAAGTACGAAGACGCGTCGGCCATGGCCGAAAAACGGCAGAGCCAGGCGGTCGAAGCGCTGGAAGCCGGCAACGACGACTTGGCGCGCCGGGCGCTTGAAGACAAACAGAACCACGCCAAACAGGCCGAGACGATGAAGCAGGCGTACGAACAGGCTTCCTCGGATGTGGCGGTCCTCCGCGAAAAGCTGGCGGAAATGAAACGCGAGTATGAGGAGATGGAACTGAAGCAGGACTCTCTGAAAGCGCGGGCGGAATCAGCGAAGACCCGCACTAAGATCAACCGTTCGATGTCTTCTGTCGGCGGAGATGAATCCCGGCGCGGATTCGACCGGATGGAAGAAAAAGTGATGCGGTTCGAAGCGGAGGCTGACGTATCGGAAGAGATGCGCTCGGACTCCCGGAGCATCGACGATGAACTGGCTTCATTGAAAAAAACGAGTGAAGTGGACGATGAACTGGCGGAACTGAAACGTAAGCTCGGCAAAGAATAACGAACCGCGGCCTGCTCCTCTGCGTCAGGCCGCCTTTGTTCAGTTAGGGTGTTGTGTATGGCAAAAAAAGGCTGGCTGTGCGTCCTGGCTGCCTTGACGGTGTTTCTTGCCGCCTGCGGCCTCATGGGCGCCGATGACTATATTGATCAGAACTACACGTTCGTCGATGCGATCCAGAACAATGCCGTCCAGAACGACCGGGCCTTGCTGTACCGTTCGGATCTCGGACTCCAAGAGACTGCCGAGGAGCTGATCGGTGTCGAAGAACCGGAACAGATCGGTGAGGCAACCGACGGCCGGCAAGTGCTTGTCTATGATGATGAATTCGTCATCCTGACGGAAGATCCGGAAAATCCAGGCGCGACGCTCGTTGAGGTGGCGGAAGATGAATTCGTCCGGAGGCACTACCACCCCGGCTTCTTCACCGGCATGTTCGTCGGCTCGTTCCTCAACGACCGCCTCGGACGGGGCTGGGTGAGCACGCAGCAGAACCGGTGCGCACAGACGGGCGGCTGCTATTCGGGAGGCGGTGCGTACGGCGCCTTTCCGGCAGGCACATTCGGTCGCGGGGCAGCGTTCCGCGGAGGCGGACCCGGAGAAGGAAAATAACTTAAGGCAAAGGGGATAATGCAGTGAATCCATTCTTACTGACGTTTCTGTATTTCGCGGCAGCCGTTGCTGTCATTGTAGTCGGCCTGTTCGTCTTCGAACTGATGACGAGAAAGTACAAGGACTGGGAAGAAGTCAAAAACCGCAACACGGCGGTCGCGCTGTCGATTGCCGGTAAAATCATCGGCACAAGCATCATCATCGCGTTCGCGATTTTCCATAACGATACAATTTGGCAGACCGTTGTCTGGGGCCTGTACGGCCTGGCCCTTCAGCTGATCGCGTACTTGCTGTTCGAAGTGCTGACACCGCGCTTTTCGGTGGAGCAGCAGCTGAAAGAGAACAACACGGCGACGGGCATCATCGCATTCGCTGTATCCGTCGGTCTCGCTTTCGTCATCGGTGCTTCCATCACATAAGGCGGTGTTCGTATGACCACACAGCAGGCAGTCCGGAAAAGCCGGGCCATTTACTACGCATCCGGAATCGTATCGATTTGCGGAATCATTTTTGAAGTGCTGTTCGGCGCGCTCGGTTCCTATATCCTCGGCGATGGGGTGAAGCAGTACACACTGATCATTTCCCTGTTCCTGACGGGAATGGGAATCGGCGCGTATATCAGCGAGAAAATGACGAAGAACTTGATCTTATCCTTTATTTGGATCGAATACGGGATCGGCCTGATCGGCGGATTTTCCGCGATGCTCCTGTTCGGTGTCACCGCTTATTTGCCGGACGGGACCGGCGCCCTGTTCCTCTACAGCGTGACCCTCCTCGTCGGCACGCTGACCGGTGTCGAACTGCCTGTCCTGATCCGCAAGGCGAATGAAATCGGCGTCTCCCTTCAGAAAAGCGCCGCAAAAGTGCTGTTTTTCGACTATGCAGGCGGTCTCATCGGCGGCCTGCTGTTCCTGTTCCTGCTCCGTCCGTATTTCGGGCTCGTCAAGACCTCCTTCCTCGTCGCGCTCGTCAACGTGGCGGTCGCTTTATGGATCGTGTTCCATTTCCGCGCCGAATTGAAGCGGTTCCGGATCCACGCATCGTTCGGCTTCCTGTTCACCGCCCTCCTCGTATTGGGCGCTCTGTTCGGTGAAGAAGCGGCTTTCCACTTCGAGCAGAAGCTGTATCAGGATCCGATTATCCATTCGGAGCAGACGGCTTACCAGCAGATCGTCCTGACGAGGGAACAGGGGGATACCCGGCTCTATCTCGACGGACAGCTCCAGTTCAGCTCGTCGGACGAGCACCGCTACCATGAAATCCTCGTCCATCCTGCCATGGCGGCTGCAACGCGCCATGACCGGGTTCTTGTCCTCGGCGGCGGTGACGGCCTGGCGGTCCGGGAACTGCTGAAGTACGAGGATATCGGACGCATCACGCTCGTCGATCTGGATCCGGCAATGACTGAACTGGCACAGGAACACCATCTGCTGACCGAACTGAACGGCGGGGCACTGGATGATCCGCGGGTGACAATCGTGAACGAAGACGCTTTCCGGTTTCTTGAGGATGCTGAAGGGTTCTATGATGTCATCATCGCCGATCTGCCGGATCCGAACAATGAATCGCTGAATAAATTGTATACACAGGAGTTTTATTCGCTCGCACGGAACCGCCTTCAGCCGGATGGCGCCATGATGGTCCAGGCGACGAGTCCGGTGTTCGCTCCGCGGGTCTATTGGACAATCGATGAGACGATCGAAGCCGCCGGCCTGGAGACAGTGAACCTGCATGCCGATATCCCGAGTTTCGGCGGCTGGGGGTTTGTGCTCGCTTCCCGTCAGCCCATTGCGCTGGCGGAGCTGGATCTGATCGGTGAAACCCGCTACTTGACGGAAGAGCTGTTGCCGGCTCTGAGTGCCTTCGGCAAGGATGAGGACCGGGAGATCACGGACGGCAGCGGCAAAGCTGTCGCCCTCGAGCCGAATACGCTGATCCGGCCCAACCTGATCGAACTTTATGAGAAATCCTGGCGATACTACTGATCAAACGAAAAAAGCTGTCCGGAAGTCGGATTATGACTTCCGGACAGCTTTTTCTGTTTTCATTGATAAGGGTTAAGAAACGTTCCCCTCTGTCTTTTTGCCGGAGCCGAACCAGCCCAGCAATGCGATACCGACGAGTACACCATAGAATGTGAGCGTCCACGGTGTGCTGTGCGGGAATTCGTGGGGCAGGATGCCGATTTCCTCATGGGAAAGCGTGATGACCCCGAGTTTGACGCCGACCCAGGCAACGATCGCATACGCCGTCGTTTCGAGAGCGGGCCGCTGATCCAGCAGTTTGACGAACCATGTCGCCGCGAACTTGATGAGGATGAGGCCTGAGACGCCGCCGAGCACCACGATCAGGAATTTCCCGCCGTCCATGCCGCCGAAATCGCCGAGCGGTGAATCCGGCAGGCCGAGTGCCAGCGCGACCGCCGCTAGAATCGAGTCGATGGCGAATGCGAGATCCGCCAGACCGATTTTTCCGACGGTCGGCCAAAACCCTTTGCCTCTGGACTCCTCTTCGATTTCTTCATCGATGTTTTCATTCTCTTTACCGAACCGGGCCTGGATGATGTGCTTCAGTCCGAGGTACAGCAGGTAAGCCGCACCGATCGCCTGCACCTGCCAGATATTCGCGATGAATGAAATCGCGAAAAGTGCCGCAAATCGGAAAACGAACGCCATGATCAGCCCATAGTTGATCGCCTTCCGCTTCTGATCTTCGGGCAAGTGTTTCGCAATGACCGCCAGCACGAGCGCATTATCCGCGGACAACAGTCCCTCGAGACCGATCAATATCAACAGCGTCCAGCCGTATTCCAGCCAAATTGACTCCAACCCTATCGCTCCTTCCAAATAAATAAACCCATTGCTCCGCCGGCTAGCTGCAGTGAAAAAGAGCCAGGAATCTGCCTCTCCGCCGGAGAACCGCATCTGTTTTGTACAACCACTCCATTTTACACCTGTCCGCCGTGTTTGAAAACTGTTTGCATTGGAACGAATGCCACTTGAAAAGGCAGGAAGAGGAATCTGTCCCCTCTTCCCGCCTGCTTTAGTCCATTTTTCCGGTTTGCGCGAAAACTGTCAGTCTTCCAGGTTCCGCGCGCTTTTATTGCCGGGCGCAAACCAGCCGAGCAGCGCAATCGCCACGAGGACACCATAGAAAATCAGTGTCCATACAGTACTGTGCGGAAAATCGTGCGGCAGGACGTGAATGTCCTCATGCGCGAGCGTGATGACCGCCAGTTTGACACCGACCCATGCCACAATCGCATAAGCGGTCGTCTCCAGTGCCGGCCGCTGATCCAGCAGTTTGACGAACCACGTGGCCGCATATTTGATCAGAATCAGACCCGCGATACCGCCGAGAACCACGACGATGAACTGCCCTGCGTCCATGCCGCCGAAATCGCCGAGCGGTGAATCCGGCAGGCCGAGTGCCAGCGCGACCGCCGCAAGGATCGAGTCGATGGCGAACGCGAGATCCGCCAGTGCGATTTTTCCGACGGTCGGCCAGAAGCCCTTGCCGGCCGATTCCTCTTCGATCTCTTCGTCAATGTTTTCGTTCTCTTTACCGAACCGCGCCTGAATGACATGCTTCAGCCCGAGATACAGCAGATACGCTGCCCCGATCGCCTGCACCTGCCAGACGTTCGCGATGAATGAAATTGCGAAAAGCGCCGCAAACCGGAAAACGAACGCCATGATGATCCCATAGTTGATAGCTTTCTTTTTCTGATCCTCGGGCAAATGCTTTGCAATGACCGCCAGTACGAGCGCGTTATCCGCGGACAGCAAGCCTTCCAGCCCAATCAGAATCAGCAGCGTCCATCCATATTCCAGCCAAATTGACTCCACGTCGCTCCTCCTCTCATGCAGACCATAAAAAAAGAGCCGATCGCTGGTCTCTTTTTTCATGATCCGCTTCGTTCTGGTTTTTGCGCTTCCTTATGGAAGTTCCATACCCTTCGCGGCGGACCGGAAAACACAGAAGAGGCGGCATCTCTCCATTTCCGGAGACAGTGCCGCCAAGGGAACCGGAACAATCAAGGATTCAGCAGGGGAATCTGGTCAGAAAAGCCGTCCCGCCCGGCCCGGTCTGGATTTCAATTTTTGCATGATGACGGGCCGCGATGGCGTAGCAAATGCCAAGACCCAGACCTGTCCCTTCATCCTTCGTCGTGTAAAACGGCGTCCCCAGTTTTTCCAGCACCTCCGGGCGGATCCCTTCTCCTTCGTCCTGGACCGCCAAGACGGCGCAGCCGTCACCATCCATGTACGTGCTGATCGTCAATTCCTGTCCCGGCTGCATCGCTTCAAGGCCATTGCGGTACAGGTTTACAATCAGCTGCCGGATCTCTGTCCGGTTCAGCAGCAGTTCCGGAATATCGTTCGTGTTGAAGCGGATCTGCTTATTCTGGTTCAGCGTATCGATCTTTATGAGAGGCGCGATATCCTGGAGGATTTTGTTCAAGTCGAGCATTTCCAGTCGGGATGTTTTCGTATTCCCGACGGAAAGAAATTCCGTAATGATGGAATTCGCGCGGTCGAGTTCCTCGATCATCAGGCCGAAATGCTGATGATGCTCTTTAAGGTCCTCCTGCTTTTTCAGCAGCTGCAGGAATCCCCTGACGGTGGTCATCGGATTCCTGATCTCATGACTGATGCCGGCAGCCATCTGGCCGATCAGATTCAGGTTCGACAGCCTTCTCAATTCCTTTTCATACTTTTTCTTTTCAAAGATATTTTTGAAGAGGCAGCAGATACCTTCGTCGTATGGGTACGCAATCACCTCAAACCAATGATCGTCGGTAACGGAAGGGATTTCAAAATTCACGGATACCCTTTCGGACATCGCGCGGTGAAATTCCCTGTATATGATCGAGTTCACACTTTCGGGAAATACTTCCCAGACATTCTTTCCTAACACGTCCTCGCGCGTGATGCCGTCGGGCAAGTACTGATGCCGGTTGATATATGTGAACTCCCATTCCTCATTCAGCGTGAAGAAGCCGTCTGTGATACTTTCAATGACACTCGTGACCCTTTCATTCGCTGCCGCCAGTTCACTGGTCCGCTGTTCCACCCTGCTCTCCAGCTGATCCATGTAAGACAGATTCGAAAGGACCGGAGCGGTGGCATCGGCGATCGAAGTGGCCAGCCGGATTTGGGACTTGCCGAAGTGACGGACCGCGGTTTCATTGCCGGCAGCTGTCAGGACGCCCAAAACTTCACCTGTGGAGACGAGCGGAATCATCAGCATGCCGGCTTCTTCGTTATCCGGTAAAGCGGCCGTCTGCCGGGTGTCGGCGACATGTCGGATCATCGTTGCGTAGTCTTCTTTCCCCGCTTCCGCCAATGCCTTATCCCAGTCCTGCTCTGTCCAGTCGGCTCCGCTGTCCCGCCTGCTGGATGTCACCGCCTGTTTTTCAGGAGATCCGAGGAGATGGACAGAGATGTTGCGGCTGTCCAAGACTTTTTTCAAGTAGAAAAAGCACTTGTCCAAGCTTTCCTGTACCGATGAACACATCGACAGATCACGTGTCACGTCCAGCAGTAATTGCTTTTCAGCGAGCAGATCCTCTTTCTGCTTCAAATTGGATGCGTTCCGGATTGCAACAGCCGCCATATTCACGTACGCTTCCACGCTTTGGATTTCCGATTCCGTCAAGTGCATCGGAGAACCGTAATCGAACAAAAAGACAAGGCCGAACAGTTCCTGTTCAAAGGAAATCGGCAGTCCCAGAAGGGATTTAATCTGAAACGCTTCTACAGAACGGGGATCCGGTCTGCTGTCCTTCGAGGTGTCCGGAATGTAAATCGTTTTTTGGGTCTCGATCACTTCTTTCGCCAGCAGATCGATCTCCGGGTCGATGATCTGTGACTCCAGTGTCATTCCGGTCATCATTTCCGGTTTTCCCGCAAACCCTCTGAATGTCCCGTCTTCATGCGGCAGAAAAATCCCGACGGAATTGCATGTCACAATTTCCTCGGATATCGCCTGCGTGACATGCTGCAGAACTTCTCGCAGCTCCAGTTTGGTGTTGATGATTTCCGTGATATTCGCCAGCCTCGAATATCTTGTCTGTTCCCTCATCATTTGAATGATCCCCTATCATTTCTTTCTGATTTATTGCCGCTTCGCTATCGTTCTGTTTACTATTTTACACGCTCGCCGTTTGTTTTTATAGATTAACGGCCAACAGAAGAAAGGCTTCGCCTAAAACTGGCCACTCTTTTTTTATTCAAACTGATCCTTTTATACAGTCCAGTTAACTGCTAAAGTTACTCTAAACAATGAAGACGGAAAGGAGTATCATTCATTATGCAAAAAACAGTGAGTTATTCGAACGGCCGCACCTTCGATCTTATTTTGACTTCCATGGCGATCGCGCTGGTGTTCGTTTCCACGCTCCTGCTGAATATCCGGCTCCCCATCGCAGCAAACGGCGGGCTGGTCCACCTCGGCACGGCGATGCTTTTCACCATCTCCATCCTGTTCGGCCCTAAAAAAGGCGCCATTGCCGGCGCAGTCGGGATGGGGCTGTTCGACTTAGTGTCCGGCTGGACATTATGGGCGCCGATCACCATTCTGGCGCGCGGACTGCAGGGTTATATTGTGGGACGGATCGCCTGGTCAGGCGGCCGGCAGGGAAACAGCACCCGGTTCAACATCGTTGCCGCAGTCGTGTCGATCCCCTTCATGCTGGGGATCTACTACATTGGCGAAGCGATCATTTTCAGCAGCTGGCTCATTCCCGCAGCTTCCATTCCCGGCAACATCGTCCAGAATTCAGTTGGCCTTATCATCGCGATCCCTGTGGTCGCCGCATTGAAAAAAGTGCCGTTTTTTAAATAGACGGCCAGCAGAAACACGAAAAGCGGGCAGAGGAAGAGCCATTCCTCTGCCCGCTTTTTTCCGCTTGGACTTCAGGAAGTTTCCTTTATTCCATTGAAGGGGAATAAGAAAATAACTTACGAAGGAAGCGGAGTGACGACATGCAGCAGATGACGCAGTCCTATCTTGAAGAAGTGCTGGAAAAGAGCCGGCCCTATACGAAGGAAGGCCGCGTGGCCAGCTATATTCCTGAACTGGGGGAAGCAGATCCCGATACCTTGGGCATCGCCCTGACTGAATGCGGTGGCGGCAGTTATGAAGCCGGCGACCATCAACAGATTTTCACCCTCCAGAGCATTTCCAAAGTGCTCAGTCTGCTTTTGGCACTGGAAGACCAAGGAAAGGATCAAGTGTTTTCCATCGTCGGACAGGAACCGACCGGAGACCCGTTCAATACCGTGGAATATTTGGAAACAGAAGCTAAGAATAAACCCTTCAATCCAATGGTCAATTCCGGGGCGATTGCGGTAGCGTCGATGATCAAAGGCCGGGACGTGGATGATCGTTTTGGCAGGATCCTCGATTTCATCCGCCAGGTTGCCGGCAATCCGGACTTGAAGCTCAATGAGGAGGTTTACCAGTCCGAAAAGAGAACCGGTGCCCGTAACCGGTCCCTCGCCTATTTCATGGAAAGCATGGGACTCATCGAACCGGATGTCGAGGATGTTTTGGACCTGTATTTCCGGTTCAATTCGATTAATGTCACGGTTCATGATTTGGCGAATATCGGATGCGTACTTGCAAACCGGGGGAAGATACCCGGCAGACAGGACTGGCTCATCGCTGAGGAACACGTGGAAACCGCTGTGACGATCATGTTCATGGCCGGAATGTACAACGCCTCCGGTGAATTCGCCATCGAAATCGGTTTTCCCAGCAAAAGCGGTGTCAGCGGCGGAATCATGAGTGTGGTGCCCGGACAGATGGGGATCAGCATCATCGGTCCTGCCATCGGTCCGCGCGGCAACAGCACAGCCGGCGTCCACATCCTTAAAACGCTGTCCGCCGACCGGCAGCTTCACCTCTTCCGTGACCGGCTGCTGTAGGGGTGTGCTGGTCTCCAATAGAGAGCCTTGCAATACTAAACGTAAAAAAAAAAAAGCGGTCCCCGTAATCCGTCCGATTACAGAGAACGCTTTTCTATCATGCAATCATGTTTTACACCGTAACGCGACCCCGTTTCTTTTCGCTGAGGCCGAGCGTTTCCGCTGTAGCCGCATGGATCTCCCGGAAAAGCTCCGCATTCTCTGACAGCGATACGCCGTAAGAAGGGATCATTTCCTTGATCTTCGGCTTCCATTCTTCCAGCTGTTCAGGGAAGCACCGTTCGAAAATATCAAGCATGGCGTGGACAGCCGTCGAAGCGCCTGGCGACGCGCCGAGCAGGGCAGCCACTGAACCGTCGGCGGCCGTGACGATTTCCGTGCCGAATTGGAGTGTCCCCTTTCCGCCGGTTTCCGTATCCTTGATCACCTGTACGCGCTGACCCGCTGTCACGACTTCCCAATCCTCCAGGTTGGCTTCCGGAATGAATTCACGCAGTTCTTCCACCCGTTTTTCATTCGACAGGAGCACTTGCTGGATGAGGTACTTGGTCAGTTTCATTTCTTTAGCGCCGGCCGCGAGCATGGTGAACACATTGTTCGGCTTCACGGAACCGATCAGATCCAAGTTCGAACCGGTTTTCAAAAACTTCGGCGAGAAACCGGCGAACGGTCCGAACAGCAGCGATTTTTGGCCATCGATGTACCGCGTGTCGAGATGCGGCACCGACATCGGCGGCGCACCGACTTTCGCCTTGCCGTACACTTTTCCGTGATGCTTTTCTGCTATCTCGGGTTTATTGCAGACAAGGAACAGACCGCTGACCGGGAAACCGCCGACCCGTTTCGACTCCGGCAGGCCGGTTTTCTGCAGCAGCGGAAGGCTACCGCCTCCTGCGCCGATAAAGACGAAATCGGCTGTGTGCGTCTCGATCTTATCGCCGTCCAAATCCTTGACCTTCACTTCCCATGTTCCGTCGGCTGTCCGTTTAATATCCTGCACACTGTGCCGGTAATTGACGTCGACGCCTTGCCCTTCCAAGTGCTGAAACAGGAGACGGGTCAGCGCGCCGAAATTGACGTCAGTGCCCGAATCGATTTTTGTGGCGGCAATCGCTTCATCCGGATTCCGGCCTTCCATCATGAGCGGAATCCATTCCTTCAGCTTTTCCGGATCATCGGAAAACTCCATTCCTTCAAACAGCGGATTATCCGAAAGGGTCTCGAATCGTCTTTGCAGAAAGTCCACGTTCGCTTCACCCTGGACGAAACTCAGGTGCGGAATCGGCCGGATAAATTCCTGCGGATCTGAAATAAGGCCGGCATCCACGAGGTGTGCCCAAAATTGGCGGGACAGCTGGAACTGTTCGTTGACCCGCACAGCCTTCGTGATATCGATCGACCGATCCGGCTTTTCGGACGTATAGTTCAATTCACAAAGTGCTGAGTGGCCCGTGCCCGCGTTATTCCATTCATTCGAACTTTCGTTTCCCGCGCTGTCGAGTTTCTCAAATACGTTGATTTCCCAGTCCGGCGCCAATTCTTTCAGCAATGATCCCAGCGTGGCGCTCATGATGCCGGCACCGATTAAAATGACGTCCGTTTTCTTCTGTACGCTGCTCATTATACCCTTCCTTATCCCTTAAAGTTTGCAGGATGCCATACCGGTCCGCCTGCGTGGAACGCCGACCGGAAACATCGCTTGCCATCTGATTCTTACTATAGCACAGTCTCTGATTTTAGTTATACCAAAAATCCCTGTCCGGGTTCTGTCCCGGCCGGCTGTAAGGGATGGGAATGAAAAACCTCCGCCCAGCCGGGCAGAGGTCCAATCCATGGAAAATTATATTTGCGCTACGTTTCCTGCCAATTTTTTATCCGGTCTCTGATCGGTTCCCTCTTCTTCGATCTTGGTCATGGTCAGCCCTGTCACGCCATAGAACAGCGAAACGAGCGGGGTGAGCATGGCAAGGAAACAGAAAGGAAGATACGTGCCGGTTGCGACACCCAGCGCGCCGGCTGTGAAGATGCCGCTCCCGGTCCACGGGATGAGCGCCCCGCCCTGTGTGCCTGTATCCTCAAGAACCCTTGATAAGTTCTCCGGTTTTAAATTCAGCCGCTCATAGACGGGCTGCATAATCGTGCCGCCCATGACGATCGAGAAGTAAATGGAGCCGCCGATCGCCAGCGAGACATAGCTGATGATGATGGTCACGAACGTCAGGACACCCGTGCTCTTGATTTTATGGATGAACGGGGCGACGAGCGCTTCCAGGACACCCGCATTGGCCATCATGCCGCCCAGTCCGAGCGCGAACAAGAAAAGAGCGACGAGCGCGAACATGCTGCTTAATCCTCCGCGCACCAGCAGACTATCGACGATTTCGATTCCGGATTCCACCGAATAGCCGCCGTAGAAGAAATCGATCGTCTCGGTGAATGTGAATCCCTGATAAAAGATCGCTACCAGTCCGCCCACTGCCGTCCCGATGAAAATGGACGGGAGCGCCGGTTTTTTCATCATGAGCATCCCGATCAGCACGACGATCGGAATCAGCGGGACGAGTCCAAGGTTGAAATTTTCCGCCAGGAATGCTGTCAGCTGCGCCACTGTTTGTTCGTTTGCGGCAGTACCCGCATACTTCAGCCCCATGAACGTGAAAATGACTGCGGAAATGACATAGGCCGGCACAGTCGTCCAAAGCATATGCCTGATGTGGGTGAATAAATCGGTTCCGGTGACCGTCGGCGTTAAATTCGTGGTATCCGACAGCGGTGACATTTTATCCCCGAAATACGCACCGCTTATAATCGCGCCCGCCGTAAGACCGACCGGCACACCGAGTGTCGCTCCGACTCCCATCAGTGCGATTCCGGCTGTTCCGATCGTCCCCCACGAGGTCCCTGTCGCCAGCGACACGAGAGAACAAAAGATCAGTGCCGTCACCAGGAAGAATTGCGGCGAAATCGTTTCGATTCCGAAGTAGATCAGTGTAGGAACGGTACCCGATGCAATCCATGCACCGATTAAAATCCCGACGGTCAATAAAATCAGCGCGGGCTGGAGTGCTCTGCTCATTGATGCGGTCATCGATTTTTCCACTTGTTTGTAAGTGAATCCGAGACCGAGCATGAACGGGATCAGCACAAGAACGCCGATAAACATCAGAATTTGAATCGGTGCATCAAACGCGAGAATGCCGATGGCGATGATTGCAGCCACGGTCCCCAGCATTGCCAGCGCATACAAAAACGACGGTTTCCTCATATTATTTTCTTCTGTATCTGTGATCAACAAATCACTCCTTCTGTTTTTTCCGAGGTGCCGTCTTTTTGAGAACCGGGAAGTTCAGACAGCCCTCTTAACCGTTGATGCAGTGATAATTTCATGAGACCCGCAGGCAAAAGAATTACCGGAATTTCTTATGTAAAACGAGTCTCCGCGAATCACTTTATAAGCGGCGTATGCATAGTTTAACAAAGAACTGAATTTTTCGCAAATCGACCTCCTTTATTTTCAGCGATACTGCTTATTTCCTCGTGTAATCATAACGTACTGTCAAACAAATAAATGAATAAAAATGCAAAAAGAAAAGTTAGCCTACCACGGAACCACGGAGGTCCTAACCGCATTTTTTTATTAATCGCCTCTGCGTTTCAAACGAAAAAACCCCCTGCTTCTTCGGTGTGAAGAGGCAGGGGCACCATATGGATCTGTTATTCGTTTTCCATGAAGTTCTGTTTCGCCAAGTAATCCAGCACTGTCCGGGAGAAGCCTGTATGGGACTCCTTCGTGTACTTAGCGATCGTATAGATTTGCGCAAGGTTCTTGAGTCCGAGCTGCTCCGTCATTTCCTTCAGCGCCGGTACAGCCATGTACCGTTCCCAGCCCTTTTCGTTCCGGTCCTTATAGATGTCCATCACTTCTTCGTCTGAATAATCCCGGTACTGCTCGTAGTGGACAAGGCCCTCCTTCGGCAGCCGGTCCCGCGGAGCAGGATTTTCTGCCGGGTACCCAAGCGAGTAGCCGACCACCGGCACAACATTCTCCGGAAGTCCCAAGACTTCACCGATCCGGTCACAGTTTGCAAGGGTCGAGCCCATATAACAGACCCCCAGCCCTCTGTTTTCCGCCGCCAGCGCGCAATTTTGGGCAGCGAGCGTCGCGTCGATGGCACCGATCATGAAACTCATGAAATTATCGAAATGGACCGGTGCATCGTTAAGCGCCAGCCATTTCCTCATCCGATTGAAATCCGCACAGAACGTCACCAGTACAGGCGCATCCATCACCATGGACTGCTCCATGTGCGGCTCATATAATTGCTTTTTGATCGCTTCATCTCTCGTCACGATCATCGAGTACGTCTGCATATTCCCGCTTGAAGAAGCGCGGATTCCCGCCTCCAGGATCTCATCCAGCAATTCCTGGCTGATCTCCCTGTCTTCATATTTCCTGATGGATCTGTGCCCATGGATAACATCAGTCAATTCCAACTTCACCACTCCTCAAGATAACTATAGCACTGAACCTTTGCGTACGGTATTTATTGTTCTGATTATTTAGGTAAGTAATACTGAATTTGATAGTTACTGAAGGAGGGGTCTGCATGGATGATTGGCTGCCAAGCCTGATTACTAAAATACCACAGGAAGGTTATGAATTAGCGATCAAACTGGCAAGAAAAGGCAGCGGGTATACCCAGCAATCGAGTGAAATCCGGGAAAAACTGCGCCCGCAATATGCGGAAAATCCAGATAGCCTGACGCTTGTTTCCCAAGTGATTGCGATTCACTTCCAGACGGTAGCCGCTGCAAATAACTACTGGAAATAAAAAATGGCGGCGGAAGCTCTTTCCCTTCGAGGGCAGGAGCTTTTTTAATTGACCGGCTGCTCCTTCAAAATTCCTCTTACTGCGGCAAATCGTCGGGCAGTAATTTGAAGCCGCTGATCATCGTATCTTCTTCCACCTCGATCAGGAGGCACCGCTTGCCGTTGTAGTTGACTTCTTTGACGTACCGCAAGTCTTGGGGACTGATCTTAATATCCGCGACTTTTGTGCTGATTTTTATCGATTTGGAGGCATAGCTCGGAACGATGTGCTTGGCTTTCATCTCATAATTTTTATCATCGACCACTTGCTGAAAGGCCATCTCCACTTTTTCCGTGTCCACGTCCTTGACGCCGCTTGCCTTCAATACCCGTGCCACTTCTTTCGTATCCAGAACCGGCGTTTTCTCGTCCCCGTCCTCGTTCTCTTTTTCTGTCTCAAGCATGTGATTGATTTCGTCATACACACCGGCGAGCGTCCTCGAATTCACTTCTTCGCCGATCACTGACTTGACGATTTCTTCAAACACCGCTTTATCTTCCTCGGCTGTCATGATTTCGTCGCCGTTCAGCACATTCTCGATAAACGGGAAGTCCGGTTTGTTCGCTTTGCTTGCTGCGTACAGGACATGGCTGACGTCCGCTGCGTTATCTGTAAAGCAGGGGAACAGGAATCCGCCGATGGGCGTGGCCAGCTTGATGACAGGATCCGTCATGAGATTCGACTTGAACTCCCGCCCGATAAAATCGAACACCAGAGAACTCTTCGGCAGCTCCGTCTCATTTATGCTGCAGAGGATGAACGGTGTCGTATATACTTCATCACGCAAGGCGGCTTCCGTTTCATCCAGCTCGCGTCTGGTCGTTTTAAAATAGTCGCCGCGGATGAATGTAACGACTGTATCCTTCTCGAAACGGCTTTCCCGGACCACTTTCAGCGCGATCTGCTGCATATTCTCCATCCATTCCTCCGCTTCATCCGCATGGAGGCCCTCGTACAAGAACTGCTGCGTATGGTCTTCCTGCCCTTCTGCTGCAGACTGGAATTTCACTTCGAACAGCTTCTCATCCAGCTTACCGCCCAGGACTTTTTTGAAATTGGCCAGGAACAGCTCTTGCTGATCCCGATCCAGCAAGGCGAACGGCCGGCTTTCCTCGTGAAAAATTTCATCGCTGTCCTGTTTGATGTAAACATTATAAATATCTGTGATTTTCAGCAGATCGCTGTCCAGTTTGAACCGTTTGCGAATGTCTGCGATATCTTTTTTATTCATCTCGAATTCCAACTCCCTGACAATCTGAATCGGTGACGCATCAAAAAAGAGCATCTCAGGCTATCCTCCAGCCTGCGATACTCTGTTCAGTATACCAGCAATCGGTGTAAAAATCGGGTGATTCTCGGACTTGCCGGCTGCTTGTGATATTAATCACAGACCGTTTTCACCAGCGATGTTACCATTACGAATGAAAGACTGCATAAAGGAGAGTTAAAATGTCTGAAAACAGATTGGCTGATTTAATTAGCCCTGAAGCTGTCGTTAACTTCGAAACCGGTGCGATCCAAGCAAGCACGTTAGACTCCATCATCAGCCTTTTACCGTTTGAAATGGGTTTTTGCGATGCGGATGATATTTTCCGCTGGTATTCGAATAATCCGGACCGTGTCCATGGCCGGCGCAAAGAAGCGATTGGCCGCCATGTGCTGGAGCTTCACCCGCGAGTGGCTCACCACGTTGAAAAACTGTTGAATGATTTCCGTTCCGGAGAACGGGATGAATGGGAATTCTGGTTCCCGAAACGTTCAGGCGAAGACGCCGGCCAGATTTATCAAAAGTTCATGGCAGTCCGTGATAAGGACGGGAAGTATCTCGGGTGCATGGACGTGACGGTCAACATCGATATTTTCAAGGGAAAAGAAGGGAAACACACCCCTGAAACGATCGACGAATTCATCGCTGTTAAACCTGTATGATGACTATAGAAATAGCATTGAAAAACGCACGGGATTTCCTGATCCCGTGCGTTTTCTTCACTTGGACATTTTATGTGAAATAATTCAGCTGAATCGCTGTGTCTGCTTCCATTCATCCATATTGGTAAATCAAGTTCGAGTTCAGCTCTTCTTTAATGTTTAGCCTTGCCTGACATAAAACAACTCCCCACGGTCATTCGTGACCGCAGGGAGTTTCTTCTTATTATCCCATTATAAAGCCAAGCGCGATAATCATCGGCAATGAGATGGCGGATGCCAGTACCGTCACGAACGTGAGTGATTTGAGCGCCCCTTGGGTTGTAATGCCCAGCATCGTCTTAAACATCCAGAAGAAATTGCTGTTTACGTGCAGGGCAAAGAGTGCGCCAGCACCGATAGCCAGTGCGATGACCGGAGCCGGAACAGTCAAACTGTCCATGATCGGTGCCAGAATACCGGCAGCGACAATCGCGGCGACAGAAATGGAGCCAATGGCCAGATGCAGAACGGCAGCGACAAACCAAGCCAGAAGGATGACAACGACCGTTGCATTCGACCCTGCCGAGAACAGACCCTGCAGGACACTTTCAAGCGCCGTTTCGCCGATCATGGCGCCTAAAGAACCACCGACGCCGGTGACGAGAAGAATCTGCCCTGTTGTATTGAATCCTTCAGACAGGGCATCCTCCGTGCGGCTTGCACCTATCGAAAATTTCGCTAATCCGTAAGCAATCAAGAGACCGAAGAACAGCGCGAACACCGGATTGCCGATGAACTGAATGAATTCCGACTCGATGCCCGCGGCTTTGGCGATTGCGCCTGCAGCAATCATAATCAGCGCAATAAAGATTGGCGACAGTGCGATAGCGAGCGGTATGGATTGACTGCGCTTGCTCAAATTGCTTTCCATTGGGACGCCATTATTAATTCTGCCTGCAGCTGTATCTTCACTGGCCAGGGCTGCGGCTTGCTCGGCCCAGACGGCTGTTTCTTCCTTCAGCATCGCTTCGGAAGGCTCTTCGTCTTTTTCAGGATTCCAAAAGCCCGCCTGGACCATGCGTCCGTACAAAAAAGTTGTGAGAAGCGAAGTGGCCAGGCCGACCGGTACGCCGTAAAGGAGCATGGTCCCGAGCGGAATATCGAGCAGCCCGGAAATTGCGACAATGCCCAGGCCCGGTACGACAAAAACATAACCGACCAAAATACCTGCGGTGAGTGACCCGGCCAGCATTCCAAGTCCTTTCCGGCCGAGCGCGGAAGATGCGGACCGGGCCAGCGGGGAAGCTAAAACGACCTGGACATCAACATAGATCGAAGAGAAAAATGTCGTTAAGACGGCGCTCATCGTATATGGAAGGCGCCGGGCCCCAAGTGCTTTCAGCAGCAGCTCAACTAAGCGCTGTAACGCGCCTGTCGCGTAGAGCAGCGACCCCATGAGGACGCCGAAGCCAATTAACAGCCCAACTTCAGCCATAATGCTCCCAAAGCCTTCGATAATGACGGCGAGTGTGTCGTTGAAGCCGAGTCCTGCGCTCAATCCCAAATAAAGTGTTCCGATGAGGAGAGCAATGACAGGATCGATTTTCAGGATAATAATTAAAGCGATAATACCGATGATTGCTATTGCTGTATGGGCAATAATCATAAAATACCTCCTATACTTTGGTGGATTTCATCCCCGCCTTTAACTAAGGCAGTAGGGAGTTTTTCAAAATGTTCTGATTTATATCGCCGTAACTCCTTTCCTCCTTCTCCTGTAAGCGCTTACTAAGTAAAGTAGACTAAAAACCGTTCACTTTGTACCTTTAGTAACTTTAAATACTTTTGAAATTAAAATAACCATTCCTTCCTATGTAAAAAAGCAGCCGAATTGACTGCTTTACAGATAGCGATCGATTTGGCCGCTCTTCGATTCATTCAAATTGTATTGATAAATCGGCCTTCCGACCCCATAAATTAATGTTTCTTCCAAATACCCGATTTCACTGAGGAATTTTAAGTACTTCCTAATGGAAACCTTGGAGATTTGAGCGGCATCTGCAATCTCACTGGTCGAAAAGGAGTCTGGAGCCTTGGAGAGAATTACATCGTTGATGATTGCTAACGTATTCTTCGTGAGGCCCTTCGGCAGTTCTCGTGTGTTTAGGATTTTCTCAGATCTGGAACTTGATTTGCGGAACAGGCGATCGATCTCGTGCTGATTGATTTTGTCTGTTCCCCTCAATCTATTGTGATACTGCTTATATTGTGTAAGCGCCTCCTCAAAACGTCCAAATTCAAACGGTTTGACTAAGTAATCGATCACACCGAGCCTTAAGGATTGCTGTATCTGCTGATTATCGGAAGTGGCGGTGATCAGTATGACATCAATATCCTGATTTTGCTCACGAATACGGGTGAGAAAATCAATTCCGTTCAGTCCCGGCAAATAAACATCCAACAGCATCAGATCGATTTTTGTCCGCGCCATATGAGCAACCGCCTCATCTGTATTTGCGGCCCTCCCGCTGACCGTAAATCCGTCAATCTGCTCCAAATAATTTTTATTCAGCTGAGCGACCATCGGGTCATCTTCAACGATCAGAACCTTGATCACATCTGTTCACCTCATAATTCATAAGGGATAATCACCGTAAAGACTGCACCTTGTTCCGGGCCGGAACTCACGTCAATCGAGCCCTCCATTTTTTCAACACTCTGCCTGGTCAGGTAAAGACCGAACCCGCGGTGATTCCCTTCCTTCGTCGAGACGCCTTTTTGGAAGATTTCCTCGTGTCTGTCCTGCGGAATTCCTTCACCGGTATCCGACACTTGAATGGTCAGTAACCCGTCTATATAAGACAGCGTGACATCAATCCGTTTCTGTCTGCTCTCCCGTACACTCTCCACGGCGTTATCCATCAGATTCCCGAGAATTGTAATCAGTTCATGGCTGTTCTCAGAATCCTTGAACTGCGGAATTTCCGTTTCACAATGGAGGGTCAGCTGCACATGAGATTCCCTGGCGGCACTCATTTTACCGATCAAGAAACCGGCAAGGACCGGATTCTTGATATAGCGCGTGATATTTTCCACTTCATGGGCCTGGTGATTGACCAGTTTACTGATGAAATGGTTCACTTCATCATAATTCCCCATCTTGATTAATCCGAGCAGCACATGCAGCTGGTTCATGAATTCATGGGATTGCGCGCGCAGCGTATCCGCATACATCTGCACCCCTGTCAGCTGCTCCGCCAGCTTGTTCACCTCAGTCTTATCGCGGAAAGTGGCAATCGCTCCGACCACTTGATCGTTGACTACTAATGGAACACGGTTTGTAATAATGGAAACCCCGTTAATTGTCTGCTCTTCATCCATTTCAGTTACCCCGTCAACCAGCACCCGATTCAGCATCGTACCTGGTAAAAAGTCGTTACTTTTCATCCCGACCGGTTCCTGATGCATTAAACCCGCCTTTTGGAAAATTTGCCTTGCGGATTTATTTACGAGGACAATTTTGTTTTCTTTATCAATCGCTATAATTCCTTCACGAACTGAGTGCAGCATCCGGTCCCGTTCTTCGTGGATACGTGCAATGGCATATGGTTCAAGGCCAAACAGACTGCTCTTTATATACTTGGCCAAAAGGAAAGCGCCGATAATCCCGACGGCCATGCCGAAAATCGATCCGAAAATGACCCGTTTATGACTTTGCTGAATCGAATCCTGAACAGCTTCCAGCGAAATACCGACAGCGACGGCACCAATCTGTTTATCGTTTTCATTATAAACAGGCGTGAATGCCCTCAGCGATTTCCCTAACGTCCCCATTGATGTTGAGATATATTCTTCCCCTTGCAGCACACGCTCCTCGTCTCCCCCGACGAAGTGTTTCCCGATTCGGCTGGCTACAGGATGTGACATGCGAATCCCGTTCATATCCATCACCACAATAAATAAAACATTGGACTTCTCTTGAATCGTCATGGCATACTCCTGAATACTGTCCGGATCCACTTCACCCTGCAGCCCTTCTTGAACAACTTGAGACTCTGCAACTGTCCGGGAAATGATTTTCGTTTTTTCCTCCAATTGATCTTGGATATTTTCACCTGTGTAGTCTGTGATGAGAAGATCCGTAATCAGCAGAGATACTAAAACAACGAGGCAGACCAGCAGTATAATGACCGTACTTAACTTCAACCGTGACTTACGCATGACATCCCGCCCCTATTTGCTTTACCGCTACTTATGATACGGTTCCCCCTTCATAATCCGGAACGCCCGATACACCTGCTCCAGCAGAATGAGCCGCATCAATTGGTGCGGAAACGTCATCAGACTGAACGACAGCTTTTCATCCGCCCGTTTCAGCACATCGGCATGCAGGCCGAGTGAGCCGCCGATCACAAACGTGATTTTGCTTTTTCCGTATGTAGCCAATCTGTCGAGGTCGGCTGCAAGCTGTTCGGATGACTTCATCTTTCCGTCAATCGCCAATGCAATGACGTGCGCGTCCGCTGGAATTTTGGAGAGGATCCGCTCCCCCTCCTTCTGCTTCACCAGCTCCATATCCGCTCCGCTCAAGTTTTCCGGCGCTTTTTCGTCCGGAATTTCGATTTCTGCTATTTTTGCATAAGCATTGAGGCGTTTTATATATTCACTGATTCCTTGTTTTAAATACTTTTCCTTCAGTTTTCCGACAGTCAAAATGGTGATATTCACAAGCTATCCACCTCTATTAAGTGTTTGTAAACAAGTTGCCCACAGAAGTTACGCACATATCCACAGGCAAATTCTATATATAGTGGCCGTTTATTTATCCGCCACAAGATAAATCGCAGCCGCTTCACAATACTCACAGCGTGTGGATAACTTTTCGTCTTCTGACAATTCTGTAAGGATCGGAAAGCTGCCTGTTTTTGCCGTTACTTCGTCCAAAGCCCGGTCTACATGGGTTTTACAGCATTTCTTTTTCAATTTTCATCCGCCTTTCCGGTTCTGAGAAATCCCCAAAGTTATACACAATTCCTTCTAACTTATCCACACCCTATTTTAACAGACTGCAAAGCCTTCTGAAAGCCGGATTCTCCAGCATTTAGATATCAACAGTTTTTAAAAGTTGTCCACAATGTGTGAGTAACTGTTTCTTTTCGGTGATTACTTTTCCTTGTTCGTTCCGTGATTCTACTGAAATAACATTTTTCTGCTTTTTATCTTAAGGCATAAAAAATCCGGGATCCCTCCACTAGGAAATCTCCCGGACTTCATTTTTTATTCCCAACGAAATATAGCTTTACATATTCGCACTGTCAGTCAGCACCAGCTCGAATTCAAGCTGTCTGCCATTCCGGTATGCGGTGACTGTAAGGGTTTCTCCTATCCGTTTTTCGTTATACAGGTGCTGCCTGAGCTCCAGCATGTTCGTTATGGGCTGTCCGTCCATGCTGACAATCACATCATACGGTTCCAATCCGGCAAGTGCCGCCGGTGTATCCGCGATCACGGATTCAACGACTACGCCATCGGTCACATCCGGCGGAAGGGCGAGTTCCGATGTACGATACGATTGAGGCACCGATGCGACATCGATCAGTGTGACTCCCATCGCTGGACGCTCGACGACGCCTGTATTCTCCAGAGAAGAAATGATCGGGACCGCGGAATTGATCGGAATTGCAAATCCGATGCCTTCGACAGAAGAAGTCGCGATTTTCATCGAGTTGATCCCGATCAGCTGGCCCTCCAGGTTGATCAGCGCGCCTCCGCTGTTCCCGGGATTGATGGCAGCATCCGTCTGCAGAACTTCCGCCTGCCAGTCAATGATGCTGTCCTGGTTCAGATCCACCGGCACAATCCGGTCCATCCCCGAGATGACGCCTGTCGTAATGGAACCGAAAAAATTGAGCCCGAGAGGACTGCCGATGGCGATGACGGGTTCTCCTAAAGTAAGTGAAGACGAATCTCCCAATTCAGCCACGGTCTCCACCTTGGCGGCATCCATCTCCAGTACAGCGAGGTCCGTCCAGATGTCACTGCCTAAAATACGGGCCGGTACTTTCGATCCGTCTGCAAGCGTCACTTCCACTTCCGTCGCCCCGTCGATGACATGGTGATTGGTCACGACGTATGCTTTGCCGTCTTTTTTCTTATAAATGACGCCGGATCCGGTCCCTGCCGATTGTGTCTCTTCCGATTCCGACCAGAAACCGCCAGCGGTCTGAAGGTTCGTGACGCCGACCACCGCACCGGCTGCCTTCGCCACCGCTTCAGTCACGTCCGTGGTGACAGTCGTCGCCGACTGCTGCAGGGCGGCCGCCTGTTCTTCATCAGCCACAACTTCTGCAGCTGATTCTTCTTCGGCTGGGGCAAGTTCCGGGAAAACAGCAAACAGCGCCCATACGAGAAGCGCGCCGGATAAAACCCCGCCCATGCCAGCGAAAAAAACACTTTTTTTGCTTTGTTTGCGGCGGGATCGCGGTTCGGTTGGAATGGGATCATAATAACCCATATCGATCATCCTTCCTTCATCTATCACTACAAGTTTATCACGCACAGGAATGACCTGCGAAATTTGCAGCCGTTCCTTTTCTATTCCCTTAATTCCGCTCATTTATCCACGGAATTTTTCGAGCAGGTCCAGTGCGGATGCGGCAGCTTCCGTCCGCCGGCAGAAAAAAAGACCTGCAGACCGGCCGCAGCCGATCTCCAAGCCTCCTCATCCGTTTCCGCAGTGCTTTTGCTGCACGATTAAACTTCTGCCAGTTCGGTCGGGATTTCAGCATCCGTATCGAAAAGGATGATTTGTTCACCGACTTCTATCCCTTTGGACTGCAGCGTCTGTTCGACGCTCATCCGGGCCAGGTCTTTCATGTTGTTATCACGGCTCAGATGGGAAAGATACATCCTTGCCGGCTGCTCGCCGATCACTTCGCTCATTGCCACAGCCGCGTCTTCATTGGAAACGTGTCCGACGTCGCTTAGGATCCGCCGTTTGACCGACCATGGGTAGCGGCCCATCTGCAGCATCCCGATGTCATGATTGCTTTCGAAGACAAATGCATCGGCTGAACGGATAATGCCCTTCATCCGGTCGCTTACATAACCGGTATCTGTAATCAGCGCCAATTTGCGCCGGTTTTCATGAAAAACGTAAAACATCGGGTCGGCCGCATCATGTGAGACAGCGAATGTTTCGATATCGATGGAACCGAATGTCTTCACCGTTTCCATATCAAAATGGAAACGCTGCCCGACCGGAATATCCCCTACGAGTCCATTCATGGCCGACCACGTCTTTTCGTTCGCATAGATCGGCAATTCATATTTTCTGGCGATAATTCCCAATCCTTTAATATGGTCGGAATGCTCGTGTGTCACCAGCACCCCATCCAAATCCCGCATGCTCTTGCCGATTTTCTGGAACAGGCCTTCCAACTTCCGCCCGCTCAGGCCGGCATCCACCAGAAATGAATGCTTCCCGTTTTCTACATAAATGGCATTCCCGCTTGAACCGCTTGCCAGAACGCTAAAACGCATATCTCTCTGTCTCCTCACTGTTGTGCTGCCGGTTCCGGAGGCGGGAGTTGAATAATGTCGCCTTCCACTGCGTTGACGAAATAATTCACCGCTGTGTCATCCGACAATTGGGCTTCCACCCGCCATGCCGGGACGAATGTATATATTCCGCCCTGAGATGACTGGGCCAGAACAGAATACGGGGCATATCCGAGAGACGCCTTGGTGATTTCTGTTCCGACCGGCAGCATATTCTGCTGGTATAAGTTCCGGATGGCCTGGATTGCGGTGATCAGCTTCTTTCCCTGGTCACCGGGATCGACTTCTGTAAGTTTCGCCTGACGGTAACTGTAGATTTCGTTGGTGTCAGGATACCAATGGACCGTGATCATCCCTTCTTCACTGTAAAAGAGGGGCAGGCCGTCCACGTCTTCAAACGTCTGGAAGAACACCGCTTTGTTCTGCTCCTCGTCCACATTCCAGAGGGTATAATCCTCACTGTCGGGAATGTATGCTTCGGCGAACGCTTCCAATTCTTCCGGCGTCGCTTCA
>NZ_NHTN01000025.1 GCF_002167005.1 Indiicoccus explosivorum
ACGGTCGGCTACGGTAGCGTCATAACGACGTACAGGCTGCGGGAAATGTCCGCGGAGCAGATCCAAGACCGCGGGCTGACGAAATATTTCAGATGCGAGGTGATGGACGATGGGCCACAAAAAACGGGCGAAAGATTTCCGATCGGTGAGCATACACCGTAGACGGAAGAAAGCGAACGAAGGCCACGGCTGGAGCCAGCGTATGTTAAAAAAGCTCGAAAAAATCGCCGCAGAAAGCGAACAGCAGCCGGAAACGGACGAGGAAGGACGTTATTAAGTTCTGCGGTTTTGCAGCGTGGTCAATTCGCTCTGTTGAGGGTGCACCAAGGAGTAAATAAATCACGGGTCGAAAATTAGTCGGCGACGATGCTTCAAAACGCCAGTCTGACGGGCTTAACAGCTTTTACAGACGCTTTTAAACGGCCTTTTATGGTAAAAGGTTGCATAAAAGACGCCATAAAAGAAATAAAACTTTACGGATATAACTTTTTAACGCTCAAAACGACACGGAAGGAAGTGACTGCGAATGCCTGAAAGGAAGAAACGGAAGCCGAGAAGCCGCCCGCAACCGCCGAGCATTCCGCTGCTGGAACGCCTCGAAGCCGACACGTTCGAAGCGCTGCGGAAGATGCAGACGGGAGCCAAAAAGAAGGACTGAAGGGGTAACCGGGAAATCGGCCGGTAGGGGGTAAAGGGGTGCCAGGAACCCGCGGATTACCCGTCCAACCTCTTGACCCTCTAAGAAATAAGCCGTTTTTACAGCTCATACTATTTAGAGGGGAATCAGGTACCCAAACCATACATTTCTGCTTTTCGTTTCATATCCACTTAGCCGCAATACCGGAACCAACCTAAACGAAGGAAAAAGGAGCTTATTCGATGGATAAAATACACGAGTTAGAAAAGAAACAGCAAAAATCGGAACAGGATTTCTTGAATCATTTTTCCGCGTTGAAGTTAGCGATCGAATTTATCGTTAATGAAGCGCACGTCGATACGCCGCTGCGTAAATACCTGCTCGACCATAAGAAAAAGGGCAGCGTAGGCCACAAGCTAATCGAAACCTATATCGAAGATGAACGGCTGCAGCTGGAAGAACGGCTAGAAAGGGAACTCCACCCGGAACGATTCAAAAACGACATTCCGACTAAATAACGGAAGGGGCGCTGAACCGTGTTCGCAATCGCTAACATCGAAACACTGCACGCGCGCGACCTCGCCGTCGTCCACGTCTACGGCAGCACGGATAACAACGATGTTCACCATCTCGTCGATCAGCTTATGCGTCCGTTCGAATCGAACGAGCAGGTTATCGACATGCTTCGGGAATACGACGTCACCGAAGTCTACACCGCTGACTATTCGCTGTTTTCCGCCCTGCTGCAGACGCCCGGCATTAAAGGTGAAATCAAGCACCGCCTGGACGTCGCGGAAACGAAGCGTGCTGTCGATCAGTACGCCGACATGCTCATCGACGTGCTCGAAATCGAACTGACCGACGAAGAACCGCCGCCACTGCCGAAATGGAAAACGTATCTAATACGAAAACTGGAAGGGTTGATCGAATGGCTAAGAAACTAACGAAACTGGAACAATACAATACACAGAAACAGCAAACGGATCAGCAGGTGCACCACTTAAACGCAGTAATTGGAAAAGCTGACGAAGAGTATCAGACGCTGAAAGCGCAGTATGAAGCGAAGGTACGCGAAAACGTGTTGCAGGGTGTCGACGATATGTCGGAAGCTGATCGTCTAGCAGACGCCGTGGAAGCCGCTGAAAAGGTCTGCAGGCGTCGCCGTGAGGAATTTGCATCAATGCAGCATGTTCGTGAAGTAATGACCGTCACGCCCGAAGATGTAATCGAAGAATACCATGCAGAAATTGCGCCGAAATTCAAAGCGTCCAAAGTAACGCCTGCACTTGAACGGATCCGTGCCGCGAAAATCGCTTATGCCGAAGCTATTCTCGCTTATAACTGTGTAAAACGGGAATTCGTGGACTTCGAAAGTGAATACAAGGAATCGTTCGGAGAATCATATAAATACAGGTTTGGCAGAGTGCTGCCTGAAAAGCGGGCGGAGTTCGATCACTACTTCTTGCGGTCAGGTGACCTCGATAGACTGGAACGCGATATAGTGCCGGATTTACTTAAATCGGAGGTGCAATACTAATGGAGAAGTTCACAAGTCAGCGCCAGCTCGCCGAAATGCGAAAAATGTCGGGCGGCAATCAACGAAAAATTGCCAAATATGCCCTCGCCAAGCGTGAACGTGAAGACCTCATAAAGAAGTATTTCAAGGACGAAGGGCTGCCATTTCCAGTTAGTCCGTCGCCTCAATACGTTCAGCAGCTCGAAAAAGAAGCGAAAAGCGGCGACGAAGCAGCGCAGATGCGACACGCCATGATCGCCGATGTCATCGAAAGCCAAGACTACGCCAATAATGGCGCGCACCGTGACGCAAATAGCACACTGAGCGACATGCGCCAAAAATTGAACAACGGTGAGTCAATTACACAAGCCGATTTAAAAGCGACCGAGTCAGCCGTGCGGCACTTCTCGTCGACACAGAACCTCGCGCTATACACGTTGGTAAAGCGTGCCGCGGAAGCAGCCGCCGAGGAACCGGCACCGCAGCCCGAAAAGGAAACGCCTGCCGAAAAGAGCGAACCGGAAAGCGACCGATACGCCGAACTGACGGCACAGATCGCCGAATTGCAGAAGAAAATCAACGAATAACCGATCGGCGCGCGTTAGAAACTGCGGCAGTTTTTTAGACATTTGCTGCGCACAGGAGCGCGACCTTACTTCCGCCTGCGCTATAACTGACTGCGAGCGTGGAAAACTCGGGACAGGAGCAGGCATCTCCATAGATTTATATAATCGGGGGCTTACCTTGTCGCCCCTGGTTACCTTTTAAAGCCTTCAATTAAGCAAAATGGCCAATTGCTTAAAGAATGGGCTTTTTTATTTCGTATAGAAAAGGGTGGTTCAATTGCTGCATAAAAAGAGATTAAAGTACGCAGCCCTCACGGTTCATGCTGACAGCATAATCGACATGATGGGGCAGAAACACATTCCACGGATGCACATTTACAACCTGGAAGCACGCCGCGCCGATTTCACGGACGGCACGACCGCCGATGTCTGCGCACAGAACCTGATCGGCAAGGTTTTAAAGCTGATCGACGTTTACAACACCGGCGACAACTTCAACGACCTGAAAGCGGCTTCTGTCGCTGTTCAGACGGCGACCCTCGCGCTTAAGGCGGTGGTATAAATGGCTTACGAACTTAATGCGGTATTAAAACTTACCGACCAGCTTTCGAAACCGATGCGGCAAGTCAAGAGGGCCGTCGAGCAGACCGACCGCGCATCTGACGGCTTGAAACGGTCATTTAGGCAGACGGCAACACGCCAGCACGCACTAGGCGCCGCAACCGCCTCACTCCGCGGCAAAGTGTCGCAGCTCGGCATCTCGTTCCATAACACCGCAGAGGACGCGAAGGACTTCAGTCGTTACTCGAATAAGGCGTCATCATCACTGGCGGGATGGGCGGCCGGCATTATGGGCGTGTACGGGGCGCAGAAGCTGCTCAGTTCGACGATCGGCGCCGCGATGCAGACCGATTACCAAAAAGTCAGCCTGCAGGCGCTGTTCGCCGGCGATGCGAAGGCAGCCGACCAGCTGTCGAAGTTCATCGAAGATAAAGCGATGAAATCGGTTATGGATTACGGGGAAGTGCTCGGTTCCGTCCAGTCGTTCGCCACCGTAACGAAGGACGTCGGTGAAATCGAAAAGCTCGTCAATCTGACGGAACGGCTGTCGTACCTCAATCCGATGGAAGGCGCGATGGGTGCCGGTTATGCAATCAAGGAAATGCTCGGCGGCGACCTCGTTTCGCTTCGTGACCGTTTCAACCTGTCGAAGGATCAAGTCGCACCGCTGAAGGAAGCCGTCGGACAGGCGGCCAAACTCCAGGCGCTCGACAGTATACTCAGCGACATCGGCGTCAACGCGGAATACCTCGGCAAAGTGAACGACACGACGTTCGCCAAGTGGAACAAACTAACGGACACAATGCGGGCGGCCCTGCGCAAGCTCGGCGAGTCGGCGCTTGATTCGGTCGGCCCGATGGTCGATAAGATGACGAAATTCCTCGAAGGCAGGGAGTTCGCAAAACTGCAGCAGGAAGCGTCGGTCGCGTTTAGCAAGATGTTCGAAAACGTCGGCGCCTTCGTGACGATGCTCTACGAAAACCGCGCGGCAATCGCACAGTTCGGCAAGGACTCGATCAAGGTGCTCACCGACGTCGGCAAGATCATTAAATCGGTCGCCGTCTTCACCGTCGAACACTGGTCGAAGATCAAGCCGGTACTGATCGGCGTAGGGGCTGCGTTCATTGGGCTGAAGGTTATCGGCACGGTTATGACGGTCATTTCCGCCGCTACGAAAATATTCGGAGTGCTTAAAACCGTCGTAGCAGCCGTGCGTACCGGCTTCGTACTCGCCCGGATATCGATGCTGCTGTTCCCTGGTACGTGGCTCATAGCGGCTATCGGCGGAGTCATTGCGGCAGGCGTGGCGCTCTTTAAAAACTGGGATACGGTGAAAGCGAAAACGCAGGCGCTATGGGACAAGCTCGGAGCCTTCAAAGGCGTGGCGAACCTCGTACTCGGCCCGATCGGCTTCCTGATTCGTGCGGCTGTCAATCTTGCAGAAAACTGGGACAGCACAAAGTCGGTCTGGGAAAACGTCTGGGGCGCGATTAAGAGCACCGCGGTCAGTGCCGCAAACGAAATCGCTGACAGCATCAACGGCATGATCGGCCTAATCAACAAGATACCGGGCATCGACATTCCGAAACTGCCGAAGCTGAATGTCAGCGGGGAGCTAACGGGCGTCGATACGTCGGCTCTATCCAGTAAGATCGGCGGCGCGAAAATCGAAGGCAGCCATTTCCACGGCATTGACTCGATTCCGCGCGACGGCAATTACCGTCTGCATAAAGGTGAGAGAGTGGTCACACGGGCGGAGAACGAGGGACGTAAGAGCGTCTACCGCCGCAATGCCGCCCCGGTTGTCAATATCACGATGAACGGCGTAACGATCCGCGAAGAAGCGGACATCAACCGCATTGCTGACCGGCTGGCGATTAAGCTCATTGAAGTCGGCGAAGCTGGCGCATAAACGAATACGAAGGAGTGAAACGGCATGAGCGTAGACATTGAACGCATACGGCAAGAACTCGCGGAGTACCGCAAAGCTAACCCGGCCCAACAGCCGCCCGTATACGAGCCGACAACGGCCGACATGAAGGCGGTATTCATCGAAGTACGCAACGTGATTCTGCCGGCTATCGTGCGCTATACGAAGCTGGTGAACGGTACCGACCGCGTGCTCGACATCGACACGGCGAAGCTCGAAGCGCAGGCCGCCCGCCTGCAGCCGGTTTGCCGGTGCGATAACGACACCCTGCGGACGAGCGCCCGTTTTTTAGCGGGTGCGGTCCGTTTAATCGCCAAGCGCCATGAATACGATGCGGTCGATTTAAGCCGCCGTCTGTACTTAGATACGCAACTCGCGATTATGTACGAAGAATACGAATGGAAAGGACGATCAGTATAATGGCACTTACACTCAGAGAACTGAAAAGCCGGCTCTCACCGGAGCAGCTTCAGGCGGCCGAACTAATCGCCGCAAACGAATTTGCCGGCAAGCAGCGTAAAAAGCAGGAAGAAATCGCCCAGGAGATCGGCGTCACGTCGCGCACACTGCGCAACTGGCGGCAGAATAACGATTTCGTCCGCTATACAAGCGTCATCAGCGAACGGGAACTCGATAACGTGCGGCCAGCGGTGGACGCGGCGCTCTTTAAATCGGCGATGAACGGATCCGTTAACGCGATGAAGCTGTACTATCAAGTGACCGGCAATCTCGTCAATCGCAGCGAAATCGCTACGGTAGACGCCAGCGAACGCAAGCAGCTCACCGACGAGGAACTTCGCAAAGGCATCGACGAACTGAACGACATGCTGCAGTAATACTCATAAATACTGGTTCCGTTGCATCTTACTGTAAACCCGCGTTATTATGGAATGAGTAAATACAACGGAAATAGGGTAATTAAATGTTTAAAGCAGCCGCTCAATCACAACTGAAGTTCCGCTTTGCGACGCATTGGTATCATGGAACGTTTGAAAATTCCTATGACTTGATAAAAGCACAAGGAATCAACGTTATGTATAACAGCAGACGTTTGCTAGATTTCGGGCCGGGGTTTTATCTAACTACTGACAAGGAACAAGCGAAAAGATTTGCTGTGTTAAAACAAAGAGCCTTAAGATTCAATCGGGACCAAAAGCCTTGTGTTATCAGTTTTGAGTTAGACCCGAATGAGTTGATGGAAAAGTACGATGGAGCTTTTTTCCATGAATTTGATAAAGATTTCGCTGATTTCGTCGCCGATAACAGGAAAAAATTAGGCTTGCAACACTCTTTTGATTTTGTTTACGGAAGAGTCGCAGATGGCACTGAATTAGTGGATAGCACTTCGGATTATGTGAATGGGAAAATAAGCCCAGAACAGTATTTAAAGAAAATTAGAAATCCGAAATATGAAGATGACGATCAACTTTCGATACACAATCAAGAAATTCGTGATATGATGAAATTAGTAGATATGAATCTAATCACAGAAAGGGGTTGAGTGAGTTGATGATCAAACAAAAATTAAATGCTCAACAAGTATTCACAAATCATGCCGTATCTTTTATGCAGGAAGCTTATGACGTTGAACGAAGTATAGCTGAGGGCTTGATGGCGAAATATATCAGTGACATTGATGTTAGTGATCCAACCACGCAACATCTTGGCCCCGACTATTTTGCTACTCAAATTTTAATGGAAGAAAACGTCATAGAATATCAGCCAATGTAAACAGGGAACCTTAATCGGTTCTCTTTTTTTGTGTAGATTAGCGGGGTGGCTTCGGCTGCCTCGCCCTTTTTTTGTGCTCTCGACTGACGAACGGCCGTGCGAACGGCGTGCGCGCGCCGGACGAGCGCCCGAAGAATGCCCCATATTGCTTATATGACGGGGTTCAGCGTATAATCGGGGTAATCAACGCGAACGCCAGACGAACGAGGAGTGTGCGCACATGGCAGACGATCAAAACGTACATATCGAACCAACCGTAACGAATACATATCGCACCCGTAGCATTGCGGAACTGCTGAAGATCAGCACGTCCAGCGTCCGCAAGTACGCACTCGCGCTGGAAGCCGCCGGCGCACAGTTTAATCACGACGAAAAGGGCGAACGCCTCTACGATGAGCGCGATTTTAAGGCGTTCAGCCACATGCGAAAGCTCATAAGCGAAGGAAGCACGCTGAAGGAAGCCGCGGCCAAGTCCGGCACGTTGCTGCAGAGCGAACGACAGGCACGGCGCGAAGCCGGCGAAGTCCTTATCCGTAGCGACCGTGATCTTGTCGTCGCTTTGGCCGACGAAATCAAAACCCTGCGGAAAGAGAACGCCGAGCTGCGGCAGGCCTTCACCGAAGTGACGCGGCAGAACTCGCTCATATTGGCGTCGCTTAGTCGCCTGGAAGCGCTGGCCGAGGATGCTGAAGACGATGAGCAGGACGCTGACGGCGCAACAGCCAACGAACAGGGCGCGAACGGCGTGCGCATACCCCCGCAAGTTGAAAAAAATTCCGCAGAAAATGAAAAAGCGCCCGAACCGAAGCGGCGCGGGCTTTTTGCGAGGTTATTCGGCAAGGGTTGACGGCGTTTAAGGGCATGCGAGCGCCGCCAGTGTGGCGCAAGTCTGAAAAATTACTATTGCGAAGGTTTCGTATTAGCGTTACGCTAGTAACAACTAAATCGCACGGAAATAGCAAAAAGGTGAAGCCGCTACAGAGGACTGCAATCCACTGTAACCGGTAAAGTCGGTCCGCACCCGACGTCACCACTTGCTCCACCTTTTTATAGATGCCCTCAGTTTATGACATATGAGCGGTATTGTAAAGGGAAATACGTCATTTTCGCGGTCAGTCTTTGCGTTAATGTATTCGGGGACAGTGGTTACGTCGAGTAAATTCGATTTAACCGTTGTCCCTTTTTGCGTCCGTAAAAGGAGCGTACCGTAATGACCATCGTACTCAGCCACCACAAAACATTCGAACACGTTGAGGAAATGAACGAAACTATTCGGATCCACCTGCGCACCCACCGCTACAACCTGACCGAAACCGCTATCAAGGCGCTCGAAGTCATCAGCCGCCACGCCGTGAAGTATCCTGGCGCTGCCTGGCTTAAAATCGACACACTGGCCGGCATGATCGGTAAATCTCCGGTTACAACCCGCCGTGCTGTCGCCCTGCTGGAACGCCTGCACATCGTCGAGCGCGTCGCTTTCATGCGTAAAAAGTCCGGCGGCAACGGCGGTAATATCCTTCGCGTACTGCCCGCTGAGCCTATCGACGACCGCCCGTCGACGACCGCCCGTGCAGATGCCGAGAAGCCTACGGCCGCAAGCGCTGAAGCCGTTAAACGCGAGAAAGAAACCACAACTCCTTTAAATCAACAAAATACATATGATACGGCGCAGTCGATTAAGCGGGGACTGACCGTTAAACTGCCCGCAGTGCTGGCGAATACACTTGCGCCATTCTTTGATACAGACGAACTCTACACCGCCTACGGCGTCATGCTGCGGGCAAAAGCGAGCGTCGATCGGTCTATCGCGTTCGAACACCATGAAGACGCCTACAGGGACGCCGTTCTCAGCGTCATGCACGCCTATAAACGGGGCAAGGTGCGTAATTTAATGGCGGTGCTGTACCGCGCCACACAACGGACGACCAAAGCGCTATACGTGCGCCAATTAGCCGAGGAAGTATTTGCCAGTTAACGCCTGTGCTTGCGGGTGGTTTTTCGGTGACGTTAAAATACCTGCTGTACTGAGTTACAGAAGGTAATAATCTTTAAAGAAAAATAAAATACACCTAAGAAAATTGGGTCATACGGCCTCTTTTAAACAGAATAGGGTCAAAGTATTTAGTTATTGTTTTCAAAATAGATAATTATGACTATACTAATCTGTTGACAACGGATTGCGGTATCCGTAAAATCAATTAGTGACATAAAGTACATTAGCTTTATGATGTCTCTATGTCGCTATTTTTAAGGGTTTACGGTGTTATAATAATTAGTTTTAAAACAATTAAAAAAAAAGGACCCCGTCCCCACGGAGTCCATCAAATGTTTACCTTATCCTATCCCAGAAGCAGTATTGTTACCGTGACGATGCCTACTGCCAACAACCCCATTGTTGCCAGTAGCATTAGTAGCTGCATCAATTCGTTTGAAGTCATACGGATACCTTTACCTTTCAAGTATTTGCCTGTCGCGTATTCAGTTTAGTTTTACACGAATAGCTCTCACCCCTATCTTCAGACGGAATAATTATACTCTATATTCTTCCAAAAAAGAATAGTCTGTCTTATTTATGTATAATTTTTTTGCTTTTTTTTCGCGTATCGCCGTTATGGCGTATTTTTTTTGTCTAAATTCTAGTTTGAAGGATCGGGATACGCTTATGTTAGTTAGGACAGGTCTAGTGGTCCGACATTGCCATCCTAGCTGGACGATTCAACTCTCTTCCGTTTATTTCCGCTGGTGCATGTCTTTGGGCGCCTATTTGCGGAGTGGCAGCGGCGTTTACGTCCGTTTACAGATACGGCGATTCCGAGTGCAGAGGGCGCCTGCCGCGTGCGTGCTCGAAAAAATGGGGGGGTGCAGGCGTCATTATTCGGCAGATCCGGGCGTTTTGCAGGCCGTTTATATGCAGCGTTTTATACAGCGCAAAACGGGCGGGTATGGGGTGCATATCGTGCATATCGGTCGAAATGGGCGTGTATATGGCCGAAATGGGCACGCATAACGGACGCCGGTTTACGGAATGCCGTCATATCAACGTTCAGGGGCGCTAATTTGGTTTACATAAGATAGATTATCGGAAGTAAAGAGGAATTTGAATGAACGGTCAAAACAGAGTTATGTATATTCTTGCATGTCAAGCGATTTCCTGCGGTCGGTGCCGCGGCCGGCGAAAATCCGATGCCCTCCAAGACTACCCTCGCCGGGCCGCTCGTCTTCACTTTACTCAATCCGAAAGTCATGCCGAAACCGAGGGGCAAATGCGCCCGATCTGACGTTCCGCCCGGCACACCACCGGAAAGCCCGCGACCCAAGGCGATTTTATGCAGAAACCGGTTCAGCCCCGAAAAAATTTGCGCAATATTTTTTAAAACCGAGGGGTTCATTCGCTGGCTTCGTCGGGTATAATACGAACATACGTTCCAAACGAAAGGGGCGAACGACATGGCGAACTGGGACGGCTTATTCATCACGCAATGGCCGGCGGATCGGACGGACGAACCGTATCTGACCGACGAGGAACGCGCCTGCATTCACGACACGCTCACGAAGGCACTGGCGGACAGCTGCAGCGTCTATATGCAGACGTGGCACGGCCGGCACTTCCGGCATCACCGCGGCACGATACGCAGCGTGGACGTCAGCAAGCGCACGCTCACTTACGCGGATCCGTTCGGCGAATGGACGCTGCCTGTCGACGAGATTACGGCGATACATATAACGGATTGAGCACGACTAACCCCGCAGGCTAATCGCGGGGCTTTTTTAATTGCGGTTCGGTTTCTTCATCGATGGTCGTCCGGTACATGTCGATAAAGTGCTGGCATTGCGCCTCGGTCACCCCGTGTATCGCTTGGATCCTGCTGCGGTAAACCAACGCTGACGTCATGCGGTCAATATATTCGTCTTCTTCGATTTCCCCGTGCCGATACAGACGCGATATCTCGTTTAGTTCGTCTTTCACCCACGCGAAGCCTTGCGCAGCTTCCGTATTGGATGACAGTTTGACCGGTCGTGGCCGCTTTTTCCCGAATGATCCGACGACGATCGCACCAATACCAAAAATAAAAACTGCCCATACGACTACTCCGAAAAGAAATTCCACACGAACCACTCTCCGCCCTTTTAAGCAAATTATGACATAAAATACCGCTGACATTGCGCCTCAGACGCATTTAACTCGCGGCTGGCCGGTAACGGTACGTAAAAGGAGCGCAGGACGGCCAATTTTTCACAAACAAAAACGCCTGCAGCAGAATCAGCGGGCGTCTCGTTCATATTTGATAATACTGTCGAGCGTGTACGTTTTTCCGATGCCTTTAGCGGCTGCGAAATCGTTCAGCGTATCGAGTATCTTTTCCATTGTTGCCAGTTCGATCCGCTTAGTGTTGCCGCGATACATTTCGAGCAGGCTGGCTGGCCGCGTCTTCGATTCCACCGCCAATTCATTCCGCGTGGCACCTAACTCCGTCAGAACTTCTTCCAGCTTGAATACGAACCCCATACAGATCCTCCATTCCGGTTGGCTAATAACTCAATTATACATGACGAATTATAGGAGTAATACTTTTAAATGAAAAAACTTTTTTAATTTCCTTGACGTATTACTTCAGAAGTAATATATTGAGTGTAGAAGTATTACTGCTGAGTCACTTGCACCCACTACAAACATTCGGGAGGAATTATTCATGCAAACAGAAATGACGGTAACCCACGAAACCACCACGGAAGACCGCGGCATCCTCGCTTTTACATTTACCAACCGGCCTGCCGCCGATCGTTACGAAACAATCCGGCTGTTTAACGACGTTCACGCGGTCATCTATCACGATGCCGACGCAATGGGCATCGAAGTCCTCAAGGGGGACGGCAGCCAGAAGACGCTTGCTGTGCTCGCCCTAAACGACGCTACACGCCAGCTCGTTGACGACATCGACACGATGGAAGCCGTCGAAGTGTTTGCGCTCATGGCCGAATACGGGGGCGTCGAGCTGTGAAGGCGGTCAAGGTACGCATCACCTTCGTACTGGACGACGGCGGCACGGACGAGCAGCCGGGCTACCTGTTCGGCGATTCGACGCTGCTTGTCACGTACCCGGACGCCTGGAACTGGTTCACCGTGCGCAACCGCAGGCTGGCCGACAGTCTGACGGCCGACAACCAGCTGACCGTCGTCGCTGAAGACGATTACGCGGTCGTTGAGGTGCCGGTGCTCGACGGGGCGGATCCGCTGCAGCTGGCGGACATGAATGCGGTCGATTACATGACGGCCGTGTCGCGGGCCGCTACGAACGATATACACGGCCACAACGACTGAATAAAGAAGCCGCCAAGCACCGCCGGTCAGCCCGCCAACTGATCGGTTATTTTTTTGCCTAAAAACCTCCGAGTTTCCGTTTGGCGTCGGATATACAAGTGTAGAGAAAAAAATTTAGCGAATTTGTAACCAAAACGCATCTGAGCGGTGATATATCAGTGTAGGCAAAAAAATTGGTGAAAAACTCCCCAAAACAGTTTGGCTCGTTAGATTCTTATGAGAGCAAAAAAGGAGATGAGAATGAAACCTGTAATTTTTCACGAAAAACGTACCAATCTGTATTCGAGCGGTTAGATACAAGTAGGAACAAAAATCATCGAAGGGGGGTGAAATCATGCACGCACAGCAACCGCAATATTTATACAAGTTTATCCGGTCGGTCAACGTCGCTCACGCGCTGATACGGCTCGGTCACGAATGCGTCGGCGCCGCAGAATCTACGCAAACGCCCGGCTATTTAACGTTTAAATTCAAAAATACGCCAGAAGTCGAAGCGGATCTACAAAAAATCTTTCAAAACGGAGGCAAAAACAATGTCAAACAGCCAAAACAGCGGAAATCGCCCCGCATTCAATAAGTCGAACCCTAGCGCCAACGGTCAGAAGTTCATTCCGATTCCATCCAACGCCCGCCACTACGTCCATCACGACGCCATGAGCGCCGACAAACTCTTTCTCTACGCCCTCATCATCGACTATTTCAATGTGGATACCGGCGTAGCGTGGCCGAGCGTCGAACGGCTGGCCGTCGATTACGGTAAATCATCGAAAACGACCGGCCTCCATATCCGCGACCTCATAACGGCCGGCTTAATCGTCAGGCCGAAGACGGGGAAGTACGTGCCGCTGGAACCACTTTCGCCCGACGACTTCTACGCAGCCAATCCGTCAGCCCTAAAACGAATGCTGGGCTTACGTGAAACGGCTAAGAAGCGGTCGGAAGAAGGCCTGGAACGCCTCGAACAGTTCCGCCGGGAAAGGGATACACGCGTAAATGACGACCATACACACACGTAAATGGCGTCTTTATGTACGCGTAATTATGACGCATAAACGAAACTTACGTAACTAGATTTACAAACGAGATTTAAGAGATAGTGCCGCCTGCAAGCAGACGTCACAACGATGTAAATAATAACGGTATATCCGGTACAGGTATTGATCGATAGTTCTTTCTTCAAAGAAGAACAAGAGATATCCGACACGCGTAACTGCTACGCGTACATCACCAAAAATCAGCCAAACAGGGGGAACCACATGCCAGCTACAATGCCAATCAAATACGAAGTCTCTATGTCACTCGCCAAGAAACTATCGAAACGGGATAAGAGATTCCGCGTCTTTCGGGTCAGGCCGTCCAATCAAGCCCCTGCACGCTTCGTCCTCACGATCACCTTCAAGCAACTCACCAAACTTAAAGCAACCCACCGCTTCATACCGAGCAAAGATTTCCCACAACGAAAACTCACCGACTTAACGCAATACACCAACGTCGACGACGTCCGCCTGAAGCGAGCGCCCGTCACCACGCTCGAAGGCACCGCCAATGCGTTCATTCTCGCTTCAGAACGCGCCGAACAGGCGGCCATACGCGCAGACCCGCCCGTTTACTGCCGCGGCTATGTAGAACGCGCTGACTACCCGCTGACGTCGCTCTACAGCGATTACAAGGACATGATCGAGGCGTCGACGCTTTTGTTCATGCTGCGGCTTCAGGCGTTCGGTACGGCGGCCTGGGCGACACTGGACGCCATTGTAACGTGGGACGACTACCGGGACGAGCGCAAGAAGTGGCGCAGATGCCGGCATAAATTCTGCCTGAACTACTTTCCGGTGCTGCGGTCGAACTTCAAAGGGCAGAAAACGAAGCGGATCGACGCCGGTTACTGCTGCGAAGGCTGCAAAACGGACGCTAAGAACGCCGAAACCCGTTTCAAGCAGACCGGATCCTATCTGCCGGTTCATTACTACTTGCCGCGGCAGAGCGATTCGGTAGGCGATTCCGTCCGCGACCATGAAAACGCGACGCCTGCGGAGGACATCGAGAAGCAGAAAGACCGCAATAAACCTGAACGGTTTGTGCCGGTTAAGAACGACCGGTCACCTATCGGAGAAATGCGTGTTTTCAAGTCGAAAGCGGAGGCTGAGGCGGCATATATTCCCGCAAAAAATGCCCGAAGAATCGCGTAATGGCGCGGTTTATCGGGGTACTTTCCCCCTAATAATATGACGGGGCAGGTGCCCCATTTTTAACGGGAGTTAACGAAACAAAAGGGGGTTTTTAAGGTGAAAAGCAATAAATTTAACAACTTCAAATATACGCGCCTCTGGAAAGGGTTAAGCGTGCAGAGCATGGCAAACGCCCTGGACACGAGCACGGCCACTATATCAGCCATCGAGAACGGTCACCGGCAGCCTACGGCAGAAATACGGGCGAAGTATGCACGCGAGTTCCCGATCGACGACTCTTTCTTCACGTTCATTGCCGCTTATGAGAAAACACTGGACTACTAATCGGAGCCACGGAGAAAAATACATGCTAAACAGCTAACAGGATGGTGCGAAATGGAAAACCATAAACGATGCCCGCAGTGCCTCACAGACAAGCCCCTAACCGAATTTCACCGCAGCAAACATGCGAAGGACGGCCACCAGTCGTATTGCCGCGATTGTAATGCGAAACGCGTAAAAGGATGGCGGGAAGCGAACTACGATAAATTCCTCGCCTCACACAGCAAGTACAACGCAAAGCGAAACGGCACACTGCGAGGGCGTGCACGCAAAGCCTACGATAAATCGGTTCACAAGTGCCGACAGCTCGGCTTGTCGTCGAATTTAACATTTACAGACGTGCTCGCGCTGTTCGAGAAGCGCACGAACTGTCCGTACTGCGGTTGCTCGATCGGCATGGACGAAGGGCAGGAGAAGCCGACCGCGGAACATATTTATGGATTTAAAACGGTTGTAGGCGGCGTCAATCACCTGCTTAACTTCGAGGTCGTCTGCCATACGTGCAACATCAAAAAAGGAAATAAGCATGTTTACGACTGGTATCAGCAGAGCGACGCGTTCACGGATCAGCTATGGCGCCAGTTTGTTCGTAACTTTGCGGAAAGACTCGCAGAACGGCCGGTCACTGAAGCGGAAATCGACAACGTGGCGGAAACCCTTCGCGCTGAAGCCGCAGAACTGGCGGAGTACGCCGAAAGGGAACGGGGTGACGCCTCGTGATGCCGGACAAAGCAACCGCCGCCTTCATCAAGCGCAACTGCGCCAATTACGACAAGGACGGCAAGTGCCTGCTCGACTTAACGGAAAGCGGGCGCCTCTGCCCGTTCATGCACGACGTGCCGTACCGATGCAAATACGGCCGCGAGTCGGTGCTGCCGGCTGACCCGGATCTGTCGCTTAAATACGAGGCGTCGATCGGCCAGGCGGCCACGGCCGGCAAAGCGTGCGCAGACTGCGGCGAACCGTTCGAACCGAAGTCCAACCGGCAGGAGCGTTGCAGCTCGTGCGGGGCGCATCACCGGCGCAAAAAGAAACGCGGCTACAATCGCGAGTACCAGCTGCGCAAATACCGGAACAACTAAGGACGATTAAAGGGCGGTTAGCCGGCTATACAGCCGATTCTCGGCGTTGCAGGCGGTGAATTAGCCGCGGGGCAGTCCGTCAGGCCCAGAAACCTTCGGAAGCCGTCAGCGGCGTTCTAAACGTACGTAAAGGGGCGAGCGTATTGAGACAGATTGAACCGGGCGTTTACCAACAGCCGCCGCCG